>NZ_DASVCJ010000071.1:0-36584 GCF_036381655.1 Ferrovibrio sp.
GTAGTGGCCCGGGTTGCCGCTGGGGAGACCTGCCGCAAGGTGGCGGCAACCTTCGGGGTAAGCGTGGCGAGTGTGGTGAAGTGGTCGCAGCGCTACCGCGCCACCGGCAGTCCGGCGGCCAAGCGGATGGGCAACACGCGACCGCTGCTGCTGCTGGCAGAGCGGGATTGGGTGCTGGGACGGATTGCCGAGAAATCTGACATCACGCTGCAGGATTTGGTGGACGAGTTGCGTGCGGCGGGCAAGCGGGGCAGCTACGGGTCAGTTTGGCGGTTTCTCAAGGCTGAGGGTATCCGCTTCAAAAAAAAGCCTGCGCGCCAGCGAGCAAGAGCGGCCTGACGTCGCCCGGCGCCGGGAGCGCTGGAAGCGGCATCAGAACAAGATCGATCCGGCCCGCCTGGTCTTCATCGACGAGACCTGGGCCAAGACCAACATGACCCGCAGCCATGGCCGCTGCGCCAAGGGCCAGCGCCTGATCGGCCGGGTGCCGCATGGCCACTGGCGGACCATGACCTTCCTGGCCGCCCTGCGCTCAGACCGCATCGACGCCCCCTATGTCTTCGACGGGCCGATCAACGGCGAGCGCTTCCGGGCCTATGTCGAGCAATGCCTGGTGCCGACGCTCAAGCCAGGCGACATCGTGGTCCTCGACAATCTCGGCAGCCACAAGAGTGCCGCGGTCCGCAAAGCCATCCGGGCAGCCGGCGCAAAGCTCTTCTTCCTGCCGCCCTACAGCCCCGACCTCAACCCCATCGAGCAGGTCTTCTCCAAGCTCAAAAGCCTGCTCCGAAAGGCAGCTGAACGCAGTGTCGAGGCAACATGGCAACGTATCGGAAGCCTGCTGGACCGCTTCCCGCCACAGGAATGCGCAAACTATCTCAGGAACGCTGGCTATGCTTCGATCTAACGGGATTCCGGTCTAGTTGGATCAGCCGCCCCGGGTGTTCCTCCGTCATGCCAGCCTCTTTGAATTACGTCAGCATGACTGTCATACATATTGCGCTGCACAAATAGATTGGCAAGCCTGATTTTCAGAAAATCCACAACAAAATCAGATATGTAGAAAAAATAACCCGCTTGCCCATTTTTCTGCCGGAGGCCCGCTCCGAGCCCATTGGCGGCCATGAATCCGGCCTTCTCCGGCCCGGCCATGCGCATAGTGAATGGCTGACGCCCGCAATGGAGATAATAAAAAACGCGGCCCTGGGGGCCGCGTTTTCTTACCGTCTCGGTCGCCGGGCTGCCCGCCCCTTCAGGGGGAGGGGGAGAGGACGGGGCGGAACAGTCCGGCGCCGATGGGGAGGAAGGCTTTAGGCTTACGCCGCTTCGCGCGGCACCAGCCGGACGACCTTGGTATTGGCGGCGTTCTCGTTCACCGGGGTGAGCACCGGACGCTCGATCAGGCCGGCCACGGCGGCCGGGATCTGCGAGCGGCTCAGGCCGATATCCCGCAGCATCTGGTCGTCGAGAGCGTTCAGTTCATCCAGCGCGCGCTGCTGCTCCAGATAAGCCTTGATGCGGGCGCCGACGCCCTTCAGAAGGGTCCAGCCGGCAAAGATCACGGCGGCGAAGGCTTCGGCGCGGAGGCGACGCGCCTGAGCCTCGATCTCAGCGACGCTCATCGGCGTCTGGTTGGCCGGGAAGGCAAAAGCGATCTTGTTGCGCAGGGTCGTCATGGTAGTCTCCATATCTCTTGGCCGGGCTTCTCTATGCATCTCAGCCACGGGAGGAATATTGCACTGCACCCTTGAAAAAACAATAACTTATCTATGATTTCTTTGCTTATGCAGCATTGCATTAAATGCATATCTGGCCATGGATGACAGAGCGCCTACCTCACATATTATGATGATCCAGCAACAGGTTATCGGATGACCCTGCACCAGCCCGACCTCGCCGCCCTGCCTCCCGGTCTCGGGGATCACTTGCTTGGTGTCGCCGCCGCCCCCAGCATTCTGGGCCGCTTTCCGGGCCTGAGCCTCCTGCCCGCCACTTTGCCGGTGCCGCGCAGCAAGATCGAAAAGATCATCGCCGATCTGGCCGAACATTTTACCGCGACCCTGGAAGATCGCGCGGCCGTTGCCGGCCGGCTCGCGGCGCTGCGCCAGGAGCTGGCCAAGCGCGGCTTGGCCGGCCTGATCGTGCCGCTGACCGACGAGTATCAGTGCGAATATGTGCCGCTGCGCGCCCAGCGCCTGGCCTGGCTGACCGGCTTCACCGGTTCGGCCGGCCTTGCGATCGTGACCCGCGAGCGGGCGGCGATCTGGAGCGACGGCCGCTATACCCTGCAACTGGCGCAGCAGGTCGACGGCGCCCTGTTCGAGCGGCATCACATCACGGAGGAGCCGCCGACCGACTGGCTGAAAACGGCGCTGAAGGCGGGAGACCGGCTGGCTTACGATCCCTGGCTGCATACCGAAGACGGCGTCAAGGGCTTTGCCGCCGCCTGCAAGGTGGTCGGCGCCGAGCTGGTGGCGAGCGAGGACAATCCGATCGACGCCGTCTGGGCCGATCAGCCGCCGCCCCCGCTCGGGCCGGTGCATATCCAGGACAAGGCCCTCGCCGGGCGCAGTTCGGCGGCCAAGCGCGGCGACATCGCCGCAGCCTTGCGGGCGCGCAGCATCGATGCGGTCATCCTGACCCTGCCCGAGTCGATCGCCTGGCTGCTCAATATCCGCGGCTCCGATGTGCCGCATACCCCGCTGCCGCTCGCCATGGCGGTGCTGAGCGCGGATGGCGGGGTCGATCTCTATATCGACGGCCGCAAGCTCGACGCGACGGTGCGCGCGCATCTGGGCGATGTGCGGCTGCATGAGCCCAAGGAGTTCCCGGCGGCGCTCGATGCCCTGGGCGCGGCGGCGAAGATGGTACAGGTCGATCCGGCCACGACCGGCGTTTATGTGCTGCAGCGGCTGGAACGGGCCGGTGCCAAGCTGGTGCGCGCCGAAGATCCGTGCCTTTTGCCCAAAGCCTGCAAGACCGCCGCCGAACTGGACGGCAGCCGCGCCGCCCACCGCCGCGATGGCGCCGCCATGGTGCGCTTCCTCGCCTGGCTGGACAAAGAGGCGGCCCAGGGCGGCATTGACGAACTGACGGCGGCGGCGAAGCTGCAGAGCTTCCGCCAGCTTGCCAACGAGCTGCGCGACCTCTCCTTCCCCACCATCTCGGGCGCCGGCCCCAATGGCGCCGTGGTGCATTACCGGGTCTCGCCGGCCACCAACCGCAAGCTCGAGCCCGGCAACCTCTATCTGGTCGATTCGGGCGGCCAGTATCCGGACGGCACGACCGACATCACCCGTACGGTGGCGATCGGCGAACCCAGTGAGGAAATGCGCGACCGTTTCACCCGCGTGCTGAAGGGCCATATCGCTTTGGCCACGGTGCGCTTCCCCGACGGCACCACCGGCCAGCAGCTCGATACCCTGGCGCGCCATCACCTCTGGGAGATCGGGCTCGATTACGATCACGGCACCGGGCATGGCGTCGGCAGCTATCTCGGCGTGCATGAGGGCCCGCAGCGGATCGGCAAGCTGGGCAGCGCAGTCCCGCTGAGGCCCGGCATGATCATCTCGAACGAGCCGGGCTATTACAAAACCGGCGCATACGGCATCCGGATCGAAAATCTCGTCGCCGTCCGCGTCGAAACCGACAAAGCGGAGAGCGGCAAGCGCTGGCTTGGTTTCGAGACGCTGACACGCGCGCCGATCGATCGCCGCTTGATCGATCTCACCTTGCTTACGCCGCAGGAGGTCGCCTGGATCGACGCCTACCATGCTCTGGTATGGCTGGACATCGCGCCGCTGGTAGACGACGAGACGAGAAACTGGTTGAAACAGGCAACCGCACCGCTCGGTGCATAATCCATACGGGCCGGATCAGAGGACAACATGATCGACGAACGCATCAAGTCGGCGCTTGAGCTGGTGTCCACCGCGACGCTGACGACGGTTCTGCTGAAGAAGGGCCTGCGCAAAACCTGGATGAAAGGCCCGAAACCGCTGGTCCTGCAGGACAAGCGTATCGTCGGCCCGGCCTTCACCCTGCGCTTCGTACCCGCGCGGGAAGACCTGGCGACGCCGGAAAGCTGGTCCTCGCCGCGCTCCACCCGCGGCGCCATCGAGGACATGCCGGCCGGCTGCATCGCCGTGGTCGACGCGATGGGCATTACCGACGCCGGAATCTTCGGCGACATCCTCTGCGCCCGCATGAAGAAGCGCAATGTCGCGGCGCTGGTGACGGATGGCGTGGTGCGCGACGGCACCGGCGTGATCGAGACGGGCCTGCCGGTCTGGTGCGACGGGGTGGCCGCGCCGCCCAGCGTCGCCGGCCTCACTTTCGTCGGCTGGCAGGAGCCGATCGGCTGCGGCGGCGTTGCGGTCTATCCCGACGACGTCATCGTGCTGGACAGGGACGGCGCCGTGCTGATTCCGAAGGCGCTCGTCGCCGATGTCACGGCGGCCGCCGTCGAGCAGGAAAGGCTTGAAACCTGGATCATGGGCGAGGTCGAAAAGGGCGCTGCCCTGCCCGGCCTCTATCCGCCCAATGCCGAGACCAAGGCCCGCTACGAAGCCGAGATGAAGAAGGGGTCGTAACAGGTTAAATCCGCCGCAGCCAAGCCGGGATGCGCTGACGCCGCCGCTGTGCGGCGCGATCGGATAGTGTCGCACAAGGCTCGTAATGATCCCGCTCCAGCCGGCCGGCCTGGATGCTCCAGCGCGGCAGCGCATCGGCAAGACTCAACACGCCCGCTTCCTGCGTGGCGCGAATGGCGATGCCGGCGCAGGCCGCGGCGTCGCTGTCGGCTTCATGGTGCCGCAGGGCGATGCCGATATGCGCCGCAACGGTGGAAAGCTTGTGGTCCGTCAGGTCCGGCCAGGCGGCGCGGGCGATCTTCACGGTGCAGAGAAAGGATAAGGACGGCACCGGCAAGCGGTAATGCGCGAGCGCGCGGCGCAGCACGCCGATGTCGAACGGCGCGTTATGTGCGAGCAGCAGCGGCACGGCTTCGAGATGCGGCAGCAGCTCGTCCCAGATTGCCGGGAATTCCGGCTCGTCTTCCACGTCGCGCGGACCGAGGCCGTGGATGGCGACATTCCAGGGATTGAAGTACATGTCATGCGGCTTTACCAGCCGATGCGCGACATGCGTCACTTCCTGGCCCCTGATCCAGGCGAGGCCGATGGCGCAGATGCTGCCGGGATTTGCGCTGGCGGTTTCGAAATCGAGTGCAATCGCGCTGGCGCCGGCAACCGCCCCGACCTCGGGGATACAGATTCGGGTCTGCACGACTCAGCCGCCGATCAGCTTGAGCCAGTCGTCTTCGCTGAGCACGGTGACGCCGTGTTTCTGCGCTTCCGCCAGTTTCGAGCCGGCTCCCGGGCCCGCAATCACGTAATCGGTCTTTTTCGACACTGATCCGGCCACCTTGGCCCCCAACGACAACGCACGCGCCTTGGCCTCATCGCGCGTCATCCGTTCCAGCGTGCCGGTGAAGACGACCGTCTTGCCCGCGACTGGCGAGTCCGCCGCCGGCCGCGCCGGCGGCACCACCTCGGTCAGCTCACTCAGGAGATGCTCGATCACCGCCCGGCTATGCCGTCCAGTGGCGAAATCGACAATCGCGCCGGCCACCACGTCGCCCATTTTGTCGATGCTGTTGAGATCCTGCCAGGCATCGCCTTGCCGGCCCTTGGCGGCATCCATCGCCTCCAGCCAGGCTTGCGGGGTGGAGTAATGCATTGCGACAAGGCGGGCACGTTCCTGCCCGACATGGCGGATGCCGAGGGCATGCAGAAAGCGGTCGAACCCGATCCTGCGGCGCTGTTCGATGGCGCGCATGAGATTATTGACCGACGTCTCGCCGTAGCCGTCTTTCTTGCGCAGCGTATCGGCATGCCTGTGCAGGCGGAAAACGTCGGCAGGTTCCTTCAGCCAGCC
Organism: Ferrovibrio sp.; assembly: GCF_036381655.1. Lineage (GTDB taxonomy): Bacteria > Pseudomonadota > Alphaproteobacteria > Ferrovibrionales > Ferrovibrionaceae > Ferrovibrio. Next base: position 5,938 of record NZ_DASVCJ010000071.1, read on the forward strand.
CCATTCATAGAAGGCGGCGATCTGCTTCTCGCCTAGGCCGTCGATATCGAAGGCCGAGCGCGCGACGAAGTGGCGCAGGCCCTCGACGACCTGCGCCGGGCAGGTCACGCTGCCGGTGCAGCGCCGCACCACATCCGCGGCGCCCGATTTCGGGTCCACTTCGCGTTCCGCCGGCGCCCCGCAAACCGGACAGGTGGTGGGAAACTTGAACGGTTGCGCATCGGCCGGGCGCCGCTCCAGCACGACACCGACCACCTGCGGAATGACGTCGCCGGCGCGCTGGATGATCACGGTATCGCCGACGCGCACATCCTTGCGCTTGATCTCGTCCTCGTTATGCAGCGTGGCATTGGCAACGACCACGCCGCCGACATTGACCGGCCTGAGTTTAGCCACCGGCGTGAGCGCCCCGGTCCGGCCGACCTGGACATCGATATTCTCCAGGATCGTCTGCGCCTGCTCGGCCGGGAATTTATGCGCGATCGCCCAGCGCGGCGAACGGCTGATGAAGCCGAGCCGATCCTGCCAGTCGAGGCGGTCGACCTTGTAGACCACGCCGTCGATGTCGAATGGCAGCGTGGCCCGCTCCGCTGCGGCATCGCGGTAATAGGCCAGCAGGTCGTCCAGGCTGTGGCAGACCCTGACCGGCTTGTTCAAGGTGAAGCCCCATTCGGCCAGCTTCTTGCGCGCTTCCTGCAGGCTATGGCCAAGCGGCTCGGACACATCGCCCCAGGCATACCCGAAAAAGCGCAAGGGCCGCTTCGCCGTCACCGAGGGATCGAGCTGGCGCAGGCTGCCGGCTGCGGCGTTGCGCGGATTGGCGAAGATCTTTGCGCCGGCCTTCTCCTGCGCCTCGTTCAAGGCCAGGAAGTCGGCGCGCGTCATGTAGACCTCGCCACGCACCTCCAGCACCTTGGGCCAGCCCTGGCCGTGCAGCTTATGCGGCACGTCATGGCGCAGCGTCCTGATATTGGCGGTGACATCCTCGCCTTCCTGACCGTCGCCGCGGGTTGCCGCCTGCACCAGTTCGCCATTCTCGTAGCGCAACGAAGCCGACAAGCCGTCGATCTTCGGCTCGGCGATCATGGTCAGCTCGGCATCGGTCTTCAGGTTCAGAAAGCGCCGAATGCGCCCGAGGAATTCGGCCACGTCCGCCGCCTCGAAGGCATTGTCCAGCGAGAGCATCGGCTTGACATGCCGCACCTTCGCAAAGCCGGGCACCGGCGCAGCCCCGACCTGGGCGGAAACGCCCTCCGGCGTGGCAAGATCGGGAAACTTCGCCTCCAGTTCCAGCAGACGCCGCTTCAATGCATCGTATTCGGCATCCGAAACGGTTGGCGCATCCTGCTGGTAATAGCGTCTGTCGTGCCCGGCAATCTCCTGCTCGAGACGCGCATGCTCCAGCTTGGCCTGGCGCGGACCGAGTTCGGCCACCGGCTTTTCCCGCTGCCGGCTCGGTGTCTTCGCAGCCATCTATGCCTCCTGTCCGGCCAGCAGGCTGTCGGCAGCGGCGCGGGCGGCGTCGGTGATCGTGGCGCCGGCCAGCATGCGGGCGATCTCTTCGCGGCGATCGTCGGCGGCCAGCGGCGCGACCTCGGTCAAAGTGACCTTGTTCTTCGCCGATCCCGCTTCGCGCTTGGCAATCCGCCAGTGCTGCCCGCCCTTGGCCGCCACCTGCGGAGAATGCGTGACGACCAGCACCTGCACGCGGCCCGCCAGGCGCGCCAGGCGCTCGCCGACTGCCGCCGCCGTGGCGCCGCCGACGCCGCGATCGACCTCGTCGAAGATCAATGTGCAGGCCGAGCCACGGCCGGCCAGCACCACGCGCAGGGCCAGCATGAAACGGCTGAGTTCGCCGCCCGAAGCGATCTTGGCCAGGCTTCCCGGCGCCGTGCCCTGATTGGTGCTGGCAAGGAACTGCACGCGGTCGGCCCCTTCGGCCGACCATTGTTCCGGCGGCAGAGCCTCGACGGAGGTGGCGAATTTCGCCGCGCCGAGCTTGAGCGGCGCCAGCTCGGCCGCCACCGCCTTGTCGAGCTTGGCTGCCGCCTTGCGTCGCGCCGCCGAGATCGCTTCCGCCTTCGCCTGATAAGCCGCTTTCGCCGCGGCCGCGGCCTTTTGCAATCTGCCCAGGCCTGCCGTCTGATCGTCGATCAGCGCCAGCTTTGCCGCATAGCGTTCGGCCAAGGGCGCCAGATCGTCGACGGATACGTTGTGCTTGCGAGCCGCAGCGCGAAGCGCAAATAGCCGCTCTTCGACCTTCTCCAGCCGCTGCGGATCGAGATCCAGATCGCGCGCCGTGGCATCGAGCGCGGCAGACAATTCCCCGGCCTGCAACAAAACCTGATCGGCCTGCGCGATCAGTGCGTCGAGCTTGCCCTCTGCTTTGTCGGCGACGCGCTCCAGTGCGCGCAGGCAGGCGCGCAGCCGAGCATCGACACCGCCGCCCTGCTCCAGCGCGCTTTGCGCTTCCTGCATCGCCGTTAGCAGCTTCTCGCCGGCCTGCAGCAGGCTGCGCTGGCGTGCCAGTTCCTGTTCCTCGCCCGGCTGCGGCTTCAATTCTTCCAGTTCCGCGACGACGTGGCGCAGGAAATCCTCCTCGCGCCGGGCCTGCGCTGCCGTCTCTTCCGCCTCGGCCAGGGCTTTTTCGGCATCCCGCATCGCCTGATAGGCATCGCGCAGACCGGCTACGTCCTTTTCCAGGCCGGCATAATCGTCGAGCAAGGCGCGATGGATCGTCGCATCGGTCAGGCCCTGCTCGTCATTCTGGCCATGGATTTCGACCAGAGTATCGCCCAGGCGCCGCAGCAGGGACACGCTGACGGCCTGATCGTTGACGAAAGCCCGGCTTTTGCCGTCCTGGCCGAGAATACGCCGCAGCACCAGCTCATCGGTGTCTTCAAAACCCTGCTCGGAGAGGATGGCGCGGGCCGGATGCTTCGGCGGCAGATCGAAAGTGGCGGTGACGACGCCCTGGCTGGCACCGAGGCGCACCAGCCCGGCATCGGCACGGCGGCCGAGCGCCAGTCCGAGAGCATCGAGCAGGATCGATTTGCCGGCGCCGGTTTCGCCGGTCAGGACGCCAAGTCCGGGCCCGCATTCCAGGTCGAGCCGCTCGATCAGGACGATATCACGAACGCTCAGGCCGGTCAGCATCGCAAGCTCTTCTGCATGGCCGGGCGCGGCGCGGCATGCGCTCAGAAAATGGAATTCCAGGCCCGGTCGAACCAGGAGGTAGAACCGCTATCGGCCCTGGCCGTCGGCACCTTTTCGCCGGTCACCAACGTGTATGTGTCGACATACCACTCGCTGCCCGGATAGTTGTATCCGAGCACTGCGGCGACGTTCTGCGCCTCGTCGACGACGCCGAGCGACATGTACGCCTCGGCCAGCCTATGCAGCGCCTCGGGCACATGCGTCGTGGTCTGGTACTTCTCGATCACCGTCTTGAAGCGGTTGATGGCGGCAATGTATTGGCCCTGGCGCAAATAGTAGCGGCCGATCGCCATCTCCTTGCCGGCGAGATGATCGTTGGTGAGATCGATCTTCAGCCGCGCATCGCGCGCATATTCGCTGGCGGGATAACGGCGGACCACCTCTTCCAGCGCGTTCAGCGCCTGCTGGGTGATCTTCTGATCGCGACCGACATCAGTGATCTGCTCGTAATAGCAGACCGCTACCAGATAATAGGCGTAGGCCGTATCCTTATTGCCGGGATGGAGCTGGATGAAGCGTTGGGCGGCGGAGATCGCTTCGGTGTATTTGTTTTTCTGGTAATAGGCATAGGCTGCCATCAGCTCGGCCTTGGTGGCCCATACCGAATAGGGATGCTGCCGCTCGACCTCGTCGAAGCCGGCCGCCGCGGCGTCCCAATTGCCGGCGGCGATGGCATCCATCGCACGGTTATAAAGCTCCTCGACCGGGCGCTCGACATAGGCCGGCTCTTTATTACTGCTGCAGGCGGCCAGCACTACCCCAAGGAGCAGCCCCAGGGCGCTCCGCCGAGCCCAGGAAAAAGCCCGGGATGAATCCGATCCATAACGCGTCCGCATGGTCGAATTCTGTCGCATGGGGCCCGGCCAAAATCAAGCTGGCCGAGGGACTTGCCTATTTATTACCCAAAATCACCGGAAATCCGGCCGATCCGGTACAGAATATTGCGACTCGGCCGCAAGCGGTAGATAATCTTCGAATTGCGGGTCCGACCTATACTTCTGAACGATTTTCGTCCCCGCCGAATTCGCCTATTAGAGGTATCCGCCTCCCGAGTTGGACGGTTCCAAGGAATGGTTAATCCCGCGTCACGAGTGCGGGAACGGTCCGAAACGGGCAGATCCGATCCCAATCGGGTCGCAACGGGCGAATGTAGAGCATGACCAAGAGGTGCCGCCGATGGGTAAGATCGCAACGCGCGTCGATGAATATGTGGGTGAGCGTATCCGCACCCGCCGTACCGAACTGGGCTTGACTCAGGAAGAACTGGCGAACTCGCTGAAGATTTCCTACCAGCAAGTACAGAAGTACGAGACCGGCGCCAATCGCGTCAGCGCTGGCCGGCTGTTCGAAATCGCTCAACGCCTGCAGGTCGACATGGCCTTCTTCTTCGAAGGCCTCGAGACCAAGCTGGAAAGCAAACCGCTTGAGCATGGCGGCAAGAACCGCTCGACCATCGAATTGGTCCGCAATTTCAGCGATATCGAGGACACCACCATCCGGTCCGCCGTCGCCGGCCTGATCAAGAGCATTGCCAGCCGTTACAAGGAAGAGGAAGAAGCGGCAGTCAGCGCGACTGGCGACTGATTCCTGGGATTGCCGGCCTCAAGCCGGCAGACCGTTCCGAACAAGAAAAAGCCCCGCTTTGCGAGCGGGGCTTTTTATCTTTGATGACCTGGTTGTCTTTGGCCGAGTTATCTTTGGCCAAGCCGATTTACAGCGATGCCTCGGCGACCGCCGAATGCAGCCGCAGGCCGAGATCGGCAGCCTGCGACGACGGCTGGACTTCGCGGGCTTTCGCATGCGTCACCCAGGCATAGGCATTCTGATCGGCGAACAGCGTCTTGAGCAGCCGATTGTTCAAGGCATGCCCTGACCGGCGCCCCTCGTAGCGGCCGATGATCGGACCGCCCGCCAGATACAAATCCCCCAGCGCATCCAGAATCTTGTGGCGGACGAATTCATCGTCGTACCGCAAGCCATCGTCATTCAGGATTCGGTCATGGCCCAGCACGACGGCGTTTTCCAGCGAACCGCCGCGGGCCAACCCCAGAGCGCGCAACTGCTCGACTTCCTGCACGAAACCGAAGGTCCGCGCCCTGGCGATATCGGACTTGAAACGGCCCGGCTGCAGCTCGAAGCTGGCGGCCTGACGGCCGATCATCTGATTGGCGAACTCGATCTCGAAGTCGATGACGAAACCATCGCCCGGAACCAGGGCGGCGCTGGCCGCGCCGTCGCGCACCTCGACCGGCTTGAGAATCTTCAGGTAGCGGCGCGGCGCCACCTGCTCGATCAGGTCGGCGCATTCGATCAGGAAGACGAAAGGCGCGGACGAGCCGTCCATCACCGGCACTTCCGGGCCGTCGATGTCGATCAGCACGTTGTCGACGCCCATGCCCGACAAAGCCGCCATGAGATGTTCGACCGTGGCAATGGTGACGCCCTCGCCGGCCGACACAGTGGTGCACATGCGCAGATCGCTGACCTGATCGAAACGGGTGCGCACCAGCGGCTGGCCCGGCAGATCGATGCGGCGAAACACCACGCCGGTATCCGGAGCGGCAGGATGCAGGACAAGGTGAACCTTCGCCCCGCTATGCAGGCCGATGCCAGAACACTTGATGCGGTTCTTGAGTGTCTTCTGCGCAATCTTGCCAGCCATGACCACTCGGAACTCCCTGACGCGATTGGCGAATCGGAGCGACCGCCAAAAAAGAAAACCGGGAATGGTTGTAGCAACCACCCCCGGCAACAACAAATCACTCTGTGTTACGAACTGTAACGTCTCGGACTGGATTTAACTCACTGATCTACAGCCCTTTTTCCATGTTCAATTGGCTTGCCGCCGCAGGAAGGCCGGGATGTCGAGCAGGTCATCCTGGGGCCGGCTTTGCGGGCTGCGCTCGGCCGCCGGCGCCAGGCCGAGATCGGTCTGACGCGATGCCGGCTGGGCCTCGGCCGGACGCGCAACGGCAGCCGGCGCCGGCATCGCCGGCCGGGAGAATTGCGGCTCGGCCTGGCGCATTACCGGCTGCGCGTCCGGCTCGGCCAGGCGGCTGCGGGCCGCGCCGGTGATGCGGTCGAACAGGCTCGCCTTCTTCTTCGGCTCGGCCGGCCGATTCACCATGTCGGCTTCGGCAAACGCATCCGGCTGGCGCAGCGTCTCGGCCGGACGGGCCGGGATCGGCTGGGCCCGGGTCGGCATGAAATGCGGCGCCGCCGCCTCGGAAGCCATCTGAGCCGCGGTGGCGAAAGGCCGTGCCGGCGCTTGCGGCTGCGCCTCCGCCAGCGGAGCGGCAGCAACCGCCGGCTCGGCCTGCGCCGCCGTGACCGGCATGTCGGCAGGCTGCGGGCTCGCCTCGGGGGCGGACTGGAGCGCAACCGCCACCTGGGCGACGGTCGGCGCGGGCGCGGCAGCCATGGCCGGCTGCGGCGCCGGCTGGCTCATCGCAGCCGCCTGGCCGCCGCCCTGGGCGGCGGGTTTGGCCGCGCCGCCGAAGCTGATCGGCTTGGCCTGCGGCGGCGTGACCAGACGCAGCGACGGCGTGGCCTGCGGCTTCGGCTCCATCTGAGCGGCCGCATCGATGCCGGTGGCAACGACGGAAACCCGCATACGGCCTTCCATATTCGCATCCAGCGTCGAGCCGACGATGATATTGGCCTCCGGATCCACCTCTTCGCGGATACGGTTGGCGGCTTCATCCACCTCGAACAGAGTGAGGTCGGGCCCGCCGGTGATGTTGATGAGAACGCCGCGGGCGCCCTTCATCGAGATATCGTCCAGCAGCGGGTTGGCGATGGCGCGCTCGGCGGCCTCGATGGCGCGATGCTCGCCATCGGCCTCGCCGGTGCCCATCATCGCCTTGCCCATCTCGCTCATCACCGAGCGGACATCGGCGAAGTCGAGATTGATCAGGCCGGGCATGACCATCAGGTCGGTGATGCCGCGCACGCCCGACTGCAGCACATTGTCGGCCATCTTGAAGGCATCGGCGAAGGTCGTCTTCTCGTTCGCCACCCGGAACAGGTTCTGGTTCGGGATGATGATCAGGGTGTCGACATACTGCTGCAGCTCGCGGATGCCGGCCTCGGCCAGCTTCATGCGCTGGCTGCCCTCGAACGAGAACGGCTTGGTCACCACGCCGACCGTCAGGATGCCCATCTCCTTGGCCGCGCGGGCGATCACGGGGGCCGCCCCCGTGCCGGTGCCGCCGCCCATGCCGGCCGCGACGAAGGCCATGTGGCAGCTCTGCATGTGCTCGACGATCTGGTCGATCGATTCTTCCGCCGCCGCCCGGCCGACATCCGGCTTGGCGCCGCAGCCCAGGCCCTGCGTGAGCGAAACGCCGAGCTGGATGCGCCGCTCGGTGAGCGACATGTTGAGCGCCTGCGCGTCAGTGTTGGCGGCAACGAATTCCACGCCTTCGAGCTGGGCGTTGATCATATTGTTGACCGCGTTGCCGCCGGCGCCGCCAACGCCGAAGACGACGATACGGGGCTTTAGTTCCCGCGTGGTCGGCATGCTGAGATTGATACCCATGTTCTCCTCCAGGGTTAACCGTTGCAATGACCAAAGTCGCGCCGTGATGCAAGCGACGTTGCAAAAACCGCGTGGATGCTGAGCTTTTCGATCATGTCTTTGCCACGCGATCAAAAGTTGGTGCGCAGCCAGCGCCCGATTCGCGAAAACGCACCGCTCGGTGTCGGCTCCGGTTCGGGCAGGCGGATGGTTCGTTCAGCCGCCTGTTGCTGCGCATACGAGAGAAGACCGGCGCAGGCCGAAAAGGCCGGCCCGCCGGTTGCCTCGGCCAGGCCGCCCACACGGATCGGGCGGCCCAGACGGACCTGCTTGTCGAGGATGCGGGCGGCAAGCTCGCGCACGCCCTGCAGTTGACTGGCGCCGCCGGTCAGCACGACGCGGCGCCCGGCAAGTTTCTCCAGCCCGGACTGCATCAGGTGCTCGCGGACCTGTTCCAGGGTCTCTTCGACTCGGGGCTTGATGATGCCGGTCAGGATCGAGCGGGGCACCTGGTGATGCGCGTGATCGTCGGTCTCGCCGACCTGCGGCACGTCGATGGTTTCATTGTCGTCCGACGGGCTCGGCAGGACGGTGCCGTACAGCGTCTTCAGCCGCTCGGCATGGGCCAGCGGGGTGGAAAGGCCGCGGGCGATGTCGTTGGTGATGTGGCTGCCGCCAAGCGGAACCATATCCACGTGGATGAGCTGCCCATCATAGAAGACGGCCAGGCTGGTCGTGCCGCCGCCCATGTCGATCAGCGTGACGCCGAGGTCCATCTCGTCCTCGACCAGGCAGGCCAGGCCGGAGGCGAACGGCGCCACGACCCGGCCGGCAATGCGCAGATGGCCCCGGGCGACGCAGGTGGACAGGTTGCGCAGCGGACCTGAGCCGGCGGTGATGACATGCATGTTGACGCCCAGCCGCTCGCAGGCCATGCCGCGCGGATCCTTGATGCCGCGCGAGCCGTCGATCGTATAGCCGACCGGGATCGAATGGATGATTTCGCGGTCGCTGGGATGCTCATGGCGCCGGCCATGGTCGAGCACCAGGCCGACATCATGTTCCGTCACCTCATGGCCGTCGATCGCGACCTCGACGCCCACCGTCTGCGACTGGGGGGCGCCGGTGTTGACGCTGACGAAAACGTCGCGGATGGTCTCGCCGCACATCCGCTCGGCTGTCTCCACCGCCGCCCGGATCGACTGTTCGGCCGCGTCCATATCGATCACGTTGCCATTGCGCAGGCCCCGCGAAAGCTGGTGACCGATGCCGATCACGCGCAGGGTTCCACCATCGGCGCGGGCGATGAAGCAGCAGACCTTGGACGAGCCGACATCCAAGGTCGCTATCAATCCATTGCGCGAAACAGCCATAGCGTCACTTCCCCTCGTCTTGGCCGTGTTGTGTCATGTCCGTTTGCCCGAAGGCTTCTTCGCCGGCGCCGCGACGGGCGTCGGCGGCTCGGCCTCCGGGTTGAGCCGTACGATCAGACGGTCTTCCAGCCGCAGATCGACCAGTTGAATATCGCGGCGCAGCAGGCCTTCCTTCTGTTCCAAGGCGATCAGCCGGGCCCAGGCCTGTTCGGGGTTTTCCTCCGGCAGGCGCGCGACGACGCCGTTGTCGAACTGGATGTCCCAGCGCCGGCCGCGTACGCGCACCGCATTCACCACGCGCCTGGCCAGAACGGGATCGGTCTGCAGCATCGCCATCAGGTCATGCGCCCTGTCCGAAGCCCCCGCGCCGACCAGCAGCAGCAGATGGGCAAATTCCGGCCGATCGTCCTCTTCCAGTACGCGGCCTTCCTGATCGATCAGGTAGATGCGGCCGTCGATCTGCCAGCGTGCGAAAGGCTGGCGTTCGACGATCTCGATATGCAGCGTATCGGGCAGCTGACGCCATACCGTCGCCTGTTTCACCCAGCCGATGGCCTCGACCCGCCTGCGCACGGCATCGAGATCGAGCGACAGGATGGGATCGCCGCGCTCGACGCCGACGGCCGATACCAGGGCCTTCAGCGGCGTGTTCACCCGGCCGGTCAGGTTGACGTCGTTCACTTTCAGGTCGACTTCGGCGCCCGCCTCGCCCAGCAGGTTTTGCGTCAGCAGGCTCACCTGCGCCGGAAGGTCGGTGCGGAACCAGGCATAGGCGCCCGCGCCGGCGAGGCCGGCCATGCCCGCCAGCGCCATGCCGATCCGGAACCGGCGCCAAAGCACCGAAGGCGGCCGCTTGCGGGCTGGCGGCAGCGGCCGGCAATAGCCTTTGGGCCGCTGCGGCGGCAAGGATGGCGCACAAGGCGCGCAGGGACGGTCTTCCGGCAGCACGACTAGCGAGCGCATGAGGCGTCCTCCACCATCCAACGCACGAGGCGGTTGAACGAGATGCCGCGATGCGCGGCGATCTCGGGCACCAGCGACAGCGGCGTCATGCCCGGCTGGGTGTTGATCTCCAGCAGATAGAAGCGCCCCGGCTCGCCGGCGCTGTCGTCATAACGCCAGTCGGAGCGCGTCACGCCGCGGCAGCCCAGCACTTGATGGGCCTTCAAAGCCTCGGCGCAGATCGCTTCGTAAACCTGCTGATGGATCGGCGCCGGCATCAGATGCGTCGCCTTGCCGTCGGTGTATTTGGCTTCGTAATCATAGAAGCGGCCATGGGCGCGAATCTCGATCGCGCCCAGCACCTGATCGCCCATGACCGCTATCTGGATTTCGCGGCCGGGAATGTAGCGCTCGACCAGCACGTGCTCGCCGAAATGCCAGGTGGCGTCGTCCTGCGGCTGGTAGTTGTCGCCGGCGAAAACGATGTGCACGCCGACCGAAGAGCCCTCGTTGAGCGGCTTGATCACGTAGGGATGCGGCATGACCGGGCCGGCGGAAAACGCCGAGCGGTGCACCACCCGGCCTTCCGCCATCGGCAGGCCGTGTGTCTGCCAGACCGACTTGGCCATCGGCTTGTTCATGGCGAGCGCGGAGGCCAGCACGCCGGAATGCGTATACGGGATGCCCATGATCTCGAGCAGGCCCTGCACCGTGCCGTCCTCGCCGTATGGCCCATGCAGGGCGTTGAAGGCGACATCCGGCTTGATCTTCTCGAGCTGGCTGCCGAGATCGCGCCCGACATCGATTTCGGTCACCGTGAAGCCTTCCTCGCGCAGCGCCCTGGCGCAGGCGCGGCCCGAGGTCAGCGACACTTCGCGCTCGGACGACCAGCCGCCCATCAGAACCGCGACATGCCGCTCAGTCATGCGCGCCATCCCTCGGCTTGCCGATGCGCTTGATCTCCCAGCGCAACGCGATGCCGCTTTGCGCCTTGACGCGCTCGCGCACGGTCTCGCCCAAGGTCTCCAGATCGGTGGCGGTGGCGCTGCCGCGGTTGATCAGGAAATTGCAATGCTGCTCGGAAACCTGGGCGTCGCCGACGACAAGCCCCCTGCAACCGGCGGCGTCGATCAACTGCCAGGCCTTGTGGCCTTCGGGGTTGGCGAAGGTGGAGCCGCCGGTACGCGAGCGGATCGGCTGGCTGCCTTCGCGGGCGGCCTGGATCTCGGCCATGCGCTGCTTGATCAGAGCCGGATCGCCCTTCTCCCCCCGCAGACGGGCGGCGAGGAAAATCCAGTTCTCCGGCACGCCGCAATGGCGGTAGCCGAACTTCATGTCGGCCAACGACAGGCGATGCAGGTTGCCGGACGGATCCAGGGCCTCGGCCCAGACAAGGACGTCCTTGAACTCGCGGCCATACGCACCGGCATTCATGCGCAGGCCGCCCCCGACGGTGCCGGGAATGCCGCGCAGGAATTCCAGACCGGCAATGCCGGCCTGCTGTGCCACGGTGGCGACATTGACATCGAGCGCACCGGCGCCGGCTTCGACCTCTTCGCCATCCGCCTCGATACCGACGAATTCGCGCCCTAGCCGGATGACCACGCCCGGCACGCCGCCGTCACGCACCAGCGTGTTGGAGCCGACGCCGAGCACCGTAACCGGCACATCGGCCGGCTTGGATTTGAGGAAGGCGATCAAATCGTCGCGGTCGGCAGGCCGGAACATCGCCTCGGCCGGGCCGCCGACGCGGAACCAGGTGATGTCGGCCAGGGCCGCTTGCGCCGTCAGGCGACCGCGCACGGCAGGCAGCCGCGCCAGCAGATCGTCCTGACGGATCTGCTCTGCCATCATGCCCGCCCCTTCGCGAACAGGGCCTGCAACTCGCCCGGCAGGGCATTCGCCCAGGTCGTGATGCTGCCGGCGCCAAGGCAGACGACGAGATCGCCCGGCGCGGCCTCCGCCTTGATCATCGCGGCCAGCCGCTCCGGCCCGGTCAGCGGCAGGACATGGCGGTGGCCGCGATTGCGCAGACCTTCGACCAGCGCATCGCGATGCACGCCCTCGATGGGAGACTCGCCGGCGGCATAGACGTCGGCGACGATCACCGTATCGGCATCGTTGAAGCAGGTGCAGAAATCCTCGAACAGGTCGCGCAGGCGGCTATAGCGATGCGGCTGGACCACCGCGACCACCTTCGCCCCCGGCTGGCCCCCGATGGCAAGCCGGGCCGCGGCCAGGACGGCGGAAATCTCCACCGGATGATGGCCGTAATCGTCGACCACGGTAATGCCGTTGGCTTCGCCGGTGATGGTGAAGCGGCGCTTCACGCCCTTGAAGCCGCCCAGGGCCCGGCGCACCACGTCGCCATCGAAGCCCATCTCGCGGGCGATCGCCGCAACGACCAGGGAATTCTGCACGTTATGCCGGCCGAACATCGGCAGATCGACGCCGGCGATGGTTCCGCTCTCGCCATGGACGCGGTCGGTGATCTGAATGTCGTAATGGGCGCCGCGGTTGTCGAACTCGACATTGACCGCGCGGATATCGGCCTGCGGCGAGAAGCCGTAGGTAACCACGCGCCGGTCGGTGATGCGGCCGATCATCGCCTGCACTTCCGGATGGTCGATGCATAGCGCGGCAAAGCCGTAAAACGGGATATTCTCGACGAACTGCTTGAAGCCTTCGCGGACCTTGTCGAAGCTGCCGTAGAAATCGAGATGCTCGGGGTCGATGTTGGTGACCACCGCAATCGTCGCCGGCAGTTTCAGGAAGGTGCCGTCGCTTTCGTCCGCTTCGACCACCATCCATTCGCCGGCGCCGAGCCGGGCATTGGTGCCGTAGGCATTGATGATGCCGCCATTGATCACCGTCGGGTCCATCCCGGCCGCCTCGAGCAATGCCGCAACCAGCGAGGTCGTCGTGGTCTTGCCATGCGTGCCGGCGATGGCGATGGCCCATTTCAGCCGCATCAGCTCGCCCAGCATCTCGGCGCGGCGCACCACCGGAATGAGGCGGGCGCGGGCAGCCTTCACTTCCGGGTTGTCTGCCTTAACCGCAGACGAGACGACCAGAACCTCGGCGTCGACGATATTCTCCTCGCGGTGACCCTCGAAAACCTTGATGCCGAGGTCGCGCAAGCGATTGACGTTGTAGTTCGCCGTCAGATCGGAGCCCTGCACCTGGTAGCCGAGATTGTGCATGACCTCGGCGATACCGGACATGCCGATGCCGCCGATGCCGACGAAGTGAATGATCCCGATATCGAGCGGCAAAGCCCTCATGCCGCAGTCCTCTTCATGATGTGAGCGTCGGATGCCCGGCTGCCCGCCACTGCCGCGGCGCGCCGACGTTCGACGATCAATTTCTCCACAAGATCCGCCAGAGCCTGCGCTGCCAGCGGCCGGCCGACGCTGCGCGCCGCCGTCGCCATGGCCGCCAGCCGCGTGGAATCCGTCAGCAGATCCTCGAATGCCGCCGCGGCACGCTGCACGGTGAACTTATCCTGCGCGATCACCTCGGCGCCGCCGCCCTGCGCCAGTGCCTGCGCGTTGTCGGTCTGGTGATCGTCGGTGGCGTAGGCATACGGCACCAGCAGGGCCGGACGGCCGATGACCGCGATCTCCGCCGTGCTGCTGGCGCCGGAGCGGCTGACCACCAGATGCGCCGCAGCCAGCCGCTCCGCCACGTCACTGAAGAAAGTCGCGGTTTCGGCGGCGATGCCGGCCTCGGCATAGGCGGCGCGCACACGCTCCAGATCCTCGGGGCGGCATTGCTGCTGCACCTTGAGGCGCTTCTTCAATTCGGCCGGCAAGGCGGCCAGAGCCGCAGGCACCACATCCGACAGCACACGGGCTCCCTGACTGCCACCCATGACAAGAATGCGAATCGCCTGCTCCGGCATATTGTATGGCACATCGGCGGCGGCGAGAATTGCCGGGCGCACCGGATTGCCCGTCACCGTCACCGGCGTCGCCTTCGGCAGGAACCGCGTCACCGGAAAAGACGTCGCGATGCGATCAACACGCCTGGCGACCAGGCGATTGACACGGCCGAGCACGGCATTCTGCTCGTGGATCAGGATCGGCACGCGTTTCAGGCGCGCGGCCAGCAGCAACGGCAACGCCGGATAGCCGCCGAAGCCGACTACGGCAGCGGGCTTGGTCAGCGACAGCAACGCCCAGGCGGCAACGACACCACGGACGATCTCGACGATCGACAGCAGCTTTCCGGCGACCGAGCGGCCGCTCGGCGTGCCGGACGGGATGCGATAGAGCGGCAGCTCCGGCAAATTCTGGCCGAAGCCCTTGCCGCGATTGTCGGTGACCAGGCCGACGCGGTGGCCGCGGCGCAGCAATTCGCCGGCCAAGGCTTCGGCCGGGAAGACATGCCCGCCGGTGCCGCCGGCGGCCAGCAGGATCGGATGATCGTTCGCCAGGATGGCGCTCATCGCACCACTCCGTGATCGGGCCGCCAGCGCGTCAGCCCCAGCAGCATGCCCATGGACAAGGCGAGCGCCATCAGCGACGAGCCGCCATAGGAGATGAACGGCAGGGTCATGCCTTTGGTCGGCAGGAGATGCAGATTGACGCCGATATTGATCACCGCCTGCAGGCCGAACTGCGTGGTGAGGCCGGCCGCGGCAAGCAGCACGAAAAGGTTGTTCTCGGTCATCAGCCGCGAGAAGCAGCGCAACACGATGAAGGCGAAGATGCCGACGATGAACAGGCAGGCGAACAGACCGAATTCCTCGCCGGCCACGGCGAAGATGAAGTCGGTATGGGCGTCGGGCAGCACATTCTTGACCGCGCCGTCGCCCGGGCCGCGGCCCCAGATGCCGCCGGCGGCGAAAGCATCCATCGCCCGCTCGATCTGGTAATTCGCCTTGTTGGCCGGGTCGAGGAAGCTGTCGATGCGGCTGGCGACATGCGGCAGGATCAGATAGGCGCCGAAAATGCCGACCAGGCCGATGGCGCCGAGGCCGAGCGCCAGCACGATCGGCAGGCCAGCGATGAAGAACTGCGCCAGCCAGACCGCGACAATGACGATCGACATGCCGACATCGGGCTGCATCAGCAGCAGGCCGACGACGATCAGGCACAGCACCGTCGAGATCGCCCAGCCGGGGAAGCCCCTCCCCTTGCGCCATTCGGCGAACAGCCAGGCCGCGACGACGGCGAAAGCCGGCTTGACGAATTCGGACGGCTGTATCGACAGGCCGCCGAGAGAAATCCAGCGATGCGCGCCCTTGACCTCCGCGCCCATGAAGAAAGTCAGCACGACGCCCAGCATCGAACCGGCAAAGATGATGACCGAAACGCGCCGCACGCCGACGGGATCCAGCAGCGAGGCCGCGATCATGATCAGCAGCGCCGGGGCCAGGAAGAGCAGCTGGCGCTGCACGAAATGGAAGCTGCTGTATCCGATGCGGGTCGCCACCGCCGGCGAAGCGGCCAGCGTCAGCACCGTGCCGACCGCTATAAGGACGGCAATCGCGATCAGCAGCCAGCGGTCGACGGTCCACCACCAGCGGCCGAGAACGGAGGTATCGGTGCGCGAGAAGGTCATCATGCCGCCTCTCCCGTCAGCATCTGGCCGCCACGCTGCGTTACCAGGCGGATGAACTCGTCGCCGCGATGCTCGAAGCTCTTGAATTGATCGAAAGACGCGCAGGCCGGCGACAGCAGGATGACGCCGTCCGCGGCTTTGTCCCGCTTGGCGGCCGCCAGGGCGTCGTCGAGCGCCTTGTCCAGCGTACCGCAGAGAGCGTGCGGCACGGCATCGCCCAGCGTCTCGGCGAAACCGGCCGCAGCCTCGCCGATCAGGCTGGCATGGCGGATGCGGGAAAAGAACGGCCGCAACCCCTCGATGCCTCCGGTTTTCGGCTTGCCGCCGGCGATCCAGTAGATCGCGTCGAAGGAAGCCAGCGCCTTGGCGGCGGATTCGGCATTGGTCGCCTTGGAATCGTTGATGCAGGGGATGCCGTCGATGCTGCCGACCCGCTGCAGCCGATGCCGCAGGCCGGGGAAGCCGGCAATGCCGGCGCGGATCGCGGGGCCGTCCAGCCCCGCTGCCCGCGCCGCAGCGAAAGCCGCCGCGATGTTCTGGCCATTATGGGCGCCGGGCAGCGCGGGGAAATCGAGCGCGAAGACCGCCTTGCCATCCTCGTAAAGCATGCCGTCGACGGCGCTGACGCCGCGATCAAGGACGCGGTCGATGGACACGGCGACGATCCTGCGGCCGCCTTTCTCGGCCGTTAGTTGGGCATGAATGGCGCGGCAATGCTCGTCATCGACGCCGATCACCGCCGTATCGCCCTCCCCCTGGCCGGCGAAGATGCGCGCCTTGATCGCCGCATAATTCTCCAGCGTGCCGTGGCGGTCGAGATGATCGGGGGTGATGTTCAGCACAATGGCGATCCGCGCATGCAGGCTGGGCGTGAGGTCGAGCTGATAGGACGACATCTCCAGCACATAGGCGCCATCGCCAGGCGCAAGCCGCGGCAGCCCCAGCACCGGGGTGCCGATATTGCCGCCGAGAGCGATCTTGCGGCCGGCGGCAGTCAGAATATGCGCCAGCAGAGCCGTCGTCGTGGATTTCCCGTTGGTGCCGGTCACGCCGTAGATGACCGGATGCAGCTCGCGAATCAGCAATTCGATATCGCCGATGACCGGAATGCCGACCCGGCGGGCAGCGGCGACAACATCATGCGGCGCCGGATGCGTCAGCGGCACGCCGGGCGCCAGCGCCAGGCCGGCGCAGCCGGCCAGCGTGGCATCATACAGCGGCATGGTCTGCAGGCCGGCCACCTCGGCGGCCATGCGGGCGGCCTCGTTGTCGTCCCATGGGCGCACCAGGGCACCGCCAGCCGTCAGCGCCTGCGCCGTAGCCAGGCCGCTGCGCGCAAGGCCGAATACCGCCCAGGCCTGTCCGCCGGTATGGGAGAGCGCGATCATGCCCGCCTCACCGCAGCTTCAGGGTGGAAAGGCCGGCCAGCGCCAGGATCACGGCGATGATCCAGAAGCGGATCACGATGGTCGGCTCCTTCCAGCCCTTCTTCTCGAAATGATGGTGCAGCGGCGCCATGCGGAAGACCCGCTTGCCGGTCAGCTTGAACGAAGCGACCTGCACCATGACCGACACGGTTTCCAGCACGAACAGGCCGCCGATGATGGCGAGCACCAGCTCATGCTTGACGATAACGCTGATGGTGCCGAGCGCACCGCCCAGACTGAGCGATCCGGTGTCGCCCATGAAGACCGTCGCCGGCGGCGCGTTGAACCACAGGAAGCCGATGCCCGCGCCGACCAGGGCGCCGCAGAAGACGGCAAGCTCGCCGGCGCCGGCCACATAATGGATCTGCAGGTAATTGGCGAAGACGGTGTTGCCGACCAGATAGGTGATCAGGCCGAAGCTGGCGGCGGCGATCATCACCGGCACGATGGCCAGGCCATCGAGGCCGTCGGTGAGATTGACGGCATTGGAGGCGCCGATCATCACGAAGGTGGCGAAGGCGGGCATGAACCAGCCGAGATCCAGCAGCAGTTCCTTGAAGAACGGCACCGCCAGGCTGGTATTGAGCGGCGGCAGCGCGATATCGCGGATCCACAATGCGGCAATACCTGCGATCACGATCTGCAGCCCAAGCTTCAGCTTGCCGGGAACGCCCTTCGGATTCTGCTTCGTGACCTTCAGGTAATCGTCATAAAAGCCGATCAGCCCGAAGCCGGAGGTGACCAGCAGCACCACCCAGACGTAGCGATTGGAAAGATCGGCCCAGAGCAATGTGCCGGCGGCGATGCCGAGCAGAATGAGGAAACCGCCCATGGTCGGCGTGCCGCGCTTGGTCAAAAGGTGGCCTTCCGGACCGTCATCGCGGATCGGCTGGCCCTTGCCCTGCTTGGCGCGCAGCCATTTGATCAGCGGTTCGCCGATCCAGAACGACAGCACCATCGCCGTCAGGATTGCTCCACCGGTGCGGAAGGTCAGATACCGGAACAGATTGAAGGCCGTGAAATCGTCGGCCAGCGGATAAAGCAGCAGGTAGAGCATTCCTATGGGTGTCCTATCACCTTCCTCCGATCACCAACCCGGTCACCAGCCATTGGCGGCGCGCGGCTCCGGCGCCGGAGCCAGCAGGTCCTCGACGATCCGGTCCATCCGGCTGCCATGCGAACCTTTGACCAGCAACACATCGCCGCCGCGGATGGCACGGCGCAGCGGCTGGATCAGTTCGGTCGAATTCGCCGCCAGATGGCCGCGCTTTTGCGCCGGCAGCGCCTCATAGAGCGCCCGCATCAGGGGGCCGGCCGCGAAGACCAGGTCGACGCCGGACAGATCCTGCGCCAGCCCGGCATGGGCGGCTTCGGCATCGGGGCCGAGCTCGAGCATGTCGCCCAGCACGGCAATGCGCCGGCCGCGCGGCGCGCGCGGCTTGGCCATGGCCAGCACCGCGAAGGCGGCGCGCATGCTGGGCGGGCTGGCATTGTAGCTGTCGTCGATCAGTTCGATATCGCCGCCGTCGCGCCAGGACAGCACATGCCGCTCGCCGCGCCCCTTCGGCGCGGTGATCCGGGCCAGCGCCATGCCGGCCTGCGCCAGATCGGCACCAGCGATCTGCGCCGCCGCCAGAACGGCCAGCGCGTTCAGCACCCAGTGCCGTCCCGGCGCGCCGATCTTGAAGGTCATCGGATGGCCGAGGATTTCCGCCGCAACGCAGGAGCAATCCGCATGCGGGGCGTATTTGACCAGACGCGCCTGGGCTTCGGGATGCTCGCCGAAGCCGATCACCGTCGCCGCGCCGGCAGCGCGCGCCGCTTCGGCGATCCGTGCGAAATGCGGGTTGTCCCGGTTGACGATCGCCACGCCGCCCGGCTCCAGCCCGGCGAAAATCTCGGCCTTCGCATCGGCGATGCCTGCGATGCTGGCGAAATTCTCCAGATGCACCGCCTCGACCGCCGTGATGATGGCGCTCTGCGGCCGGGCCAGCCTGGACAGCGGCGCGATCTCGCCGGCATGGTTCATGCCCATCTCGATCACGGCGAAACGGCTGTCCACCGGCATGCGGGCAAGCGTCAGCGGCACTCCCCAGTGATTGTTGAGGTTGCCTGTCGTGGCATGGGTCGCCGCCTGATCGGCCAATACGTGGCGCAGCATCTCCTTGGTCGAAGTCTTGCCGACGCTGCCGGTCACCGCGATCACCTTGGCGCCGCAGCGCTGCCGTGCCGCAGCGGCCAGATCGTTCAGCGCCTGGAAGGTATCTTTCACCAGCAGCAGATTGGCGCCCGGCGGCAGGGTTTCCGGCACGCGGTCGACCATCGCGGCGGCGGCGCCCTTGGCGAGCGCATCGGCGACGAAGACATGGCCGTCGAAATTGGGCCCCCGCAAAGCGACGAAAAGATCGCCGAAACCGATTGCGCGGCTGTCGATCGACACCCCGCTGGCGGTCCAGAAGGTCTCGCTGCCGCCCTGAGTGGCGCGGGCGGCTTCGGCGGAGGTCCAGAGCGCGAAAGCTTCCATTAATATTTACCTCCGTATGGTGCAATGCCCGAACCAGAGCCGGCGTCCACCGCCGACAAAGCTTCGCGTGCGACAATCAGGTCGTCGAAGGGGCGCACTTCGGCGCCGACGATCTGCCCCTGCTCGTGACCTTTGCCCGCGATCAGCAGCAAGTCTCCCGGCCGCAGGGCTTCGATGGCGGCATTGATCGCCGCGCGCCGGTCGTCGATCTCGATGGCCTGCGGGCAAACCGCCATGATCGCGCTGCGGATGGCGGCCGGATCTTCGCTGCGCGGATTGTCGTCCGTCACGTAAACGAGGTCGGCGAATTTCGCGGCGATCTCGCCCATCAGCGGGCGTTTGCCGCGATCGCGATCGCCGCCGCAGCCAAAGACGACGGCCAGGCGCTGCGTCGTATGCGGCCGGGCCGCCTTCAGCACGGTCTCGAGCGCATCCGGCGTATGGGCATAGTCGATGAAAACCGCGGCGCCGTTGCCGCGCCGGCCGGCGATCTGCATGCGGCCGGGCACGCCTTCCAGCTTCGCAAGCGCATCCCAGGCCGCCGCCGCATGTCCGCCGGCGCCGATGACAAGACCGAGGGCCGCCAGCACATTGCCGGCCTGGAAGCTGCCGATCAGCGGCAGATCGCAGTCGCGGCGGACGCCCAGAACTTCCGCTTCGATCTGCAGGCCGCCGGGATGCGGCACCGCCGAAAGCAGCTTCAATTCGCTGCCCAGCATGCCGTAGCGGAGCAGCCGCTGGCCGCGCCTGCGGCAAACGTCTTCCACCTTCGCCCCGAGCGCCGAATCCATATTTATCACCGCTGTGCCATTCTGCGGCAGCAGGCTGCCGAACAGGCGCAGCTTGGCGGCGAAATAGGCCTCGACCGTCGCATGGTAATCCATGTGGTCGCGGGTCAAGTTGGTGAACGCCGCCGCCTTGATCCTGACGCCATCGAGCCGGAACTGATCGAGGCCGTGGCTGGAGGCTTCCAGCGCCAGATGCTCGATACCGGCCTGCTTGGCGCGGCTCAGCAGCTCGTGCAGCCGCACCGGATCGGGCGTGGTATGGGCGACCGGTTCGGCAAGGCCGGCGCCGTGCAGGCCGAGCGTGCCGAGACTGGCGCTTTTGATGCCCAGACGCGTCCAGATCTGCGCGGCGAAATTCGCCACCGAGGTCTTGCCGTTGGTGCCGGTGACGGCAACGATGGTGCTCGGCTGGGCCGGGAAGAAAGCCGCCGCCATCAGCGCCAAACGGCGCCGCGGATTGGGATCGGTGACAAACGCTATCTGTCCCGCATAGGCCGGATCGGCCTGATCGCTCAGCACGGCAACCGCGCCCTTGGCACGCGCATCGCCAATGAAGCGATGGCCGTCTGCCTGCACGCCACGCAGCGCGGCAAAGACATAGCCCGGACGCACGGCGCGGCTGTCGGCCGTCAAACCGGCAACATCCACCGCGGCAATGCGCGGCTCGAGCGCGAGATCCTGACAGAGGTCACCGAGACGCAAGCTTCTTCTCCGGCAACGTGACATTGGGCACATACATCGCCTGCTTGATCGCGGGCGAATCTTCATCCACCGGCGGCACGCCAAGCAGAGGAGCGATGCGGCTGATGACGCGGCTGGCCGTTGGCGCGGAGGTCCAACCGGCCGTGGCATAGCCGTAGGTGCTCTTATTGCCCTTCGGCTCGTCCAGCATGATCTGCACGATGTAGCGCGGATTGTTCATCGGAAAGCCCGCGACGAAAGTATTGAACAGCGCCTTGTGATTGTAGCCGCCGCGTCCGCTGACCTTCTCGGAAGTACCGGTCTTTCCGCCGACCAGATAACCGTTCACCTCCGCCTTTTTCCCCGTGCCGTCCTCGACGACGAGCAGCATGAGCTTGCGCATGATGTCGCTGACTTCGCGGCTGATCACCTGATGCCCGGGCACCGGCAGGCCCGGCGGCCGCTTGATCAGCGTCGGCGGGTGCAGCACGCCGCCGTTGATCATCGCCGCGGTGGCGGTGCAGAGCTGCAGCGGCGTGACCGACAGGCCGTGACCGAAAGCGATGGTCATGGTCTCGGTGGTCTTCCAGTTGCGCGGCACCAGCGGCGCCCCGACCTCGGGAAGCTCGATCGCCGGCTTGCTCAGCATGCCGAGCCGGGCCATGAATTCGCGCTGGCGCTCCGGGCCGACATCGACCGCCATCTTGGCCGAGCCGATATTCGACGAATACATGTAGATCTCCGGCACGGTGAGCCAGCGGGCCTTCGGATGATCGTCGTGGATGGTGAAGCGCCCGATACGGATTGGATGCGTCGCGTCATAGCTGCTGCTCAGCTTGGCCACGCCGTAATCCAGCGCCATGGCGGTGTTCAGCGTCTTCATGGTCGAGCCCATTTCGTAGACGCCGAGCGTAATCCGGTTGAAGCGCGCATCCTTGCTGGCCGAGCCCGGATCGGCGGGATCGAAATCCGGCAGGCTGACCAGGGCGAGGATTTCGCCGGTATAGATGTCCATGACGATGCCGCCGCCGCCGATCGCCTGGAAATAATCGACCGCCTTCGCCAGCTCGTCGCGGACGACATGCTGCACGCGGATATCGATGCTGAGCTGCAGCGGATCGCCCGTGCGGGAGGGATCGCGCAGTTGCTCATCGAAATACTGCTCGATGCCGGAAATGCCGTTGCCGTCGATATCGGTGTAGCCGAGCACATGAACCGCCAGCGAACCCTGCGGGTAGACGCGGCGCTGTTCGGGCTGGAAATAAAGACCGGGGATACCCAGGCGGTTGACTTCGTATTCCTCGCGCGGCGTCAGTCCGCGCTTGAGCCAGACGAAGCTGCGGCCCGAAGTCAGCTTCGCCTGCACCTCGCCGGCGGAGAGTTCGGGCAGCACCTGCGCCAGCCGAACCGCCGCTTCCTGCGCGTTCAGCACCTTGTGCGGATCGGCATAAAGCGAGGCGACCTTCAGATTGGTGGCCAGCATATTGCCGTTGCGGTCGACGATCGCCTGGCGGTTCATCAGCACGGTCGGCGCGCTCAAGTCGGGATTGACGCGGGCAATGGCCGGTTCGGCCGCGCCGCGGAAGACGGTCAACTCGACGAGGCGTCCCGCCAGTACGACGAAAGTGAGCGAAAACAACCCGATCCCGATGACCAGCCGGGCGCGGCAGGTATCCAGCACCTGCTTGGCGGCGCCCTCCAGGCGCACCAGGTTTGGGCTGCCGGGAATGTCCGCCGGCGTGCAGGGCGGCTTCGGCTTGGGTTGGCGGCGGAAGAGGGCCATCAGCGCCCCTTCCCCGCGGCCTTGCCGCTGTTCTGCATGGCGCTGAGCACGGCGGCCACTTCGCTGTCGAACTTGGCCATCGCCTCGCCGGGAACGACCTTGGCGGAAACCGGGATCGGAGACAATTGCGGAGACAGTTGCGGCGCGGCGGGGGCCGGAGCGGCGGCCAGGGCGGGCGCGGCCTTGGAGGCTGGCGGCGCCGAGGCCATCGGCGGCAGAGCCGGCATCTGCGGCAGCTTGCCCGCACCCGGCTGCTGCGGCTCGCCGCGATCCTGCCGCCAGGGCAGCGCCTCGATGGTGACGATATCCTGCGCCGTGGCCGAGCGCATGGCGAGCAGTCGCTGGGCCTTGTCCTGCAGATATTCGGGCCGGGTCAGATAGCTCCACTCGGCCTGCAGAACGCCGATCGTCTCGCGCTCCTGCCCGAGGGCGCGATTGAGCTCGACCAGTTCGTCCTCGAGGTCCTGGACCTGGTAGGAAAGCTGATACAGGCCGAAGGAGACCACGGCCAGCAGCAGCAGGGCGAAAATGGAAAGGCCGCGGCTCATGCTGCCTCCCGCATGTCGTCATCGGGCCAGGCCGGCGCCGCCGTGCGCTTGGCCGCCCGCAGCTTGGCCGAACGCGCGCGCGGATTGGCGGCGATCTCGGCTTCGCCCGGCGTCACGGCGCCTTTGTGAAGCAAGCTGAAAGACGGCCTGCGCTCGGCGCCCTTTGCCGCCGGCAGGTGGCGCGAGGCCCCGGCCTGCTTGCCGCTGCGGCGATCGAGGAAGCGCTTGACCACGCGATCCTCGAGCGAATGGAACGAGACGACCGCCAGCCGCCCCTCCGGCTTGAGCAGCTTCTCGGCGGCGGCAAGACCGCGCTTGAGTTCGCCCAGTTCGTCATTCACCGCGATGCGCAGCGCCTGGAACGTGCGGGTCGCCGGGTGGATGCCGGGTACGCCGCGGACGACGCGGGCGACGATCTCGGCCAGTTCGCGGGTGCGGGTGATCGGCTTTTCGAGCCGCGCCATAACGATGGCGCGGGCGATGGCGCGGGCGCGCCGCTCTTCGCCATAGATGAAGAAAATGTCGGCCAGCTCAGCTTCGCTGCGGCTGTTGACGATGTCGGCCGCCGTCTCGCCGCCGCCGCCCATGCGCATGTCCAGCGGGCCGTCCTGCTGGAAGGAAAAGCCGCGCTCCGGCTGATCGAGCTGCATCGACGAGACGCCGATATCGAGCGCGACGCCGTCGACGGCTTCGATGCCGATGCCGGCCAGCAGATCAGGCATGTCGCCGAAGCGGCCTTCGACCAGGTGGAACCGCCGCGGATAAGCAGCGGCGAGCCGGTCGGCCCGGCCGCGTACGCTGGGATCCCGATCGATGCCGATCACCTGACATTCTGCGGCATCGAGCAATGCCATACTGTAACCCCCGGCCCCGAAGGTGCCGTCGACGAATACCTCTCCGGCGCGCGGCGCCAGCGCCGCGACCACTTCCGCGCAGAGAACCGACAGATGCGCCGCCCTTGCGGCTTTTTCATGGCCGTGCGCCGGACGCTCGACCGGGCTCACGGCCGTGCCTCCCCGCGCAAATAGGCGGCGGCCTTGCTGCGCGCCTCGGCGGCGCGCGCCTCCCAGGCCTTCGGCTCCCAGATCTGGAAGCTGTTGCGGCGGCCGACGAAGACCGCCTCGCCGGGGGCGGACAATCCGGCATGCTCGAGAAAGCTGGCGCCGAGCTGGATCCGGCCTTCCTGGTCGAGATTGAATTCGTTGAGAAACGGCAGCAGGCCGTCGATCAGCATTTCGCGTTCGGGATGCAGATCGGGCAACTCGTCGATCCGGCGGTTGACGCCTTCGAGATAATCGCGGCCACCCGCCACCAGGGCCGGAGCGGAAATGTCGGGGCCGAGGATCAGACCCCCTTCCGCATCCTTACGGGCAAGCAAAGCACGGTACGGCGCCGGGACGGAGACTCGGCCCTTCGCGTCAATCCGATTCCGAAAGGTTGAGAGGAAAACTTCCACCCCGCCCCCGCGCTCCCTGCCCCTCGGGCCCACCATGGGCATCCGACTTGGGATGAGATGGGATAGCATGGGGAAATATGGGCGTCAATGGAATTAGGCCGGCTGCAACGGCGATTCGGCCCAATGATCTCCGAGACTTGCGCCAACCGTTATCCTATTATGTTCTCGTTATATCCCGATTTGTTCTCACGCACTCCAGGCTTGTCTCTGCCGATCAGCCGGACTACACCAGCAGCCATGGATTGCACCGTCGGCCCTCATCTTCCCGCGCGGAGAAACTGCAACTTTAAAGCGAGTGTTGCCCGGCTGATTGCCGCCGCGATCCTGGCGGCGGGATTGGCCGGCCTGACGGCATCCGCCCGAGCGGACGAATTCCTGCCGCGCGACATTCCGGCGCTGAAGCGCTTTTCCATCGTCGCCGGCACCGCCAACAATCAGTGCCTGACGGCGCAACTCATCCGCGACGACGTGAAGCGCGTCAGGCCGATGGTGCTGCTGTCTGCCTGCGAGTTCAGCATCGAAAACCAGACCCAGGGCTTCTTCATCAGCCGGCCGCTGCAGGGCGGCTATCAGATCTTTTTCGCCGCCAATCCCGCCTATTGCCTGGCGATGGAGCCGCAGAGCCACATGCTGGTGATCTCGGCCTGTGCGGTGGACACGGCCATGCTGCGGCAATTGCCGCAGCTTTGGGACCTGAAATCCGGCGGCCTCTCGCTGCGCGACAGCGACGGCACGAAATGGTGCCTGGACACGCGCAACAAGCAGGGATTGTCGGCGGTATTCGAGCCCTTCCTGGCCGCCTGCCCGACCATCAACCCGGACGCCTTCATCCTGCGGGTGAATAGGTAGAGGCCGCCGGCCGCCCTGCCCGATTACGGCCTCTTCTGCGGGTACGAGATTAGGTGCCAGACGGCCTGTAAGCCGGGTTCTGTCCGCCCGGATCGGAACTGCTTCCTGTACGGGTTGGACGGCCATTCCTCTAGGACGTTCGTTGCCGAACGCCTCGCGCGACCGACCCGGATGGCGAGCCGGAAACCGCTCCGCAGGTTTTTGAGCCTGCCGCCATCCCTATTTGGTCTTGCTCCCGGTGGGGTTTGCCATGCCGCTTCCGTTGCCGGTTGCGCGGTGCGCTCTTACCGCACCCTTTCACCCTTGCCACGAGGCCGATCCGGGACCGGCAATCGTGGCGGTCTGCTCTCTGTGGCACTGTCCCTGGGGTCGCCCCCGCCGGGCGTTACCCGGCACCGTGTTTCCGTGGAGCCCGGACTTTCCTCACCCCATTCCGTCGGAATGAAGCGCGGCCGTCCAGCCGTCTGGCACCGCCGCACAGGTAGGCGCGTGCGCCGTCCGCGTCAAGCCGAAAGGAAGGGCCCCGGGTCAGCCGGATGCCTTCTTGCTGTCCGCTCCGGCTTTCTCTGCCGCGGCCTTCTCCACGCCGGCGCGGCGGATCTGGGCGCGTCCGGCGATATGGTGAATCAGGCTGGTGGTCTCGGCATCGCTGATGCCGTCCACCTTGGCGGGCCGCCAATGGCGCTGGAAGGCCCGGACAGCCCCCTCGGTCAGGGAATCGTAAAGGCCGCTGCCCTCGATGGCGTAGCCGATCCGGTCCAGCGCCACCTGCAGCTCCAGCACCGCGCCGCTGCGATCGCCGGGCGCCAGCCGCGGCGCATTCGGCGAAACCGCGAAGTCCGGCGACCACCAGCGGCCGAAACCTTCCGCGGCCAGCCGATGCCACGGAAACAGCTCGCCCGGGTCTTCCTTGCGCTGCGGCGCGATGTCGGAATGGCCGACGTAATTGCCCGGCATGATCTCGTAGCGCCCGGCGATATCCTTCAGCAAGGCCAGCAGGGCATCGATCTGCATCTTGGGGAATTCGCGATAGCCGAATTCATGGCCGGGATTGACCAGTTCGATGCCGATCGAACGGGCATTGACGTCGCGCACGCCGCGCCAATAGGACACGCCGGCATGCCAGGCCCGCTTCTCCTCCGGCACGAGGCGATGGATCGTGCCATCCTCGTCGATGCAGTAATGGGCGCTTACTTTGCTTTCCGGATCGGTCAGGCGTTTCAGCGCCGCGGCGGCATTCGGCATCCCGGTATAATGCAGTACCACCATGTCGACCGGCTTGCGGCAGTTACGCTCGTCGAAATTGGGCGATGGTGTGTCTACGAACTCGATCATTGACCTGCCATCCTATTTGCTATCGGCTCCAGCGCCGGCTCCGCCGACGTGGCCCCGCACGCTTCGGCCGCTTGCGCCTCGCGAAGCGCCACTATCAACACCCCGAACAGGGTAATGGCTGTACCAATCAGCACCCGCGCGCTCAACTGTTCGCCCAGGAACATCACGCCTGACAGGACGCCCAGGACAGGCGCCAGCGTAAAGCCGGGATTGACGATGCTGACCGGATAGCGCCGCAGCAGGAAATACGTGCCGCCATGTCCGATGACGGACACCGCTACTGCGGCGTAGATGACGGATGTCCAATGCCAGGCGGAAGCCGATTGGACGCTTTCCAGATGGCCATTTTCCGCCAGCAGCGAGATCAGCAGCAGGCTCGGGGCGCTGATCAGGCCGACCCAGGCCTGCATGGTGAAGGTATCGACGTCGCGAATCCGCCGGATGATGATCTGGCCGAAAGACATGACCGTGACCGCAATCAGGCACAGGATGAGGGCGCCCTGATAGCTTAATACTTTCGGGTCGAAACTGATCACCATCGTTCCGCCGAAAGCCAGCGCGATGCCGAGACTCCGCTTCCACCGGATGCGTTCGCCCAGCATGAGGACGGCCATGAGGGTGGCGATCGGAACACCCAGCTGGGTGACCACCGCCACCACCGATACGTCGTCGGCCAGGGCGATGCCGGTAACCATCAGGGAGAAATGCAGCGTGCCCATGCACAGGGCGGCGGAGAGGACCAGCCACATCTGCCCCTTCCGCCACCTGAGCCAGGGCAGCATCAGGGCGGCGACAAGCAGGAACCGCAGGGCGGTAAAGAAGATCGGCGGAAAGTGGCTGACCGCCACTTTGGTGATGACGAAATTCCAGCCCCAGATCGCGCAGATCAAGAACATGAGGGCAAGGTGTTGGGGCTTCATGGACGGGGACCCTAGCAAAGCGCAGGGCTAAGCGGCTACGGTTGATTGCGGCTGGGCCATGCGCTGGCTGCAAGGGGGGTATGCGACGGATTCGCCGGTCGCCGACCGCTGCCCGGTTAGCGGGCATTCGCCGCATGAAGGCGCCTCTTGCGTGAGCTGGGCTGGCCGCAGAACTTGGCAGGCAGGATACGAGATGGCCACCATGCGCAGAATCACCAAAGGCGGCGGCGACAACCGCAGCGCTTCAGCAGCAGGCGATCCGCATCGCCCGATCGTCTCCTCCGCGCATCTCGCCGAGAGCCAGCTGATGGAGCTGAGCGAATTCGAATTCGGCCTGATGATGGCCGGCAACGCCTTCAACCGCTGGGTCGTGCGCTGCATGGGCGCCGCCGGCATGCGCGATCTCGCCGCGCTCGACGTGCTGGTGCTGCACAGCGTCAACCATCGCGACCGGCCGAAACGGCTGGCGGATATCTGCCTGGTCCTCGACATCGAGGATACCCATACCGTCAACTACGCGATGAAAAAGCTGGTACGTCTCGGCCTGGTCAGCGGCGAGCGGCGCGGCAAGGAAATCTTCTACAGCACCACGGAAACCGGTCGCAGCCTGTGTCAGGCTTACCGCAAGATCCGTGAGGAGCTGCTGATCAGCGCGATGGCGCTGATCGGCCAGCCGCGCGGCGATCTTTCCCGCATGGCCGATCTGATGCGGGCGCTGTCCGGCATCTACGACCAGGCGGCGCGGGCCGCCGCGTCGCTGTAACTCCCGCCATGTTGGCGCTGCGGGCCATCTGAACGGTCAGCCCGGCGCCGCGCCAGATCGCCGTTATTCAAATCGTTCGCTGACGGATCAATAGCGTTTCGCTGATTTTTCGTTGACAATTTATCAACGTTTCGACATCGTCTGGCGCGCCGTGAGGACGGCGCAGGGATATCCAGGGCCGACGATCGTGCGGGCCGCAACTTTGGGGGTAGACGATGCAGGTAAAGTCGATTCTCGCAGCGCTGGCGTTGATGCTGGCTGCGACGCCGGTGATGGCGCAGACCAAATGGGATCTGCCGGCCGGCTATCCGGCAACCAATTTCCATTCCAAGAACCTGCAGCTTTTCGCCGACGACGTGAAGAAGCTGTCGAACGGCAAGCTCGAAATCACCGTGCATCCGAATGCCTCGCTGTTCAAGGTGCCCGAGATCAAGCGCGCCGTGCAGACCGGCCAGGTCCAGGCCGGCGAATTGCTGATGTCGAATGTCGAGAACGAGATGGCGATCTTCGGCATCGATACCGTTCCCTTCCTCGCCACCTCCTATGACGACGCGATGAAGCTGTACAAGGCGTCGAAGCCGATCATCGAGAAGAAGCTGCAGGCCCAGGGCATGACGCTGCTTTACGTGGTGCCGTGGCCGGCGCAGGGCCTCTATGCCAACAAGGAACTCAAGACCCTCGACGACATGAAGGGCCTGAAGTTCCGCTCCTACAATCCGACCACCGCCCGCATCGCCGAACTGGTCGGCGCCCAGCCAGTCACCATCCAGGCCGCCGAACTGGCCCAGGCGCTCGCCACCAACACCGTGAACTCCTTCATCACCTCGCCCTCGACGGGGCGCGATTCCAAGGTGTGGGAGAGCCTGAAGTATTACTACGACGTGCAGGCCTGGCTGCCGAAGGACATGGTCTTCGTCAACAACGACGCGCTCGGCAAGCTCGACGCCGCCTCGAAGAAGGCCCTGCTGGAAGCCGCCGCCATTGCCGAAAAGCGCGGCTGGGACATGTCGAAGGCCGAGGCCGACGACGCCAAGGCCGCATTGGTCAAGGGCGGCATGACCGTGCAGCCGCCGGGGCCGGAACTGGCCGCCGGCTTCAAGAAGCTCGGCGAAACGCTGTCGGCCGAGTGGCTCAAGAAGGCCGGCGCCGATGGCGAGGCCGCCGTCAAAGCCTATAAGGCGATGTGACCTGAACGGGCGGAGGCAATCACCTCCGCCCGTTTTCCATCTGCCCCCTCGTTTCTCCTGACAATTAGGTTTCCCATGCAATCTCCGCTCGCGCCGCTCTACCGCGCCTGCGGCTGGCTCGCCGGCCTGTTCATGATCGCGCTGCTGGCTACCATCCTGCTCAGCATCTTCGGCCGGCTCGCCGGTTTCTATCTGCGCGGCCTCGACGCTTATGCGGGCTATTGCATGGCCGCATCGGCCTTCCTGGCGCTCGCCTATGCCTTCGTGCATGGCGATCACATCCGCGTCACGCTGATCATCGGCCGGCTGGCACCGCAGATGCGGCGGCTATCGGAGCTCTGGTGCGCCGTGATCGCCATTGCGATCAGCGGCGCGCTGGCCTTCTACAGCGCCAAGATGGTCTGGTGGTCCTACGAGTTCCACGATGTCTCTTCCGGCAACGACGCCACCCCGCTGTGGATTCCGCAGCTCGGCATGGCGATCGGCAGCATCGTGTTCTGCCTGGCCTTCGTCGAAGAGTTCGTCCTGGTGCTGCGCGGCTACGCTCCGCGCACCGATAAGGACGAGATCGCCCATACCGAATAAGGCCGCATTGGCCGAACGGACAAATCATGGATCAGATTCTTATCGCCCTCTTCCTGATCGCCGCGCTGTTCGCGCTGTTCGCCGCCGGCCTGTGGATCGGCCTGGGCCTGCTGAGCTGCGGCTGGATCGCCATGGCCCTGTTCACCGCGCGGCCGGTCGGCGATGCGATGGTGACCACCATCT
>NZ_DASVCJ010000072.1:0-53308 GCF_036381655.1 Ferrovibrio sp.
GCTCCGAAAGGCAGCTGAACGCAGTGTCGAGGCAACATGGCAACGTATCGGAAGCCTGCTGGACCGCTTCCCGCCACAGGAATGCGCAAACTATCTCAGGAACGCTGGCTATGCTTCGATCTAACGGGATTCCGGTCTAGACGCTGCGATAGACGATATAGGCGGCGACCGCGAAGATCAGGCCGGCGAAGATGCGGTTCAACAGGCCTTTATGGCCTGAGGCCCAGATCGCCATCCGGGTGCCGATCAGCCCGCCGAGAATGCCGCCGACGATGAACCAGGCCGCCACCGGCCAGTCGATCAGGCCGGAGAGGGCATAGCTGATGGCGGTGGTCAGGCCGAAACTGCCGACCGCGAACAGGGACGATCCGATCGCGTTGATCAGCGGCATGCCGCTGCCAAGCATGAGGCCGGGCACGATCAGAAAACCGCCGCCGATACCGAAGAAGCCGCTGAGCGCGCCCGTCGTCAATCCGATCGGCACCAGCCTGCCGGCGACGGCGCGGTTAAGGTGCACGTCGGGATTCCCCTGGGCCGCCTTGGGCCGCAGCATGGCCAGGCCGATCACCATCATGACGCCGGCAAACAGGAGAAGAAGATGCTGGCCGTTGGTCAGCTTGCCCAGGGCCGCGCCCAACGCCGCGCCGAGCACGCCGGAGGCGGCGAAGACCATGGCGCAGGGCCATTTTACATTGCCCTTGCGGGCATGCTGGGCGAGATTGGCGAAGGCGTTGACGGCGACCGCCAGCGCACTGGTGCCGATCGCCAGATGGGCATCGCCGATGCCGACCAGATACAGCAGGGCGGGGACCGCCAGGATCGAGCCGCCGCCGCCGACCAGGGCGAGCGAGAAGCCGACGGCCGAGCCGGCGCCAATGGTCAGCGCCGTTTGCGCCATGGATAGGGTGATCATTGTCCGCAGCGCCGCGATTAGAGGGCGTCGACCGGCGTTTTGAGGTAGCGCACCCCATTGTCCTCGGGCGGCGGCAAGCGGCCGGCCCGCATGTTGACCTGCACGGAGGGCAGGATCAGGCGCGGCATGTCGAGCGTGGCGTCGCGTTTGGTGCGCATGGCGACGAACTCGTCTTCGCCGATGCCGTCGTGAACGTGGATATTCCTGGCGCGCTCCTCGGCCACGGTTGTTTCCCAGCGAAAGGCGTCGCGTCCGGGCGCCTTGTAATCGTGGCACATGAACAGCCGCGTCTCGGGCGGCAGCGCGAAGATTCTGTGGATCGAGCGGTAGAGCTGGCGCGCATCGCCGCCGGGAAAGTCGCAACGCGCGGTGCCGTAGTCGGGCATGAACAGGGTATCGCCGACAAAGGCCGCATCGCCGATCACATAGGTCATGCAGGCCGGCGTATGACCCGGCGTGTGGAGCGCGCTGGCATTGATGCTGCCCAGCCTGAAGGTTTCGCCATCCTGGAAGAGATGATCGAACTGGCTGCCGTCGCGGGCGAATTCCGTGCCGGCGTTGAAGACCTTGCCGAAGACATCCTGCACGACGGTAATGTTGAAGCCGATGCCGATTTTGCCGCCGAGTTTCTCTTGGATGTAGGGCGCCGCCGAAAGGTGATCGGCATGAACATGGGTCTCGAGAATCGATTGGAGGGCCAGGCCCTGATCCTCGATGTAACGGATGATCTTGTCCGCCGAAGTCCGTCCGGTGCGCCCGGACGCGGGATCGTAATCCAGTACCGAGTCGATAACGATGCAATGTCCGCTCGCCGGATCCGCCACCACATGGGAGACGGTGAAGGTATCCTCGTCGAAGAAGGCTTGAACGGCGGGCTTCATGCGGGCGGTCCCTGACGGTTCACTGGGCAAGGAATCTGCGGTTCCACGGCATGATGGCGAGCAGCCGCGCCATGCCGCAGAAGCCAGTGAGACCGGCCGTCATCAGGCCGGCGCCGACAATGCCGCTGAGCAGCAGGAACCACGGCGACACCAGCCAGGCCAGCAGGGTGCCGAGCAAGGCCAGGCCGCCGGCGGCGATCTGGACCTGGCGCTGCAGATCGAGCGGCGCCCCCTCATCGCGTTCCACTGGCAGGCCGGCGCGCTTCCAGGCATCCAATCCGCCGGCCAGCAGATAGGTCTCCCTGAAGCCCTTCGCCAGAAGGCGGGAGGCATGCATGGTGGTGCGCATGCCGGAACGGCAGGTGAAGACCGCCACATTGTCCCGGTCTGCGCCGAAATCGTGGCCATCGAGGCGCGCCAGCGGCACCAGGCGGGCGCCTGCGATCCGTTCGCGCGCGAATTCCGGCGGCTCGCGAATGTCAATGAGTATGACATCGCCGGATTGCAGGCGCTGGCGCAGGGTGACCGGATCGATCTGGCGGATATTGCTCATGCCGCATCCTCTTCTCAGCGAGCTACATCAGATGCCGGCCGATAAATGTCAAGATTTTTTGTGTAGAATTTTTGCGGGTAGGGACTGCACTCCCTCTCGGATGGCCATCAGGCAGCGGCGCGGGGTCTGGCGAAAGTCGCCAGGATCGACGCAGTGAACAGGCCGGCGGCGCCGATGGCGAATAGCAGATTGTAGGAACCGGTGCGGTCGAACAGGAAGGACATCAGATAGCCGACCCCGGCCGACGACACCGCCCAGCCGCCGGTCAGCCAGCCCCAGACCTTTCGATGCGCCTCCATCCCGGCCAGTTCGGCGGCGCGCCCGGAGGCGAGCGCGGAAACGCCGGGCGTCAGGGCCCCGACGATCAGCGCCGAGGCGGTCAGCGCCGCCGGATGCTGCGAGAAGAGCGGCAGGGCGACCGCGCTGGCCTTGACGATCAGCGCCGCGATCAGGCTGCGATGAAAGTTGAGCCGCTCGGCGACCATGCCGCTCAACAGCGGGCCGCATAATGCGCCGGCGCCGAAGATAACCCAGAACAATCCGCCGGCGGTCACGCCGCGATTGAGGCCGCGGGCAATGTAGTCGGCCCAGAAGACAGTGTGCGGGATGAAGCCTGCGGCATCCAGCATATAGGCGGTCAGCAGCAGCCCGATCGGCCAGGTGAAAAGCCGCGCTGCTCCTGCCGTAAGGGCCGGGGGGGCAGCCGCAGACGCCTTGCCGTCCCATTGCCGCCAGGTCAGGGCCGCCAGCAGCAGCGTCAGCAATCCCATGCCGAGCCAGACCGGTCCCGGGCCCCAGCCCGCGAGGGCGGGAACCAATGTGCCGCCGGCGATGATGCCGGTGCCGACGCCCGTGAAGATGATGCCGTTGCTGCGGCCGCGATGGCTGACCGGGACGCGCGACAGCAGGAGCGGCACTGCGCCGACCATGAGAATCCCGCCGGCAAAGCCGGCAATGAACCGCCAGGGCACGAACCAGACGAAGCCCCAGGGCAGGGCGCAGGCCAGCAGGCTGCCGCCGGTCACCGCCATCGCCACGCGGGTCAATAGCGGCATGGGGGCGAGCCGGGCCAGAGCGGCGGTCAGGAAGCTGCCGGCGACATAGCCTGCCAGATTGGTGGCGCCGAGATAGGCGGCGCTGCTCGGTGTCAGCCAATCATGCTCGACCAGTACCGGAATGAGCGGGGTATAGCCGAATCGGGCGAAGCCGATGCCGATGAGAAGCGCACAGAGCCCTGCGAGGGCGTCACGCCAGACGGGTGCTATCATGGAGAGGGGGCACGGAAAAAGCGGCGGAGACGGCTCGTAGAATAGTGCAGTCCCGCCGCCGCTTCGATGCTCCGGTGAATTTATTTTCCGAACAGGCCTTTCAGCTTTTCGGCGGCGCCGCCGGCGGCCCCGCCGATATCGCCGGCCTTGTCCTTCAGCAGCGTGCCAAGCTGTTTCTTCAGATCGGCGGAGGCGACGCTGGAGGCTTTGGCGCTGATCGTGCCGATGATTTTCTCGGCGATCTCGGCCGGCGTCGCCCCGCCCTTGTCCTTGCCGATATCGGTCAGATGGATGACCGGCAGCGGCGCCGACAGGCTGCGGCCCTGCAGCGCGGTATGGCTGATCGCGATATTGCCGTCCCGGATGGTCAGGTCCTCGATCACCACCTTGCGCTCATTTTCACCGGCCTTGCCCCTGGACGACGCGGGGGCGGGGGAAGACGCGCCGGACTTGCCGCCGCCGAATTTCGCGGCATAGGCTTGCACATTCTTCTGGATGACATCGAGATTGCTGCCCTTCTCGCCATATTCATAGGTGATCGCCGGCTTGGTGACCGTGATGCTCTTGATGACGATCGGATTCGATTGCAGCGAGGAGATGTCGAGCGAAACCTTGATATCGCCGAGCGACATGGCCTCGGCGGTGGCGAAACCCTTCGGGTTGCCGACCACCAGACCTTGCAGGCTGCCGCTGCCTTCCGTGGGCTTCAGGTCGACGGATTTGAGCGTCACCTGCGCCTGCGTGGCTTCCGAGCCGTAGCGTTCCACGACCGCCTTTACCAGGCTGTCGATATTGGAGGCGAAATAATAGGCGGCGCCGGCAACGGCGAGCACCAGGATGGCGAAGGCGAGGGCCAGCTTCTTGATCATCAAGTCGTTCCTTTCGTTTCGCTACCTGCCGCCTCGATTATCGGTGCGGCGCTTGTGCGGACGCAATGGCTTTCGCAACCGGAACAGAGCGCGGCATTGCCGACTAGCCAGCCTGCCGAAAAGCGGTTAAAGTTGAAACTGATATATCAGATGGGAGAAAACATGTCCGGGGTCGGGTTGGCCGGAGAGGCTGCCTCTTTGGCCGAGCGGCTGAGCCGCTGCTATGCCTCTGCGGTGCATGATGTCTTGCGCGGGCTGGGGCATGATAATTGTGTCCTGCCGAACGATCTTCGTCCGCTCGATCCCCGGCTGACCCTTGCCGGCGAGGTCTGGACGGTCAGCGGCCACATCGACCGGACCCGATCCGCCCATGAGACTTTGCTGGAATGGACCGGGGTGCTCTCGAAGGCGCCTGGCGGCAAGGTGGTCGTCTGCCAGCCGCATAACCGCGAGGTTGCGCTGATGGGCGAACTGTCCGCCGCCGCCCTGCAGTTGAAAGGCGTGCGCGGCTACATCGTCGACGGCGGCTGCCGCGACGCGGCCATGATCGAACGGCTCGGCTTTCCCGTCTGGTGCAGCTTCTATACGCCGTCCGACATCGTCGCGCGCTGGGTGCCCGACAGTTTCGGCACGCCGATCACCATCGGCAGCGTCACCATATCGAGCGGTGATTGCGTCATCGCCGATCGCGATGGCGTGGTCGTCATTCCGGCGACGATGGCCGAAGCGGTCATCGCCCGCACCGAAGAGGTGATCGGCACCGAGGGGGATGTGCGGCGCAATATTCTCGCCGGCATGGACCCGCAACAGGCCTATCTGCGTTATGGCAAGTTCTGAAAGCCGGCCTGGAAGCCAGATGGATGCGCGCCTGCTTTTATTGGCCGCCGGCGACAATGTCGCCGTGGCGCGGCAGGAAATCCCCGCCGATTCCCTTGTCATGGTCGCGGGGCGGCAGGTCAGGCTGAGGCAGGCGCTGGGATTCGGCCACAAGATCGCGGTCAAACCGATCCGGGAAGGCGAGCGGATCATCAAATACGGCGCTCCGGTCGGCCGGGCCAGCGCCGCCATCGCGCTTGGCGATTACGTGCATCACCACAACGTACGCAGCGAGTATCTGCCGAACACCCGGGCGGTGGAGGCGGCATCGTGAAGGGCTGGCGGCGCGCCGATGGGCGCAAGGGCATTCGCAATCATGTCGCCGTCGCTTATCTGGTCGAATGCGCCCATCATGTCGCGCGCGAGATCGCCTGGCCTTACCGCGACACGGGCCGGGCTGGCGCCGCGCATGCGATCGGTTTTCCGGGCTGCTATCCCAATGCCTATGCGGCGAAGGTGATGCAAAGGCTTTGCACGCATCCGAATGTCGGCGCCGTGCTGCTGGTTTCGCTGGGCTGCGAGGGTTTCAACAAGCGCTCGCTGGAGCGCGCGATCCGCGACAGCGGCCGGCCGGTCATGACGCTGACGATCCAGGATGACGGCGGCACCCGCAGCACGATCGACAAAGGCCGCGCCTGGGTCGAAGCGCAGCTTGGCGAACTCGCGGCGCAGCCGGCCGAGCCGATGGCAGTGTCCGAACTCGTGGTCGGCACGATCTGCGGCGGTTCGGATGCGACATCCGGGCTGACCGCCAATCCGGCCATGGGCCGTGCCTTCGATTTCCTGGTTGCGGAGAAGGCTGCGGCGATCTTCGAGGAGACCGGCGAACTGATCGGCATGGAAGACTGGATGGCGGCGCGTGCCGTAACGCCGGAGCTGGGTGAGGAGATCAAGGCCTGTGTCGCCAAGGCGGCGCGATACTACGAAACCCTCGGTTATCCCAGCTTTGCGCCGGGCAATGCCGATGGCGGATTGACCACCATCGAAGAGAAGTCGCTCGGCGCCTATGCGAAAAGCGGCGCCTCGCCGATCAGCGGCATCATCAAGCCGGGCGATATCCCGCCGCGCGGCGGGCTTTATCTGCTCGACGTCGTGCCCGACGGCGAAGTCCGCTTCGGTTTCCCCAATATCAGCGACAACGCCGAGATCGTCGAGCTGATCGCCTGCGGTTCGCATCTGATCCTGTTCTCGACCGGGCGCGGCTCGGTGGTCGGCTCGGCCTTGGCGCCGGTGATCAAGGTCTGCGCCAATCCGCGCACCTATGATCGCATGGCCGAGGATATGGACGTCAATGCCGGCCGCATTCTCACCGGCGAGGCGGACCTGGACACGGTCGGCCGCGAGATTTTCGACCTGATCCGGCAGGTGGCCGGCGGCGCGCCGAGCAAGTCGGAAGCCCTGGGGCATCAGAAATTCATCCTCACCTACAAGAGTTTCTCGCCACTGGGTCCGGCCTGCCTGCCGGCGGTGGCATAACGACTGTCGCATAACCACAGGGAAGAGAAGAGCAGCATGCGTTTGAACGGTAAGACGGCGGTGATCACGGCCGCCGCACAGGGTATCGGGCGGGCTACGGCCATAGCGTTCGCCAAGGAAGGCGCCAAGGTGATCGCCACCGATGTGAACGAGGCGAAGCTCAAGGAGCTTGGCAGCCTGCCCAATATCACAACCCGGCGGCTGGATGTGCTGGATGCCAAGGCGATCGGCGATTTTGCCGCCGAAGTGGGCGCGCTCGACGTGCTGTTCAATTGCGCCGGATTCGTCCATCACGGCACCATCCTTGACTGCAGCGAGGCGGATTGGGATTTCGCCTTCGACCTCAATGTGCGTTCGATGTTCCGCCTGACCAAGGCCCTGCTGCCGGCCATGCTCGCAAGCGGCCGCGGCGCCTCGATCATCAATATGTCCTCCGGCGCCTCTTCGGTGAAGGCTGCACCGAACCGGTTCGTCTATGGAGCCACCAAGGCGGCGGTGATCGGTCTGACCAAATCAATCGCCATCGACTTCATCAGGCAGAATATCCGTTGCAACGCGATCTGCCCCGGTACTATCCAGTCGCCGTCGCTGGATGACCGCATCGCAGCCCAGGCCGCTTCTGCCGGCGGTGTCGAACAGGCGAGGGCTGCTTTCGTCGCGCGGCAGCCGCTTGGCCGGCTGGGAACCGCGGAGGAGATCGCGGCACTGGCGGTCTATCTGGCATCCGACGAAGCGGCATTCACAACCGGCGCGATTCACGTTATCGACGGCGGCTGGTCACTCTGAAAGGCATCTGTTTTCAAGGAGGGATAAAATGAAGCTGTTGCGTTACGGCCCAGCGGGCCAGGAGAAACCGGGCATGCTCGATGCCAGCGGCGCCATCCGCGATCTTTCGGGCGTGGTGCCGGATATCGCCGGGGCAGCGCTTGCGCCCGATGGGCTCGCCAGGCTGAAAGCGCTGGATCCGTCCAAGCTGCCGGCCGTCCCCGGCAAGCCGCGGCTCGGGCCCTGCGTCGGGCAGGTGCCGAAATTCATCTGCATCGGTCTGAACTATTCCGATCATGCCGCCGAAACCGGCAATCCGATCCCGGCCGAGCCGATCATCTTCATGAAGGCCACCTCGGCGATCACCGGGCCGAACGACGACGTGATCATCCCGAAGAATTCCAGGAAGACCGATTGGGAGGTCGAACTTGGCGTGGTGATCGGCAGCACCGCGCGCTACGTCGACGAGAAGGATGCGATGGCGCATGTGGCGGGCTATTGCGTCGTCAACGATGTGTCCGAACGCGAATTCCAGATCGAGCGCCATGGTCAGTGGACCAAGGGCAAGAGCGCCGACAGTTTCGGTCCGATCGGTCCCTGGCTGGTCACCGCCGACGAGGTGCCTGATCCGCAGAATCTAGCCATGTTCCTCGAGGTCAGCGGCCACCGCTACCAGAACGGCTCGACCAAGACGATGATTTTCGGCGTGCGCTACCTGGTGAGCTATCTGAGCCAGTTCATGACCTTGCAGCCGGGCGACGTCATCTCGACCGGTACGCCGCCGGGCGTCGGCATGGGGCAGAAGCCGCAGGTTTATCTCAAGCCCGGCGATACCATGCGGCTCGGCATCGCGGGCCTGGGCGAGCAGAACCAGAAGGTGCGCGCTTACGGCGAATGACGCGTCAAAGACGCTCCGGTTGCGGCCGGCCGACGGAGTCGAAAAACGCCTCCACCGCCGGCCGCTGCGGGATCGGCGCCACGGCGCCATAGCCGGTGGTGGTCAGCGCCGCGGCGGCATTGGCGTAGGCGGCGGCTTCCTGCGGCGCCGCGCCGCGCACGAGTTCCGCCAGGAAGGCGCCGTCGAAGCAGTCGCCGGCGCCGGTGGCATCGACACTGCGCACCCGATGCCCGGGGATGCGCCAGCGGCCGGATGCATCCGCCAGCAGCGCCCCTTCGGCGCCGCATTTGAGCACCACCAGCGGCACGCCCATCGTCCGGTAATGGTCGAGAATCCTGAGCGGATCATCCAGGCCGGTGAGCGCCGTGGCATCTTCCAGGCTGGGCAAGGCGATGTCGCTGAGCCGCAGCGCCGCGTCGATCGCCTCGCGCGCCGTTTCCAGCGGCCAAAGCTTCAGCCGGAGGTTGGTGTCGAAGCAGACGCGATTGCCGGCCTGGCGCACGATCTCGATCGCCTTCATGACCGTCTCCCGCATTCCGGCGCTCACCGCCAGGCTGATCCCGGAAGCATGCAGGATTGTGGTCTTTTTCACGATTCCCAGCGGCAGATCGGCCGGCGTCATGCGGCTGGCGGCCGAGTCCTGGCGATAATAGGTGAAGGCATGGCCCTTGTCCGTGTGAGTCACGAAATAGACTGCCGTGGGGGAATCTTCGCGGCGGCCGACCGCCGAGGTATCGACATTCTCGCTTCGCCAGAGGTCGAGCAGGAGGTCGCCGAAGGGGTCCCGGCCGAGCAAGGTGCAATAGCCGGCCTTCGCACCCTGGCGGGCGGCGGCGATGGCGCAGTTCGAGGTATCGCCGCCGAAACCGCGCAAATACTGGTCGCTGTCCCGGCCGCCGGTCTGGTTGAACTCCACCATGGCTTCGCCCAGGCAGAGGATATCAAGCTGCATGGCTGCCGCCGAACCTCCCATGACTTTCACCCTTCCTAGCCGAATCATCCATTTGGGGCAAGACAACTGACATATCAGATACTATCTTGAGGCTGTTCGAGGGCGCTGCTAGTTTGCCAAATAACAATCGACGCCAGAAATCGGAACAGGAAAAGGCCGCCATGCCTAAGACGAACGCGGTACGTGCGACGCGCATCGAGCGTCCGAAATCTCTCACCGAATTGGTCAAGGAGCATGTCCGGTCCCGCATCATCAACGGCGAATTGATGCTGGGCGAAGCGCTGTCGGAGAACGTGCTGGCGGCCCAGCTCGGAATTTCCAAGACGCCGGTCCGCGAAGCGCTGCTGCAGCTCAAGCTGGAGGGGCTGGTCGACATCCAGCCGCAGCGCGGCAGTTTCGTCTTCTCCATGGCGCCGGAAGAGGCGGCCGAGATGTGCCAGTATCGGGTGATCCTGGAATCGGCGGCCCTGCGCGATGCGCTGCACAACGACGAGGCCGGCCTGATCGAGGCGCTGGAGCAGAATGTGCGCCGCATGGCCAAGGCGGTGGCGGACGACGACATGCCCGCCTATCGCCGGCTCGATACCGAATATCATCGCCAGATCTTGAATCGCGCCGGCAACCGCTTCCTCGTGGCGGCGCACCAGCAGCTTGAAATGCGGATCCAGGCTTTGCGCGCCAGCGTCACCTCGAAGCACCGCACCGTGGAAGAGTCGCTGGCCGAGCATCAGAATATCGTCAAGCTGCTGCGCACCCATGAGAAGACCAAGGCGCTCAATCTGCTCGGCGTTCATATCCGCGCCGCCTCGCGCGACTATCAGATTCTCCTGCAGGAACAGGCGCGCGGCCGGCAACGTTAGATTTTCACGGGGAAATTTGGCGACGAAGGGCGGGCATGTGCCCGTCACATAGCGATTTAGGGAGCAAGTGATGGCCGAGAAGAAGGTGAAACGGCTGCGCAGCCGGGAATGGTTCGATAATCCGCATGATCCCGGCATGACGGCGCTCTATCTCGAGCGCTATCTCAATTTCGGCCTCACCCTGGCCGAACTGCGCGGCGGCAAACCGATCATCGGAATCGCGCAGTCCGGCAGCGATCTGTCGCCCTGCAACCGTCATCACCTGGATTTGGCCAAGCGCGTCCGCGACGGCATCCGCGATGCCGGCGGCATCCCCTTCGAGTTCCCCACCCATCCGATCCAGGAGACCGGGAAGCGGCCGACCGCGGCGCTTGATCGCAATCTGCTCTATCTCGGCCTGGCCGAACTGCTCTACAGCTATCCGATCGACGGCGTGGTGCTGACCACGGGCTGCGACAAGACCACGCCCGGCATGCTGATGGCGGCGGCAACGGTGGATATTCCGGCGATCGTGCTGTCCGGCGGACCCATGCTGGACGGCTGGTACAATGGCCAGCTTGCCGGTTCGGGCACGGTCGTGTGGTTCGCACGCCAGGAATTGGCCGCCGGCCGGATCAACTACGATCAGTTCCTCGAGATGGTGGCCTCCTCGGCGCCCAGCCCGGGCCATTGCAATACCATGGGTACGGCGTTGTCGATGAACAGCCTGGCGGAGGCCCTGGGCATGTCGCTGCCGGGCTGCGCCTCGATTCCGGCGCCGTACCGCGAGCGGGCGCAGATGGCCTACGAGACCGGACGCCGTGCCGTCGAGATCGTGCATGAGGATCTGAGGCCGTCGCGGATCCTCACCCGCAAGGCTTTCGAGAACGCCATCGTGGCGGCGAGCGCGCTGGGCGCCTCGACCAATTGTCCGCCGCATCTGGTCGCCATCGCCCGTCATATCGGGGTCGAGCTGGATACCCGCGACTGGGACGCGATCGGCTACAGGATTCCGCTGCTGGTGAATTGCATGCCGGCCGGCCAGCATCTGGGCGAGGGCTTTCATCGCGCCGGCGGCGTGCCGGCGGTGATGCGCGAATTGCTCGAAGCAGGCAAGCTGCATGCCGATGCGCTCACGATCAACGGCAAGACCATGGGCGAAAATGTGCGCGATGCGGAATGCAAGGACCGCGATGTGATCCGGCCCTATGACAAGCCGCTGCTGCCGGAGGCAGGATTCGCCGTGCTGTCGGGCACGCTGTTCGACTCCGCGATCATGAAGACTTCGGTGATCACGCCGGAATTCCGCCAGCGCTATCTGCAGCGCAAGGGG
Source organism: Ferrovibrio sp. (assembly GCF_036381655.1). Classification (GTDB taxonomy): domain Bacteria; phylum Pseudomonadota; class Alphaproteobacteria; order Ferrovibrionales; family Ferrovibrionaceae; genus Ferrovibrio. The sequence continues at coordinate 11,624 of NZ_DASVCJ010000072.1, forward strand.
GATGAAAACGCCTTCGAAGGCACGGCGATCGTCTTCGAAGGGCCGGAGGATTACCATGCGCGGATCAACGATCCGGAATTGCCGATTGACGAGAATAGCATCCTGGTGATCCGCGGCACCGGTCCGGTCGGCTATCCCGGCGCCGCCGAGGTGGTCAACATGCTGCCGCCCGATCGGCTGGTCAAGCAGGGCGTGCTGCTGCTGCCCTGCATCGGCGACGGCCGCCAGAGCGGTACATCGGGCAGCCCGTCGATCCTGAACGCTTCGCCGGAATCGGCGGTGGGCGGCGGGCTTGCCCTGCTGCGCACCGGCGACAAGATCCGCATCGATCTGAACAGGCGCTCCGCCGACATCCTGATCCCGGCGGAAGAATTGGAACGGCGCCGCAAGGCCTGGACCCCGCCAAAGCTGGTCAACCAGACGCCGTGGCAGGAACTGCAGCGCCAATATGTCGGGCAGTTGTCGACCGGCGCCTGCCTCGATTTCGCGGTCGACTATCAGCGCATCGCCGAGACTTTTGGCGTACCGCGCCACAATCACTGAATGAACATCAGTTCTCGCCGGCGCCTTGTGTAGAATGCGCCGGCGAGACGGCGAAGGGCGAAAGATTTCGGCGCATATGAGCCTTGGCAGGGCAAAATGGGCTGGCTAAACTTATATATCAGATGCTACGGTCCTCGGCCGATCGGCATCCGACATCGCTAAAAAAAACAGCAACTGAACGACGCGTCAGGCAGGGAGGAAACAACGATGCGCAAGGCCTTGGGAATGATTTTGGCCGGGGCGGTGCTGGCAAGCGCGCCACAAGCACTGGCCCAGGAAAAACTCACGTTATGGTTCAACAAAGGCTTCTATCCGGCGGAAGACCAGGCGTTGAACAAGGTGATCGAAGGCTTCGAGAAGAAGACCGGCGTGAAGGTCGAACTCAGCCTCTATGGCGTCGAAGACATCATCACCAAGTCGATCTCGGCGGTGGAATCGGGTACTCCGCCCGATGGCGCCTTCGGCTGGACCTACGATTTCCGCACTGCCGGCAAATGGGCCTATGACGGCAAGCTCGAGGATGTCAGCGACGTCATCGGGCCGTACAAGGACAAGTTCCTGCCCAACGTCGTCGATACCGCTTATCTGATGAATGGCAAGACCGGCAAGCGGTCATACTATGCCGTGCCGATCTATCAGCAGACCATGCATGCCCATTACTGGGAGGACATGCTGAACGAAGCCGGTTACAAGGATGCGGATATTCCGCAGGACTGGCACGGCTTCTGGAATTTCTGGTGCGACAAGGTGCAGCCGGCCCTGCGCAAGAAAGGCAAGCGGGTCTACGGTATCGGCAATCCGTCCTCGGTCGAGGCGTCCGACACCTTCTTCAGCTTCCTGTCCTTCGTGAATGCCTATGACGCCTCGCCGGTCGACAAGAACGGCAAGCTGCTCATCGACGATCCGAAGGTGAAGGCCGGCATGGCCAACGCGCTCAAGGACTACGCCGCCATCGTCAGCAAGGGCTGCACGCCGCCCGGCTCGCTGTCCTGGAAGGACGTCGACAACAACGTCGCGTTCCAGAACAAGACGACGGTGATGACGCATAATGCGACCATCTCCATCGTCGCCAAGTATCTCGACGACATGAACAAGGCCAAGAACGAACAGGAGAAGGCCCAGGCCAAGAAGAATTATTACGAATTGATCAAAACGGTATCCTGGCCGAAGAAGCCCGATGGAAAGCCGCTGCCGAACCTGTTCGCGACCAAGGTGGCCGTGGTCTTTGCCGACGGGCAGAACAAGAAGCGCGCCAAGGAATTCTTCGCCTATCTGCTGCAGCCGGAAAACCTGACCCCGTATACCGAGGGCTCGCTCGGCCGGTGGTTCCCGGTGATGAAGGAGGCGGCGGAGCGTCCGTTCTGGACCTCGGAAGATCCGCATCGCAAGATCGTGTACCAGCAGTTCGTCAAGCAGCCGACGGTGCCGTTCCAGTTCGTCTATAATTACAAATTCACCTCGGTGAACGCGGAAAACGTCTGGGGCCGTGCGATCACGCGCGTCGCCAAGGACAAGATCTCGCCGGAACAGGCCGTCGACGAGATGTTTGCCCGTATCAAGCAGATCGTCGAGGGCTGAATTATCGATGACTGCTGTAACGCCGCTGGATCAGCATGTCGGCGTCGGGTTGAAGGCCCCGGGCCGTCTCCGTCAGGAGACGGTCTGGGGTCTTATCCTGATCGTGCCGTACCTGGTGTTGTTTCTCGCATTCGTGCTGTACCCGGTCGGCTACGGCCTTTGGCTCGGCAGCGATCCGAAAACCTATATCCGGCTATGGCGGGATCCGGTTTTCTTCAACGCGGTGGTCAACACCGTCGTCTTTCTCGGCGTCGCCGTGAACGTGAAGATGTTCCTGGCGTTGCTGCTGTCGGGTTTCTTCACCCATGAACAGCGCTGGATCCGCTGGCTCAGCATCGTCTTCATCCTGCCCTGGGCGGTGCCGTCCATTCCCACCATCCTGTCCTTTCGCTGGATGCTGAATGCCGAATGGGGCATGGTGAACAATCTCATCTTCCGCTATTTCCAGGTCGAAGGGCCGGTATGGCTGCTGAACCGCTGGAGCGGTCTGGCCGCGGTCTGCGTCGTCCATATCTGGAAATATCTGCCGTTCTGGACCTTGATCCTGCTGGCGGGCCGGCTCGCCATCCCCAGGGATCTCTATGAATCGGCCGATGTGGATGGCGCCGGCGGCTTGCAGAAATTCCGCTATGTCACCTTTCCGAGCATGCAGAATCTCTACATCACCTGCACGCTGCTCTCGACCATCATGAGTCTGGGCGATTTCAACTCGGTCTACCTGCTGACGGGCGGCGGGCCGGCCGACTCGACGCAGACCCTGGCCACGCTGGGCATCCGTTACGCCTTCGGCATGTCGGAAATCGAAGCCGGCGTCAGCACGGTCGTGATTGCATTGCCGGTGATGATCCCGCTGTTGTTCCTGATGCTGCGCCGCATGCGGCGGGGAGAGCAGGGATGAACCGGATATGGAAGGAGGGGCGCCTCGTCCTGGTCGCCATCCCGCTGCTGCTCTGGACGCTGATCCCGATCTATCACCTGCTGGTCATGGCGATCACCCCGAAATCGGAAACTTTCGCCGGCGAACTGTGGCCGAAACAGCCGACAATCGAGAATTTCGGCATCGTCATCCATCAGGGCCATTACTATCTCGAGCATTTCTGGATCCAGTTCGCCAACAGCGCCTTCGTCGCGGTGATGGTCTGCCTGCTGACGCTGGCCATCGCCTCCGCGGCGACGTTTGCGATCAGCCGGCTGCGGGTCCGCGGCGGCGTTTTCGTCTCGAATCTCGCCCTTGCGACCTATCTGGTACCGCCGGCCTTTCTGGCCATTCCGATGTACAAGGTGATGGCCAATTACGAACTGCTGAACACGCAATGGGCCCTGATTCTGACCATGGTCACCTTTGCCTCGCCCTATGCGATCTGGGTGCTCAAGCAGTATGCGGACAAGCTGCCGTATGAGCTCGACGAGGCCGCCCGCATCGACGGCGCCGGCCCGATGCAGATTTTCCGGCTGGTCTATCTACCGCTGATGGTGCCCTGCCTCGTCGCGGTGGGCACCTATGCCCTGTTGCTGGCCTGGAACGAATATTTGTATGCTTTTCTGATGCTGTCCTCCGAGACGGAGACCACCTTGGCGGTGGCGCTGGGCCAGTTCCTGTCGGGCGACGAGGCCCCCTGGAATCTGTTGATGGCCACCGGAATGGTTTATGCATTGCCGCCGGCGGTGATTTATTATGTTTTCCGGCGCTACATGGTGTCGGGCCTCACTGCGGGGGCGGTGAAATCGTAGGAAGACGAGACGGCGAACGAATGCCGACGGACAGGGAGTGAGACATGGCAAGCGTGAATATCGAGGCCGTGCGCAAGCGTTACGGCGCCCTCGAGGTAATCCACGGCATCGATATCGACATCCCGGATGGCGAATTCGTGGTTCTGGTCGGTCCCTCCGGATGCGGGAAATCCACCCTGCTGCGGATGATCGCCGGACTCGAGGAGATTTCCGAGGGTGTGATCCGGATCGGCGAGCGCAAGGTCAACGACGTGCCGCCGAAGGACCGCGACATCGCCATGGTCTTTCAGAATTATGCGCTCTATCCGCATATGACGGTGCGCGAGAATATGGGCTTTTCGCTCAAGCTGCGGAAAGCGGAGCGGAAAGTGATCGAAGAGCGGGTGAAACGCGCCGCCGAAATCCTCGGCCTCGGTCCGCTGCTCGACCGCTATCCGAAGCAACTCTCCGGCGGCCAGCGCCAACGCGTCGCCATGGGGCGCGCCATCGTGCGCAGCCCGCATGTCTTCCTGTTCGACGAGCCGCTGAGCAACCTCGATGCCAAGCTGCGCGTGCAGATGCGCACCGAGATCAAGGCGCTGCATCAGCAGCTCAAGACCACCTCGATCTATGTCACGCACGACCAGATCGAGGCGATGACCATGGCCGACCGCATTGTCGTCATGCATGACGGCATCGTCGAGCAGATCGGCTCGCCCATCGAACTGTACGACACCCCGGCGAACATCTTCGTCGCCGGCTTCATCGGTTCGCCGGCGATCAACCTGGTCAGCGGTGTTTTGCGGCGCAACGGCAACCGGAACTGGGTCGCGACCGAAGCCGGCATCGACCTGCCGCTTGGCGAGGTCAAGGCCGGGCAGGACGGCCAGCCGGTCGTCTATGGCATCAGGCCGGAGCATCTCGTGCCTGCCAATGGCCAGGGCCTGCCGGTGAAGGTCGAGGTGGTGGAGCCCACGGGCGCCAGCACCTTCGTCTATGCCGACCTGAGCGGCGCCCAGATCTGCGGGGTCTTCACCGAGCGGCATGGTTTTCATCCGGGCAGCACGATTCATCTGATGCCGCAGATGGATCGCGTGCACCTGTTCGACAGCAAGACCGGGCAGCGTCTGTCGGCCTGATTCCGCCATGATGATCGGCGTCGACTGGGGCAGCAGCGGCTTTCGCGCCTACCTGCTGCACGACGATGGCCGCATCGCCGAAACCCGCAGCGCCGCCTGCGGCATCACCACGTTGAGGCAGGCGGATTATCCTGCCGTCCTGCAGCGCGAGATCGGCGACTGGCTGCAGGACGACGGCAACAGGCCGATCCTGCTGTCCGGCATGGTGGGCAGCCGGCAGGGCTGGCGCGAGGCCGCCTATGTCGAATGTCCGGCCGGGCTGGCGGATCTGCCGCGACATCTGTGTCCGGTGGGTATCGACGGCGAACGTCAGGCCTTGATCGTCCCCGGCCTGGTCTGTCGCACCGCGGCCGGACTGCCGGATGTGATGCGGGGCGAGGAGACGCAAATCTTCGGCATCGTCGAAGCGGGCGAGACGGCCAGCCTGTGCCTGCCGGGAACGCACAGCAAGCATGTTGCCGTCGAAGCGGGCCGCATTACGGGATTTGCCACGGCCATGACGGGGGAGGTGTTCGCTCTGTTGCGCCGGCACGGCTTGCTGGCGGCGATGCTGCCGCCGGATGCCGCCGGTTTCGATCCGGCCGCATTCCGCTCCGGCGTCGCCCGGTCGGGCGATTCCGGCGGCCTTTTGCATCACTTTTTCGGCGTCAGGACCCGGCGATTGTTCGACGAACTTGCCGCCGCTGCCGCACTGGACTATCTCTCTGGTATAATGATCGGCCACGAAATACGTGGTACGACATGGACCGGCAGCGTCCGGATCGTTGGGGCGCATGACCTGTCGGAGCGTTATCGGCTTGCCTTCGAATGCTTGGGTATCGCGGCATCGGTGGTACCCGAACATGCTGCCGCACAGGGTCTCCATCGCATCGGCCGATTGCTGGCAGGAGGACGTCCATGATTGATGTCACCTCTTGGCTGAAGACATGCCCGATGATCGCGATCCTGCGCGGGATCACGCCCAAGGAGGCCGTGCCGGTCGGCGAAGCGCTCTATGCCGCCGGCTTCCGCATCATCGAGGTGCCGCTGAATTCGCCCGATCCGCTGGACAGCATCGCCGCCTTGGCCAAGCGCTTCGGCGACACGGCGCTGATCGGCGCCGGCACGGTGGTCGATCGCCTGATGGTCAAGCAGGTCGCCGTTGCCGGCGGGCGGCTCATCGTCGCGCCGCATGCCGACGAAGTGATCATTCACAAGGCGAAGATCCTCGATATGGTGGCCGTGCCGGGCTTCGCGACGCCGACCGAGGCTTTCGCCATGATCCGTGCCGGCGCCGATGCCCTGAAGCTGTTTCCCGCCGAAGCCTTCAGCCCTGCCATCCTGCGCAGCCTGCGCGCCGTCCTGCCGCCGGAAACCCTCGTTTTGCCGGTCGGGGGCATCCGGCCGGAGAATATGGCGGAGTGGTATGCCGCGGGCGCCAATGGTTTCGGCATCGGCTCGTATCTCTACCGGCCCGGCGTCGGCCTGGCGGAGATCGAGGAAAAGGCGCGCAAGCTGGTGTCCGGCTGCCGGATGGCTGTTGCCGCCGAGTGACGGGCGCGATCTTCCGCGCCCCGGCAGGTGACGGCCAGGGCGCGATCATGCGACAATCGCCCCATGACGGAAACCATGTTGGTGTTCGACCGCCTTGCCAAGCGGCGGCAGCGCGAACGTGCTGCCCGCATCGGGGGCGATCATGATTTTCTGCGCGCGGCCGTGGCCGAGCGGCTGCTGGACCGCCTGGACGATATCCGCCGCAGCTTCCCGCTCGCGCTGGTGCAGGGCTGCAGTGCCGACTGGCTATGGCCGCGGCTGAACGGGCGGGGGCAGATCGAAACCCTGATCTCCTGCGACAGTATCGCGGGCGGCGGATTGCATGTCGTCGGCGACGAGGAATTCCTGCCATTCGCACAGGGCAAGTTCGATCTGGTGATCGCGTTGCTCAATCTGCACTGGGTCAACGACCTGCCGGGCAGCCTGATCCAGATCCGCCGCGCACTCAAACCGGATGGCCTCTTCCTGGGGGCGATGTTCGGCGGCGCCACCTTGAACGAGCTGCGCCAGGCCTGGCTTGCCGCCGAAGCCGAGCTGGAAGGCGGCGTCAGCCCGCGCATTTCGCCGATGGCGGAAACGCTGGATGGCGCCGCGCTGCTGCAGCGGGCCGGCTTTGCACTCCCCGTCGCCGACGGCGAGCGGCTGACCGTGACCTACGGCGATGCTTTCCGCCTGATGCGCGATCTGCGCGGCATGGGCGAAACCAATGCCGCCCTGGGGCGCCGCAAGGCGGTGACGCGGCGCGCTACCCTGTTCCGCATGGCCGAGCTGTATCAGCAACGCTTCGCCGATGCGGATGGCCGCATCCCGGCGACCTTCGAGATCGTCACGCTGACCGGCTGGCATCCGCATGAAAGCCAGCAGAAACCGCTGCGGCCCGGCACAGCCGCGTATCGGCTGGCATCGGCACTCGACACGGTCGAACATCGGCTCGGCGACAAGGCCAGGCCGAAGGATTAGTCCGGCAATCAGCTCAGCAGATCGTGCAGCATCGCCACCAGCGGGATATCCGCCGGCGGCATTTCAAGCTCGCGCATCTTCGACGGGCGCACCCACTTCATCGCCTGGCCTTCGCGCGGCTGCGGCTGTCCGGCCCAGCGCCGGCAGACATAGAGCGGCATGAGCAGGTGGAAATCCTCATAGGCATGGCTGGCGAAGGCGAAGGGCGCCAGGCAGGCGGCGCTGATATCGAGGTGCAGTTCCTCATGCAGCTCGCGCAGCAGGGCTGCTTCCGGCGTTTCGTTCGCCTCGACCTTGCCGCCGGGAAATTCCCACATACCGGCGAGCTTCTTGCCCGGCGGCCGCTGCGTCAGCAGCACGCGCCCATCGGCATCGATCAGCGCCACCGCGACGACCAGCACGACCGGCTTCGACGCCAGCAATGCGGCGCCATCGCCGGGACAGAGATCGACTTGGCTGTTAACTGCGGTAGTCGGCATTGATGTCGATGTAACCGTGCGTGAGATCGCAAGTCCAGACCTTCGCCGTGCCTTTGCCTATCCCGACATCGACGCTGATGCGCACATCGCGGCCCTTGAAATGCCGCGTTGCATAAGCCTCGTCGTGATCGGGGCGGACCATGCCGCGCGCGGTGACCGGCTTGTCGCCGATCTTGATCACCAGCTTGTCGCGATCGGCGGGCTCGGCCGATTTGCCGACTGCCATGACGATGCGGCCCCAGTTGGCGTCGCCGCCGGCGATCGCGGTCTTGACCAGCGGCGAATTGGCGATCGCACGGGCGATGATGCGCGCCGAGCCGTCGTTTTTGGCGCCTGTCACCTCGATGGTCACCAGCTTCTGCGCGCCTTCGCCGTCGCGGGCGATGAGCTGCGCCAGCTCTGACATTACCTGCACCAGCGCGCGCCGGAAATCCGCCAGCCGCTTGTCGGACGGCTTGGAATGCGCCGCATTCCCGGCCGCTCCGGTCGCAAACAGCAATACGGTATCGGAGGTCGAGGTATCGCCATCCACGGTGAGGCAGTTGAAGCTCTGGTTGGCGGCCGCCTTCAACAGCGCCTGCAGCGTTTCCGCCGCGAGCTTTGCATCGGTGACCAGAAAGGCCAGCATGGTCGCCATGTCGGGCGCGATCATCCCCGATCCCTTGGCGATGCCGTTGATCGTCACCTTGCGGCCATCGATTTCGCAGGTCACCGTGGCGAGCTTCGGGAAGGTATCGGTCGTCATGATCGCCTTCGCCGCGGCAAGCCAGTTGCCGCCGTCCAGCCCGGCTTTCAGCTTCGGCATTTGCGCGACGATCTTCTCCGCCGGCAGGATCTGGCCGATCACACCGGTGGAGGCGAGATAGACCTCGCTGGCGCGGCAGCCGAGCGTCTTCGCCGCGCCATCGGCCGTGGTCTTGACCGATTGCTGGCCGGCCTTGCCGGTGAAGACATTGGCGATGCCGGCATTGACGACGAGCGCGCGGGCATTGCCGCCAGACAGGATCTTGCGGCACCAATCGACCGGCGCCCCCGGCATGGAGGAGCGGGTGAACAGGCCGGCGACCCGGGTGCCTGGCGCGAACTCCATCATGACCAGATCGTCGCGGCCCTGGTAGCGCATGCCGCTATGGGCGGTCGCCAGACGGGCGCCGGCAACAGGCGGCAGGACGGGCAGCTTGGACGGCGCCAAGGGCGAGACGGGATGCGCGGCCATGACGGAATTCTCGGCTGGTTATTTCTTCTTGGAGGATGGGGCGTCCGGCGCGATGGCAGGCAGCTTCTTGCCGCTTGCGCTTGGCCATTCATAGGTTTCGACCTTGGCCGATTTGCGCAGGTCGTCGACGGTCTTCTGGATCACCTCGTCGGCCATGATCTTGTGGACCTGATCGCGCACCTCGTCGAAGCTGGGCGGCGGCGACTGGCGGCGCTCCTCCACCTTGATGACATGCCAGCCGAACTGGGTGTGGACCGGCTTGTCGCTGACCTGACCTGGCTGCAAAGCGAACGCGGCTTCGGCGAATTCCGGGACCATCTTGTCCTTGGTGAAGAAGCCGAGATCGCCGCCGGTCGCCGCCGTCGGCCCGATCGAACGCTTCTTCGAGACTTCGGCGAAATCCGCACCCTTCTTCACCTCGTCCAGCGCCGCCTGGGCATCGGCCTCGGTCGCGGCGAGGATATGGCGGGCATGAACTTCTTCCTGCGGCGGCTGCGCCTTGATCAACTCGTCATAGCGCGCCTTCATCTTGGCATCGGTCACTTCCGCCGTGACCTTGCGGTCGAGATAGGCCTGCTCGAGCACCTGCTCGCGGACGGCCTTCAACTGCTGCTTCACCTCCGGATCGTCGCCGAGCTTGGCTTTCTCGGCGGCCTCGCCCAGTAGCCTGCGTGCCGCCAATTCGTTGATGATCCCCGGCGCGAGCTGATCGAGCGGAATCTGGTTCATCGGCGAGGGCAGCTGGCTATAGAACTCGACCACGGCGGAGCGCGTAATCGGCTGCCCATTGACGCGGGCGACGACGGGATCGTCGTTCTTGCCCTTGGCCGGCTGAGCCTGGGCCGCAATGCTGAAGGCCGCAACCAGGGCGGCAATAAGGACGGGTTGGAAGCGATTGATCACGGCATGCTCGCGAGTTGTTCAAGGCCGCCGAGCATACGCTTTTTCCATGTCCCGACAAGCGGCGGCCCGGCCGGATCGGGCGCCCTGTCAGGCTTTCCCGGCGGCAATGACGTCCAGTTCCTGACGCAAATCCTCGATCAGGCGGCGGCTCACCGCCAGGTTGGCGGCTTCACGCTCGAGCACCAGCCGGAAGGCCTTCAGTTTGATGGCCTGGCGATCCAGCGGGATATCCGCCGTTCTGGCGCCGGCGGCGTCGTAAACGATGTCGATCAGGCGGTCGATGGCATGCAGCCGGCCCCAGAGATAATCGTTCTCGCGATGCGCCCGGCTGAAAAAGCCGCCGAAGCGGCCGAGGTTGACGCCTTTCAGGGTATTGCCGCGCCGGATGGCGACGGCATCCTCGGGGCTGATCCGGTCGATGCGGATTTCGTTGAATTCGCCCAGGTCGCGCCAGTTGGTGATGGTAAATGTCAGCACGTCCCAGAACGGAAAGCCGATATAGCTGACCAGCAGGTCGCGCCGCGCCGGCACACTCCAGTCCGCCGGATCGAGCTCGGCGAACAGGGCGTCGAGCTGGCCGGTGGTACGGTCGAGATCGATATCCATGGCCAGCTGCTCGATCACGGCGTCGATCGCCGCCAGGTTGGCCGTGGCGAAGCTGGCGGCATCCGAGGCCAGGTCCTCGGCGTCGCGCAGGTCGATGCGGCGGAAGAACAGCTTCGTTGCCATCTCCTTGGTGCCGGGCTTGAAGCCGTTGCCGCCGTCGAATTGCCGCAGCGCCTCCTGTGCATCGTAGAAGGCGCGCTTCAGCGCATCCATTTTCTCGGCTTTCAGGCCACGATGCTCGGGATCGCCCAGCTTGCCGTAAAGCTGATTCAGGCGCTGCACCAGGAAGCGCAGGCGGCGCTGGCGGAAGGCGACATCGAAACGCAGCAAAAAGCGCACCCAGGGCGGGAGCAACTCGGGCGGCGTGCCCGGCGGCGCCCGGTCGAAGCGCGGCGCCGTGTGGCAGACCTGGCGGTCTTCCGCCCAGCGGAGCATCACCAGACGGGCCCAGCGCGCCTCGTTGGAATGCTCGCCGAAGCGGCAGGCCCGGCAGATCAGCTTGGTGACCGAGTCGAGCACGGCGCCGAGCTTGAGGCGGACATAGCCTTCATAGGCGAAGCCGGCCTCCTGCACGGCGCGTTCGCTCGCCTGCATGCGCCATAGCCGGATTTCCATTTCGCTCAGCGCCGCATCGAGATTGCGCGGCGCGCTCTCCGCCACCAGCTGCACGATCTGCGGCTGGGTGGCGTCGATCACGCCGCGCAGATGCCGGACCCGTTCGTTGAAGCGGTTTACCCAGATCAATTCGTCGGCGATCGGCTCGTTGCGCGGAATATCGCTCAGTGCGCCTTTGAGGACGCGGAAGAAACCGGGCATCCGTCCGGTGGGCGGCGGTGCGGGCCGCAGCGGCTGCGGGTCGATATAGACCAGCCTGCGATCCACCTCGCGATAGGCCGGCCGGCCGCGGATCGCCTTCATCGCGGCGGCGAACGGCTTGTTCGTCAGGACGCCGCCATCCAGGAAGGAGGTATTCGCCGGATTCAGTTCGGCGCGGTAATAGTCCTGAAAATTCTTCTCCAGGAATTGCTGCTTGCGTTCCCAGATGCGGCCCTGTTCCTGCAGCAGGCGGTCGATGTCGCCAAGCTGTGCCGGCGGGAAGGCGCCGGGAAACGCCGAAGTCGCGCGCCCGGCGAAGGCGAGCGCCGGGGCGTCGGCGTATGTCAGGTCCGACTGCTCTTCGCCGCTGGCGAAGCGGCGATAGCTGAAGCGCAGCATGTGGCGGTGCTCGCGATCATGCACGAAGGGCGGATCGTGGATCGGGATATGCTGCAGGTAGCCGTAGAAATCTGTCAGCGTGACGAACAGATCGAGCGTCAATTGGTTCGGCATCAGCGAGGCGCCGGGCGTCGCCGGATCGCCCATGGCCTCCAATCCGGCCAGCAATTGCCGCGCCAGATGCTGGCCGTCGAAGGGCGGCTCGAACCAGCGCGAGCGGGTGAACAGCGAAATCTTGTCGCGCACCTCAGTATCGAGCAGGACGCGGCCCAGCCGCGAGCGCGACGCGAGCCACAGCAGCGGCCGCATATAGAACTTGCTGGTACGGCCGGCCTTCTTCTCCGGATCCAGCAGCCGCGAGACATCGGATTCGCGCAGCCACAGATCGCGGAAATGCTCGATGCGCAGGTCGTGCGCCAGGGCGCGCGCCAGAATGATGCCGTTGATCCCGCCCGCCGATGCGCCCGAAATGACGTCGACCACGACACGCAGATCGATATGCTGCCCCAGTTCTTGCAGCAATTCGAAATAGGCATGCTCGCTGTCGTATTCGGTATCGCCGGCGCGTATGCCGTCGGCAAAGCGGGCGCTGGCGCGGGCCGGCCCCTTCGGCAGCGAATGATAGGCCTTGGAGGCGCGCACCAGTTTCAGGATTTCTTTCACCACCCCATGCATGTAGATGGCAAGCGAAACCCCGCCGAAACAAACCAGCGCGAGGCGCAATTCCTTTTCCTGCACCGGGTCCCCCCAAGGTGAGCGTATGCCAAGTCTGCCGTGGCAGGCGGCGCTGCTCAAGGCATAGCGATTCTATCCGGCCGGAACCAACATTTTGTTGACCGCTGCCGCCAGGCAGGCATCGCCTTCTGGCATCAGGCCGGCGAAATTCGGCCAGGCATGCGGCAGGCCATGCCAGATCTCCAAGGTCACGGCCACCCCGGCGGCCCTGGCTTTTTCCGCCAGCCGCAGCGAGTCGTCGCGCAGCAGTTCGCTGTCGCTGGCATGGATGATCAGCGGCGGCAGGCCGGAAAGATCGCCGAACAGCGGCGAAAGGAAGGGATCGGCCTTGTCTGTCTTGCCGGCATACAAAGAGGCGGCGAAGCGGACCTGTTCGGGCCGGAACCAAGCGCAGCTTTTGATATTGGTGGCCATCGAAGCGCCGCTGCAGGTCAGGTCGGTCCAGGGCGAGAGCAGCATTGCGCCGGCGGGCAGCGGCAGGCCTGCTTTCTTGCAGGCGAGCATCAGCGCAAGCGCCAGGCCGCCGCCCGCCGAGTCGCCGCTAAGCCACATCCGGTCCGGCCAGTAGCCCTCAGCCAGCAGCCAGCGCCAAGCCGCCAGCGCATCCTCCAGGGCCGCCGGGAAGGGATGTTCGGGCGCCAGGCGGTAATCGAGGGAAAACACCGCCATGCCGAGCAGCTTGGCCAGTCGGGCCGTGATGGCGCGGTGCGTTCGCGGGGCGCCGCAGAAGAATCCGCCGCCATGAAAATAAAGCAATGCGTGGCCGTGCCGCGGCTTGGCCGGACGCAGCCATTCGCCGCGGGCCGGGCTTTTTGTCCGCTGCGCCGTCACGCCCGGCGGTAGCCTGGAGCGGGTAAGGGCGAACATCAGCGCCCGCAGGAGCGGAATGCCGGTCCGGCCGACATGGCGAGGCTTGACCAGCCGCCGCAGGCCGTGAGCAATCAGGCGGGCCTGCATGCTGGGCATCGGCTTCGTTTGAATTGCTCCTTTCATGGCCGAAGCTTAGCCAGCCCCTTATCCGGCGACAATCGCAGCGCCTTGCCCAGCGGTTCGCTGCGTCGTACACCCGACGGGTCATGTCCGATCTCGATCCACACTTCGCGGCCATCGCCGTCGACCGCGCCGGCCACGAACTTCGCCGCGGCCGCCCCGTGTTGCTGACCCTGGGACAGGGCGCGGCCCAGGCCCCGGCCCAGGCTCAGGCTCAGGCTCAGGCTCAGGCGCTGGTCCTGTCCTCGGAAACGCTCACCGAAGCGGCCCTGGCCCGCTATGCCGGGCCCGGCGCTGAAGCGGCTTTGGTGCTGACGGCGGCGCGCGCCGCCGTCCTGCATGTCGGGCCGACGGGATACGATCCCATTTTGCTGCCGCTGGCCGATTTGCCGGCCACTGCGGACGAGAAGGCAGCGCTGATTCGCGATCTCGCCGATGCCAGCCGCGATCTGGCGGCGCCGTTGCGCGGACCCTTCACGCGCCTGAAGGCTGCGCCGCCGCAGACCGCCCGCCTGGCCGTGAAGCTGGCCAAGACGGCCTTCCTGCTGCCGTCGGTGGTGCATATTCCGCTCGCGGCGGAGGCCGCCATTCCCGCCGAGGTGCAGGCCGTCGCCGGCGAAGCCGTGGCGGCTTACGATCTTGCGGCGGCGGAAACGCTGGTTCCGGTCAGTCAGGCGCGCCTGCCGGTCGCCGATGCCGAACATGCGCGGCTTTACGCCTTCCGCCCGGCGGATGGGCGGCAGGAGCATTTCGCGCTGGTGATCGGCGAGCCGGATGCGACCAAGCCGGTCCTGGTCCGGCTCCATTCGGAATGCTTCACCGGCGATCTGCTCGGCAGCCTGCGCTGCGATTGCGGCGAACAGCTCCGCGGCGCCGTGCGGACGATCGGCGAGGCGGGCGCCGGAATCCTGCTCTACCTGGCTCAGGAGGGCCGCGGTATCGGGCTGGTCAACAAGCTGCGCGCCTATCAGCTCCAGGATCAGGGTTTCGATACCGTGGAGGCCAATCAGCGGCTGGGCTTTGCGGCCGACGAGCGCTGGTTCCTGCCGGCCGCCAGGATGCTGCGGCTGCTTGGCTTCAGCAGCGTCCGGCTGCTGACCAACAACCCCGAGAAGGTCAAAGGCCTGGAGGCCTGCGGGATCGCGGTGGCCGAGCGGGTGCCGCATAAATTTCCGCCCAATGCCCATAACGAGGCCTATCTGGCCGCGAAGCGGAAGAAGTCGGGGCATTATCTCTGACCGGCCCCGGCAGGAATTGCCGGGCTGCCGAAACTGCCGCCGTAACTCTATGACACTTTTAGGCTAAATTCTGGCCTGCCGTTTGCATCCTCTCTCCTGATTGGCGCCGGTTCGGCGCCTGTTGGGGTGAGTGCCAGTGGAAGATTTGAGGCTCAATTACGCGCGACCGGGTCCGCTATTCCCTGAGACGGCCAATGTGGCCGCGACGGCGAGTGCGGCGGCGGCGAACGAGTCAGCCCATCCCGGCCTGTTCGGGCCGGATGGCTTCACCTTCAAGGATTTCCTCGACATCATCAATCCGCTGCAGCACATCCCCATCGTCTCCACCGTCTATCGCGCCATCACCGGCGATACGATCGACGCCGGCTCGCGGCTCGCCGGCGGGGCCCTGTTCGGCGGCCCGATCGGACTGGCGGTGTCCCTGGTCAGCGGGATCGTCGAAGAGGAGACCGGGAAGGATCCGGGCGAACAGGCTCTGGCTCTGCTGGGGATCGATCTGGGTGGCGACAAGCAGCCGGCCGCGGCAATCGCGTCGGCCGATCAGCAGCCGCAGCCGGATCGCGTTCCGCCCGAACTCGTTGCCGCCCTGCAGCCGCCGCCGCGCCAGGATCTGAAGATGTCGGTCAAGATGGCCGATCAGGCCGAGGCCGAGCAGGATAAAGCGGCCGAGCGCCAGCCGGAGGATGCTGCCCCGGATACAGACAAGAACAAGAATGCGGCCGCAGCGGCCGCCGCAGCCCCTGCCTTCCAGCCGGCCGCTCAGCCCGAGCAGGTCTCGGCGGACGATGCGCTGGCGATGATCGCCGCCCGCGCCCGCGGTCGGCAGCCGGCTGCGCGCGCGAGAGCTTCGGCAAGCAATCCTGCGCCGCAGATGGCCGATGGCCGTGCTTGGTTTCCCGCCTTCCCGCAGGGTGGCGGCGGCGCACCGGTGCGCGGCGTTGGCACCCAGCCGGTCACGCAACAGGCCGTCGCCAGCAAATTCGGCGTGAGGCCGGGCGGCTATCAGGGCGCGGCATTCCGTTCCGATCACCCGCCGCCGGCCGACTGGACCGAGCGCGCCGCCGCGGCCTACCAGAAATACTTCGACATGCAGGAGCAGCGGAATAAGCAGCCCGGCAGGGTGGACGTAACGTTCTAGGGCTTGCGCGCCGGCGCTGAATGCCGCCTCATCGGCGCATGAGCGAAATCGTCGTTTCCTCCAATGGCTGGCTTCGCTTCGGCGGCCTCGAGTTTCGCTGCGCGCTCGGCAAGGCCGGATGCAAGCCTGAGGCCGACAAGCGCGAAGGCGACCGCGCCACGCCGCTTGGCCGCTATCCGCTGCGCCGGGTTCTCTACCGGCCGGACCGGCTGGCGGCCGCTCCCGCGACGCGGCTTCCATCCGCGCCGCTGCGGGCCGATGACGGCTGGTGCGACGATCCGGCCGATGCGGCCTATAATCGGATGGTGAAATTGCCCTATACCGCCAGCCACGAGAGACTCTGGCGCGACGATCATCTCTACGACGTGGTGGCCGTGCTCGGCCATAACGACGATCCGCCGATCCCCGGGCTTGGCAGCGCCATTTTTCTGCATGTCGCCCGGCCGGATTATGCCGGCACGGAAGGCTGCGTTGCGCTTGCTTTGCCCGATCTGCTGGCCCTGCTAAAGGTCGTGCCGGCGCATGCCGCGATGCGGATCGTCGCCGCCTGACGATTCTTGACGGAAATCAATGCATTCAGGGGTTTAGACGAGAGTCTTATTTTGCCCTGCCGGTCTCTGCTATAGATCGGTGGAATAAGAAGCCGGGAGGAAACGATGGCAAGCCGTTACGATCAGGTCTATGCCGCTGCCATGGCGGAGCCGGAGAAATTCTGGGCCGAAGCCGCGCAGGATCTGCATTGGTACAAGACATGGGATCGCGTGCTGGATGCCAGCACCCCGCCATTCTTCCGCTGGTTCCCCGGTGCCGCGACCAATACCTGCTACAACGCGCTGGACCGCCACATCGATGCCGGGCATGGCGAGCGCGCGGCGCTGATCTACGATTCCCCCATCACCAACACGATCCGCAGCTATACCAACCGCGAACTGCGCGATTCCGTCGCCAAGCTGGCCGGGGCGATGAAGGCGCGCGGCGTGACCAAGGGCGATCGCGTCATTATCTACATGGCGATGACGCCGGAGGCCGTGATGGCGATGCTGGCTTGCGCCCGCATCGGCGCGATCCATTCCGTGGTGTTCGGCGGCTTCGCGCCGCGCGAGTTGGCGACCCGCATCGACGACTGCAAGCCGAAGATGATCATTGCATCGTCCTGCGGCCTGGAGCCGGGGCGCGTGGTCGAATACAAGCCCCTGCTCGATCAGGCGGTCGAGATTGCCGCCCACAAGCCGCAATGCTGCCTGATCTTCCAGCGGCCGATGTATCAAGCGCCGCTGCAGAAGGGACGCGATTTCGATTTCGCAGAAGAAGTGGACAAGGCCATTGCGGCCGATTGCGTGCCGGTCGCCGCCACCGATCCGCTTTACATCCTTTACACCTCCGGCACGACCGGCATCCCGAAAGGCGTCGTGCGCCACAATGGCGGCCATATGGTCGCGCTGTACTGGTCGATGAAGCATATTTACGGCATGCAGCCCGGCGAGGTGTATTGGGCGGCTTCCGATGTCGGCTGGGTGGTGGGGCATTCCTACATCGTCTATGCGCCGCTGCTCTACGGCTGCACTACGGTGCTCTACGAAGGCAAGCCGGTCGGCACGCCCGATGCCGGCGCCTTCTGGCGGGTGGTCGAGCAGCACAAGGTGGCGGCGCTGTTCACCGCGCCGACGGCTTTCCGCGCGATCAAGAAGGAAGATCCGAAAGCGGAGCTGCTGAAGAAGTACGATATGACGGATTTCCGCACGCTGTTCCTCGCCGGCGAGCGCGCCGATCCCGATACGGTGCATTGGGCGGAGGATCATCTGAAGCGGCCGGTGATCGATCACTGGTGGCAGACCGAGACCGGCTGGCCGATTGCGTCGAATTGCGTCGGCATCGAGCTTCTGCCGATCAAATACGGCTCGCCCACCAAGATCGTGCCGGGCTATGACGTTCGCGTGCTCGATGACGACGGCAATCCGGTCAAGACCGGCGATATCGGCAATATCGTCATCAAGCTGCCGCTGCCGCCGGGTTGCCTGCCGACGCTCTGGAACAACGACGAGGGCTTCAAGAAAAGCTATCTCAATCGTTTCCCCGGCTATTACAACACCGGCGATGCCGGCTACCTCGACGAGGATGGCTATATCTTCATCATGAGCCGCACCGACGACATCATCAATGTCGCCGGCCACCGGCTGTCGACCGGCGGCATGGAGGAGGTGCTGGCCTCGCATCCGGATGTCGCCGAATGCGCCGTGGTCGGCGTCGCCGATCAGTTGAAGGGGCAGGTGCCGCTCGGCTTCGTCGTGCTCAAGGCGGGTGTCAGTCGGCCGGAGGAGCAGATTCTGCAAGAGCTGGTTCAGCTCGTGCGTGAAAGGATCGGGCCGGTCGCCGCTTTCAAGCAGGCGGTGGTGGTGAAACGGTTGCCCAAGACGCGCTCCGGCAAGATACTGCGCGGCACGATGCAGAAGATCGCCGACGCGCAGGAATACCGCATGCCCGCCACTATCGACGACCCCGCCATCCTTGGGGAAATCTCGGAGGTGCTGCAGCCGCTCGGCTATGCGAAGCGGCCCTGACGCGTGGCGTTGCAGCGTTTCCGGGCGTGGCTGGCGGCATTCGCGGTTTACCGCGACCCGCGCGTGCTGGCGATCGCGGTGCTGGGCTTCGCCTCCGGCCTGCCGCTGGCGCTGACCGGGCAGACGCTGCAGGCATGGCTCACGGAATCCGATATTTCGCTGCAGTCGATCGGATTATTCGCCCTGGTCGGCGTGCCCTATACGCTGAAATTCCTCTGGGCGCCGCTGGTCGACCGCCTGCCGCTGCCGGTCCTGACGCGGCTCTTCGGCCGCCGCCGCGGCTGGCTTGTCCTGTCGCAGCTCCTGCTGATGCTGGCGATCGCGGCTCTGGCGGTAAGCAACCCGGCCGAGGCCCTGGTGCTGACGGCCATCTGCGCCGTCGCCGTCGCCTTCATGTCGGCGACGCAGGATATCGTGATCGATGCCTGGCGCGTGGAAATCCTCGAGGAACAGCAATTGGCGGCGGGGGCCGCCGCGATCGTCTTCGGCTATCGCGTCGGCATGCTAGTCTCCTCGGCCGGCGCGCTTTATCTGGCGACGCTATTCGCCTGGCCGCTGGTCTATATCGCGATGGCGGCCCTGCTGGCCGTGGGGACGATAACCGTCCTGATGGTCGGCGAGCCGGCAGTGAAACCGCGCGGCGATGCCGAGAGACGGATCGCCGGGGCGCAGGCCTGGCTTGCCGGCAAGCCGCATCTTTCCGGCGCTTTTGCCAAGCTGGCGGCTTGGCTGTATGCCAGCATCGCCGGGCCATTCCTGCAGTTCATGACCCGCAGGGGCTGGGTCAGCATTCTGCTCTTCGTGATGCTGTTCAAGCTGGGCGACAGCCTGGCCGGCGCGCTGGCGACCAGTTTCTATCTCAATATCGGTTTCACCAAGGCCGAGATCGCCGAGGTCAGCAAGCTCTACGGGTTCGCCGCCACGATGATCGGGTTGTTCCTCGGCGGCTGGCTGATGCAGGCCGTCGGGCTGTACCGCTCGCTGTGGATCTGCGGTTTTCTGCAGATGGGCTCGAACCTGCTGTTTGCCGTCCTGGCGATGCAAGGCCATGATTTGTGGTTCCTGGCGCTGGCCGTGGGATTCGAGAATCTCGCCGGCGGCATGGGCACCGCAGCCCTGGTCGCCTATCTTTCGGCGCTGTGCGACATTGCCTATACGGCGACGCAATATGCCCTGCTGTCCTCGCTGAGCGCGGTGGCGCGAACCGTCCTGTCCTCCTATGCCGGCTTCGTGGCTGCGCCGCTCGGCTGGCCGGTCTTTTTCGTCTTCACGACGCTTGCCGCGATCCCGGGATTGCTGCTGCTGGCCTGGCTGACCCGCCGCGGCGCCGCGACGCGAATCGCAACCGTGACGCCGGAAAAGGCTTTGCTGGCCGAGGACTGAAAGCGGCGCCCGCCGGAACAGCGGGGCGACAGGGGATTGGCGCCGACCCCCAATATATAGGCGGTCAGCTTGCCAAAACACCGCAATATATTTTATAGCGGATGTGATTCAGTAAATCTGTCATATAGTTGACACCTTTGCTACACAGAGTATGGCCATAGTCGGAGCATGAACATGCAACTGCCTCTCTCCGTTCCTTCGGCTGTACCTGCGTCCCGTTTGCCACGGAGTGGCTGGCAGTGTGTTTCCGCCGACGGACGCTTTGAGGTGCGCCTGACCCGTAGCGCGGAGGACATCGCTGCAGCCCAGCGGCTGCGCTATCAGGTCTTCTACGAGGAGATGGCGGCGCGGCCGTCGCCCGAGATGGCGCGCCTCGGCCTCGATTTCGACCAGTACGACACGCTGTGCGATCATCTGATGGTGTTCGACCGCGCCCGGCCGGATGGCGAACAGGCGGTCGGCACCTACCGGCTGCTGCGCCGGGAGGTGGCCGAAAAGCATGGCGGCTTCTACTCGGCGTCGGAATACAACCTGCAGCCGATGCTGGACTATGTCGGCGCCGCCGGCGGCCTGCTCGAACTGGGCCGGTCCTGCGTGCACCGCGACTATCGCACCAATGCCACGATCCAGCTGCTCTGGCGCGGCATCTCGACCTACATTGCCGATCATGGCATCAGCTTCATGTTCGGCTGCGCCTCCTTCGCGGGCACCGATCCGCAGGAGCATGCCCTGGCGCTGAGCTATCTGCATGCCCATCACCTGCCGCCGGTAGAGTGGCGCGTCCGGGCCTTGCCGGAACGCTTCGAGGCGATGAATTTGCTGCCGCCGGACCAGATCAACCCGCGCGCGGCGCTGCATGCCTTGCCGCCGCTGATCAAGGCCTATTTGCGCCTTGGCGCCTATATCGGCGATGGCGCCGTGGTCGATCGCCAATTCGGCACCACGGATGTTTTCATCCTGCTGCCGGTCGAGCGCATCGCGCCGAAATACCACAATCGCTTCTCGCCCGACGAAGGCCTGGTGCAGACCGAGTATCACGCCTGAGTCTTCGCGCCTGAGCGCGGTCCCCTTCGGCAGGGGGGAAGTATTGTCGGTGACGGCGGTCTTTCCGTAACATGGTTCCCGAGGAAACTGTTCCGGGACCGAAAATGAATCTTGCCAATCTCCTGCATCGCGCCGCCAAAGCCTGGGGCGCTCGTCCGGCTCTGTCGACCGGCCGCGACATTCGCCTGTCCTATGCCCAGATGGGCGCGCGCGTGCCAAAGCTTGCCGCCGGACTGATCGCCGCCGGGCAATTGCAGCCGGGCGATCGCGTCGCCTTGCTGCTGAAGAACAGCCCGGAATACTGGGAACTGCTATTCGCGATCTGGCATGCCGGCCTCGCCGCGGTTCCGATCAATGCCAAGCTGCATGCCCGCGAGGTGGCGTGGATTCTCGATAATTCCCAGGCCAGGCTGGCCGTGGTTTCCGCCGCCCTGGCCGAGGATCTGCTGCCGCTGACCAAGGAGATCGCCAGCCTGCAGCGGGTGATGATTGCGCAAGAGCGCGATTTCGCCAGGCTGTACGATGCCGAGCCGATGCCGATGGCCGAGGTGGCGCCGACAAGCCTGGGCTGGCTGTTCTACACCTCCGGCACGACCGGCCGGCCGAAGGGCGCCATGCTGACGCATGCCAATCTGTGGTCGGCGACGATGAACTATTTCGCCGATGTCGATCGCGTCGATCCCGTCGACAGCATGATCCACTGCGCGCCGATCAGTCATGGCTCCGGCCTTTACGGCCTGCCGCATGTCGCCCGCGGCGCCAACCAGGTGATCCCCGCAAGCGGCGGTTTCGATCCGGCGGAAACGCTGGACCTGATCGCCCACTGGAAGAATTGCAGCTTCTTCTTCGCGCCGACCATGGTGCACCGGCTCGTCCATGCGCCGCAGATCACGACGGCGAAGACCGACAACCTGAAGACGCTCGTCTATGGCGGCGGGCCGATGTATGTCGCCGACCTGCTGGAGGCGATGGGCGTGCTGGGGCCGAAGCTGGCGCAGATCTATGGCCAGGGCGAGGCGCCGATGACGATCACCGGCATGGACAAGGCGATGCATGTCGATGATGGCCATCCGCGCTATCGCGAGCGGCTCGGCTCGGCCGGCATCGCCCGCACCGATGTCGAACTGCGCGTGGTCGATGCCGAGGATCGGCCGTTGCCGCCGGGCGAGATCGGCGAGGTGATCTGCCGCGGGCCAGTCGTGATGGCCGGCTATTGGCGCAACCCGGAGGCGACGGCGCAGACGCTGCGTGGCGGCTGGCTGCATACCGGCGACATGGGCAGCATCGACGAAGACGGCTTCCTTACCCTGAAGGACCGCTCGAAGGACATGATCATCTCCGGCGGCAGCAACATCTATCCGCGCGAGGTGGAGGAGGTGCTGCTCAAGCATCCCGAGGTCAGCGAAGTCTCGGTGGTCGGCAAGCCGCATGCCGATTGGGGCGAGGAGGTCGTCGCCTTCGTCGTCGCCCGCGACGGGGCGAACGTGACGGCCGAGGCGCTGGATGCGCTTTGCCTCGACCACATCGCCCGCTTCAAGCGGCCCAAGCAATACCGCTTCGTGCCGGCTCTGCCGAAGAACAATTACGGCAAGGTGCTGAAGACGGAGTTGCGGGCGATGCTGCAGAAGGAGTGATCGCTGCTGACGTCATGGCGCACTAGGCGCGCCATGACGTCTATCAAGCGGTTCCAGGCGCGCCTTTCGACGTCGAATACTCGAAATGCAGCGGCTGGCCCCGGTGCAGCAGCGGGAAGATCGCATGCGCCGCCGCCGCCGCCTCGGCGAAGCCGGTGAGGATCAGCTTGAGCTTGCCGCGATAGGTGGCAACGTCACCGATGGCGAAGATGCCGGGCTGGCTGGTTTGGCAGGTCGCCGGATCGACCGGCAGATGATGCAGCGCCAATTCCATGCCCCAGGTGGCGATCGGGCCGAGATCGCTCTTCAGTCCGAAGAAGGCGAGCAGGGCATCGGCCGGCAGGCGGCGCGTCTCGCCGTCCAGCGATCTGACCGTCACCGCCTCGAGCCTGCCGCTGTCGCCGGCCAGGGCGTCGAGCTGGAACGGCACGACGATATCCAATCCCTTGCCGTCCAGGGCGCGCAGCCTGGCAACGCTGTCCGGGGCGGCGCGGAATTGATCGCGCCGATGCACGAACGCGATGTGGTCGGCGATGCCGTGCAGCGCCAGGGCCCAGTCCACCGCGGAATCGCCGCCGCCGGCAATGACGATACGCCGGCCGCGGAAATCCTCCGGCCGCCGCACCAGGTAATGCACGCCGCGGCCGTCGCTCTGGCCCTCGTAAGCCTCGATGCCGGCCAGCGGCGGACGGTTCGGACCGAAGGCGCCGGCGCCGGCGGCGATGATCACCGCGCCGGCCTCGATGACGGCGCCTTTCGAAGTGGTCAGCCGGAAGCCTTCGCCCAGCCGCTCCAGCTTCTCGACGCGCTGGCCGAGATGGAAGACGGGCTTGAGCGGCGTCGCCTGCTGCTCCAGCCGCTCGACCAGTTCCGCGCCGGAGATGCGCGCGAAGGCCGGGATGTCGTAGATCGGCTTCTCCGGATAGAGCGCGCTGCATTGGCCGCCGATGGCGTCCAGCGCATCGACGACATGGCAGCGCATGCCCAGCATGCCGCATTCGAAAATGGCGAACAGGCCGACCGGACCGGCGCCGATCACGGCAACATCTGTCTTATGGCTCATGGTTTCTCCGGGACAGGCATGAATCCGGGGGCGGGGTTTTGTACCGGCTGGACGGGGCGCGTGCCAGTGGCGGCGCCGGCGCCAGTCCGTGGCCAGAACCGGGAGCGACCAGCGTATTTGGTATTGAACATATATAGAACAATATGCCTAAAGTCAAGCTTTGGCACCGCAGAGCCGGGAACCGCCCCTGAGGCCGGGCGGTTTCTGGAAGGATCAGGATCGGACCCATGGCCAAGCAGACTCTCGCGACCTATCGCCGCAAACGCGACTTCTCTCAGACTGGCGAGCCGAGCGGGACCGGCAAGCGCCGCCGCCTCAACCCCGGCGGCCTGAGCTATGTGATCCAGAAACATGCGGCGCGGCGCCTGCACTACGATTTTCGGCTGGAATATGACGGCGTGCTGAAATCCTGGGCGGTGCCGAAGGGTCCGTCGCGCGATCCGAGCGTTAAGCGGCTGGCCGTGCAGGTGGAGGATCACCCGATCGATTACGGCGATTTCGAGGGCACCATTCCGAAGGGCCAATATGGCGGCGGCACGGTGCAGCTGTGGGACCGCGGCACCTGGGAACCGGAAGATCCGCAGCATGTCGGGGAGGCGCTGAAGAAAGGCCGGCTGACATTCGAGCTGCACGGCGAACGCCTGAAAGGGCGCTGGAATCTGGTGCGCGGCGGCGGCCGCTATGGCAAGGACGGCAAGAAGAACTGGCTGCTGATCAAGGGTCATGACGATTTTGCCGCCGAGAATGGCGAAGCCGATCTGGACAAGCTCGACCGCTCGGTGAAGACCGGCCGCAGCATGACCGAGATCGCCACCGGCAATTCCGCCGTCTGGCACAGCAATCGCGCCAAACAGGCAGAGCCGGCGAAACCGGCGCGCAAAGCGAAAGGCAAGGCCAGGCCGCCAGCGCGCCGCCGCGGCAATGGCGGCAAGACCGCCGCAATGCCCGGCTTCATCGCACCGCAGCTTGCAACATTGCAGGAAGAAGCGCCGAGCGGCGAGGGCTGGGGCCATGAGATCAAGCTCGACGGCTATCGCATACAGCTGCATGTCGAAAACGGCGACTGCATCGCCTATACCCGCAGCGGACTCGACTGGTCGAGCCATTTTCCCGAGATCGTCGCGGCGGCAGCGCAGGCGCTGCCCGATTGCATTCTCGATGGCGAGATTGCCGCGCTCGACGGCGAGGGCCGCTCCGATTTCGCCGCCCTGCAATCGGCGCTGGAGCGCGACGCTACTGCGCAACTCGTCTATTTCGCCTTCGATCTGCTCCATGCCGGGGGCAAGGACTGGCGCGGCGCGCCGCTGGAACAGCGCAAGGCGGCCCTGCAGGATCTGCTGGCCGGGCATGAAGGCCGCATCCGTTTCAGCGAGCATCTGGTCGGCGATGGTCCCGGCATCCGCCGATCGGCCTGCGAAATGGGCCTGGAGGGCCTGGTTTCCAAGCGCCTGAGCGCGCCGTATCGTTCGGGCCGCTTCAGCTCCTGGATCAAGAGCAAATGCCGCAATCGCCAGGAATTCGTCGTCGGCGGTTTCATCAGGCGCAAGGGCGGCAATCCGCTGACCGGCCTTGTCGTCGGCACCTATGACGGCGATGTCCTTCGCTATCGCGGCAGGGTCGGCACCGGCTACAATGCCCGCATCGCCGCCGATCTGCTCGGGCGCCTGGGCAAGCTGAAACGCAAGACATCGCCATTCGCGAGCGCGGGCGCACAGCCGGAGAAGCCCGGTGAAATCGAGTGGGTCAGGCCAGAGCTGGTG
Organism: Ferrovibrio sp.; assembly: GCF_036381655.1. Taxonomy (GTDB): domain Bacteria; phylum Pseudomonadota; class Alphaproteobacteria; order Ferrovibrionales; family Ferrovibrionaceae; genus Ferrovibrio. The sequence goes on from NZ_DASVCJ010000072.1 coordinate 37,049, forward strand.
GTCGAAGTGGAATTCGCCAGCTGGACCAGCAGCGGCGTGCTGCGGCAGGCATCGTTCAAGGGATTGCGCGAGGACAAGGCGGCGCCGGAGGTGCGAACCGAGATGCCAACCAGGGTTGCGGCCAATGCATCAGGAGCGGCGAAAGCAGGCGCCGGCAAGGCGAAAGCTGCTACGGTGAGCAATCCGGAAAAACTGCTCTGGCCGGCGGATGGCGTGAGCAAGCAGGATCTGGCCGATTACTACGCGCGCTTCGCCGATCATCTGCTGCCGCATCTCGTCGGCCGGCCGATCTCGCTGATCCGCGCGCCGGATGGCATCGAAGGCGAGACCTTCTTTCAGCGCCACTACGCGAAGGGCATGCCCGCGGGCATCCAGCCGGCGAAGGTGCGCAACGAGAAGCAGCCCTATCTGATGATCAAGCATGCCGGCGGCCTGCAGGCCCTGGCGCAATATGGCGTGGTGGAAATCCACCCCTGGGGCGCGAAGTCCAGCAACATCGAGAAGCCCGATCTTCTGATCTTCGATTTCGACCCTGACGAGGGCCTCGGCTTTGCCATGATCAAGCGGGCGGTGCTGGCCATGCATGGGCATCTGGAAAGCTTCGGCCTGAACAGCTTCGTAAAGCTGACCGGCGGCAAGGGGGTGCATGTCGTTGCGCCGCTCAAGCCCGGCGCCGACTGGGAGATGGCGAAAGGTTTCACCAAGGCGATTGCCGAGAATTTCGCCGAGGCCGATCCGGACAATTTCACCGCGACGATGAGCAAGCGCCGGCGCAAAGGCCGCATCTTCGTCGATTACCTGCGCAATGCGAAGACCTCGACCGCGGTGGCGCCGTGGTCGCCGCGCGGCCGGCCGGGCGCGCCGATCGCCGTGCCGGTGACCTGGGAATTCTTCGCCGGCCTGCGCCAGCTTCCCGTCTATTCCATGACGCGGCTGCAGGAGGTCGAACGGCATTTCGATGCCTGGAAGGACTTCAATGCCTGCCGCGCGACGCTGACCAAAACGATGCTGAAAAAGGCAGGGCTAGGCTGATCGCCGGTCCGCCGCGGCCGGGCCGGGCCCGGCCATCAGGTTGTCCACTTCTTCCTTTTATGCGGCGCGATTGGCGCGCAGCTTGTTGTGCAGCAACGCGGCCAGCCGCTCGATGCCTTCGCGGATGCGCTCCGGCTCGCCGAGCGAAAAGCTCAGGCGCGCGGTATTGCGCTTCTGATCGTTGGCATAGAAGGCCGCGCCGGGCACGAAGGCGACCTGAATGTCCCTGATCGCTTCGGCCAGCAATTCGGTCGCATCGATGCTCTCCGGGAATTCCAGCCAGATGAACATGCCGCCATCCGGCCGGGTCCAGGTCACATCCTTGGGAAAGCTCTTTTCCAGCGCTGCCAGCATGGCATCGCGCCGCTCCTTATAGGCCTTGCGTAGCTTGGCGACCTGGCTGGCATGGCAGGTACGGGCAAGTCCGTCGGCGATGATCTGGTTGGCCGTGCTGGAATGAAGATCCGAAGCCTGCTTGAGCAGCACCAGCTTGTTGATCAGCGTGGCATCGCCGCAGATCCAGCCGATGCGCAGGGCGGGAGTAAGCACCTTCGACAGGCTGCCGACATAGATCGCCAGCCGGCGGCCGTCATTGCCGGGCTGGCGCAGATAGTCCGCTTCCAGCGCCGAGAAACTGGCGATGCGCGGATTCTCGTAGCGCAGTTCCTCGTAGGGGCAATCCTCGATGATGGCGACGCCGTAGCGATGCGCCAGCGCCAGAATCGCCTTGCGGCGTTTTAGCGAGGTGGTCACGCCCGACGGGTTGCAGAAATCCGGTGTGAGATAGCAGAATTTCGGCTTCTGCCGGAAGGCCGCTTCCAGTTCGGTCAGCACCACGCCGTCCGTGTCCATCGGCACCGAGATGAAGCGCGGCCGGAAAGTGCCGAAAACCTGGATGGCGCCCAGATAGCTCGGCGCCGACATCACCACGGCGTCGCCGGGCTCGATGAAGGCGCGGCCGAGGAAATCCAGCGCCTGCTGCGCGCCGGAGGTGATCAGAACGCGCTCGGGCGCGGCGTCGATCTCGTTGGCCTGCAGATAGCCGGTGATCCATTGGCGCAACGGCAGATAACCTTCGCTGATCGAATACTGGAACGCCTCGCGCGCCTTGGCCGGATCGGCCAGCAGCGCCTTGTAGGCATTGTCGATGGCATCGAGCGGAAAGAAGGCCGGATCGGGGATGCCGCCGGCGAAGGAGATGATCTCAGGTCGGTCGATCAGCTTCAGGAGTTCGCGGATTTCCGAGGCGCGCAGTTCGGCAACGCCTTGCGCGAAGGAGGGAGAGGCGGGATTGGGCATGACGACAGGGCTCAAGCATTTCCAGGGGAGGGCGGCAGGATAGCGAAGCGCCGGTTCGCCCGGAAGGGCCAAGATGGACGGGCAGCCATGCGAAAAGCGGGATGCCCCCTCGGGCGCTCCCGGGGCATGGCAGGGAATCAAGAGTATGCGTGAACGGCCGGGACGGGCCCGGCCATGCGCCTCGATTTTCTAGGTGCGGTAGCTCGGATCGATGCGGTCGAGCTTGCGCAGCAGCGCCGGCCAGGCGAGCGCGCCGCCCAGGCCCCGCGTGACCTCCTTCGCCTGGGCCATGATGCCGTCGACGATCGGCTTGGAGACGTGCCGCAGTTTGCCGCCGCCGGCCTGTGCCATGATCTGCATGGCGCAGGCCCGCTCCAGGCTGTAGATGTTCAGGAATGCGTCGGCAACCGTCGCGCCGATGGCCAGCGTGCCGTGATTGCGCAGGATCATCACCTTGCCGTGGCCGAGATCGGCGACGAGGCGCTGCTTTTCGTCCGGGTTCAGCGCGACGCCCTCGTAATCGTGATAGCTGATCTGCGCCAGCGGAAACAGAGCGGTCTGGCTGATCGGCAGCAGGCCCTCCTCCTGTGCGGAGACGGCAACGCCGGCATTGGTGTGCAGGTGAATGACGCAGCCGGCATCGGGCCGCGCCTCGTGCACCGCGCTGTGGATGGTGAAGCCGGCGGGATTGATCGCGTTCGGGTCGTCGTCGATCACCGTGCCGTCGAGGCCGACCTTGACCAGATTGGACGCCGTCATCTCCTCGAACATCAGGCCGTAGCGGTTGACCAGGAAATGATCGTGGCTGCCGGGCACGCGGGCGGAGATATGGGTGAAGATCAGATCGTCCCAGCCATACAGCGCCACCAGGCGATAGCAGGCGGCGAGATCGATGCGCGCCTGCCATTCGGCGTCCGAGCAGGAATTGCGGCGGTCGAACGGAACCACTTTCTCCGACATGAGCGTTTCTCCCTGGTGTTTGCCGCCATCTTACGGCAAGGCGGGCCGCCTGTCGCGCGGCTTAAGCTTCGCCGCCGGTGAACAGGATCTTGCCCTTGCGGCCTTCGCGCGCTGCGTGCGCCAGCGCTTCCTTGTAGCGGCTCAGCGGGTAGGTCGCCTCGACGGGCACATGGATGCGCCCGTCGGCTACCATCGCGGCGAGGTCGGCATAGGTCTTCTGGATTTCCTGAGCCGCGGCCGAGGCAAACCAGCGCACCAGCCAGAAACCGCGCAGGCTGACGTTGCGGAAGACGGTTTCCGCCGCATCCACCATGCAGGGCTGGCCGGACAGCAGGCCGTAATTGACGATCACGCCGCCCTCGGCCAGGGCATGGCCGATGCGGCGCGTGCCTTCACCGCCGATTGCGTCGATGCCAAGCTTCGGCGCGGCTTTCTGGCCGGTGATCGAATGCACGCGCGCGCCGAGATCGGGACCGTCGAGCAGCACCGCATCGGCGCCGAGCGCCTTGAGTTCCGCTTCCAGCCCCGGGCGGCGCACCACGTTGAGACTGCGCCAGCCATGCTGCTTCGCCAGCACGATCAGGCTGTGGCCGACGCCGGAATTGGCCGCGTTCTGGATCACCCAGTCGCCCGGGCTGAGCTGCACGAAACCGGTGAGCATGGCCAGCGCGGTGGCCGGATTGACGGTCAGCATGGCAAGCTGCAGCGGATCGGCCGGCAGCAGGGGAAACAGCCGCGCTGCCTTGGCCTTGACGCTGCTGCGCCAGTTGCCGCGGCCGGCGAACAGCATCAGCACGCGATCGCCCGGTTTCAGATGCGCCACGCCGGCGCCGATTTCGCGGACGATGCCAACGCCTTCGCCGCCGCCGATCACCGGCAATTGCGGCCGTTCGACGCCATAGCGGCCTTCGAGCTGCAGCAGATCGGCCGGGTTGATCGCCGCCGCCTCCATGTCGAGGATCACTTCGCCTTCGCCCGGAGCGCCGGGATCGGGCAGCTCGATCAGTTCGGCCACTTCATGCGGCACGCCGAAGCGCGAGAATTGAATTGCCTTGACCATGTGCTGCTCCCCGTTTCGCTTTTCAGATCGCATGTCGCTTCAGATTGCGCGGCCGGCCTGCTCCCAGTAGGGCGCGCGCAGCTTGCGCTTGAAGATTTTGCCCGAATCCTCGCGCGGCAAGCCGGTGACCACCTCGACGATCTTCGGCACCTTGTATCCGGCGACATGCTGGCTGAGGAAATGCCGCACCGCCTCGGGCGAGGGCGGCGCGTGAACGGAATCCGGCTCGACATAGGCGCAGAGGCTTTCGCCGAATTCCTCGTCCGGGATGCCGAAGACGGCGCAATCCTTCACGCCCGGCATGCCGATCAGCACGGATTCGATCTCGGCCGGATAGATGTTGACGCCGCCAGAGATCACCATGTCGCGCTTGCGATCGCAAAGATAGACGAAACCGTCCTCGTCGACCCAGCCGATATCGCCGACGCTCACCAGATCGCCGCGGCCGACCTCGCGGCGCTTGTCATCCAGGTTATGATAGGTGAAGTCGGGATAGTACGACGCCCGCATGTAAAGCTCGCCGATTTCGCCGGGCGGCAATTCGCGGCCATCGTCGTCGAAGACTTTCAGCGTGCAGCCCGGTTGGATGCAACCGACACTGCCGGGCTTGCGGCGCGCATCGGCCGCCGAGAGCCAGACGCAGATGCCGGTCTCGGTCGAGCCGTAATACTCGTTGATCACCGGGCCCCACCAGTCGAGCATGGCGAGCTTGACCTCGCGCGGGCAGGGCGCGGCGCCATGCACGGTGTTGCGCAGCGAACTCAGATCGTATTTGCGCCGTACGTCCTCGGGCAGTTTCAGCAGCCGCACGAACATGGTCGGCACGATATGCATGTGGCTGACCTTGTGCCGCTCGATCAGCCGCAGCATCTCTTCGGCGTCGAAGCGCGGCTGCAGCACGATGCTGGCGCCCTGGCGCGCCGCCGTCAGGCCATAGGAATTCGGCGCCGAGTGATACATCGGGCCGTTCATCAGCACGACCTTCTCCTCGTCCGCCTTCAGGCCGTAGACGACTCCGGCGGCGGCGGCATTGGCTGCCGCCTGTTCCGGCGTCGGCCGCTGGCGGCGCACGCCTTTCGGCCGTCCGGTGGTGCCGGAGGTGTATATCATCGAATTGCGCGGCGGCGCGGCGCTGGTCAGCGGCGGCTGCGTGCCGAGCCAATCCTCCCAGCGCGTCAATCCGGCGGCCTCGGCGGGGATGCCAGCGGCGATGCCGTAGGCTGCGGCGATCTCGGGCGGCGTCGGCACGACGAAGACATGCACGCCCTCGGGGACCGCGCCGGCGATGCGCGGCCAGAGATCGCCATGCACCACCAGCACCTTGGCGCCGGAATCGGTCAGGATGTAGTTGGCTTCCTCGGCGGTGAAATGCCAGTTGATCGGGGTCGCGTAAGCGCCGGCATGCGCGGCGCCGAGTGATGCCTCGAAGAAGGTGAAATCGTTGCGCATGTATAGCGCGACGACATCGCCGGCGCCGATGCCGAGCTTCTGGAAGCCGCCGGCGGCCCGGGCGGCGCGCTGCTGCAGATCGGCCTGCGAAAGCCGGCGGTCGCCGGAGATCAGCCAGGACATGGCCGCCTCACTCGGCCGCGATGCTGGTGCCCGCGCCCGCCAGGCCGAGTTCGGCCCGGGCGGCGTCGTACTCCCGCTTCAGCCGCGCCACCAGATCGGCCACGCTCGGGATGTCGTCGATGCTGCCGACGCCTTGGCCGGCGCCCCAGATGTCGCGCCAGGCCTTCGATTTCGAACTGCCGCCCGAGCCGAAGCTCATCTTGCTCTTGTCGGCCTCCGGCAGGTTGTCGGGATCCAGTCCCGCCTTGGCGATGCTGGGTTTCAGATAATTGCCGTGCACGCCGGTGAACAGCGAGGAATAGACGATGTCGCTCGCCGCGGTGTCGACCAGCATCTGCTTGTATTCCGGCACTGCGTTGGCTTCCTGCGTGGCGATGAAGCGCGTGCCCATATAGGCGAGATCGGCGCCCATCGCCTGCGCCGCCAGGATCGAACGGCCATTGGCGATGGCGCCGGACAGCACGAGCGGGCCGGAGAAGAAGCGGCGCACTTCCGAGACCAGCGCGAAGGGGCTCAGCGTGCCGGCATGGCCGCCGGCGCCGGCGCAGACCAGGATGAGGCCGTCGACGCCCGCCTCCAGCGCCTTCCTGGCATGGCGGATATTGATCACGTCATGCAGCACGATGCCGCCATAGGAATGCACGGCATCGACCACCTCGTTCGGCGCCCGCAGGCTGGTGATGATGATCGGCACCTTGTATTTGACGCAGACTTCCAGATCATGCTGCAGCCGGTCGTTGGTGTGATGCACGATCTGGTTTACCGCGAAAGGCGCGACCGGCTTCTCGGGGTGCTTGGCGCGGTAGTCGTCCAGTTCGGTGGTGACGCGTTGCAGCCATTGCTCCAGCATCTCGGCCGGCCGGGCGTTCAAGGCCGGGAACGAGCCGACGACACCGGCCTTGCACTGGGCGATCACCAGTTCGGGGCCGGAGACGATGAACATCGGCGAGGCGATCACCGGCAGGCTGAGGCGGCCTTGCAGGACGGCGGGAATGGGCATGGGCATTTCCTTTCGTTTCTTAAAATGATCAGGCGCGCCGGCGCTGCCGCGCCGGGGCGGTTTGCGGTTGAGGCGCCGCGCCGCGCGCCAGCAGCCGCATGGCGGCGCGATACAGCGTATCGAAGCTCAGCCGGCCGCCGAGCCGGCCGGCAAGATGCAGCGTGAGCAGGCCATGCGTGGTGGCCCAGAAGATATGGCCGAGCACCTCCGGATCGCCTTCCAGCTCGCCTTCGGCCACCAGATCCTCGATATAGGCCGAGACGGTGCGGCGCGAACGCGCTTGGGCGCGGGCGAGATCGGGGAAGTCGGCCGGATCGCATTGCAGGGCCTCATGCAGCAGGCGGTAGCGGTCCGGGTTTTCCAGCGCGAAGCGGATATAGGCCTTGCCGACCGCGCGGCCGCGCTTGCGGGCATTGCCGTTGCTCCTGGCCGCGGCCTCCAGCGCGGCGGCGAAATCCAGCAGGGCGGCGGTGCGCACCGCGGCAACGATCTCGTTCTTGTCGCGGAAATAGCGGTAGGGGGTCATCGCGCTGCAGCCGAGGTCTTCGGCCAGTTGGCGCATCGACAGGCCCTCCGCGCCATGGCGCGCCATGCGCTTTTCGGCGGCGGCGCAAAGCCGCGTGCGGAAGGCTTCGATCTCGGCCTGCGACAGAACCCTGGGCATAGATATACAGTGTAAATTGATGACTCGGATTTACAAGCGGATTTTGCCGCCATCGCCGACGCGGGCAGTGGAGGCCGACATAACCTGAAAATTACCTCGCGGCTTCCGGCGATTACCGGAAAATAATTCAGTATTCCGGCAATGCCGCGTTCTGATGGCAGGCATCGGACGGAGTCGGACATGATGATGCAATTGAAGCGGCGTATTCTAAATCTCGGCGGCGTCGACAGCACGGTGCCGGCCCATCCGCAGCTGGAGGCGTTGCGCCGTTTATGGATGGAAAAACGCGGCGACCGCCCGGCTCCCGGCCGGGCCGATTTCACGATCGAGGATCTGCGGCCGTGGTTCGGCCATCTGATGATCCTCGACTGCCTGCCCGGCGGGGATTTCCGCTACCGCCTCTATGGCAGCGATCTTGCCATGCAATTCGGCTTCGACCTGACGGGCCGCGACGTGTCGGAGGCCAGCCGTATGATCGGCGAGAAGCCGCTGGAGGAATACCGCGAGGTTCTTTTCTCGGGCAAACCGCTTTACGTCTCGCGCTCCAGCCCGTCCTCCCACAAGCATCTGTGCGTCGACAAACTGGCCCTGCCGCTGGCCGACGGCAGCGCGATCACGAAAATCCTCGGCGCCATCTATCTGTCTGAGCAGATCTGACCGATCATCCGGCGGCAAAGCTCGCGGCGCCGAATTCCCGTATCATCCGCTCGGCCCAGGCCGCCATGCCAAGCCGCCGGAATTCGGCAATCGCCTGATCGGCGTAACGGCGGGCCAGCGCCGGCTGCCCGGCTTTGCGTTCGATCATGGCCAGATCCAGGGCGCATTTCGCTGCCAGCGGCGCCATGCCGAGATGCTGGGCGCGCTGTTGGGAATCCAGGATATCGGCGCGGGCAGTCTCGATGTCCTGGCCTGAAGCCAGGGCAATCGCGCCCCGCAGCCGGATCGCGTAGCACGCATAGCCCAGCTCGTATTCCTGCCTTGCCAGATCGATCGCCATCTGAGCGTATCGCGCCGCTTCTGCGGCATCGCCGGCCAGCAGGCAGCTTTCCCCCAGGCGCGTATACCAGCGCGACCTTCCGGCCGAGATGCCGATGTCTTCGGCGGTGCGCACTGCCCGGCGCGTAAGCTGCAGGCTTTCGTCATGATTGCCGAGATAGGCCTGCAGCAGGCCGAGCTGGGAGGCGACGACCGGGATCATGAAGGGAATGTCGCGTTGATCGGCAATGCCGAGCGCCTCGGCGGTCTCGTCGCGGGCACGCTCGTAGTCGCCGCGGATCAGCAGGACGAAGCCCAGGGCGGATTTCGAGTAGACCTGATCGAAAGGCCGCTGATGGCGGCTTTCGGTTTCGCTGACATGGGCGAATTTCTCGGCCTCCTCGAAATGCCCCAGCTCCGCCAGCGACAGCGCGATCCAGCGTCCCGTCATGACCAGCGGCAGGCTGGGCAATCCGAGGCTGGCCTGGGGATCCAGCGCCGACAGGATCGCCAGATTGCGCTTGAGTACCGCGACCGATTTGCGGAAGTGGCCAAGCGCGTGCAGGGCCTGGCCGAGATAGATATGCGGCGCAACCAGCAGACTGGGATTGGCGGTTGCCCCGGCCAGGCGCAGCGCGGTCAGGCACAGCTTGCGCGAACTGCGCGGATTCTGCGTCAGGTAAGCATGGCCGGCCATGAAGCCGGTGATCTGCGCCAGACGGCTGCGGTCGCCGAGGCGGAGGGCGGCTGCATGGACGCTGTTCAGGATCTGGCCGACCTTCTCCATATGCAGCAGCGGGACATGCGCCGCGCGCAATTCGAGCTGCACGTCGATCGCCTCGGCCAGCCGCAACCCCTCCGGGTCGGCCCGCGCCAGGGCGGCGATCGCATTCTCGAACAGCCGGACGGCTTCGCGGTTGGCCGACAGATAAAGCGCCCGGCGGCCGGCTGCCCGGCAATATTCGACGGCTTTCTCCCACAGGCCGCCGCGGAAAGAATGATGCGCCAGTTGCTCGATGGCGGGCGGCGATACGCGGTTGCTGCTCAGGATATTGAACGCGAGCGCATGCAGTTCGCGCCGGCGGCGCTTCAGCAGGCTGGAATAGCAGACCTCCTGAATAAGGGCATGGCGGAATGCAAAAAGCGGCTTGGGGAAATACGCGACCTGCCGGATCAGTTCGTGCGCCTCCAGAACCCGCAGGCTTTCACGCAGGCTGTCGGCCGGCCTGCCGGCGAATTCGGCCAGGATGTCGGGCGGAAACTGCTCTCCCAGCACGCTCGCGGAGAGCAGCAGGTCCTTGAGTGCGGGCGGCAGGCGATCGACGCGCTCGGCGATCATCGCCGTCACGGAGGCCGGCGCATCGAAGCGGCCCGGTTCGCGCAGCAGCCGCCGCGCGCCGGCCTCGCCGCCAAGAATGCCGGCATCGACCAGGGTCCGGATCGTCTCGCGCAGGAAAAGCGGATTGCCCTGACTATGGTTGGCCAGCAAATGCCGCAGGCCGGGCGCGATGGTCTTGGCGACCAGCCGGTCGATCAGTTCATCGGCCTCGGCTGAATTGAGGCGGTCCAGGCGAAGCGTGCGATAGGCCGGCCGGTCGCTCCAGGCGGGATTGAAATCCGGCCGGAAGGAGGCGAGCAGGAGGATCCGGTGCTGCGCGATCGCATCGGCCAATATGCCGAGCAGATTGAGCGTGGCGGAATCGGCCCGCTGGATATCCTCGATGATCAGCACGAGTGGCCGCTGCTCGCTTTCCTTCAGCAGCAGGGTGCGGACCGCCGCTATCGTCATATGGCTGCGGATGTCGGGATTGAGCAGGGGCCAGTCCGGCGGTACGGCCCCGGTTTCCAGCAGGTCGGCCAGCGGCGCATGCAGCTCCAGGGAGGCGGGCCCAAGTTTCTCCAGATGACGCTGGACGGCCTCATGGCGCTGCGCCGGCGGCATGGCCGCCAGCCCGAAGATCGACGACAGCAGATGCCGTATCGGATGAAACGGCACGGTGCCGGCATAGCGCTCCAATGTCGCACGGAAGACCGGAATCGAGGCACCCTGGAGTTCCAGGAAGCGTTCTATGAAGCTGCTTTTGCCGACGCCGGCTTCGCCGACGATGCCGACGAAGCGGCCCTTGCCCAGCAGCGTCGACCGCAAGGCGCCGGCCAGTTCCGCCAGTTCGGAGGCGCGGCCGACGAAGACCCTCTCGACCGCTTCGCTCGCCGGGGCATGCTGCTGCCGCGGGCCGCGCAGCTCAAAAATCTCGAGCGGCTCTTCCAGTCCCTTGACGGCCACCAGGCCGAGCGAATGCGTCTCGATTTCGTGGGCAACAAGCTTCTGTGTCGCCGCGGTCATGACGGCTGTGCCCGGCAGCGCGGCGTTCTGCAGCCGGGATGCGATATGCACCGCGACGCCCGTGGCGTCGTATTCCATGCTGAGGTCGTTGGCGGCCTGCCCGACCACGACCAGGCCGGAATGCAGGCCGATGCGCACGTTGAGATTGGGCGTGGAGGCCCAGACCTGCTGGATGGATTCGACGATGCGCAGGGCGGCGTGGCAGGCGGCGACGGCATGATCTTCGCGCGCCGAAGGCGCGCCGAACAGCACCATCAGCCCGTCGCCCAAGGTCCGCACCACGGTGCCGCCGCAGGAATGTACCGCCGCGGTCATGACGCCGAGCGCGCGCGAAAACAGATCATGCGCTTCCTCGGGGTCGGAATCGCGGATCGCGGCGAGTGAGCCGATCATGTCGACGAACATGATGGTCAGCAGCTTGCGCTCGGACGGGCGCAGCGGCGACGGGGCCGCGCTCTCGCCCGGAGGGCCGTCCACGGCGGCGCCGCAGAAGCCGCAGAAGCGCGCCTGCGGCGCACAGGCCTGCCCGCATTGCCGGCAGACGAGCGGCGCAGATTGGCCGCAGCTGCTGCAATGCCGGGCCGCGGCCGGCATAAGCGCGCCGCATTCGGAACAGAACCTCGATCCGCTCATTCTCCGATCCACGCCCGGAACGTGACGATCGGACCAGCTACTCTCTGGCCAGACTTAAGTGACAACTCTACTCACTGGCCGCTCAACCCGGTGGCCACTCAACAGATCGCCTCCACCAGGCAGGCGACCGCCACGGCGCATTGCGACGCGACGACCGTCTTCGGCTCGCCCCATGCGCGTTCTGGGGCATGGCGTGCAATGCACATGCGGATATCCCGTTTGTCATGCGGTCCGCTCTCCGTCACTTTGATCGCCTTGATCAGGCAGGACCGGTTAGGCGGCCGCAGATCGGATTTCGGGCCGAGCACGGTCCAATCGGCAGCGACGAGATCCTTGCTGCCGAGCACCAGTTTCGCCGCGACCGACAATGTTACGGCCTCCTTGCCGGCGGCCGCGCCTTTCACGCTGCCGGCAACATGGAAATGGCCGAAGGGCGCATAGAATGCACCGCTCCAGGCGGCGTCGGGCCCCGCCTTGAACTCGGGCGCGACGATGCTGAGATAGAAAAGCTTGCCATCCGTTCTCTTGGCGGCGCCGGTGAATTGTGCGGCTGGCGGCTTGAGCTTCTCCGGCGGTGCGCCAAGCAGGTATTGCATCACGTCCAGGCCGGTCCTGCTGAGTTCATCGATCGCGCCCAAGGGCAATGGGCCGGGGTCGTCGCAGTCGCCGCTGGGGGCCACAAACATGCACGACATGCTGGTCTTTCCTCTGTGAACGTTGGTGCGAAACGCGGAAACGAACGCGGGAAAGGCAGTTGCTGTCTGGTTCTTCGCGCCTGATTGGCTGCATGCCCGGCATTCGCCGGGACGAACCGATCGCTTCTCCCTGGTTTTTTGAATCGATCTAATCAGGCGCAAAGGCGATCTGTTTGTGCAACTACAGACCGGATAGCAGCAATCGTTAACGCCAAGCTGTGATCAAACGGTGACAGCCGGAACAAGCATGTTTCACGCGCCGGGGGGCAGCGCGCGAAAGCAGCGTGCGGGCAACGCGCAGCACGCGATGATAGCCGCGGGCGGTAAGCTGCATGGCGGCGGCTGCCTTGCTCAGCAACTCGCGGCCGGCGGCATCCGGCGTTGCTACGCGTTCCAGCACTTCGCCGTCGGCCTCGGCATTGGTGCGGATCGCCTTGGCGCCGTTCGCTGGAGCGGCATAGCGCGCCCGCTGGATATCGCGCGCAGCGGCGACGCGGCGGGCCACTTCGGCGCTGCCTTCGCGCGGCCTGGCGCGCAGTCCGCCGCCGATCAGCGCCGCCATCGCGGCGTTGTGATGCGGCGCGCGAAACGGCCGGCGCCGGGTCAGCCTGCCTTCGCCGAGCAGGCCGGTCAACGAGGCGATCATGCTGGCCTCGAGGATCTCGTTCGAATCGAGCGGCGGCAGGATGCCGGGCAGGCGCTGCGCCAGCATCGACTTGCCGGCACCCGGCGGCCCGATGAACAGGAGATTATTATGGGCACCGGCCGCAGCGACCTCCAAGGCCCGCTTCGCCGTCTCCTGGCCCTTGATGTCACGCAGATCAGACCGCGATCCTCGGCATGCGCGGCGATCGCCGCCGGCAGGATGCCGCTGACCGCGCTGATCGCGCCATCAAGCCCGAGTTCGCCCAGGGCCACGAAGCCGTCCAGCGCATTGGGCGGCGGCACGCCCATCGCGGCCAGCAGGGCAAGCGCAATCGGCAGGTCGAAATGGCTGCCTTCCTTCGGCAGGTCGGCCGGTGCGAGATTGACGGCGATGCGCTTGGGCGGCAGCGCCAGGCCGATGGCGCCGAGCGCGCCGCGCACCCGCTCGCGGCTTTCGCCGACCGCCTTGTCGGCAGGCCGACCACGGCAAATGCCGGCAGGCCATTGGCAAGCTGCACCTGCACGTCGACCGGCATCACCTCGATGCCCTGGAACGCCACCGTTCTACAGCGCGCGACCATTGCCAGCCTGCCTCATCCCCCGCTTCTCCCGTTTTGATCCCTACGCTGTCGCCTGGAGATTGCAACATCATCCGCGCCTGCACGCGGGAGGAATATTCCTGCATGCAGATCGTGGGCTTGCGCCGACCGGGACATCGCCGCCGGCCGGCAACCTCCGCTTGCTTGATCGCCCCACCGATCCGGGCTAAACCTCTGCCGCACCCTTTGGGGAGTAGCCTCCCGCCGGCCGTCGGGCCAGAGCGGGGGAGGCGTCAACAGACTAGGCGGCACGACCAGCATCTGCTGCCTTGGCGCTTCCGGCCGGACATTCTTCGATGTCGCGCCTGGCGAGACCTTAGGCTTGCACCATCGGCACCCGGACCGGGCGGCGATGGGCAGCCTTCGGTATTGCCGCCGTCCGGTCCATGTGAACTGCCCCGTGCCCAGCCTCTCCGCCTTCGCTCCCTTCCTGACCACCACCGGCATCGTTGCCATCGCCGAAATCGGCGACAAGACGCAATTGCTCAGCCTGCTTCTGGCGGCCCGGTTCGGCCGGCCGCTGCCGATCCTGGCGGCCATCCTGCTTGCCACCATCGCCAATCATCTGCTTGCCGCCTGGCTCGGCGTCTGGATCGACGATCTGGTCGGCGGCGCCGTGCTGCGCTGGGCGCTGGCGGCGTCGTTTCTGGCGATGGCGGCATGGACGCTGATTCCCGACAAGCTGGAGGATGACGAAGCCTGCGTGAAGCGCGCCTGGGGCGCCTTCTGCACCACGCTGGTTGCCTTCTTCCTGGCCGAGATCGGCGACAAGACCCAGATCGCCACCACGGCGCTGGCGGCGCGCTACAGCTCGGTGGCGATGGTCGCGATGGGCAGCACCCTGGGCCTGTTCCTGGCCAATGCCCCGGCCGTGCTGCTGGGCAAGCAGGTGATTGCCCGGCTGCCCATGACCCTGGTTCGGCGGGTCGCCGCGGCAGCCTTCGCCATCCTGGGATTGGTGACTGCAATCGGATGGTGACGAAAGCGCGCCGGCGTGGATAATGGGCGCACGATTCTGCTCCCGATCCCGCCATGGCGAAGGTCAACGGAAAAACCTACAAGAAGGCCGAAATCGAGACGCTGCTGAAGGCCCTGCAGCGACAGACGAAGCAAGCGCGCAAGATGGCGGAGGAGGCGATCGCCTTGATCACCCACTCCGCCTACGAACCCTATTACGATTATCGCCAGGCGCTGACCGAAATCGAAGGCGTCATCGTGCTGATCGAAGATCGCATGGCGAATGCCGAACCCGAAGCCGTGGCGCAGCTCAAGGACTATCACAGCGGCCTCATGGTCGATCTGCTGCGCATGAAGATCGACGTCATGCTGCGCATCTTTCCGGCGCTGGAGGATGCCGAAGTCCTGCCGATGGGGACGCAGCGGGTCTTCCTGACCGCCATCTGGGAACTCAAGGAGACCGTGGATCGCATCGATCGCGAGCATATCGAGGGCATCCTCGACGACGATTCCCGCAAGCGGCTGACAGTGGCGGAGACCATCCTGCGCGAGGTGGCGGAACGGGCGCCGTCGCTGCTGGAATTGGCCGAGCAGGAAGCCAAGGCCGAATAATCATAATTCCGATCAAAATCGTCGCAGTCGGGTTGCGGATGCCGATTGCGCCATTGCGCGCGCCGCCGAGTCCGAGTAGAAGGGCGGCGGGACACGCCCCCCCAACGGGGCGCTTCTATCTGGAAGGATAGCGATATGGCAAAGCCTGCTGCGCGGCCGAAATCCGCGCATTTTTCCTCCGGCCCTTGCGCCAAGCGCCCCGGCTGGACCCCTGAAATCCTCAACAACGCCCTGGTTGGCCGCTCGCACCGCTCGAAAGAGGGCAAGGCGCGGCTGGTCGAGGCGATCGAGCTGCATCGGAAAGTGCTCGGCATCCCGGCCGACTACAAGATCGGCATCGTGCCGGCTTCCGATACGGGCGCGGTCGAGATGGCGCTGTGGTCGCTGCTCGGCGCACGCGGCGTCGATGTGCTGGCCTGGGAAAGCTTCGGCTCCGGCTGGGCTTCCGACATCAACAAGGAACTCAAGCTGGCGGATGTCCGCACGCTGAAGGCCGGTTATGGCGAGATCGTCGATCTGAAGCAGGTCGACTGGAAGCGCGATGTCGTCTTTACCTGGAACGGCACGACCTCCGGCGTGAAGGTGCCGAACGGCGACTGGATTCCGGACGACCGCGAGGGTCTTGCCATCTGCGACGCCACTTCGGCGGTTTTCGCGATGGACCTGCCCTGGTCGAAGCTCGATGTCGTCACCTGGTCGTGGCAGAAGGCGACCGGCGGCGAGGCGGCGCATGGCATGCTGGTTCTGAGCCCGCGCGCCGTGCAGCGGCTGGAAACCTATAAGCCGGCATGGCCGCTGCCGAAGATCTTCCGCCTGGTCAAGGACGGCAAGCTGATCGAAGGCATCTTCAAGGGCGACACCATCAACACGCCGTCGCTGCTGTGCGTGGAGGACCAGATTGATGCGCTCAAATGGGCGCAGAAGATCGGCGGGCTGCCGGCGCTGATCGCTCGCTCCAAAGGCAACCTCGCCGCGCTGGAAAGCTGGATCGCTGAGTCGAGCTGGGCACGGTTCCTGGCCGAGGATCCAGCGGCGCGCTCCAATACCAGCGTATGCCTCAAGATTGTCGATCCCGATGTGGCCGCCCTGCCGGCGGCGGACCAGGCCAAGTTCGCGTCGGCCATCGCCGACCTGCTGGAGCGGGAGGGCGTCGCCTATGACATCGGCTCCTATCGCGACGCGCCGGCTGGGCTGCGCATCTGGTGCGGCGCCA
>NZ_DASVCJ010000073.1:0-14330 GCF_036381655.1 Ferrovibrio sp.
AGATGGTGGTCACCATCGCATCGCCGACCGGCCGCGCGGTGAACAGGGCCATGGCGATCCAGCCGCAGCTCAGCAGGCCCAGGCCGATCCACAGGCCGGCGGCGAACAGCGCGAACAGCGCGGCGATCAGGAAGAGGGCGACGAAAATCTGGTCCATGGTGCGATGCCGCCCTTATTCGGTGCGCGCCAGTTCGGCGGCCTGGGCTTCGAGCGCCTTGCCGCGCAGCACCAGGATCAGTTCGTCGAGGATCGACAGCGCGAAGACGGCCGTGCCGATCGCCATGCCGAGCTGCGGAATCCACAGCGGGGTCGCGTCATTGGACTGGCTGATGTCGTGGAACTTGTAGGACCACCAGACCATCTTGCAGCTGTAGAAGGCGAAGGCGCCGCTCATGGCAAGCGCCAGCAGAAGACAGAAAAGCTCGAAGCCGCGCCGGGTGGTGCCGGTGAGCCGCTGGATCACCAGGGTGACGCGGATATGATCGCCATGGCCGAAGGCATAGCCCAGCGCCAGGAACGACGATGCGCCCATGCAATAGCCGGCATAAGCGTCGAGGCCGCGCAGATAGAAACCGGCGAGCCGGCCGAAGATGCTGAGCAGGATGGTGATCAGCAGCGCGATCATGAACAGGCCGGCAAGCCAGCCGCAGGCGCGATAGAGCGGATCGAGAATGGGGCGCATCGGAAACTGCAATTCGACGGAAATCAGGAACGGCGGAAACGGAAACCGGGCGGGATGTCTCCCGCCCGGTGCCGCAGATTACATTTTCTTGTAGGCGGCGACGGCAGCCTCGCCATCGGCGCCGGCCTTCTTGAGCCATTCGGCGGCCAGCGTCTCGCCGATCTTCTTGAAGCCGGCGGCCAGCTCGGGCGAGGGCGGCTGCACGGTCATGCCGCCCTTGATCAATGCGGCCTTGGCGTCGTCGGCCTCGGCCTTGGACAATTGCCAGCCGCGGGTTTCGGCGGCGGCGGCGGCATCCATCAGCGCCTTCTTCGAGGCGGCGTCGAGCTTGCCGAGCGCCTCGTTGTTGACGAAGACCATGTCCTTCGGCAGCCAGGCCTGGGCGTCATAGAAATACTTCAGGCTTTCCCACACCTTCGAATCGCGCCCCGTCGAGGGCGAGGAAATGAAGGAATTGACCGTGCCGGTCGCCAGGGCCTGCGCCAGTTCGGCGGCCTGGATGGTGACCGGCTGGGCGCCGACCAGTTCGGCGATCCGCGACGTCGCCGGATTGTAGGCGCGGAACTTGAGGCCCTTCATGTCGTCGAGGGTCTTGAGTTCCTTGTTGGCGTAGATGCCCTGCGCCGGCCACGGCACGACATAGAGCAGCGTCATGCCCTGGGCCTGCAGCTTCTTCTCGATGATCGGCTTCGACGCCTTGTACAGCTTCATCGCGTCGTCATAGGAGGTGGCGAGGAAGGGAACGGTGTCGATGCCGAAGATCGGTATCTCGTTCTCGACATTCGACATCAGCAGCTCGCCGGCCTGCGCCTGGCCGGTCTGCACGGCGCGCTTGATCTCGGGCACCTTGAACAGCGAGGCGCCGGGATGGATCGTGATGTCGAGCTTGCCGTTCGACAGCTTCTTCACGTCGTCGGCGAAAAGCTGCAGGTTCTTGGAATGGAAATTGGTTGCCGGATAGCCGGCCGGCAGGTCCCATTTGGTCTGGGCTCCGGCATTCGTCGCCACCAGGGCATTGCCGCCGACCAATGCAGCGCTGAGCACGGCTGCAGATAGCCACGTCTTCCAAGCCATTGTCTTTGATCTCCCCGTTAAGACATGCGCGGCTGGCATATACAGCACGCACTGTGATTTAGTTTGTCATCGTATGATGCGCCTTGGCAAGCCGGTCCTGCGCGGAAATCCGGCTGACGCGAAAAAGGGCAGATCGGGAAGGACGGATCGGCATGGCCGTAGCAACCGGCCATGCCGGACGGCTAGGATGACGGCATAACGCTGTGGGGGAGCAGATGGCAGGGGCGAGCGAGCCGACGACGCCGGCAGAGCCGAAAATGGCGGAGCCCGTGCGGCAACGGGCGTCCCGGCGGGCCCGCCTGTCCTGGGCGATGTTCGACTGGGCCAATCAGCCGTATTTCACCGTCATCACCACGTTCATTTTCGCTCCGTATTTCACCAGCAAGGTGATCGGCGATCCGATCCAGGGGCAATCGCTCTGGGGTTTCACGCAATCGCTGTCGGCGGCGCTGGTCGCCCTGGGTGCGCCCTTCCTCGGCGCCATCGCCGATGCCGGCGGCCGGCGCAAGCCCTGGCTGATCGTCTTTCAGGCTCTGCTCGCCTTCGGCTGCGCGCTGTTATGGCTGGCACAGCCGAACGAGCCGCAGGTGCTGCCGCTGGTGCTGCTCGGCCTGGTGCTGGCCAATATCGCCGCCGAATATTCGATCACCTTCAACAACGCGCTGCTGCCCGGGCTGGAGACGCCGGATCGCGTCGGCTGGCTGTCCGGTTTGGGCTGGGGCATGGGCTATGTCGGCGGCATGATCGCGCTGATCGGCATCCTGATCGTCTCGCAGCCCGAGCTGATCGGCATCGTTCCGCCGGAAGGCGAGGTGCTGCTCGGCCTGCGGCGCGCCGATTTCGAGGCCGAGCGCATCACCGGCCCGGCCACGGCCCTGTGGCTGATCGTCTTCGTGCTGCCGATGTTTCTGTTCACGCCGGACCGCAAGGGCTCCGGCCAGCCATTCGGCCGCGTGGTGCGCAACGGCATCGCTCGCGTGATCGGCACCGTGCGGCATGTGCGGCGCTACGGCAACCTGCTGCGCTTCCTGATCGCCTACATGATCTACTACGACGGCCTCGTCGCCATCATCGGCTTCGGCGGCATCTACGCCGCCGGCATCTTCGGCTGGGGCACCACCGAGCTCGGCCTGTTCGGCATCGTGCTGAATGTCGTCGCGATTCCCGCCGTGATCGCCGGCGGCTGGCTGGACGACAGGATCGGCTCCAAACGCGCCGTGCAGATCGCCATCGTCGCGGTGGCGATGGGGGCGCTGGGCATCCTGTCCATCACCGCCGACAGCGTTCTGTTCGGCATTTCCGTCGCGCCGCGCGCCGCCGATGCCGGCCTGTTCGGTTCGGCGGGCGAGCGCGTCTTCTTCCTCTGCGCCTTCCTGCTCGGCATCGGGCTGGGGCCGATCCAGGCGGCCAGCCGCACCCTGGTGGCGCGGCTCAGCCCGCCCGACATGGTGGGCGAGTTCTTCGGCCTGTTCTCGCTGTCGGGCCGCGCCACGACATTCACCGCGCCGCTGCTGATCGGCATCGCCACGCCGCTGTTCCAGACCCAGCGCGTCGCCGCCGCGGTCGTGCTGATCTTCCTGGCAATCGGCTTCACGATCCTCTGGAAGGTGCAGGAGCCGCAGCGGGAATCCGACCTTACATCCTAAGCCGATTTCGCAAACGGCCGCTGCGGCTTCTCGCGCGCGGCCAGCTCGCGCTCGCCGTCGATCATGTAGTCGCGGGTGATCGGCAGGGTCGCCACGTCCTTGGCGAGCTGCACCTGGAAGACCATGTGGCCCCAATAGCGGAAGGTGACTTCCGAGGCGGCGAGGTAGAATTCCCACATGCGGCAGAAGCGCTCGTCATAGAGCGCCTTGGCCTTGTCCCATTGCGCCAGGAAGCGCATGCGCCAATGCTTCAGCGTTTCGGCGTAATGCAGCCGCAGGATTTCGATATCGGTGACCCACAGTCCGCTCTTCTCGATGCGCGGCAGCACTTCCGACAAGGCCGGGATATAGCCGCCGGGGAAGATGTATTTGCGGATGAAGGCCGGCGTGGTGCCGGGGCCTTCCGAACGGCCGATGGCATGCACCAGCGCGACGCCGTCATCCTTCAGGAGGCGATGGATGCCGCCGAAATAGGCGGCGTAATGCGGCACGCCGACATGCTCGAACATGCCGACGCTGACGATGCGGTCGAACTGGCCGGCCATGTTGCGATAGTCGCAGATCTGGAACTTCACCCGGTCGGACAGCCCGCGCTCCTTGGCGCGGCGGTTGGCGATCGCATGCTGCTCGTGCGACAGCGTGATGCCGGTGACTTCGGCGCCGCAATTCTCCGCCAGATACAGGCCGAGCCCGCCCCAGCCGCAGCCGATATCCAGCACCTTCATGCCGGGGCGGATTCTCAGCTTGGCGGCGATATGCCGCTTCTTGGCGAGCTGGGCCTGCTCCAGGGTCGCGTCCGGCGCCGGGAAATAGCCGCAGGAATATTGCTTGTCGGTATCGAGGAACAGATCGTAGAGCTGCCCGTCGAGATCGTAGTGATGCCGCACGCGGCGGCTGGCGGCGCTTTGCGGATTGAACTGGTACCACAGGCGCATCAGCTTCTCGAAGCTGCGCTGCACGCCCTGGAAGGGGATGGTGCCCTGCGGCCCCAGATTGTGCACGACGACGGCGAGGAAATCGTAGATCGAGCCCTTTTCGACGGAAAGATCGCCGTTCATGTAGCACTCGCCCACGGCCAGCTTCGGATTGGCCGCGAGGCGCCAGCTCGTCGAGGGCTTGTGCAGGCGAATGACGACGGTCTCCTCGTTCGCCGGCGCGCCGTATTGATGGGCCCGGCCGCGATGATCGATCACCGTCAGCGAGCCCTTCTTCACTATTCCTTTCAAAATGCCATGAAGCAGCATGCGAAATCCCCTTGACCTACAGCGAGATAGCGCCCCCTACCGCCATCATATTGGCGCTCGGGTCGGCTCAGGACAAGAGGGGTTGTTCATACCGCAATGCAATCGCGCATTGCGGGCAACCTGCATACGAATAGGGAGCTCGGTTCCCGCGGCCGCAAGGCTGCGGCGCGCGATCAGTCCCGGGGCCAGTTCTCGGCCCAGGCGATGCCCTGCTTGTGCATCATGCGCTGGAAGGCGGGCCGCATATGGGTCGCGGCGGCGATGCGCCTGAGGTTCGGCCACTGCCACATCGGTCTGTGCAGGAAGCGGCTCCAGCGCGCCATCATCGTCAGGAAAATGTCGCAGACGGTGAATTGTTCGCCGGTCACGAAAGGCCGGTCGCCGACGCCGTCATTCAACACCTGGAAATTGCGATACAGCGTCTCCTCCGCCTGCGCCTTCAGCGCCGCCTGGCCGTCGCGGTCGGAGAAGGTCCAGTCGGGGTGAAACCAGTCGAGGAAGCCGACCTGCACCGTGTTGGTCATGTAGGTCAGCCATTGATAGAAGCGGCCGCGCGTCTGCAGATCCGCCGGCGCCAGCTTCGCCTGCGGATGCTTCTCGCAAAGATAGAGGCAGATCGCGGCGGTCTCGAAGATGACGAAATCGCCATCCACCAGGGTCGGGATGCGGCCGTTCGGATTGAGTGCCTTGTATTCCGGTTGTTCATGCTGCCTGGCGGCGATGTCGAGCCGCACCGGCTCGTAGGCGGCGCCGATCTCTTCCAGCACGGCCTGCGGCGCCATCGCCGCGGTGCCCGGCGCCCAATACAGCTTGTACATCGCTCGGTCCCGTCTCTCAGTGCCGGAAATGCCGCATGCCGGTGAAGACCATGGCCAGCCCGGCCTTGTCGGCGGCATCGATCACGTCCTGATCGCGGATCGAGCCGCCCGGCTGGATCACCGCGGTCGCGCCCGCCTCGACCAGCGCTTCCAGGCCGTCGGCGAAGGGGAAGAAGGCATCGGAGGCGGCGACGCTGCCCCTGGTCAGCGCCTCGCCGATGCCGGCGGCCTTGGCGGCATCCTGCGCCTTGCGATAGGCGATGCGCGCGGAATCGACCCGGCTCATCTGGCCGGCGCCGATGCCGACCGTCGCGCCGTCCTTCGCATAGACGATGGTGTTCGACTTCACATGCTTGGCGACCCGGAAGGCGAACAGCATGTCGGCCAGTTCCTGCGGCGAGGGGCTGCGCTTGGTCACCACCTTCAGCTCGGCCTGGCTCACGCGGCCGGCGTCGCGGGTCTGCACCAGATAGCCGCCGGCGACCGATTTGACGAACCAGCCCTGGCTGAGCGGATCGGCCATGCCGCCAGTCAGCAGCAGACGCAGATTCTTTTTCGCCGCCAGCAACGCCTGGGCGTCGTCGTCGGCCTCGGGCGCGACGATCACCTCGGTGAAGATCTGCGCGATCTTCTCGGCGGTGGCCTTGTCCAGCCTGCGGTTCATGGCGACGATGCCGCCGTAGGCCGAGGTGGGATCGCAGCGCAAGGCGGCATCCCAGGCCGCGCTCAGCGAGGCCGCCGTGGCGACGCCGCAGGGATTGGCATGCTTGATGATGGCGATCGCCGGTGCATCGGAGAATTCCGAGACCAGCTCGAAGGCGGCATCCGTGTCGTTCAGGTTGTTGTAGCTGAGCTCCTTGCCCTGCAACTGCCGGGCGGTGGCGACGCCGGGGCGCTGCTCGCCGCTGACATAGAAGGCCGCCCGCTGATGCGGATTCTCGCCATAGCGCAGGGTCTGCTTGCGCTCGGCCGAAAGCAGCAGGGTGGGCGGAAAATCCTCGCCGTTCTGGCGCGCGAACCAGGTGGCGATCATCGCGTCGTAAGCGCCGGTATGCGCATAGGCCTTGGCGGCGAGCTTGCGGCGCAGCGTCAGATCGGTGGCGCCGTTATTGGCCTTCAGCCCGTCCAGCACCGCGCCGTAATCGGCGGTATCGACGACGACGGTGACATAGCCATGATTCTTCGCCGCCGAGCGGATCATCGCCGGGCCGCCGATATCGATATTCTCGATGCAGGTGGCGAAATCGGCGCCCTTGGCGACCGTGGCGGCGAAGGGATAGAGGTTGACCACCACCAGATCGATCGGCGGGATCTTGTGCTTGTCCATCGCCGCCTTGTGCTCGGGCTCGTCGCGCAGCGCGAGAATGCCGCCATGGATGGTCGGATGCAGCGTCTTGACCCGGCCGTCCATCATCTCGGGGAAGCCGGTATGCTCGGCCACTTCCTTCACGGCGACGCCGGCCTCCTTCAGCGCCTTGTAGGTGCCGCCGGTCGACAGGATCTCGATGCCGTGGCCGGAAAGCGCCTTGCCGAACTCGACGAGGCCGGTCTTGTCGGAAACGGAAATCAGGGCGCGGCGGACGGGAATGAGGGCAGCGGACATGGCACAGGTCCCAGGCGGCTGAGGGGTTTCGGGATAAGGCGGCGAGGCTATAGCACGCGCGGGCCCGGCCCGAAAGGGATGGAAATTCTCTGCCTTGTCAACGGCTTGTGACGTTTGTGCCGGGCCGCGATCCATGCTACAGGAGGCGCCCATGCGCTCTTACCTGGAATTCGAAAAGCCGATCGCCGAGCTTGAGGCCAAGATTGCCGAGCTGAAACAGCTCGCCGATGGCGGCAACACCGACATCAGCGAGGAACTGGAGCGGCTGCAGGCCAAGGCGGCCCAGCAGTTGCAGGCGACCTATGCCAAGCTGGGCGCCTGGCAGAAGACGCAGGTCGCGCGCCATCAGGACCGGCCGCATTTCGCCGACTATGTCGCCCAGCTGGTCGAGGATTTCGTCCCGCTCGCCGGCGACCGCAATTTCGCCGAGGACGCGGCGATCATCGGCGGCCTGGCCCGCTTCCGCGGCCAGGCGGTGATGATCATGGGCCATGAGAAGGGCCGCGGCATCGAAGGCCGCGTGAAGCATAATTTCGGCATGGCCAAGCCGGAAGGCTATCGCAAGGCGATCCGGCTGATGCGGCTGGCCGACCGTTTCCGCCTGCCGGTGATCACCCTGGTCGATACCGCCGGCGCCTATCCCGGCGTGCAGGCGGAGGAGCGCGGCCAGGCCGAAGCCATCGCCCGCGCCATCGATTGCTGCCTCGATATCCGCGTGCCGCTGGTGTCGGCCATTGTCGGCGAGGGCGGCTCGGGCGGCGCCGTCGCCCTGGCGGCGGCCAACCGCGTGGTGATGTTCGAACACGCCATCTATTCGGTGATCTCGCCGGAAGGCTGCGCCGCCATCCTGTGGAATGACGGCGCCAAGGCGCCGGATGCCGCCGAAGCCCTGCGGCTGACCGCCGAGGACCTGCTCAAGCTCAAGGTGGTCGACGAGGTGGTCAAGGAGCCGGTCGGCGGCGCGCATCGCGAGCCGGCCAAGGCCATCGCCGATCTGGGCGATGCGCTCGAGCGGCATTTGCGCGAGCTGAGAGGCCAGGAGCCTGGCTCGCTGCGCGAGGCGCGCCGGCGCAAATTCCTCGAGATGGGCTCGACCGGGCTCTAATTTCCTGTAAGCGGCACCTTCTTTCGTCATGCCCGCGAAGGCGGGCATCCGGTCATTCCTGAAGCCGGGGTCCCGCCTTCGCGGGAGCGGCGATTGTTTCACCGATAAATTGGCGAACCAGCGGCGCGATCTCGTCCGCGCGCCCGCGGGCAAAGCCATGATCGCCGCCGGCGAACACCTGCAGCCTGGCATTCGGCAGCAGCGACAGCAGGCGCCGGCCGACGGCAACCGGGCTGATCGGATCGGCATCGCCCCAGAGCAGCAAAACCGGCGCCGCGACGCGCGGCAGCGCGGCGGCGTGATCGGGCCTGATCCGCGTGATCCATTCCGCGGCACGCGGATAGTCGCGGCGATACTCCGCGCGCCAGTCGGCGGCATCGAAACCCTCGAGCGGTATGCCGCCCGAGCTGGCGGCCAGCACCAGATGCGAAACCCGCTCCGGATATTGCAGCGCCAGCCGCATCGCAACGATGCCGCCCATGGATTGCGCGACGAGCGCGCTGCGCGGCGAGAGATGTCTGGCGGCATGCGTTGCCATCGTCTCGAGACTGTCGAGTCCCGGCACATGCGGCTCGTCGCCCAGCCCCGGCCAGCTCAGATAGGTCTTGCGCCAGGCCTGCGGCAGCAGCGCGCCCAGCGGATGCCAGAAGCTCGCCGCGCCGCTGGCGCCGGGCAGGAAAAGGAGATGGCGTGTCATGGTCCGTGCGTTCCGCGACGGCGCGCCGCCGGCCTAGCCGGGCCTGGCCAGTTCCGCGGCGATCTGCGCGGCCAGCGCGGCATTGTTCTTCACCAGCGCGATATTGGCCTGCAGGCTGCGGCCGCCGCTGGCGGCGTTGATGCGTTCCAGCAGGAAGGGCGTGATCGCCTTGCCGCTGATGCCGCGGACTTCCGCCTCGCGGATCGCCCCGGCGATGACGCCGTCGATCAGGTCCGGCGCGAGGCTGTCCGCTTCCGGAATCGGATTGGCGATCAGCAGGCCGGTGCCGGAGCCGAGCCGGCGATGCAGCGCGACGGCGGCGGCGATCTCGGCGGGCGTATCCAGACGCTGCTCGGCGCAAATGCCGCTGTTGCGCGTGTAGAAGGTCGGGAACTCGTCCGAGCCGACGGTGATCACCGGCACGCGCTGCGTCTCCAGCACCTCCAGCGTCTTCGGGATGTCGAGAATCGATTTCGCGCCGGCGGAGACGACGGCGACAGGCGTGGTGCCGAGCTCGATCAGGTCGGCGGAGATGTCGAAACTCTGCTCGGCGCCGCGATGCACGCCGCCGATGCCGCCGGTTGCGAAGATCGCGATCCCCGTCAGCGCGGCCAGCCGCATGGTGGCCGAGACCGTCGTGCCGGCCGAGCCCCGGCGCACCATCAGCGCCGCGAGATCGCGGCTGGAGGCCTTGCCCACTGATGTGTCGCGCGCCAGCCGCTCGAAGGCCGCGGCGTCGAGGCCGACGCGGCACCGGCCGTCGATCACTGCGATGGTCGCCGGCACCGCGCCGTTGTCGCGCACGGCCTTCTCCACCGCCCGCGCCGTTTCGATATTCTCCGGCCAGGGCAGGCCATGGCTGACGATGGTGGATTCCAGCGCCACCACGGCGCGGCCGGCCGCCAGGGCATCCGCCACCTCGGCGGCGATTTCAAGCGGCAGGGCGGATGCAGATGCAGATACGGATACGGCCATGCCGCATCCTAGCGCGGAATGGGCGGCGATACAGCCGCCGCGACCCCGCATGTTATTTTTGGATAACCTGCTTGGAAATTAGCATTCTCGGCCGCTCCGCCATCGGGTACTGCCATGGCCGCAGCGCGATCCGTGCAGATTGCACCGCATCGCGGTCCCGGAGGGCAGTATGAACGATCCCCTTTTCACCACGCGCGGCTATTGGCTCGCCTTTCTGCAGGACGGCCGGCTGCAGGCGATCGAGCTGCTGCACGGCCTGCGCCGGCATAAAATCCGCCGCTGGTTCGGCCTGCTTTACGTCACCGCGCTGATGCTGCTGGCGATGGCGGCGCTGCTGTAGCACTCAGCCGGGCCGCTTCTTCACCAGTTGGGTGCCGAGAAAGCTCATCACCGTCTCGCCCTTCTGGTTCTCGATCCAGTATTTCATCCTGACGATGCCGCGATCCGGCTTGGACTGGCTCTCGCGCTTCTCCTCGATGCGCGCCTTGGCATAGAGCGTGTCGTTCGGCCGCACCGGCAGGAACCAGCGCAGCTCGTCCAGGCCGGGCGAGCCCATGCTGCCCTTGCCGAGCAGATTCGCCTGCAGCAGCATGCGGAAGCCCAGCAGGCCGGTCTGCCAGCCGGAGGCGATCAGGCCCCTGTAGATGGACGCTTGCGCGGCCGTCTTGTCGAGATGGAAGGGCTGCGGATCGTAGCGGAAGGCGAAATCGAGGATGTCGGCCTCCGATACGGTGACGCCGGCCGCTTCGATCACCTCGCCGGTCTGGTAGTCTTCGTAATAACGCTCGTTTTTCATCTACAGACTCTGCCGTTTGAAGAAATCCTGCACATCGGCGACGAAACGCTCCGGCTGCTCCATCGCCACGAAATGGCCGCCGCGTTCGAGATCCTGGCGCCGCACCAGGTTATAGCCGCGTTCCAGCCAGCCTTTCGGCGGCGGCGGCACCAGGTCCCAGGGCGGCAGCAGGAAGGCGGTCGGCGGGGTGACGAACTGGCCCGGCTGCATGGCGAGGTCGCCGGTCTGCCGCGCCGCCCAATAGATCCAGGTCGCGCTTGCCGCCGTTCCGGTCAGCCAGTAGAGCGCGATATTGGCGATCACGTGATCCATCGCGAAGGGCGGATCCTGTTCGATCGGGGCGCGGGCGAAGCCGTGGAATTTCTCGACGATCCAGGCCGCCAGCCCCGCCGGGCTGTCGCTCAGGCCGTAGCCCAGCGTCGAGGGCTTAGTGCTCTGGATCGCATGATAGCCGCTTTCGTTGGCGGCGATCTTCTTGGTGCGCAATATCCAGGTCTTCTCGGCCTCGCTCAGCGGCGCGCTGCTTTTATCCAGCGGCGGGCGCAGCGGCACCATGTTGAGATGCAGGGCCGCGACATGCGCGGCATGGTCGATGCCGAGCCAGCTCGAGACGATCGAGCCCCAGTCGCCGGCCTGGACGAAGAAGCGCCCGAAGCCGAGCGCGTCCACCATCAGGTCGCGCCACAGCCTGGCGATGGCGCGCGGTCCGATCGGCTTGTCCAGCGGCATCGAAAAGCCGTAGCCGGGCAGGCTCGGACAGATCACGGTGAAGGCGTCCTCCGCCTTGCCGCCGAAGCGCTCCGGATGCGCCAGCCGTTCGACGACATCGACGAACTCGAAGATCGAGCCCGGCCAGCCATGCGTGATCAGCAGCGGTCGCGGCTGATCGCCCGAGCCGCGCTCGAGCATGACATGCACATTCTGCAGCGTCGCCGTGTCGGGCCGCTTCAGCTTGACGCGGTAATGCTCGAAGGCGTTGAGCCGCGCCTCCCAATGGCGCCAGTCGAAGCCGTTCTGCCAGCGCTGCAGGAAACGGCGCATGTAATGGCCGTTGCTGCCATACTGCCAGGCGGCATCCGCCGGCTCGGCCGGCCAGCGCGTCAGCGCCAGCCGCTGGCGCAAATCCTTCAGCGCCGCCTCGGGAATGGCGATGCTGAAGCGTTCGGCCGTCGGCGCGAGCCGCAGCATCTTAGCTTGCCCGATGCAGGGATGCCGTGAGCAGGCCGGCGCCGGTCAGGCTGATGAGGCCGATGCGCATGCCCGACGATACGGTATGGCCCAGCACCATCAGCGTGGTCGGGCCCGGAATGGCGATGAGCGCTGCCGCCGCGGCGGCGAAGGCGAGCCAGAGTTCGATGCTGACCGGCATGGCGTTCCTCCTGTGCTGGCGGCGAGCCAGCCACAGGGAGCGCGGCTTGGCAAGGGCTAGCTGTCCAGCCCCTCGATGGCCAGGGCGGCAAAGGTCGCCAGCCAATGCTCGCCGCCGTATTCGCCGCTCTCCAGGAAGGGCAGGCTGGCCGCCTCATGGGCATCGGCCATGGCGCGCAGGGCGGCGGCGCGGTCGGGCAGCTTGGCGGCGATGCCGCGCAGACACCAGGCGCGCGACAGATTGAGTCCGTCGAGATGCACGCCCTTCGGATCGTCTCGGTCGGCGACGTGCGCCGGCGCGAAGACCGGCTGCGGCAGAAAGCCGGCGAACCAGGCGGCGAACTCGGCCTCGGGCAGCAGCTCGGCCATCAGCAGCGCCTCGCACAGGGCGCCGGAAAGGAAATCGTCGCCGCCCGGTTCGTAATGCGCCGGATAATCGCGGTCGGACCCGAAGGCGCGGCGCGCATAATCGGCGATCGCCCTGGCCAGGGCGGCCTGGCCGCACAGCCGGGCGTAGCGCCAGGCCAGGATGAGCGCGAAGGCGGTGTTGAAATGCGTGCCGACGCGGATCGGATAGGCCAGCTTCGCCAAATAGGCCGGCAATGCGGCAGCGATATGCCGCTCCAGCGGCGCCAGGGCCGCGCGCCACGGCCCGGCCCTGTCATGCCGCCAGGCGCCCAGTTCGGCCGCCAGCGCCAGCAGCCAGGCCCAGCCATAGGGCCGTTCCCAGCTTGCCCGGCCGGGCTCGGCGAAATAGGTGACCTCGGCCAGCCCGTGCTCCGGCGTGAAATGCGCCGCGAACAAGGCTTCGGCGCGCGCGGCGATCTCGAGATCCGGATGGCGGCGCAGACAGCGCGCCAGCAGCCACCAGCCATGTACGCAGGAATGCCAGTCGTAGCTGCCGTAGAAGATCGGATGCAGCGCCCGCGGCGGCCTCGCATCCTGCGGCCCGGTCAGGTAATGGGCGATGTTGTTCGGATATTCGCGCGCCAAATTGCGCAGCGGCAGGACGGCGAAGCGCGCCGCCTGTTCGCGGGTGAGCGCCTGTCCGTCGGTGAGCCGGGGCCGCGTCATGCCGCGATCATGGCATGCCGCGTTACTTGCCGTGGCAGTATTTGTATTTCTTGCCCGAACCGCAGGGGCAGGGCGCGTTGCGCGGCGTCGATTTCCAGGTCGACGGATCGTTCGGATCGACCTGGGCGCTACGCGCCGTCACCGGCCGGGCGGGCAGCGTCTGGGTCGCCGCGCCGCCGCGGACGGCGCGGGCGGCGTCGCCGTCATCGCCGTCGATATCCTCGCCGCGGCTTTCGCGCATCTGCATCGGCTGGCTCGGCCGGGCGAACAGGCCGGCCGGCGGCTCTTCCGGACGGATTTCGACGCGGGCGAGGATCGCGGTGACCTGCTCGCGCACGCGATAGAGCATCTGGCCGAACAGCTCGAACGCCTCGCGCTTGTATTCGTTGAGCGGGTCCTTCTGCGCATAGGCGCGCAACCCGATCGCCTGGCGCAGGTGATCGAGATTGTGCAGATGCTCCTTCCAGGTCTGGTCCAGCACCTGCAGCAGCAGGCTGCGCTCGACCATGCGCATCACCTCGGGGCCGAAATTGGCGGCCTTCTCGGCCATGCGGCGGTCGACCGCATCATGCAGCCGTTCGCGGATCGCCTGGTCGGCGATGCCTTCCTCCTTGGCCCAGTCGGGAACCGGCAGGTCGAGCGCGAAGATGCGGGCGACTTCCTGGCGCAGGCCTTCCGCGTCCCATTGCTCGGCATAGGCCCTCTCGGGGATATGGCGGCTGACCAGGTCGTCGACGATCTCGCGCCGCATGTCGGTCACCGTCTCGGAGACGTCCTGCGCCTGCATCAGCTCGATGCGCTGCTCGTAGACCACCTTGCGCTGGTCGTTCATCACGTCGTCGAATTTGAGCAGGTTCTTGCGGATTTCGTAGTTGCGCGCCTCGACCTTCTGCTGCGCCTTCTCCAGCGCCTTGTTGATCCAGGAATGAACGATCGCTTCGTTCTCCTTCAGCCCCAGCCGCTGCAGCATGGTGTCGAGCTTGTCGGTCCCGAAGATGCGCATCAGGTCGTCTTCCAGCGACAGGAAGAACTTCGACGCGCCCGGATCGCCCTGACGGCCCGAACGGCCACGCAGCTGGTTGTCGATGCGCCGGCTTTCATGACGCTCGGTGCCGACGACATAAAGACCGCCCGCCGCTTTCGCGCGCTCCTTGTCGGCGGCGACTTCTGCGCGGATCTCCGCGGAACGCCGTGCAATCTCGTTTTCATCGAGAAGGCCTGCGAGTTCGGTCTTGATGCGCATATCGG
>NZ_DASVCJ010000074.1:0-1055 GCF_036381655.1 Ferrovibrio sp.
CTAGAGCGTTTTCCGATCATTCGCAGTCATACCCTGCTGCGGCGAAGTAGTTTTCGCATTCCTGTGGAGTGAAGG
Source organism: Ferrovibrio sp. (assembly GCF_036381655.1). Taxonomy (GTDB): domain Bacteria; phylum Pseudomonadota; class Alphaproteobacteria; order Ferrovibrionales; family Ferrovibrionaceae; genus Ferrovibrio. Next base: position 76 of record NZ_DASVCJ010000074.1, read on the forward strand.
TCTCGATGGCTCGGGCGATGGCGTCCCAGAGGTCGTCTTTGGTTCGGGCGGCGGTCTTCTTGAGGAAGGCCTTGAACTTGGAGAAGGCCATCTCGATGGGGTTGAAGTCGGGGCTGTAGGGCGGCAGGAAGCGCAGCTCGGCGCCGGCCGCTTCGATGGCCTTGCGCACGGCTGTCGGCTTGTGGGCAGGCAGATTGTCCATGACGACGATGTCGCCGGGCGCGAGGGTGGGTACCAGCACCTGTTCCACGTAAGCCAGGAAGGCGTCGCCGTGCATGGCGCCGTCGAGGATCATGGGCGCGGTCATGCCGTCGAGCCGGAGCGCGCCGACGAAGGTGGTCGTCTTCCAGTGCCCGTGCGGCACTGGCGCCCGGCAGCGCTCGCCCCGAGGCGACCGGCCATAACGCCGCGCCATCTTCGTCGAAGCGCCGGTCTCGTCGATGAACAGCAGCCGCTCCGGCGCCAGATCGGGCTGGGCCTCGAACCAGGCCCGCCGCCGGCGCAGAACGTCAGCCCGCTGCTGCTCGCTGGCGTGCGCGGTTTTTTTTGACCGTCATGCCGTGACGGTCGAGAAGACGCCAGACCGTGCTCTGGGCCACCTTCAGCCCATGCGCCTCATCCAGATACGCGGCGATCTCGGCGAGCGTGATGTCCGGCGTCTCCTCGATCAGCCCAAGGATCTCCTCAGCATGTGCCTCGATCCGGTGCGAGCGGTAATCCCCGCCCTGCGGCCGCGGCCGAATATCGCCCGTCCGCCGCCACCGATCTGCCCATTTGATCGCGGTCGAGGGTGCAACACCGAAGCGTTCCGCCGCGGCGCGACGCGTCATCCCGCCGTCGACTGCCGATATCAGCCGTTCCCGAAGATCAAGCGAAAGAGGTTTCGTCATGCAGGCCTCCTGCTCCAGCCCGCATCTTGAATCACAAACGCTGACTCGACGGAATCCCACAAGATTCCTTCAGATCGAAAAACGCTCTAG
>NZ_DASVCJ010000075.1:0-3427 GCF_036381655.1 Ferrovibrio sp.
GAGGCTTGAGCCCGACAGCGAGACCAGCGCAATCGCCAGCAGGATGCCCGGAATCGCCATCAGGCCGTCCATGACGCGCATGATGACGCCGTCGAGCCGGCGGATATAGCCGGCGACGAGCCCGATCACCAGGCCGGCGGAGATGGCGATGGTGGCGACGCAGATGCTGACCAGCAGCGAAACGCGCGCGCCGTAGAATGACCGGGTCAGCACGTCGCGGCCGAGCTTGTCGGTGCCCATCAGGAAATGATCGGACGGCGGCTTGAGCCGGAAGCGCGGCGCGATGGCCAACGGATCGGCCTGGCTGAGGATTGGCGCCAATACCGCCATGACGACCAGCAGCAGCAGGATGCCGCCGCCGATCAGCACGGCGGGATTACGGAACAGCGGATGACGAAGAACGGCGCGCATGCTGAACGATGCCTTAATAGCGGATTCGCGGATCGAGCAGGACATAGGCGATGTCGACCGCAAGGTTGATCAGCACGTAGATGCCGGAAAACAGCAGGATGATGCCCTGGATGATCGGATAGTCGCGCGCCAGTACGGCTTCGACGACCAGCCGGCCGAGGCCGGGAATGTTGAACACCGTCTCGGTGATCACCACGCCCCCGATCAACAGCGCGAAGCCGATGCCGACGACCGAAACGATCGGCACCGCGGCGTTGCGCAGCGCATGGCGGATCAGCACGACATGTTCGGATAGGCCCTTGGCATGCGCGGTGCGGATGTAGTCCTCGCCCAGCACCTCCAGCATCGAGGCGCGGGTAATGCGAGCGAACAGGGCGATGTAGATGAAGCCGAGCGCCAAGGTGGGCAGGATCAGGTTCTGCAGGAAGGGCCAGAATCCCTCGCTGATCGAAACGAAGCCCTGCACCGGGAGCAGATCGAGCCGGATCGAAAAAATGTAGATCAGGATATAGCCCAGCACGAAGACCGGGACCGAGAAGCCCGCGACCGACAGCGCCATGATGCCGCGGTCGATCCAGCTGCTCTGCTTCCAGGCGGCGATGATGCCGATCGGCACGGCAACGGCGACGGAGAAGATCAGGGTGACGAGCGCCAGCGAGATCGTCGGCTCGACCCGGTCGGCGATCATGTGCATGACCGGCTGCTTGGACAGCACGGAGCGGCCGAGGTCGCCCTGCGCCAGATCGCCGATCCAGGTCACGAATTGCTGCCAGATCGGCTGATCCAGCCCCAGGCCGGTGCGGATCGCGGCGATGGCTTCCGGCGTGGCGGCATCGCCGGCAAGGATCGCGGCGGGGTCTCCCGGGCTGAGTCGCAGCAGGAGGAAAACGAAGATGGCCACCACCCCCATGACGGGGATGGCGGCCACCAGACGCGACGCAATCAGACGCAGCATTGCGGCAACGGTCTCGTCGTAAGCTTACTTCTTCTCGATATTCCAGACCACGAAGGCCGGGGTTTCCAGCGCGCCGCTGATATTCTTGCGCAGCGCGGTCGGCTGGGCGTATTCGCCGAGCGGAACATACATGACCTGATCGTAGGCCCGCTTCTGGATCGCGGTGGCGATCTCCTTCTGCTTGGCCGGGTCGCCTTCGCGGGCATACTGGTCGCGCAGCTTCTCGATCTCGTCATCCTTCGGCCAGCCGAACCAGCCGCCGGTCTTGCCGAGCGCATTCACGCCGGCATTGACCACCGGGTTCATCATGTCGGCGGTGCCCCAGGCGGTATGGAAGATGTGCCAGCCGCCCTGATCGATCGGATCCTGCTTGGCGCGGCGGCCGACCAGCGTCTGCCAGTCCATCGTCTGCAGATCGACATTGAAGCCGATCTCGCGCAGCAGCGGCGCGGTCACCAGCGGCAGCTGCGCGATGCTGAGCAGATCGCTCGGCGCCATGATGACGATCTTCTCGCCCTTGTAGCCGCTCTCCTTCAGCATCTTCTTGAGTGTGGCGACGTCGTAGTGCTTCGGCGCGCCGGCATCGGTGTTCAGCGGCGTCTTGCAGCCGAACATGGCATGGCAGACATGGTAGTAGTCGGGATCGCCGACCTGCGCCGCCAGATAATCTTCCTGGTTGACGGCATCGAGGATGACGCGGCGGATCTTGACGTTATCCAGCGGCGGCTGCAGCCAGTTCATCCGCAGCATGTAGTTGAAGCCGAGCGGCTGCAGATCCTTGATGACCACTTCCTTCGATTTCTTCAATTCGGGCAGGAGGTCGAAGGAAGCCTGCTCGATGATATCGACCTCGCCCTTCATGATGGCATTGGTCGCAGTCTGCGCATCCGACATGGTGATCCATTCGACGCGGTCGACCTTGACGACCTTGCCGCCGGACAGGCTGCTCGCGGGTTCGCTGCGCGGCTTGTAGTCCGGGTTCTTCTCGTAGACGACCTTCACGCCGGGCTGGAATTCGCTCTTGACCATGCGGAAGGGGCCAGAGCCGATCTCATCCGGCACGTTCTTGTTGGACGGCGTTTCGGCCATCGCTTTCGGCATGATGAAGCAGGGGCTGGAGCTGGGCTTGCCGAGCGACTGGATGACCAGACCGTAGGGTTCCTTGAGGATGATCTCGAAGGTCTTGTCGTCGACCGCGACCATGTTTTTGACGAAGCCCATGAGCTTCTGGCCCATGCTGTCGCGTTCGCCCCAGCGCCTGATCGACGGAATGACGTCGGCCGACGTCACCGGCGCCCCGTTGTGGAATTTCAATCCGTCGCGCAAGGTGAAGGTGTAAGTCAGCTTGTCCTGGCTGACCGTATACTTCTCGACCATCTGCGGCTTGACGTCCAGCTTGTCGTCCACCGCAAACAGCGTGTCGTAGATCATGTAGCCATGATTGCGCGAGATGAAGGCGGTGGTGATGATCGGATCGGTGATGCGCAGGCCGGCATGCGGCACGACGCGCAGGACTTTCTTGTCGTCCTGGGCCGCGGCGTCCTTCGACGGGGCTGCAAGGCTGAAGGCCATGCCCAGTCCGGCGCTGAGGGTGACGGCTGAAAGCAAGGTGCGAAAAGTACGCGGACGCATAGCACTCCCCCTTGTATTTGTTTGACCGCTAACGAAAGCTCATCATGGTAATGGTTGCCGGGTCAAGCACGACTTTGTCCGAGACCCATACAAAACGACCGCATGCCGCATCGTTGCGCACCCTGCCTGCGACGGCATCGCCACAGCCATGTTCGGGAGGCATAGCCCATGTCGCAGAATTTGAGCCGATCCCTTCGCTACTCCAAGCAGGCCGTGCGCTCCCGCAACGGCGTCGTTGCCGCGCAGAATCAACGCGCTGCGGATATCGGCGCATCGGTGCTGCGCGATGGCGGCAATGCCGTGGATGCCGCGATTGCAACCGCTTTCGCGCTCGGTGCGCTGGAGCCCTGGATGAGCGGCATCGGTGGCGGCGGCTTCATGCAGATCTTCGACGCCAGGAAAAAGACCGGCCATGTCGTGGATTTCGGC
>NZ_DASVCJ010000076.1:0-204466 GCF_036381655.1 Ferrovibrio sp.
GAGATGGTGATGCCGGGCGACAACGTGACGATGGAGGTGCACCTGATCGCCCCCATCGCCATGGACGAGGGCCTGCGCTTCGCCATCCGCGAGGGCGGCCGCACCGTCGGCGCCGGCGTCGTCGCCAAAATCATCGAGTAGTCGCAAACCAGGGGTGCCGGACGCGGCAACACGGAGATAGACAATGGTTAACCAGAGCATCCGCATCCGGTTGAAGGCGTTCGACCATCGCGTGCTCGATCAGTCGACGAGCGAAATCGTCAACACGGCCAAGCGCACCGGCGCCCAGGTCCGTGGGCCGATTCCGCTGCCGACGAACATCGAACGGTTCACGGTCAACCGCAGCCCCCACATCGACAAGAAGAGCCGCGAGCAGTTCGAGATCCGGACTCATCGCCGCCTTCTCGACATCGTCGACCCGACGCCGCAGACCGTGGACGCGCTGATGAAGCTCGACCTCGCCGCCGGCGTCGACGTGGAAATCAAGCTCTAAGGGACGTTGCGTCATGCGCACCGGAGTCATCGCACGGAAGCTGGGCATGACCCGCCTCTTCGACGAGGCGGGCTCGCATGTGCCCGTGACCGTGCTGAAGCTCGATAACTGCCAGGTCGTCGCCGTGCGCACGGCCGAGAAGGACGGCTACACCGCGGTTCAGCTCGGCGTGGGCAAGGCGAAGGTGAAGAACGTCGGCAAGCCCATGCGCGGCCACTTCGCGAAGGCGAAGGTGGAGCCGAAGCGCAAGCTGGCCGAGTTCCGCGTTTCGCCCGACGCGCTGCTCGAGGTGGGGTCGGAAATCACGGCCGCGCACTACGTGCCTGGTCAGTTCGTCGATGTTTCGGGCATCACGATCGGCAAGGGCTTCGCCGGCGCGATGAAGCGGTGGAACTTCCGCGGCCTCGAAGCCTCGCACGGCGTATCGATCAGCCATCGTTCGCACGGCTCGACCGGCGGTCGTCAGGATCCCGGCCGGACCTTCAAGAACAAGAAGATGGCCGGTCATTACGGCGCCGAGCGCGTCACGACCCAGAACCTGAAGGTCGTCGCGACCGATGTCGAGCGTGGGCTCATCATGGTGAAGGGCGCCGTGCCCGGCGCATCGGGCGGCTACGTGCTGGTCACCGATGCGGTGAAGCGCAAGCTGCCCAAGGACGCGCCGATGCCGGCCGCGATCCGCAAGGTCGAGGCGGGAGCTCCCGAGGCGGGCGCTCCGGCGGCGGCCGAGGGCAACAAGGAATAACGACGATGAAAGTCGCGGTTACGACCCTCGATAACAAGAAGGCCGGCGAGATCGAGCTCGCCGACGACGTGTTCGGTCTGCCTTCGCGGCCCGACATCCTGGCGCGCATGGTGCGTTGGCAGCTGGCGAAGCGCCAGCAGGGCACGCACGACACCAAGGAGATCGGCGAGATCTCCGGCGGCGGCCGCAAGCCGTGGCGCCAGAAGGGCACCGGCCGGGCCCGCCAGGGCTCGACGCGCAGCCCGCAGTGGCGCAAGGGTGCGGTCATCTTCGGCCCGACGCCGCGCAGCCATGCCTTCGACCTGCCGAAGAAGGTGCGCAAGCTCGCGCTCAAGACGGCTCTTTCGGTCAAGTGCGCCGACGGCAAGCTCGTCGTGCTCGACGGCGTCGACGCGGCGCCGCCGAAGACCAAGGAGCTCGCGAAGCGTTTTGCCGATCTCGGCTGGTCGTCGGTGCTGTTCATCGACGGGCCGACGGTCGACGAGAAGTTCGCGAGAGCGGCCCGTAACATTCCCGGCGTCGACGTCCTGCCGCAGCAGGGCGCCAACGTTTTCGACATTCTCCGCCGCGACACGCTGGTCTTGACCCGTGCGGCGGTTCAGCACCTGGAGGCGCGACTGAAATGAGCGCGGCCAAGGCGAAGAAGCCGAACCTGAGCAAGGACGAGCTCTACGACGTCATCCTGTCGCCCGTCATCACGGAAAAGGCGACGATGGGTTCGCAGTACAACCAGGTGACCTTCAAGGTCCGCACCGACGCGACCAAGCCGCTGATCAAGGCGGCCGTCGAAGGTCTGTTCAACGTCAAGGTCAAGGCGGTGAACACGATCAACGTCCGCGGCAAGGTCAAGCGCTTCCGCGGCCATGTCGGCCAGCGGTCGGATTACAAGAAGGCGATCGTGTCGCTGGCCGAAGGCCATTCGATCGACGTCACCACGGGGATCTGAGGCGGATCATGGCACTCAAGCAGTTCAAGCCGGTGACGCCGTCGTTGCGTTCGGTCGTTCTGATCGACCGCAGTGACCTGTACAAGGGCCGGCCGGTCAAGAGCCTGACGGAAGGCAAGCCCAAGACGGGCGGCCGCAACAATGCCGGCCGCATCACGACGCGCCATCACGGTGGCGGCCACAAGCGCCTCTACCGGATCATCGACTTCAAGCGTCGCAAGTTCGATGTCGAGGGCACGGTGGAGCGGATCGAGTACGATCCCAACCGGACCGCGTTCATCGCGCTCGTGCGCTACAGCGACGGCGAGCAGTCTTACATCCTGGCGCCGCAGCGCCTCGCCCCGGGCGACAAGGTCGTCTCCGGCGAGCGGGTCGACATCCGTCCCGGCAATGCGCTGCCGATGCGCAACATCCCGGTCGGCACGATCATCCACAACGTGGAGCTGAAGCCGGGTCGCGGCGGGCAGCTCGCGCGTTCCGCCGGCACGTTCGTGCAGCTGGTCGGCAAGGACCAGGGTTTCGCGCTGCTGCGGCTCGCCTCGGGCGAGGTTCGCCGCGTTCCGGCGGAGTGCCTGGCCACGATCGGCGCCGTGTCGAATCCGGACCAGCAGAACCAGTCGATGGGCAAGGCGGGCCGCAACCGGTGGAAGGGATGGCGTCCCACCGTTCGCGGCACGGCGATGAACCCGGTCGACCATCCTCTCGGCGGCGGCGAAGGCCGCACCAAGGGCGGCCGTCACCCGGTCTCGCCGTGGGGCAAGCCGACCAAGGGTTACAAGACACGCCACAACAAGGCGACGGACCGCTACATCGTCCGCCGCCGGAACGCGAAATAAACGGAGACTGTCGTGGCACGTTCGGTTTGGAAGGGTCCGTTCGTCGACGGATACCTGTTGAAGAAGGCGGAGAAGGCGCGGGCAAGCGGCCGCAACGAGATCATCAAGATCTGGTCGCGTCGTTCGACCATCCTGCCGCAATTCGTCGGACTGACCTTCGGCGTGTACAACGGGCACAAGTTCCTGCCCGTGCTCGTCACCGAGAACATGGTCGGCCACAAATTCGGCGAGTTTGCACCGACACGGACCTTCCATGGCCACACCGCGGCCGACAAGACGGCCAAGAGGGGTGACTGATGAGCAAGCAAGCGCGCGAGCGCCGTCTCAAGGATAACGAGGCGCAGGCCGTTGCCCGCGCCATTCGGGTCAGTCCGCGCAAGCTCAACCTCGTCGCGGCACTGATTCGCGGGAAGGATGCGAGCAAGGCGCTCGCGGACCTCACTTTCTCGAAGCGTCGGATCGCCGGCACCGTGAAGAAGGTCCTGCAGGCCGCCATCGCCAACGCCGAGAACAACCACCAGCTCGACGTCGACCGGCTCTACGTCGCCGAGGCGCATGTCGGCAAGGCGTTCCAGATGCGCCGGTTCCATGCGCGCGGCCGCGGCCGCGCCGCGGGTATCGTGAAGCCGTTCAGCCATTTGACCGTGATCGTGCGCGAGCGCGAGGAGCGGCAAGCCGGGGAGACCGCGTAATGGGTCAGAAAGTCAATCCGATCGGCCTCAGGATCGGAATCAACCGGACCTGGGACTCGCGCTGGTTCGCGGATGCGGATTATGCGCGGCTCCTGCACGAGGACATCAAGCTTCGCCAGTTCCTGGGCGAGCGTCTGGCCCAGGCGGGCGTGTCGCGGATCGTCATCGAGCGGCCGGCGAAGAAGGCGCGGGTTACCATCCATACCGCCCGCCCGGGCGTGGTGATCGGCAAGAAGGGCGCCGACATCGAGAAGCTGCGGAGCGACCTCGCCAAGATGACGAACGGCGAGGTGAGCCTGAACATCGTCGAGATCCGCAAGCCGGAGCTCGATGCCAAGCTCATCGCCGAGAACATCGCGCAGCAGCTCGAGCGGCGCGTCGCGTTCCGTCGCGCCATGAAGCGGGCGGTGCAGTCGGCGATGCGTCTTGGCGCCCAGGGCATCCGGATCAACTGCAGCGGACGACTCGGCGGGGCCGAGATCGCGCGGGTCGAGTGGTATCGCGAGGGGCGTGTGCCGCTGCATACGCTGCGCGCCGATATCGACTATGGCATCGCGACCGCGAAGACGACCTATGGCACCTGCGGCGTGAAGGTCTGGGTGTTCAAGGGCGAGATCCTGGCCCATGACCCGATGGCGCAGGACAAGCGCGCGGCCGAGCAGGCACCGGCCCGCTGACGCTTTGATCGAGGAACACTGACGATGCTTTCGCCAAAGCGCACGAAATACCGCAAGGCCCACAAGGGCCGGATCCACGGCCTCGCCAAGGGCGGTACGACGCTCAACTTCGGGGCCTACGGACTCAAGGCGCTCGAGCCCGACCGGATCACCGCCCGCCAGATCGAGGCGGCGCGCCGTACGATCACGCGCCATCTCAAGCGCGAGGGTCGCGTCTGGATCCGCATCTTCCCGGACGTGCCCGTCTCGGTGAAGCCGGCGGAGGTTCGCATGGGATCGGGCAAGGGGTCGCCGGAGTACTGGATCTGCCGCGTCAAGCCGGGCCGGATCCTGTTCGAGATCGACGGCGTGTCGCGCGCGGTCGCCGAGGAAGCGTTCACGCTGGCGGCCGCGAAGCTCCCGATCAAGACCCGGATCGTCTCCCGGATCGGCGAGTGAGGAGGGTTACGATGAAGGCTTCCGACATTCGCGCCAAGACGACCGACGAGCTCAAGAGCCAGCTGTCCGACCTGCGGAAGGAGCAGTTCAACCTGCGCTTCCAGCGCGCAAGCGGACAGCTCGAGAACACCAGCCGCGTGCGCGAGGTGCGCCGTGACATCGCGCGCATCCTGACCGTGCTCAGCGAGCGCCAGCGCGCGGCTTCGTAAGGAAGAGAGACGAACAATGCCCAGGCGCGTCCTGCAAGGAGTGGTTACGAGCGACGTCAACGAGAAGACCGTCACGGTCCTCGTCGAGCGGCGCTTCATGCACCCGATCTACAAGAAGTTCATCGTGCGCTCGAAGAAGTACCTGGCGCACGACGAGAGCAATAAGGTGAAGGTGGGCGACAAGGTTCGCATCCGCGAATGCCGCCCGATATCGAAGCGGAAGCGGTGGGAAGTGATCACCGACTCCGCCGAGGCAAAGGCGTGAGCGCCAGGTTCAAGGGAAGGACGATATTGCCATGATCCAGATGCGCACCAATCTGGACGTTGCCGACAACTCCGGCGCGCGCCGCGTCCAATGCATCAAGGTTCTCGGCGGCTCGAAGCGCAAGACCGCATCGATCGGCGACGTGATCGTCGTCTCCGTCAAGGAGGCGATCCCGCGGGGACGCGTGAAGAAGGGGGACGTGCACAAGGCGGTGATCGTCCGCACGTCGAAGGAGATCCGCCGTCAGGACGGATCGGCCGTCAAGTTCGACCGCAACGCCGCCGTCCTCATCAACAAGGAAGGCGAGCCGATCGGTACCCGTATCTTCGGGCCCGTCACGCGCGAGCTGCGCTCGAAGGGTTACATGAAGATCATCAGCCTTGCGCCTGAGGTGTTGTGATGACGCAGCCGAAGCTGAAGATCAGGAAGGGCGACAACGTCATCGTCATCTCCGGCCGCGACCGGGGCAAGACCGGTACCGTGCTGAAGGTCATGCCCGTCGAGAACCGCGTCGTCGTGCAGGGGGTGAACGTGGTGAAGCGTCACATGCGGCCGCGGCCGGGACATCCGGGCGGCATCGTGGAGAAGGAGCTTCCCATCCACGTGTCGAACGTTGCGCATATCGACCCCAAAGACCAGAAGCCGACCCGGGTCGGCTACAAGATCGTCGATGGCCGCAAGGTGCGCTTTGCACGCCGGTCCGGCGAGCTGATTGATCGGTGAAAGCCATGGCGACGCGCTTGCAAGAGTACTACGAGCAGAAGATCCGGCCGCAGCTGATGGAGCAGTTCAAGTACAAGAATCGCTTCCAGGTGCCGCGGCTGGAAAAGATCGTCGTCAACATGGGCGTGGGCGAGGCTGCGCACGACCAGAAGAAGATGGACGCCGCCGTCGCCGACCTGATGGCGATCACCGGCCAGAAGCCGGCGATCGCGCGGGCACGCAAGGCCATCGCCAACTTCAAGCTGCGCCGCGGCCTGCCGATCGGCTGCAAGGTGACGCTGCGCGGTGCGCGGATGTACGAGTTCCTCGATCGCCTGGTCAACATCGCGTTGCCGCGCGTTCGCGACTTCCGCGGGCTGTCGGGCCGGAGCTTCGATGGCCGCGGCAACTACTCGCTCGGCCTCAAGGAACAGATCGTGTTTCCCGAGATCAACTACGACAAGATCGACGCGATCCGGGGAATGGACATCATCATCGTGACGACTGCGAAGACGAATGAGGAGGCGAAAGCTCTCCTCAAGGGCTTCAACATGCCTTTCCTCAGCTAATTTTCCGGAAAGCAGGATCCATCACATGGCCAAGAAGAGTGCCATCGAAAAGAACAAGCGCCGCGAGCGGCTCGCGAAGCAGTACGCTGCCAAGCGCGAGAAGCTGAAGGCGATCGCGAACAACCGCGAACTTCCGATGGAGGAACGGTTCGCCGCGCGTCTGAAGCTCGCGAAGCTGCCGCGCAATTCGGCGCCGTCGCGGGTACGCCTGCGCTGCGAGCTGACGGGCCGTCCGCGCGCCAACTACCGCAAGTTCAAGCTGTCGCGTATCGCGCTGCGGGAGCTGGCTTCGACCGGCCAGATCCCGGGCATGGTCAAGGCGAGCTGGTGAGGTAAGGAGTTCTGGATATGGCGATGAGCGATCCTTTGGGCGATATGCTGACGCGCATCCGGAACGGTCAGGTGGCGGGTCAGTCGACCGTCGTTTGCCCGGCCTCCAAGCTGCGTAAGAATGTGCTCGACGTCCTCCAGCGCGAGGGTTACATCCGCGGTTACTCCTGGGCGGAGCGCCGGCGCGGCGTCGCGGAGTTCACGATCGAGCTCAAGTACCACGAGGGGGCGCCGGTGATCCGCGAGATCACCCGGGTTTCGAAGCCCGGGCGGCGCGTCTATTCGAAGATCAAGGACCTCGGCAAGGTCGCCGGCGGTCTCGGCATCTCGATTCTGTCCACGCCGCAGGGCGTGATGTCGGACAGCGAGGCGCGCGCGGCCAATGTCGGCGGTGAAGTGCTCTGCCGGGTGTTCTAAGCAAGGCGAAGGTCATTATGTCCCGTATCGGCAAACAGCCCGTCGCCATCCCGAGCGGCGTCAACGTCGAGATCGCCGGCCAGATGGTTACCGCGACCGGCAAGCTCGGTAAGCAGTCGCTGTACGTGCATCCCGAGATCGCCGTCGCCAAGGAGGACTCCCGGATCGTGCTCACCCCGCGTTCGATGTCGAAGCGGGCGCGTGCGCTCTGGGGAACCAATCGGGCACTGCTCAACAATCTGATCACCGGCGTCTCGAAGGGGTTCAACGTCAATCTCGAGATCAACGGCGTGGGCTATCGCGCGTCCGTGCAGGGCAAGAACCTGAACCTGCAGCTCGGTTTCAGTCACGACGTCGTCTATCCGATCCCGGAAGGAGTGACGATCAAAGTCGGCGACCGGCAGGCCTCGCTTTCGGTCTCGGGCATGGACAAGCGGCTGGTCGGCCAGGTTGCGGCGGAGATCCGGGCGTTCCGCAAGCCGGAGCCGTACAAGGGCAAGGGCATCAAGTACGAAACCGAGACGATCCGGCGTAAGGAAGGCAAGAAGAAATAGCCATGTCCAAGGAAAAGTCGAAGGCGCTGTTCGAGCGCCGTCAGAAGCGTTCACGGGCAAGCCTCCGCCGCAAGTCGGCGGGGCGGCTGCGGCTGTCGGTCTTCCGTTCGTCGAAGCACATCTACGCGCAGATCATCGACGACACGAAGGGGACCACGCTCGTCGCGGCATCGACGCTGGATTCGGATCTGAAGGGCAAGCTCAAGACCGGCGCGGACGTATCGGCCGCGAAGGAGGTCGGGCGGCTTCTGGCCGACCGTGCGGTGAAGGCCGGCGTCAAGGAGGTCGTGTTCGACCGCGGCGGCTACATCTATCACGGTCGCGTCAAGGCACTGGCCGACGGGGCGCGCGAGGGCGGCCTGTCGTTCTGATCGGCAACAATCGAAGTTTACGCCAAGGAAATCACGCAATGGCACGTGGACAAGCCGCGGAGCGTACCGGAGGACGGCGGGGCGACAGCGACCGCGCCGGGCGCGAGGACCGCGAAGTCGAGCTGATCGAGAAGCTGGTCAGCATCAACCGGGTCGCAAAGGTGGTGAAGGGTGGTCGCCGTTTCGGCTTCGCGGCCATTGTCGTCGTCGGCGACGGCAAGGGGCGTGCGGGTTATGGCACCGGCAAGGCCCGCGAGGTGCCCGAAGCGATCCGTAAGGCCACCGACCAGGCGAAGCGCAACATGGTGCGCATTCCGCTGCGCGAGGGGCGCACGCTGCACCATGACGGCTATGGCCACTTCGGCTCGGGCAAGGTGGTGCTGCGGTCGGCGAAGCCCGGCACGGGGATCATCGCCGGCGGCCCGATGCGTGCGGTTCTCGAGTCGCTCGGACTGCAGGACGTGGTCGCGAAGTCGGTCGGGTCGAGCAATCCGCACAACATGATCAAGGCGACCTTCGCGGCGCTCACGGCGATGGCGAGCCCGCGTGCCGTCGCGGCGAAGCGCGGCAAGAAGGTCAGCGACATCATTGGCCGGCGCGAAGGCGAAGCGGCCGCGGCGCGGGAGTAATCGGCGATGGCGAAGGCGAATTCCGGTGGCGGCAAGGTCATCCGCGTGACGCAGATCGGAAGCCCGATCGGCCGCAAGGCGGATCAGCGCCAGACCCTGATCGGTCTCGGGCTCAACAAGCGTCATCGTACCCGCGAGCTGCAGGACACGTCGGCAGTCCGTGGTATGATCAACAAGGTGCGCCATCTCGTGCGCGTCGAAGAGGCAGGCTGAGCGGAATTCCGCTTCCGCGATCGGCCGGGGAACTGAGATCATGAAGCTCAACGAAATTCGCGACAATCGTGGCGCCCGCCAGGCGCGCAAGCGGGTCGGCCGCGGCATCGGCTCCGGGCTCGGCAAGACGTCGGGGCGCGGCGGCAAGGGCCAGACGGCGCGCTCGGGTGTGGCTCTCAACGGCTTCGAGGGCGGCCAGACCCCGCTTTATCGGCGCCTGCCCAAGCGCGGCTTCAACAACGTGTTCCGCCGCGATTTCCAGGAACTTAACCTCGATCAGCTGCAGCGCGCGATCAACGACAAGAAGCTTGCGGCCGATCAAACGATCACGGCCGAACGCCTGGTCGAGAGCGGCGTTATCCGTCGTGCGCGGGACGGAGTCAGGCTGCTCGGTGACGGCCGGGACAAGTTCACGGCCAAGGTGACGATCGAGGTCGCCGGCGCGTCCAAGTCGGCGGTCGAGGCGGTCGAGAAGGCGGGCGGCAAGGTCGTCGTTCTGCCGGCCGTCCGCGAGAACGTGGCGAAGGCCGCTGCCGCCCGCAAGGAGCGTCGGGCGAAGCGTGCCGAGAAAAATGCGAAGTCTACAGGCAAGAAGGCCGAGTAGCCGGCTGCCTGAGACTTGTCCCGCGATAGAGGTTTGACTCGACGATGGCATCCGCTGCCGAGCAGCTCGCAGCTTCGCTCAACTTCGGCGCTTTCGCGAAGGCGACCGAACTCAAGAAACGAATCTGGTTCACGCTCGGCGCGCTGATCGTCTACCGGCTCGGCTCGTACATCCCGATTCCGGGTATCGATCCGGCGATCCTGGCCGAGCTGTTCAACCAGCAGCGCGGCGGCATCCTGGGCATGTTCGACATGTTCTCGGGCGGTGCGCTCGGGCGCATGACGATCTTCGCGCTCAACATCATGCCGTACATCTCGGCGGCCATCATCATTCAGCTGATGTCCGCCGTGTCGCCGACCCTCGAGGCCCTCAAGAAAGAGGGCGAGGTGGGCCGCAAGAAGCTCAATCAGTACACGCGCTACCTGACCGTGTTCCTGGCGATGTTCCAGTCCTACGGCATCGCCGTGGGGCTCGAGGCGATGCGCGGCTCGACGGGCAGCGCCGTGATCGACCCCGGTCTGTTCTTCCGCCTGACGACGGTGATCACGCTCACCGGCGGCACGATCTTTCTGATGTGGCTCGGCGAGCAGATCACGGCGCGCGGCATCGGCAACGGCACGTCGCTGATCATCTTCGCCGGTATCGTTGCCAACCTGCCGACGGCGCTGGCCGCGACGCTCGAGCTCGGTCGCACCGGCGCACTGTCGACCTTCTTCATCATCGTGCTACTGGTCGGCTCGATCCTCGTGGTCACCGGCATCGTGTTCATTGAGCGGGCCCAGCGCCGGATCATCGTGCAGTATCCGAAGCGGCAGGTCGGCAACAAGATGTTCGGCGGCGAGGCGTCGCACCTGCCGCTCAAGATCAACACCTCCGGCGTCATTCCGCCGATTTTCGCAAGCTCGCTGCTGCTACTGCCGCTCACCTTCGCCAATTTCACGACCGAGGCGGGCGGATGGCTGGCCGAGATCACGGCGCGGCTCGCGCACGGGCAGCCGCTCTACATGATCCTGTACGTGCTGCTGATCGTGTTCTTCGCGTTCTTCTATACGGCCGTGGTCTTCAACCCGGCCGAGACCGCGGACAACCTGCGCAAGTACGGCGGCTTCATCCCGGGCATCCGGCCCGGCAAGAACACGGCGGATTACCTGGATTACGTCCTCACACGCCTGACGGTCATTGGTGCGATTTACCTGTCGGTCGTCTGCATCCTGCCGGAGTGGCTGATCTCGCACTATGCGGTGCCGTTCTATTTCGGCGGCACCTCGCTGCTGATCGTAGTCAGCGTGACGATGGATACGGTTGCGCAGATCCACTCCCATCTGCTTGCGCACCAGTACGAGGGACTCATCAAGAAGGCCAAGCTTCGCGGACGCCGCGGCTGATCCGGCGAACGCGGTGATGAAGCGGAGACGCGATGAACATCGTGCTACTGGGCCCACCGGGGGCGGGAAAGGGAACGCAGGCGCGCCGCCTGCAGGATGAATACGGCTTGGTTCAGCTCTCGACCGGCGACATGCTGCGCGCGGCGGTCGCCGCCGGTACGCCGGTCGGACAGCAGGCGAAGTCGATCATGGACGCCGGCAAGCTGGTCCCCGACGAGCTGATCGTGGCCATGATTGCCGACCGTATAAGCCAGCCCGACGTGAAGAACGGCTTCATTCTTGACGGTTTCCCGCGCACGGTCCCGCAGGCCGAGGCGCTCGACCGCATGCTGGCCGACAAAGGCCTGAAGCTCGACCATGTCATCGAGATGAAGGTCGACGATCTGGCCCTCATCGACCGCATTTCGGGGCGTTTCACCTGCGCTAAGTGCGGGGCCGGGTATCACGAGCGCCATAAGCCGACCCAGCGGCCGGGGATCTGCGACGTTTGCGGTTCGACCGAGTTCACGCGCCGGGCCGACGACAATGCCGAGACGATGAAGACCCGCCTTGCCGCCTATCACGCCCAGACGGCGCCGATCCTGCCTTACTACCGGGCGAGGGGCGTGCTGAAGACGGTGGACGGGATGGCCCCGATCGACGAGGTCACGGCCCAGCTTAAAGCCATCCTGGGGCAGGCCCCCCGGTCCGCCTGAGGCCTTTGTGAACCCAAGGAAAAATCACGCAAATTTGCCGAAGAGGGTTGATTGACTTGAGACCGAATCCCCATATAATGCCGGCCCACTCGGTGGTACCGGAGCCACAGCGGGGCGCTCCGGTATTTTTGCATGCACCCAAATATTCGGACCTGAGGGTCTGACGAAAGCCGTCGCAAGGAGAAAACTCGTGGCGCGTATCGCTGGCGTCAATATTCCCACCAATAAGCGCGTCGTTATCGCGCTCCGTTACATTTATGGCATCGGTCCCACCAAGGCGCGCGAGATCTGCGAAAAGGTGGGCATCCCCGAGGCGAAGCGCGTCAACCAGCTGACGGATGACGAGGTGCTTCGCATTCGCGAGACGATCGACCGGGATTACGAGGTCGAAGGCGATCTGCGCCGGACGATCGCGATGAACATCAAGCGGCTGATGGACCTCGGCACCTATCGTGGCCTGCGCCACCGCAAGGGACTGCCGGTGCGCGGCCAGCGTACCCACACGAACGCCCGCACGCGCAAGGGCAAGGCCCGCCCGATCGCGGGCAAGAAGATGGCGACCAAGAAGTAAGCGAGTTCGAAGGGTCCTCAAGCCATGGCCAAAGCACAGGCTGCTTCCGCAGCAACCGTCCGCCCGCGCCGTCGCGAGCGCAAGAACATCACGTCCGGGGTGGCGCACGTGAACGCGACCTTCAACAACACGATGGTCACGATCACGGACGCGCAAGGCAACACGATCGCATGGTCCTCGGCCGGCACGCAGGGCTTCAAAGGGTCGCGCAAGTCGACCCCCTATGCCGCGCAGATGGCCGCCGAGGACGCCGGCCGCAAGGCGATGGAACACGGCGTGCGCACCCTCGAGGTCGAGGTGAAGGGGCCCGGAGCGGGTCGCGAGTCGGCGTTGCGCGCGCTGCAGGCCGTCGGATTCGTCATCACGTCGATCCGCGACGTCACGCCGATTCCGCACAACGGCTGCCGGCCGCCGAAGCGGCGCCGCGTCTGAGTTTTGCGCGGCCGCCGCGCCGGCGGCCGAACTTGTTGTACCGCGCGGCCCGCATATCGGGCGCGCCGCGATGTGGTGAGGGATAGACCCGTGGTTCAGATTCAGAAGAACTGGAAGGAGTTGATCAAGCCGGGCAAGCTCGACGTGCAGCCCGGCGACGATCCGAAGCGCGAGGCAACGATCGTCGCCGAGCCGCTGGAGCGCGGCTTCGGCCTGACGCTCGGCAACGCGCTGCGTCGCGTTCTGCTGTCGTCGCTGCAGGGTGCTGCGATCACCTCGATCAAGATCGACGGCGTGCTGCATGAATTCTCGTCGATTCCGGGCGTGCGCGAGGACGTCACCGACATCGTCCTGAACGTCAAAGCGATCGCGCTGCGCATGCACGGCGACGGACCGAAGCGCATTCACCTGCGCGCGACGGGCCCCGGCGAGGTGCGCGCCGGCCAGATCGAGACGGGCCATGACATCGAGATCATGAATCCCGATCTCGTCCTCTGCACGCTCGACGACGGCGCCAAGCTGTCGATGGAGATGACGGTCGAGACGGGCAAGGGCTACGTGCCCGGCAGCGCCAACCGCCCGGCCGATGCGCCGATCGGGCTCATCCCGGTCGATGCCCTGTTCAGCCCGGTGAAGAAGGTCGCCTACAAGGTCGAGAACACGCGCGTCGGCCAGGTCACGGACTACGACAAGCTGTCGATGCGGATCGAGACCAACGGCGCGGTGACGCCCGAGGACGCCGTGGCGCTTGCCGCGCGCATCCTCCAGGACCAGCTGCAGCTCTTCATCAATTTCGAGGAGCCGGTCGCGGAGAAGACGGAGGAGGCCGCCGCCGAGCTGCCGTTCAACAAGAACCTGCTGATGAAGGTCGACGAGCTCGAGCTGTCGGTCCGTTCGGCCAACTGCCTCAAGAACGACAACATCATCTACATCGGCGACCTCGTGCAGAAGACCGAGGCCGAGATGCTGCGGACGCCGAATTTCGGCCGCAAGTCGCTCAACGAGATCAAGGAAGTCCTCGCCCAGATGGGCCTGCATCTGGGGATGAAGATCCCGAATTGGCCGCCCGAGAACATCGAGGAACTGGCCAAGAAGCTCGAAGAGCCGTACTGAGCGCCGGTTACGAACGAGGAGTTTGAGTCATGCGTCACGGAGTGGCCGGCCGAAAGCTTGGCCGGACGACCAGCCACCGCAAGGCGACCCTTGCCAATATGGCGATGGCGCTCATCGAACACGAGCAGATCCGCACCACGCTGCCGAAGGCGAAGGAGCTGCGGCCGTTCGTCGAGAAGCTCATTACGTTGGGCAAGCGCGGCGGCCTCCACGCGCGCCGTCAGGCGCTCGCCGTCCTGCGCGATACCGAGCTGACGGCGAAGCTGTTCGGCCCGCTGGCCGAGCGTTACCGGCAGCGCAACGGCGGTTATACCCGGGTGCTGAAGGCCGGCATGCGCTACGGCGATGCCGCCGACATGGCCGTGATCGAGCTGGTCGATCGTGATCCGGCCGCGCGCGGCGCGGCCGATCGCGCGCGCCACGAGGCCGAGCAGAAGGCGAAGGCGGAGGCCGAAGCGACCGCGTCCTGACGCCGTCGCCAACCGTTTGATTTGGGTGATTTGGCGGGGGCGGTCCTCGAGGGCCGCCCCCGATCTCTTTCGGGGTCGGGCTCGCGACGAAGGCGCGCACGGTGCCGCGCCTGCCTCTTAGCTTCGCCGGCAGGAGTGGTACACTCGACCGCCCGAGACTTCCGCGACTCCACGATGCTCAAGTCAACGTTTCGCCGACGCCTTGGCGTCCTCGCCATCCTCGCCGCCGTCGTCCTGGGCCTGCAGCCGTCCGGGGCCCCGGCCCAGGAGCGCGTACTGCCGCGCAGCCGTTCCGAGATCGAGCTCTCGTTCGCGCCGCTCGTGAAGCGCGTAGCGCCGGCCGTCGTCAACATCTACACGCGCCGCACCGTGCGGACGCTACCGTCGCCGCTGTTCAACGATCCGTTCTTCCGTCGTTTCTTCGGCGATCAGTTTCCGGGTGCCGAGCAGCAGCAGAACTCGCTCGGGTCCGGCGTCATCGTCGATCCGTCCGGGCTGATCGTGACCAACAACCACGTCATTCGTGGCGCCGACGAGATCACCGTCATCCTCGCCGATCGCCGCGAGTTCGAGGCGACGGTGCTGCGCGCCGACGAGCGCACGGATCTCGCCGTCCTGCGCATAACGCCGGGCAACGAGCGTCTGCCGTTTCTGGAGCTTCGCGACTCCGACGATCTCGAAGTGGGCGACCTCGTCCTTGCGATCGGCAATCCGTTCGGCGTGGGGCAGACGGTGACGAGCGGCATCGTCTCGGCGGTGGCGCGGACGACGGTGGGGATCACGGACTACCGCTTCTTCATCCAGACCGACGCGGCCATCAACCCGGGAAACTCGGGCGGCGCACTGGTGTCGATGGACGGCCGGCTGGTCGGCGTCAACACCGCGATCTTCTCCCGCGACGGCGGCGGGTCGATCGGCATCGGCTTCGCCATCCCGTCCAACATGGTCCGGACCGTCATTGCCGGCGTGAAGTCGGGCACGAAGCTGGTCCGTCCCTGGTTCGGGGCGAGCGGCGAGACGGTCACGGCCGACATCGCCGCTTCGCTCGGCATGCCGCGTCCGCTCGGCGTGATCATTCAGGATGTCTTTCCCGGCAGCCCGGCGGCCGATGCCGGCCTGCGGCGCGGCGACATCATCACCCATATCGAGGGGCGCGAGGTCCAGGATGCCGAGGCCCTGCGCTTCCGCATCGCCACGCAGTCGGTCGGCTCCGAGGTGCGCCTGACGGTCTGGCGTAACGGGCAGGAGCGCAACGTGAACGTCGCGCTGATCGCGCCGCCGGAGACGCCGCCGCGCGATGTGACGCTGCTGCGCGGCAATCATCCGCTTGCCGGCGCCACCGTCGCCAATCTGTCACCGGCCCTGGCCGACGAGCTTGGGCTCGACATCACGCCGCGCGGCGTGATCGTGCTCGAGGTGCGCCGCGGCAGCCCGGCCCAGCAGATCCGCATCGCGCCGGGCGATGTCATCGTTCGGATCAACGATCGCGAGTTGCGGACCGTGAGCGATGCCCGGCGCGCCGTGTCGCAGGCCGAGCTTCCCTGGCGCCTGCAGATCCGCCGTGGCGACCGGGTCTTCAATCTGACGGTGTCGGGGTGAGCCGCAAATCCTCACGCGGCTCGGGTGCCGGGGGCGGCGGGCCCGGCCTGTTCGAGGACGCGGCGCCGCGGCCGCTCGCGGACCGGCTGCGGCCGCGGCGGCTGGATGACGTCGTCGGGCAGGATCATCTGCTCAAGGACGACGGGCCGATCGCCCGCATGGTAGCCGCACGCCGCATCGCCTCGATTATCCTGTGGGGGCCGCCCGGTTGCGGCAAGACGACCATCGCGCGCCTGCTCGCCGATGCCGTCGACCTCGAGTTCGAGCCGCTGTCGGCGGTGTTCTCAGGCGTTGCGGATCTGCGCAAGGTATTCGCCGAGGCCGCCGCGCGCCGGGCCGCCGGCCGCGGCACGGTGCTGTTCGTCGACGAAATCCACCGCTTCAACCGTTCGCAGCAGGATGCCTTCCTTCCATACGTCGAGGACGGCACGGTGACGTTGATCGGCGCCACGACCGAGAATCCGTCGTTCGAGCTCAACGCAGCACTGCTGTCGCGCTGCCAGGTTCTGGTGCTCAGGCGCCTGACCGACGCCGATCTCGAAATACTGCTGCAGCGCGCCGAGGCGACGACGGGACGCCCGCTGCCGCTCGAGCCGGATGCGCGCGCGGCGCTTGTCGCCATGGCCGACGGCGACGGCCGCTATCTGCTCAACCTGGCCGAGGAGCTGTTCGCGCTCCAGATCGATCGGCTGCTGAATACGACGGCGCTGGCGCGCGTCGTGCAGAAGCGCGCGCCGCTCTACGACAAGGCGCAGGAAGGCCACTACAACCTGATCAGCGCCCTGCACAAGTCGCTGCGCGGGTCCGATACGGATGCGGCTCTCTATTGGCTCGCGCGCATGCTCGCCGGCGGCGAGGATCCGCTCTATATCGCGCGCCGTCTCGTCCGCTTCGCCGTCGAGGATATCGGCCTTGCCGATCCGAACGCCGTCCTGCAGGCACTGGCCGCCAAGGATGCCTTCGATTTCCTGGGCTCGCCCGAAGGCGAGCTCGCGCTCGCGCAGGCCGTGATCTATCTCGGCACGGCGCCCAAGTCCAATGCGGCCTACCGCGCGTTCGGCGCCGCGCGGGCCGCGGCGGCCGAAACCGGCTCGCTCATGCCGCCGATGCACATTCTCAATGCGCCGACGCGCCTCATGCGCGATCTCGGCTACGGCAAGGACTACGCATACGACCACGACACGCCCGAAGGCTTCTCGGGCCAGAACTATTTCCCGGACGGCATGGCCCGCCGCGAATTTTATCAGCCGGTCGAACGGGGCTTCGAACGCGAGATCGCCAAGCGGCTGGAGTACTGGCGGCGGCTACGCGCACAGCGCAGCGGCAACGGGTGATCGGCTTTGCCAGCTCGGCCGCTCGACCAGCCGGGTCGAGGTCAGGCCGCCGCAATGCGGGTCAGCCAGCGGCCTGCCCGGCGGCCTCAAGGCGGTGCCGGCGGACGATGTGGTGGGCGAGCTTTTCGGCCCCGAGACATATCGACACGGCGATGCCGCAATCTTGTCGCAAGGAAACGGACGCCGCGCACGGCAGGCCGGCCGTATTGGCGCCGGATCACGGGAAACGTCAACGATTTGTTCGGGAATTCCCGAGCGGCCGGGTTTCGGGGTACTTTACGGCCCCATTCCATGCGACACCGCCTTTCAACGTAAAATGATGCTGTTTGCCATTGCGCTCGGTGGGGCGATCGGTTCCGTGGCGCGCTATCTCGTCGTTTCGCAGATGACGCGTTGGCTCGGCGTCGCCTTTCCTTGGGGAACGCTGACGGTGAATGTCGCCGGCGGATTGGTCATCGGTCTCCTCGCCGAGGCGATGGCGCTCAAGTGGTCGGTCAGTCCCGAGCTCCGCGCGTTCGTCATCGTCGGCATCCTCGGCGGCTTCACCACGTTCTCTTCATTTTCGCTCGACGTGATTTCGCTGGCGCAGAACGGCGCGGTCGGCACCGTGTTCGTCTATGTGTTCGCCTCGGTCGTGTTGTCGGTCGCCGCTGCGTTCGTCGGCCTCATGCTCATGCGTTGGATGCTCGGCTGATGCCCGTGGAAACGCGTACCGTTGCGGATGACGAAGCCGACCTGCGCCTCGATCGCTGGTTCCGGCGCCATTATCCGGCGCTGCAGCACGGCCGGCTCGAGAAGCTGCTCCGCACCGGGCAGATCCGGGTCGACGGCCGTCGCGCGAAGTCGAACCAGCGGCTGATGCCGGGGCAGGTCGTGCGGATTCCGCCCGGCCTTCCGGAAGAGAATTCCGCGCCGGCCCGACCGCGCGCCGTGAGCGAGGATGACGCGCGTTTCGTCCGCTCGCTCGTGATCTACCGCGATGCCGACGTGATCGCGCTCAACAAGCCGCCAGGCCTGGCGGTCCAGGGCGGAACGCGCACGACGCGTCACCTCGATGCCATGCTCGACGCGCTCCGCTTCGAATCGCCGGAGCGGCCGCGCCTCGTGCATCGGCTCGACCGCGACACCTCGGGCGTCCTGCTGCTGGCGCGTTCGGCCCGCGCCGCGGCGTCGCTGGGCGAGGCGTTCCGGCACAAGTCGGCGCGCAAGATCTACTGGGCACTGGTGGTCGGCGTGCCGCGGCCGGCACAGGGTCGCATCGACCTGCCGCTCGCCAAGTCGGCCGGTCCGGCGGGCGAGCGCGTCGCCGAGGACGATGAAGGCAAACAGGCAGTGACGCTCTATGCCACCGTCGATCGGGCAGGCAATCGCGCCGCGTGGCTCGCGCTCATGCCGTTGACCGGGCGCACGCATCAGCTGCGCGTCCACTGCGCGAGCGGACTGGGCACGCCGATCGTCGGCGACGGGAAATACGGCGGGGCGCAAGCGATCCTGCCGAACGAGAGCATCGCGGCGCGTCTGCATCTCCATGCGCGGCGGCTCGTCCTGCCGCATCCGGGGCGCGGAACGATCGACGTGACGGCACCGCTGCCGGAGCACATGCGGTCCTCATGGAAATTCTTCGGCTTCGATCCGTCGGCGGGGATCGACCCGTTCGGGGTCGACTGAGCGGTTGCAATCCGCCGGCCAAGCCTCAAGATTAGCGGCATGACACGGCACCATCGCCTGCGTCTCGTGGTGTTCGACTGCGACGGAACCCTTGTCGACAGCCAGAACGCCATCGTCGCCTGCATGACGGCGGCTTACGCCGCAGAGGGGCTGAAGGCGCCCGACGCGGCCGCCATTCGACGGATCATCGGCTTGCCGCTCGTCGAATGCATGGCACGACTGTCGCCCGATCATCCTGCGGATCGTCATCACCGCCTGGCCGAGGCCTACAAGCAGGCATTCTTCGCACTGCGTCAGCGGCCCGATCATCACGAGCCGCTGTTCGACGGCGTCATCGATACTCTGGATCGGCTCGACGCCGCGGGGTTTCTTCTCGGGATCGCCACCGGCAAGTCGCGCCGCGGCCTCGTGGCGCTGCTGGAACGACATGGTCTCGCCCGCCGTTTCGTCACGTTGCAGACGAGCGATCTCTGTCCGGGTAAACCGCACCCGGCCATGCTTCAGCGCGCGATCGCCGAGACGGGGGTGGAGGCAGCCGACACGGTCATGATCGGCGACACTAGTTACGATATGGAGATGGCGCGCAATGCCGGCGTTCGCGGCATCGGGGTCGCATGGGGATACCATCCGCCGGAGGAGCTTCGGCTTGCCGGCGCCGCCGCGGTCGTCACACGGTTCAGCGAAATTCCCGACATTCTGCTCGCGGACGACAAGGAGCCACTATGCGCCTGAAGACCGTCCTTCTTGGTCTCGTCATCCTCGTCGCGGCGCTGTCGGTGACGGCCGTGGCCATCGTCTCGTCGATCGATTTCAACCAGTATCGGGACCTGATCGCCGGGCAGGTGAAGCAGGCGACGGGCCGCGAGTTCGCGATCAAGGGGGATCTCAAGTTCGAATTCGGGCTGTCGCCCGCGATCGCGGTGAACGACGTCACGTTCGCGAACGCGCCGTGGGGCTCGCGGCCCGTGATGGCACAGGCTCGCCGCTTCGAGGCCCAGGTCGTGCTGCTGCCGCTCATCTTCGGCAACGTAAACGTGAAGCGCGTCGTGCTGGTCGATGCCGATATCCTGCTGGAGACCGATGCGCGCGGGCGCGGCAACTGGGAGTTCGCGACCGAAACGGCCGCCAAGGAGACGGCACCGCAGGCACCCACCTCGGACGAACCCGCGCTGGCGCGCCTGTCGGAAATCGACGAGATCGATATCCGGAACGCGCGGCTCGTGTACCGCGACGGCCGCACCAACCAGACGACGACGCTTGCCGTTCAACAGGCCCGCCTCGGCGCCGACAGCCCCACGGACCCGCTGCGGATCGAGCTGGACGGTGCGTACAACGACATCGCGTTTCATGTCGGTGGTCATGCTGGTTCGGTGCAGGCGATGTCGCAGTCGCGCGCGCCGTTTCCGGTCAGCATCAACGGTCGCATCGGCGATGCGGCAACCTTCCGGGTCGACGGTACCGTCCGTGCGCCGATACCGGGGGGCAGCTACGACCTCAGTCTTCATGCCGAGGGACCGGAGATCGCGCAAGTCGCGCGCATCGCCGGCGTACAGCTTCCCGCGCTCGGACCGTTCCGGGCCGATATCCGCGCCGCAAGCGGCGAGGGGGATCGGCTGTCCGTGCCGGAGCTGAAACTTGCGCTGGGCGAGCAGCAATTGCTGACGGCATCCGTCAGCGGCTCGATCGCCGACGTGCGCGCCTTGTCGGGCATTCGACTCGACATTGCCGCCGAGGCGCCGGAGCTTCGCGCCGTTGCCGAACGCGCCGGGGTCGAGGCGCCGATTGCCGGGCCGTTACGGCTCACCGGCAAGGTCGCCGATGCCGGGCCCGAACGCTACGCGCTGAGCGGGTTTCAGCTCGTGGTCGGCAACAGCGACCTCGCGGGCGAGGCGACCTTCGCCCGCGGCGGCGCGCGGCCGACCATTACGGCGAACTTCACGTCGAAGCAGATCGACCTCGCGGCACTTTCCGCGCCGCCCCGGGGCCCGGGCGGCAATGCGGCGCCCCCGCAGCCGACTCCTGCTGACGGCCGCGTGTTCGCGGACGAGCCGCTGCCGTTCGATGTGATCGACGCCACCGACGGCGAGGTGCACTATCGTGCCGAAAGAATCGTGGGCGGAGGCGCGCCGATCGGGGAACTGGCGCTCACCGCCGCGTGGCGCAACGGGACCTTCAATCTGCGTCCGTTCAGCGCCGACATCGGCGGCGGCAAGCTCACGATGGAACTCGGTGTCAATGCCCGCACGCAGTCGATCACCGGCAAGGTCGACGCCAAGGGCATCGAACTCGGCACGCTGCTGGAGCAGACCGGGATCAGCGACCTGCTGCGCCGCGGCAAGACCGATTTCGCGCTCGAGATGCGGGGCGCCGGCCGCACGATGCGCGCCCTCATGGCCGCGCTCGACGGCACGTCGACGCTGCACGTGGGCGAAGGGGCGTTGCAAAGCAGGTATATCGACCTGCTCGGCGCCGACGTCGTTCGCGTGCTGAGCCCGCTTCAGGACAGTGGGTCACAGACCTCGCTTAACTGCGTCGTCGGCCGTGTCGAGATCAAGGACGGCGTCGCCACGCCGAAAGTGTTGTTCGCGGAGACCGGCAAGATGGTGATCGGGGGCGCGGGCGCGGTGAATCTCGGGACGGAGCAGATCGACCTCATCATTACGCCGCGGCCCAAGGATGCATCGCTCATGAGTCTCGCCGTGCCGATTCGCGTCCGTGGCACGCTCGCGAATCCGAGCTTCTCGCCGGATACGGGTGCGGCGCTCAAGGGCGCCGCCGGTGCCGTGGCGGGGGCATTGCTGCTCGGGCCCGCCGGCGTTTTGGTGCCCTTCGTGAGCGGCGGCCAAGGCGGCGATGCCACCTGCGCCAACGCCTTGGCGCAGGCAGGTCTGCGCGCCCCGGTGACGGGGACGCCGGCGCAGCCGGCGCCGGGTACGACCGCGCCGCCGCAGCAGGCACCGGCGCAGCCGGCCCCGGCCAATCCGATCGAGGGCATCGAGCGCGGCCTCCGGGGGCTGTTCGGCCGATGATCAAGTCCGGCAACGCACCCCGGCGTGCCTACCGCGAGGTCGATGTGACGCCGCATGCCGGCGGGTTCGGCGTGCGGCTCGATGCGCGGCCGCTCAAGACGCCTGCCGGGAACGCGATGGTCGTGCCGACGCGGGCGCTGGCCGAGGCGATCGCCGCCGAATGGCGGGCGCAAGGGACCCGGCCCGACATGGAACGGCTGCCGCTGACGCGGATCGCGGCCACGGCGATCGACCGCATATCCGCGCGACGTGCCGATGTCGTCGCGGAGCTTGCGGCCTACGCCGAAACGGAGCTGGTCTGCCATCGGGCGAGCGAACCGCCGGCATTGGTCAGACGACAGGCCGAAATCTGGCAGCCGCTGCTCGACTGGCTCACTTGGCGCTTCGACGCGGCGCTGACGGTCACCGCCGGCGTGCTGCCGTGCGCACAGTCGAAGCGCAGCCTCGAGGCGCTTGCGCGGGCGATCGAGGCGCTCGACGATTTTCGCCTCGCGGCACTGTCCGTCGCGGTCGCCGCGGCAGGTTCGCTGGTGATCGGGCTTGCGCTTGCGGAGGGCCGTCTTGATGCGGGCGGCGCCTTCGATGCGGCCGAGCTCGACGCAAGCTTCCAGATCGAGCAGTGGGGCGAGGACGAGCTCGCCACGCGCCGGCGTGCGGGCGTTCGTGCCGATCTCGAGGTTGCCGCACGGTTCCTGGCGCTTCTGGGCAGCGAGGAGGGCGCGCAGGGACCGTCCTGACCCGTCGCGCCGCGGCGGGTTCAGCGCGCAAGACGCGCCGCAATTTCGGCGACGTGGCGCCCCTGAAAGCGCATGAGCTCCAGTTCGTTGGCGCTCGGCAGGCGCTCGCCCTTGCCGCCTGCGATCGTCGTCGCGCCGTAGGGCGAGCCGCCGGTGATCTCGTCGAGGCGCGTCTGCCCGGCCGCGCTGTAGGGCAACCCGACGACGATCATGCCCAGGTGCAGCATGGTGGTGATGATGCTGAAGAGCGTCGTCTCCTGCCCGCCATGCTGCGTCGCCGTCGAGGTGAACGCACTGCCCACCTTGCCGTTGAGCTTGCCCTGCGCCCATAGGCTGCCGGTCTGGTCGAGGAAATTGGCCATCTGTCCGCTCATGCGGCCGTAGCGCGTCGGCGTGCCGATCATGATGGCGTCGTAGTTCGCGAGTTCGAGCGGATTGGCGATCGGCGCCGGCTGATCGAGCTTCACTCCCGCTTTCTCGGCGATCTCGCGCGGCATCAGTTCGGGAACCCGCTTGATCGTTGCTTCCGTGTTGGCAACTGCGCGGGTCCCCTCGGCGGCGGCCTGGGCCATCCGTTCCGTGTGGCCGTAGGTGCTGTAGTACAGGACAAGGACCTTGGCCATTCGCCTGCTCCCGGTCGTTCACCCCTTTCGGCAGGGGTCTCGTCGGCGTCGCCGCCTGAGCGGTGATTTCAACCGGATACCATGCCGGGAGTTCCGGGATGATGCGCCGCCGCTCCCTCCTGGTTGCTCTTCTGCGGCCGGTCGTCGGCGGCGGCAACGTCGTAGGGCGGGAACATGGGGCACTTCGCCGGAACGACGAGACTCGCATGTTGCCGCCACCAATCCCGCATCTTCCCGAAGAACGGATTCTGCTTTGCCTCGTTCTCGGCGATCGTGTGCTGCGTCCTCGGGAACTCGACGAGGATGTCGTCCGGCGTGTGCAGGATCTGCACCTTATGCTTCTCCTGCAGCTCCGTGACAGCTTCGGCCTGCTCGCACCGATCGGCCGGCACTTTCCGGCCGGCTCGTTCGCCAGTCGGGCCGGCGGTTTTCGCATGGCCTCATTGCAAGAACATCTTGACTGCCGGCCTGTGAGCCCGCAACACGTCCATTGGTTCAGGTTCGGCCGGATGCTGGTAAGAAGGTCTGCGCCGGTGCTATCAGCAGGCGTCGAACGCCCGGGCGGACAAATCAGAGGGTGTGATGCAGGAAATACTTCGGCGGCTGGAGGCAAAGCGGGCGGCGGCGCGGCTGGGGGGCGGCGAGAAGCGGATCGAAGCGCAGCATGCCAAGGGCAAGCTAACGGCACGCGAGCGGCTCGAAGTGCTGCTCGACGAGGGCTCGTTCGAGGAATGGGACATGTTCGTCGAGCACCGGGCGACCGCGTTCGGCATGGCCGAGCAGAAGATTCCCGGCGACGGCGTGGTCACCGGCTGGGGCACCATCAACGGGCGGCTCGTCTTCGTCTTCAGCCAGGACTTCACCGTGTTCGGCGGCTCGCTGTCCGAGGCGCACGCCGAGAAGATCTGCAAGATCATGGACCAGGCGATGAAGGTCGGCGCGCCGGTGATCGGCCTCAACGATTCGGGCGGGGCCCGCATCCAGGAGGGCGTCGCCTCGCTCGCCGGCTACGCCGACGTCTTCCAGCGCAACGTGCTGGCCTCGGGCGTGATCCCGCAGATCTCCGTGATCATGGGGCCGTGCGCCGGCGGCGCGGTCTATTCGCCGGCGATGACGGACTTCATCTTCATGGTCAAGGACTCGTCCTACATGTTCGTGACCGGGCCGGACGTGGTGAAGACGGTGACGCACGAGGTCGTCACCGCCGAGGAGCTGGGCGGGGCGGTCACGCACACGACGCGCTCGGGCGTCGCCGACCTCGCCTTCGAGAACGACGTCGAGGCCTTGCTGCAGACCCGCCGCTTCGTCGACTTCCTGCCGGCATCGAACCGGGAAAAGCCGCCCGTGCGGCCGACCGCCGACAGCCCCGACCGGGTCGAGCCGTCGCTCGACACGCTGGTGCCGCCCAACCCGAACAAGCCCTACGACATGAAGGAGCTGATCTTGAAAGTCGTCGACGACGGCGACTTCTTCGAGATCCAGCCCGACTTTGCCAAGAACATCATCGTCGGTCTAGGGCGGATCGCGGGCGCGACCGTCGGCTTCGTCGCCAACCAGCCGATGGTGCTGGCCGGCTGCCTCGACATCGATTCGTCGAGGAAGGCGGCACGCTTCGTGCGCTTCTGCGACTGTTTCAACATCCCGCTCGTGACCTTCGTCGACGTGCCCGGCTTCCTGCCTGGGACGGCGCAGGAATATGGCGGCATCATCAAGCACGGCGCCAAGCTGCTGTTCGCCTATGCCGAAGCGACGACGCCGAAGGTGACCGTGATTACGCGCAAGGCCTATGGCGGCGCCTATGACGTCATGGCGTCAAAGCATCTGCGCGGCGACGTCAATTATGCCTGGCCTTCGGCAGAGATCGCGGTCATGGGACCCAAAGGGGCGGTGGAGATCATCTTCCGTGCGGAGATCGGCGACGAAAGCAAAATCGCCGCGCGTACCGAGGAATACCGGCAGAAGTTCGCCAATCCTTTCGTTGCCGGTCATCGCGGCTTCATCGACGACGTGATCATGCCGCATAATACGCGTTTCCGGATCGCCCGCTCGCTCGCCATGTTGCGCGACAAGAAACTCGAAAATCCGTGGAAGAAGCACGACAACATTCCGCTGTAAGGTGGCGCAGACGATGGCTAAGAAACTGTTCGACAAGATCCTGATCGCCAACCGTGGCGAGATCGCCTGCCGTGTCATCAAGACCTGCCGCAAGCTCGGGATCAAAACCGTGGCTGTCTATTCGGATGCCGACGAGGGCGCGCTGCATATGCGCATGGCGGACGAAGCGGTGCATATCGGCGCAGCGCCGGCGGCTGAAAGCTATCTCGTGATCGAGAAGATTGTCGACGCCTGCCGGAAGACCGGCGCCCAGGCCGTGCATCCTGGCTATGGCTTCCTCTCGGAGAACCGCAAGTTTGCCGCCGCGCTGAAAGAGGCCGGCATCGCCTTCATCGGCCCCAATCCGGATGCGATCTATGCCATGGGCGACAAGATCGAGTCCAAGAAGCTGGCCAAACAGGCGGGCGTATCGACGGTTCCGGGTTTCCTCGGCGCCATCGGCTCGCCAGAGGAGGCCGTGAAGATCGCGCGTGAAATCGGCTATCCGGTGATGATCAAAGCTTCCGCCGGCGGCGGCGGCAAGGGCATGCGCATCGCCCGGGCTGACGAGGAAGTGGCGCAGGGCTTCTCCTCGGCGACCAACGAGGCGAAGAGCTCATTCGGTGACGACCGGGTATTCATCGAGAAATACATTGAACAGCCACGCCACATCGAAATCCAGGTGCTCGGCGACAAGCATGGCAATGTGATCTACCTCGGTGAGCGTGAATGCTCGATCCAGCGCCGGCACCAGAAGGTGATCGAGGAAGCGCCGAGCCCTTTTCTGGATGAGAAAACCCGCAGGGCGATGGGCGAGCAGGCTGTCGCCTTGGCGAAAACCGTCCGGTACGACAGCGCCGGGACGGTGGAATTCATCGTTGGCCCCGACCGCAGCTTCTATTTCCTGGAGATGAATACGCGATTGCAGGTCGAACATCCGGTGACCGAGCTGATCACCGGCATCGATCTGGTCGAACAGATGATCCGGGTTGCTGCCGGCGAAACGCTCGGCATCGGGCAGGAGGATGTGAAGCTGAATGGATGGGCGCTGGAGGCGCGCATCTACGCGGAAGACCCGCTGCGCGGCTTTCTGCCGAGCACCGGTCGCCTGGTGCGCTGGCGGACGGCGCCTGAGTCGGACACCATCCGCAACGATACCGGTGTCGTCGAGGGCAGCGAGATCAGCATGTTCTACGATCCGATGATCTCCAAGCTGTGCTCCTATGGAAAGACACGCGAAAAGGCCATCTCGACGCTGTCCGCGGCATTGGACGAAACATGGATCGCGGGCATTGGCCATAATGTGAATTTCCTGGCCGCGGTTCTGGACCATCCGCGTTTTCGCGCCGGCAATCTGTCAACCAATTTCATCGCCGAAGAATGGCCGGCAGGCTATGCCGGAACGGTCCTGCCCGAGGAAGAGCAGACAGCGATGCTGGCGGTAGGCGCCCTTCTGCATATCCGTAATGAGTTCCGCGCGCGCCATCTTGGCGGCAAGCTGGGCTTGCCGGACTGGAAGCCGGCGGCTGAATGGGTCGCAACCCTCAACAAGGCCGAGTATCCGCTGACCATTGCGGATGTCGAGGGCGGGCTCGACGTCAAGATCAAGAAGGGCAAGACGATCAAGGTGCGATCCGAATGGAAGCCGGGGCAGCCCTTCTTCCGCGGCACCGTGAATGGACGGCCCGTTGTGGCGCGGGTATCGCCACGGCCGGATGGCCTGCGCCTTCATCACGGCGGTGCGGAACTCGACATCGCCATTCGCACGCCGCGCGCAGCCGAGTTGGCGCGGCTGATGCCGGAAAAGCTGCCGCCGGACATGTCGAAATTCCTGCTTTGTCCGATGCCCGGCCTTGTCGTTTCCATCAATGTGGCGGAAGGCGAGCCGGTCAAGGCCGGCCAGGCCCTGGCTGTGGTCGAGGCCATGAAGATGGAAAACGTGCTGCGTGCGGAACGAGACGGGACCGTCAAGAAGATCAAGGCCAAGAAGGGCGACAGCCTGGCCGTCGACCAGGTAATCCTCGAATTCGCCTGACAGGCGGGGCGCCGCAAAGCTGGACCACGTAATTCTCGTCCGTTATTCCGCCGCCGCCTTCGGATAGTCGGTCGATTCATCGACAAGCTCGATCGGCCGGTGGTGGCCCCGGCTCAACCGGGTCTGGACCTTGTCGAGATAGAGGTAGATCACCGGTGTGATGTACAGGGTGAGGACCTGAGACACCAGCAGCCCGCCGACGACCACCAATCCCAGCGGCTGCCGCAATTCGGCGCCGGCACCGGTACCGATGGCGATGGGCAGGGCCCCCATGATCGCGGCGACGGTGGTCATCATGATAGGCCGATAGCGCAGCAGCGCGGCCTGCAGGATCGCATCCGGTGGGGCCAGCTTTTCCTTGCGCCGCTTTTCCAGCGCGACATCGATCATCATAATCGCGTTTTTCTTGACGATGCCGATCAGCATCACGATGCCGATCATGGCAATGACGCTGAGGTCCGTCTTGAACAGGATAAGGGTCAGCAGCGCGCCGACGCTGGCGGCCGGCAGGCCCGACAGAATCGTAATCGGGTGGATGAAGCTTTCATAAAGAATGCCCAGCATCACGTAGATCACGAAGACAGCGGCAGCCAGCAGCAACCCCTGACCCTTCAGCGAATCCTGGAAGACCTGAGCAGTTCCCTGGAAACTAGTGATGATGGTCGCAGGCAGGTTCATCTCTTGCTCGACCTGGCGGATCGCGTCGACCGCCTGGCCAAGGGAATATCCCGGCGCCAAGTTGAACGAGATGGTCACCGCTGGAAGCTGTCCCTGGTGGTTGACGGTACTCGGGCCGACATTGAATTTCACCTGCGCCACGGAATCCAATGGAACGAGATGACCGTCGGCGGCACGAACGTAGATGTCCTTCAGCGAGGAAGGATTTTCCTGGTAGCGAGGAGATACCTGAAGGATCACGGCATATTCGTTGCTCGGCGTATAGATCGTCGACACCTGCCGGTCGCCAAATGCGCTATATAGCGTCTGCCTGATCGTATCTGCGGTCACGCCGAGCGCCGCGGCCTTCTCGCGATCGATATCGACCAGAGCTTGCGGACTGCGGACCTGAAGGTCGCTGGAAACGTCTTGCATCTGCGGCAGATTGCGGAGCCGGGCCTCCAGCTTCGGTACGATCTCCTGCAGCTGATGGAAATCGTCGCCCTGCACGGTGTACTGATACTGGCTCTTGCTGAGCCGGCCGCCGACGCGGATATTCTGGATACTCTGCAGATAAACTTTCATGTCCGGCAGGCCGGCCATTTTTCTGCGCAGACGCTGAATAATGGCGTCGGATTTTTCCCCATGGCGCTCGTCCAGCGGCTTCAGACCGATGAACATGCGCCCCTGGTTCATGGAACTGCTGAGCCCGCTGGTCCCAATCGAGGAATTGACCGCATCGACCGCCGGATCCGCGAGGGCGATGGCGGCAGCCTCCTGCTGCAATTGCGCCATGCCTTCGAAGGAGATGTCCTGCGGCGCTTCCGTCACCACCAGTATTTGGCCGGTATCCTCGTTGGGGAAGAAACCCTTGGGGACTACGACATACAGATACCCGGTCAGCAGAATGGTGCCGATGGTGGCCAGCAGCACGGCAAACCGGTGGTCGAGGACAAAGCGCAGGCTTCGCTCGTAGCCCTTGAACGAAGCGGTGAATATGGCCTCGAACCAGGTCAGGATGAATAACTCCCGCTTCTTGCCGTTCGTCTTTCCCGCATGCGTCTGATCGTGGCGCAGAAAACGGCTGCACAGCATGGGCGTCAATGTCAGTGACACAAAGCCCGAGATCAGGATGGCCAGGCTGATGGTGACGGCGAATTCATTGAACAGACGCCCGACCACTCCGCCCATGAACAGGACCGGTATGAATACCGCGACCAGGGAAAGGGTGATCGACATGATGGTGAAAGCGATCTCTTTCGATCCTTTCAAGGCCGCTTGGAATGGCGACAGTCCGCTCTCGACATGGCGGACGATGTTTTCCAGCATGACGATGGCGTCGTCGACCACGAAACCGACCGATAGGGTCAATGCCAGCAATGACAGATTGTCGATCGTGAAGCCGAGCAGATACATTCCCGCGAAGGCTCCGATGATCGACACCGGCAGAGCCAACATCGGAATCACGGTCGCCGAAAGGCTGCGGAGGAACAGGAAAATCACCATGACGACGAGCGCCACGGTCAAGGCCAGCGTGAACTGCACGTCGTCGACCGAGTCGCGGATCGACTGCGAGCGGTCGAGCAGTACGTCGAGGTTCACCTGGGCGGGCAGGGCGGCCCGGAATTCCGGCAGAAGCGCCTTGACGCGGTCGACGACCTCGACCGTATTGGCGTCGGGCTGGCGTTGTATTGCCAGCGTGATGCTGCGCTTGCCATTATACCAGCT
Source organism: Ferrovibrio sp. (assembly GCF_036381655.1). Classification (GTDB taxonomy): domain Bacteria; phylum Pseudomonadota; class Alphaproteobacteria; order Ferrovibrionales; family Ferrovibrionaceae; genus Ferrovibrio. Next base: position 29,861 of record NZ_DASVCJ010000076.1, read on the forward strand.
GGCGACCCTGTTGTTCTCGACGCCGTCTATGATCTGCGCCACGTCGCCGAGCCGGACAGGGTTGCCGTTGCGATAGGCGATGATCAATGGCCGGTAGGAGGCCGCGGTCGCGAGCTGTCCGCTCGCTTGCAATGTGACGGCCTGGCGTGGCCCGTCGATCTGTCCGACCGGCTTGTTCGAATTTGCCGCCGCCAGTGCATTGGCAATGTCGTCGAAGCTGATCCCCGCGGCTGCCAGGGTTTTGGGGTCGACCTGGACGCGGACGGCGTATTTCTGAGCGCCATAGACGGAAACCTGGGCAACGCCAGTCAAGGTCGACAGGCGCTGGGCAATTACCGTTTCGGCATATTCGTCGACTGTGGAAAGCGGCAGGGTGTCTGAGTTCAGCGCCAGAAAAAGGATGGGCTGATCCGCCGGGTTCACCTTGCGAAAGCTAGGCGGTGTCGTCATCTCATCCGGCAGCAACCGCATCGCCGCAGTGATCGCCGACTGAACATCCAGGGCCGCGCCATCGATATTGCGGCCAAGGTCGAACTGCAGCGTGATCTGAGTGGTGCCAAGTCCGTTCACCGATGTCATCGAGGTGATGCCGGCGATTGTGGAGAATTGTTTCTCAAGCGGGGTCGCGACGGCCGACGCCATGGTTTCCGGGCTGGCGCCGGGCAGTGAAGCGGACACATTGATGGTCGGGAAGTCGACCCGGGGAAGCGCCGCAACGGGAAGCAGCCGATAACCGAAGATGCCGACGACGACAAAAGTGATCATCAGCAACGCCGTCATCACCGGACGGCGGATGCAAAGCTCGGGAAGAGTCATGATCGTTCCTGCCTCAGGCCCGGGGGCGGGTGTCGGCGACGTCGGCTGCGCCGGCTTGCTGACGTGGCTGAACTTTTACGCCGTCGCGGATGCGTAACTGGCCGGAGACGACGACAACATCGCCAGGCGAAATACCTTTGGCGATCACGGCCTGATTTCCAATCGTGCGTGCAATTTCGACCGGCCGGACATGGGCGATCGAATGATCGTCCACCACGAATAGGTAGTTGCCATTCTGACCGGCCTGGACGGCTTGGCGCGGAACCACGAGTGAATTTGGATCGACACGCAAGGTGATGACCACATTGACGAACTGGCCAGGCCAAATCACTTCGCCATCATTTGCCACCGTCGCCCGTACCGTAATGGTGTTCGACGTGGCATCGATGGCATTGTCGAAATAGGTGACCTCACCCGCCAGTGGGGGAAATTCGTTGTTCTGGCTAAGGATCTTCACCTCGACTTTTTCCCTTGCCATTGCAGCGCGGAGTTCGCTCAGATCGCCTTGGGTAAGGGAAAATGAAACATAGATCGGACGCACCTGGTTGATCGTCACCAGCGGGGTCGTATCGTTGGCCTTTATATTGCTGCCAACTTTGTAGTTGATCGTGCCTAGGCGACCTTCGATCGGTGCTTTGATGACAGTATAAGACAACTGGACCTGCAGATTCTCGACCTGCGCCTCATCGGCTTTGACCGCCGCTTCCAGCATCGCGACATTGGTTTTGGCGGCATCGTAGCTCTGGCGCGAGACGTATTCCTTTTGCTGCAGCGGGGTCAATCGGTCCAGGTCGCGCCGGGCGTTTTCCAGCTGCGCGTGATCTCGTCCGAGAGTCGCTTGCGCTTGATGGAGCTGCGCAATGGCCTGTCTGTCATCCAGGCGAAACAGAACGTCACCGGCATGCACGGTCTGCCCATCCCGCGCCGATACCTCGGAGACGACGCCGTCAATTCGGGATTTCACAGCCACGCTTGCGATCGTCTGAGCGCGGCCGATGGTTTCGATTTGCACGGGCATGGGCTTGATCGCGGCAGGGGCGACCACGACGCCAACGGCTTCCTGTGGCGGAGTTGCCTGGCTTTCCGCATCACTGCGTTGTATATGGATCACATAGGCACCAGCAACGATGCCAGCCAGCAGGATCGCAGCAAGCAGAATGCGTTTCATTGTTTTTTTAGGCCCCTGGAGATAACTGCCCCTGCAGTGGCACCGCTTTTCGTCGACACTCGACAATTCACCGCAGGCGACCTAAAAATAGAACTCTGGAGTTCTATTGTCAAACGGGCGGTGGCATGAAGGCGATGGAGACGGAAGGAGGGGCGGTCGAAAACTGGCGGGAGGCCCGGCGCAGTCGGATTTTGGCCGCCGCCGTTGAACTATTCGCGAGCCGTGGCTTTGTCCAGGTGCAGATGGACGATGTCGCCCGCCTGGCCGGCATGGGCAAGCCTACCCTCTATCGCTATTTCCCGTCCAAGGCCGAACTGTTTCTGGCCGCTTTTGACAGCCTGCTGGACGGGCTGGATACAAAGTTGCAAGACATCAGCACGGCCCCTTTGCCGCCGCGCCAGCAGATCGCCGAGATGGTTCACGCTCTGGTCATGGGGCTCGCCGATCAGATCGCTACCCTGCGATACCTTGAGGGCGAAAGCCCTGCTCTGGCGGGCCGCTGGCGTCTGGCCTATCGCCGCCGGCGGGAGACGATCCTGAGCCATCTGCGCAAGGTTGTGGAGGCAGGCATTGCTGCTTCCGATTTCGAGGAAGTCGACCTTGAGGTTGTCCCTGCCTTGATAATGGGCATGGTACGGGGCGGTTTGGTGGGCTCCACGGCCTCGGCGCTTCGGACGGCGGCGGCGGCGCAGGAACTCGTGCTGGGCGGATTGCTCAAGCGGCCGCAATAAAATCCAGCGTACTTACCCTAATTGCGGCGTTGCTGGCTGGGGCGGATCCTGCCCGAGATACCTGTCTGAAGACCGGTGCTTCCGACGACTTCTGCCGCCGGAAGCGGCAGTTGACGGGCAGCAGGGTGGCCGGTATGACCCGTTTAAGGGGAGATGAAGCGCGATGATGTTCGAGCTTTCCGACGATCAGAAGGCGATCCAGGATACGGCCCGTCGCTTTGCCGCCGAGCGGATGCAGCCCAATGCGGCGAAATGGGACGAGGAAAAGCATTTTCCGGTCGAAGAACTGCGTGAAGCTGCCGCGCTCGGCTTCGGCGGCATTTACGTTCAGGAGGATGTGGGCGGCTCAGGGCTCGGCCGTTTGGATGCAGCGATCATCTTCGAAGAGCTTGCGGCCGGATGCACTTCGACCGCCGCCTATATATCGATCCACAATATGGCGGCCTGGATGATCGACCGCTTCGGCAATGACGAGCAGCGGCAGAGGTTTCTGCCTGCGCTGTGCAGCATGGAAAAGTTTGCATCCTATTGCCTGACGGAGCCGAATGCCGGTTCTGACGCAGCCGGACTGCAAACCAAAGCCGTCGATGCCGGCGACCACTACATTCTGAACGGCACAAAGGCGTTTATCTCTGGTGGCGGGCGCTCCGATATTTACGTCTGCATGGTTAGGACCGGCGGTGCCGGCCCGAAAGGCATCTCCTGTCTGGTAGTGGAGAAGGATACGCCCGGACTGTCCTTCGGGGCGCAGGAACGCAAGCTCGGCTGGAACAGTCAGCCGACCGCGATGGTCATCTTCGAAGATTGCAAGGTTCCCAAGGCTAACCGGATCGGTGCCGAAGGTGACGGCTTCAAGATCGCCATGGCCGGCCTGGATGGCGGGCGGCTCAATATCGGCGCCTGCTCTCTAGGGGCCGCCACCGCCTGCCTGCAAGCCGCCCGCGACCATGTAGCGACGCGAAAGCAATTCGGCACCCCTATCGCGGAATTCCAGGCGACGCAGTTCAAGCTGGCCGACATGGCCACTGAACTCTCTGCCGCCCGGTTGATGATCAGGTATGCAGCGGCGAAGCTGGACGAAAAACACCCGGAGGCCACGATGCACTGCGCGATGGCAAAGCGCTTTGCCACCGATGTCGGCTTTGCGATCTGCAACGAGGCGCTGCAGCTTCATGGCGGTTATGGCTATCTGAAGGATTATCCGCTGGAGCGATTCTTGCGCGATGCGCGCGTGCATCAGATTCTCGAAGGCACCAACGAAATCATGCGTGTGATCATTTCCCGGCGCATCCTGTCGGGAGCATCTTTTGATTGATTGGCAGGACCAACCGGTAGGTATTATGAGCGATATTGAATTTTCTGTTCGTAACGGCGTTGGCACGATTCTGCTCAACCGTCCTCAGGCCTTGAATGCTCTTACGCATGACATGTGCATCCCGCTCGAGCGCCATCTGCGGGACTGGGCCAAGAATCCGCAGGTCAAGGCGGTCATCATCAAGGCGGCTGGCGAAAAGGCATTCTGTGCCGGCGGAGATATCCGCAAGCTGGCGGATCGCAGCCCGGAAGGTGCCGAATATCGTAAACGCTTTTGGTATGACGAATATCGCTGCAATACGGTGATCGGTGAATATCCCAAACCTTTCATCGCCTTGATCGATGGGATCTTTATGGGCGGCGGCGTCGGCCTCTCCGTGCATGGCAGCCATCGCATCATCAGCGAATTCGCGACCTTTGCAATGCCGGAGACGGGCATAGGTTTGTTCCCTGATGTGGGCGGATCTCACTTTCTGCCGCGTTGCCCTGGCGAGCTTGGCGTGTATCTCGGGTTGACCGGCGCCCGCCTTAAAGGAGCCGATGTGATTGCCGCCGGTATCGCCACGCATTTCGTGAAACGGGAGGCTCTTCCGGCACTCGAGCAGGCCTTGATCGATGCTGCGCCGGGGGACAGGTCCGCGGTGGAGGCGGTGGTTGCGCGGTTTGCCACGGATCCCGGCCCTTCGGCACTGGCAGGGCATAGGGCGGAGATCGATCGCCTGTTCGCGGGCGACTCCGTCGCTGCGGTCATGCGGGCCCTGGCCGAGGATGGCGGGGACTTCGCAACCGAGCAGGCAAGGATCATCCGCACCAAGTCGCCGACCTCGGTGAAACTTACCTTTGCGCAATTACGGCGGGGAAAAACATTGTCCCTGCGTGACTGCATGCGGTTGGAATGGCGGATATGCAATCATGTCGCCCGCGGCCACGATTTTTACGAGGGCGTGCGGGCGGTCATCATTGACAAGGATCATCATCCGAAATGGCGGCCAGCGACCTTGGAAGAGGTTTCTGAGGCGGACATCGAGACCTATTTTGAACCGGTGCCGGAAGGCGAATTGCAGTTCGACTGAACCGGCGAACGAGAATCAAGGGAGGAAAACATGGCTTCGATCGGCTTCATCGGTGTCGGCAATATGGGCGGTCCGATGGCACGCAACCTGCTGAAGGCCGGCCATTCGGTGAAGGCCTTCGACCTGTCGGCCGAATTGGTTCAGAAGGTGGTCGATGCCGGCGGCAGCAAAGCGGCGAATGCCGCAGCGGCGGCGATTGACGTTGATGCCGTTGTGACCATGCTGCCGGCCGGCAAGCATGTCGCCTCGGTCTATAAGGGTGACGGCGGCATTCTAGCCGCGGCAAAGCCCGGCACGCTGTTCATCGACAGTTCCACCATCGATGTGAAGACGGCGCGCGAGGTGTTGGCGGCCGCCGAGGCGCGGGGCATGCCTATGGTCGACGCTCCGGTTTCCGGAGGTGTGGCGGGCGCCGAGAATGCTGCATTGACCTTCATGGTCGGCGGCAGTGATGCAGCCTTTGCAAAGGCCAAGCCGATCCTCGAGGCGATGGGCAAGAAGATCGTTCATGCCGGCGGCCCCGGGAATGGTCAGGTGGCCAAGATCTGCAACAACATGGTGCTGGGCATTTCGATGATTGCCGTGTCGGAAGCCTTCGTCATGGCCGAGAAACTGGGGCTTTCGGCGCAGGCGATGTTCGATATCGTATCGAGCTCGTCCGGCTCATGCTGGGCCTTGCTCAATCACTGTCCGGTACCCGGACCGGTGCCGACCTCGGCAGCCAACCGTGATTACAAGCCGGGCTTTGCCGCGGAGCTAATGCTGAAGGACCTGAAACTGTCGCAGGAGGCTGCACGAGTCGCCAAGGTGCAGACGCCATTGGGGGCGGAGGCGGCGGCGCTATTCGCCGAATATGTGGAAGAAGGGAACGGGCCGACCGATTATTCCGGCATCATCCGGATGATCAGGAAAATGGCTGAATAGGTACAGCCTCATCCCTGCGAAGGAATGACGGCTGTTGCATCGATCTCGATTTTGGCGCGGTCCTCCAGCAACGCCGCGACCTGTACCAGGGTCATGGCGGGATAGTGCCGGCCCATGATTTCGCGATAGGCTTTTCCCAGGTCACCGTTATGGGCCAGGTAATCCTGCTTATTGACCACATACCATGTCATGCGCACGACGTGCTCTGGCCGCGCGCCGGCCTCGGCGAGAACGCGCACGACGTTGCGCAGCGCCTGGCGGGTCTGATCGACAAAACCGTCGCTCTCGAACCGTCCCTCGGCATTCCAGCCAATCTGGCCGGCAACGAAGACCATGCGCCCCTTGGCGACGATTCCGTTGGCGTAGCCCTTGGGGGCAGGCCATTCTGGCGGATTGAGAATTTGCATGGATTTACTCCGCTGATCGGCTTATTTTAGATATAAAACAAGTGACAAATCCCTGCCAAATGCAAGTTCATTTCCGCGTGGAAATTAAATTTCTTGGGCAGATAACGCCGCGCAGCAAGATTCGATAAATGCGGGGAGCCGTCGATGAGACTTGAGCCGTTTCGTAAAGTGGTGGTAACAGACCTATCATGTCACACGCGACAGGGGGCGGTGATCGGGACGCAATCGTCGAGTTTCGTCGCATCGGGGCGGCGCTGAAGGTGATTGCCATCGATCCGGCAACCGGGACGGAAGTCTCCATGGTGGGGGACCCGCACCTTTCGCAGCAGGAACTGATGCGCCTAGCCGTCCGCAAGCTGCAATTTGTCTTAGATAAGCAGCAACGGAAACGGTGAGGGCGGTCAACGGGGGACAATGGAGTATTTTCTTCAGCAGCTCATCAACGGCGTCACGCTTGGCGCTGTCTATGCCTTGATCGCCATCGGCTACACGATGGTCTACGGCATCATCGGTATGATCAACTTCGCGCATGGCGAAATCTACATGATCGGCGCCTTCATCGCCGTCATCAGCTTCGCCATTCTTGGCGCCGTCGGAATTAGCTGGGTTCCGCTGGCACTGCTGATCGTGCTGATCGTCTCCATGGTGCTGACCGGCCTTTACGGCTGGACCATCGAACGCATCGCCTACCGTCCTTTGCGCGGTTCGTCGCGCCTGGCGCCGCTTATTTCGGCGATTGGCATGTCGATCTTCCTGCAGAATTACGTGCAGATTGCACAAGGCGCGAAGATCAAGGCATTGCCGCCAATGATCCGGGGCGGTTTCGATCTGATGACCGGAGAGAATTTCTCGGTCACGCTCTCTTACCTCCAGATCATCATTATGCTGCTGACCATCGCTTTGATGGTCGGCTTTTCCTGGCTGATCGCCAAGACGCCACTCGGCCGGGCGCAGCGGGCCTGCGAACAGGATCGCGTGATGGCGGCTCTGCTCGGCGTCAACACGGATCGCACCATTTCGCTGACGTTTGTTCTTGGTGCGATACTGGCGGCTGTGGCAGGGGTCATGGTCACGCTGTATTACGGCGTGGTCGATTTCTATATTGGCTTCCTCGCTGGCTTGAAGGCATTTACCGCGGCGGTCCTTGGCGGCATCGGTAGTCTGCCGGGCGCAATGCTCGGAGGATTGCTGATCGGCCTTATCGAAGCCTTCTGGTCCGCTTATTTCAGCACCGAGTACAAGGACGTTGCCGCATTTTCGATTCTCGTCATCGTGCTGATCTTCAGACCCACCGGCTTGCTCGGCCGCCCAGAAGTCGAGAAGGTGTGAGATGACGCTGACTCAACGTTTACGCGATGCGATTCTCGCGGCCTTCGTCGCTTCAGCGCTTGCGTTTCCGCTGCTGGGTTTCGAAACGGTCGATGCGGGCGGGGCGATGCTTGGCATCGAAACCCGCTTTTCCTGGATCGGCTACGCTGCTGTCATCGTCTTCTTTGGCCGGCTGGGCCTGATGGGCTTCTTCGACTGGTGGCGCCTGCGGCAGGGACGCCCCGAACCGGCCGAATCGAAAGCACCCGCCAAGACGGATTTCCTGACCAGGCTGGGTAGCAAGGCGGACAAGTGGCTGATGCCGGCGTTGATTGCTTTTGCCGTGATCCTGCCCATGCTTCCGTTCGCCGACCGCACCGTGGTCGACCTTGCGACCGTGGTGTTGATTTACGTGATGCTGGGCTGGGGGCTGAATATTGTGGTCGGCCTCGCGGGACTGCTTGATCTCGGTTATGTCGCCTTTTACGCGGTCGGTGCCTATACCTATGCGTTGCTGTCTCTGAATTTTGGCTTCGGGTTCTGGCAGAGCTTGCCGCTGGCAGGCTTGCTCGCCGCGACATTCGGTATCGTACTCGGCTTCCCGGTTCTGCGCCTGCGCGGCGATTATCTCGCGATCGTGACGCTGGGCTTCGGCGAGATCATCCGCATTATCCTGCTGAACTGGACCGATGTGACGCGTGGGTCAAACGGCATCACCGGCATTCCCCGGCCGACATTTTTCGGTATCCCGTTCACGGCGGATCCGCCGGAAGGGCAACGCGCCTTCCACGAGATATTCGGCCTGGAATACGAGTCGATTCACCGCATCATTTTCCTTTACTACGTCATCCTCGTCCTCGCCCTGGTTACCAACTTTTTCACCATGAGGATCCGGCGCCTGCCGATCGGCCGCGCCTGGGAGGCTCTGCGCGAGGATGAAATCGCGTGCAAGGCGCTGGGCATCAATCCGACCAACACCAAGTTGACCGCCTTTGCCATCGGCGCGATGTTCGGCGGCTTTGCGGGAAGCTTTTTCGCCACGCGGCAAGGCTTCATCAGTCCGGAGAGTTTCACCTTCATCGAGTCTGCCGTTATCTTGGCGATCGTGGTTCTGGGAGGCATGGGCAGTCAGGCCGGCATTGTATTGGCGGCGGCATTCCTGACATTGCTTCCGGAACTGGCGCGCGAATTCGCCCTCTACCGCATGCTGGCCTTTGGCGCCGCGATGGTGCTGATCATGGTCTGGCGTCCCCAGGGCCTGCTGTCGCACCGCGAGCCGACTATCCGTCTACCGCCACGCCCCAAAGCGCGGGAAAGCGGAGGCGAATGATGGCGGGCCCGGCTAACATGACCCCCCTGTTGCGCATCGAGCACCTGACCATGCGTTTCGGCGGCCTAATTGCCGTCAATGACGTCTCATTCGACGCTATGCCGCGGGAGATTACCGCCATCATCGGCCCGAACGGCGCCGGCAAGACGACGGTGTTCAATTGCATTGCCGGTTTCTACCGGCCCACCGTAGGGCGCCTGACGCTGATGAATGGCGAACGGCAGTTCCTGCTTGAACGCATGTACGGCAATGAAATCGCTGGAAAGGCGAGGGTGGCACGCACCTTCCAGAATATCCGCCTGTTTCCGAAGATGACCGTGCTGGAGAATTTGATCGTTGCCCAGCACAACACTCTGATGCGCGCCTCCGGCTACACCTTTCTGGGGCTTTTCGGCTGGAAGGGTTACACCAGGGCCGAGGCGGAAGCCGTGGAGAAGGCCCGGTACTGGCTTGACCGCATCAACCTGACGAACATGGCGGACGAGCAAGCCGGCGCGTTGCCTTATGGCAGTCAGCGCCGACTGGAGATCGCCCGGGCGATGTGCACCGAACCGGTATTGCTTTGTCTGGACGAGCCTGCCGCTGGCCTCAACCCGAGAGAATCCGCCGAGCTGAATGGATTGCTGCAGTTCATCCGCGATCAGCACAATTGCGGCGTGCTCCTGATCGAGCACGATATGAGCGTGGTGATGCAGATTTCCGACCATATTATCGTCCTCGACTATGGCAAGAAAATCGCCGATGGCCGCCCGGATGAGATACGCAATGACCCGACCGTGATCCGGGCCTATCTCGGTGAGCCGGAAAACGGCGAAGCGGACGAATTGGGAGCGGTTTGATGCTCAGCGTTTCGGGGATTCACACATACTATGGCGCCGTTCATGCCTTGAAGGGCGTGGACCTCGAGGTTGCGCAAGGCGAGATCGTGGCGCTCATCGGCGCCAATGGCGCCGGTAAATCCACCTTGCTGATGACCATCTGCGGCAATCCGCGGCCGCGCCGCGGCAGTGTCGCACTCGCCGGGGAGAACATCGTCGGCGTGCCGATGTACCACCTTGTTCGGCGGGGTTTGGCGCATGCTCCGGAAGGCCGGCGCATATTTCCCCGCATGACTGTGTTGGAAAACCTGCGCATGGGGGCCGTTGTCGCGGACCCGGCCAATTTCGACAGCGATCTCGAACGGGTGTTTTCGCTGTTTCCGCGCTTGAAGGAGCGCCGCGATCAGCGCGGCGGCACCTTGTCCGGCGGCGAGCAGCAGATGCTGGCCATCGCCCGGGCGCTGATGAGCCGGCCGCGTCTGCTGCTGCTCGATGAACCGTCTCTTGGTCTGGCCCCGCTCGTCGTGCGGCAAATCTTTTCCATCATCGAAGAGATCAACCGGCGGGACGGCGTCACGGTGCTGCTGGTGGAGCAGAATGCTTACCATGCATTGAAACTGGCCCACCGGGGATATGTTCTGGTCAATGGCCAGATTACCCTGTCGGGCAGCGGAGCCGATCTCCTCGCCAATGAACAGATCCGGGCGGCATATCTGGAAGGAGGCCATGGATGACGGCGATCCTCGGTGAGAGTCTGGGTGTATTCATCGGGTTGACCATTATCCTGACCGGCGGCTGCGCCTTTATGATGGGACAGGCCATAGCAAGCACTTGGCGCAGCTACTGGGAACTGATCCCCTACAGCCTGTTGCTTGCGGCCACGAACCGGTTCCTGGCCTTTGCTCTGTTCGAGCAGAAGTTGCTGGCGCTGATCCCTTATCTGATTGCCGTCCTTGTCGTCTGGGGCCTGGCAAGCCTGGGATTCCGCCTGACCCAGGTGGATTTGATGATTCACCAGTATCCATGGCTCTATGAGCGCGCCGGTCTGCTAAGCTGGCGCAACCGATAGGGTGTCACCAGAGGTTGTTGCCGAGTGACAGTTGAGTGACTAAACTCTTGCACCACCGCATCAAACAGGGAGATGCAACCATGCGTAACTTGACCACTGGATTGGCCGCATTGGCCGCCGTCGGCCTCTTCGCCGGCACGGCTTCGGCGGACGTAAAGATTGCCATCCATGGCCCGATCACGGGCCAGTACGCCACCTTCGGCGAGCAGATGAAGCGCGGCGCCGAAATGGCGGTCGCCGATCTCAATGCCAAAGGCGGTGTGAACGGCCAGAAGATTCAGTTGATCGTCGGTGACGATGCGTGCGATCCGAAGCAGGCGGTGGCGATCGCGAACCGCGCCGCGCAGGAGAAGGTGGCGGCAGTCATCGGCCACTTCTGCTCGGGCTCCTCGATCCCGGCCTCGGATGTCTACAAGGAAGAGAACATCATCCAGATTTCGCCCGCATCGACCAACCCGACCTTTACGGATCGCGGTTACAAGAACGTCTTCCGCGTCTGCGGCCGCGACGACCAGCAGGGCATCATTGCCGGCGATTACATCCTTGAACATTACAAGGGCAAGAAGGTCGCGATCGTCCACGACAAAAGCGCTTACGCCAAGGGCCTCGCCGACGAGACCAAGAAGCGTATCAACGGAAAAGGCATGAAGGAGGCCATGTACGAGGCCATCAACCCGGGTGAGAAGGATTACTCGGCGCTGGTCTCGAAGATGAAGGCGGCTGGCATCGACCTGATCTACTTCAGCGGCTATCACACCGAAGCCGGCCTGATCATCCGCCAGGCCCGCGAACAGGGTCTGATGGCCAAGATGATGGGTGGCGACGCCTATGTGACGCAGGAATTCTGGTCGATCGCCGGTCCGGCTGGCAACGGCACCCTGATGACCTTCTCGCCGGATCCGCGCAAGAACGATGTCGCCAAGCCGGTTGTTGCCAAGTTCAAGGCGCAGGGCTTCGAGCCGGAAGGCTATACGCTGTACACCTATGCCGCCGTCCAGGCTTGGGCGCAGGCTGCCACGCAGGCTAAGTCGTTCAAGACCTCGGCCGTCGAGAAGGCCCTGCATGAAGGCAAGTTCCAGACGGTCATGAAGGAGATCTCCTTTGACAAGAAGGGGGACGTGACGGCCCCGGGCTATGTCATCTATGTCTGGAAGGACGGCTCCTACGATTATCTGAACTGATCGGCCGCTGACCGGCTGATTTGGGAGGCCCGGCGGAATAACCGCCGGGCCTTTTCTTTTGATCGGCGTGCCTTATTTGTTCCTGCCGGCTGCAGTTGCCCCTCATGCTTTTGCTTGTTGCTAGGGTTGGCACCAGGCACCGGATATTGTAGGGTCCGCGCGATCTTCCCCGAGGTATTTACCGATGACCAAGCCCACGGTCGCCCTTGCCGCCGATCATGCGGGTTTCGAGTTGAAAGACCTGCTGCGCGATGAACTGAAATCGGCGGGATATCCCATCCTTGACCTGGGGACCAACAGTTCACAAAGCGTGGATTACCCCGATTTCGGCCGCAAGCTCGCCGAGGCCGTAGCGAACGGCGAAGCAGCCCTTGGAGTGGTCGTCTGCGGGACGGGCATTGGCATTTCGATCGCCGCCAACCGCGTTCCTGGCTGCCGTGCCGCACTTTGCCACGATACCACCACAGCCCGTCTCGCGCGTCAGCATAACGACGCCAACGTTCTCGCCCTCGGCGCCCGAACCACGGGGGTGGAAACCGCCAAGGACTGCCTCAAGACCTTTTTGGAGACCGCCTTTGAGGGCGGCCGCCATGCCCGCCGTGTCGCCAAGCTTGGCGCCCCGGCGTAACCCCTGACGCCCAGCTCGGAGTGATCGCGATGTCCAGTACAGCAGCAAAGCCCACCGTCACCCATTCCGGGTTCTTCGAGCGCAGCCTGGCCGAGGCGGACCCGGAAATCTATGCTGCCGTCACCAGTGAGTTGGACCGTCAGCAGAATCAGATCGAACTGATTGCGTCGGAGAACATCGTTAGCCGCGCCGTGCTGGAGGCGCAGGGCTCGGTGCTGACCAACAAGTATGCCGAAGGTTATCCCGGCAAGCGCTACTATAACGGCTGCGAATTCGTCGATGTCGCCGAGACCCTGGCGATTGAGCGCGCCAAGAAATTGTTTTCCTGCGGTTTTGCCAATGTGCAGCCGCATTCCGGTGCGCAGGCAAATCAGGCGGTCTTCATGGCGGTGCTGAAGCCCGGCGATACATTCATGGGGCTAGACCTTGCTGCCGGCGGCCATCTCACTCACGGCTCGCCTGCCAACCAGTCGGGCAAGTGGTTCAATGTCGTGCCATACACGGTGCGGAAGGACGATCACCGCATCGATATGGATCAGGTCGCCAAGCTGGCAGAGCAGCATAAGCCGAAGCTGATCATCGCCGGCGGATCGGCCTATCCGCGTTTCTGGGATTTTGCCAGATTCCGCGAGATCGCCGACAGCGTCGGTGCCATTTTCATGGTCGATATGGCCCATTTCGCCGGGCTCGTCGCTGGCGGCACGCATCCCAGCCCGTTCCCGCATGCCCATGTGGCGACCACGACGACGCACAAGACCTTGCGCGGTCCGCGTGGCGGCATGGTGCTGACCAATGACGAAGCGCTGGCCAAGAAGATCAACTCCGCGGTCTTTCCGGGCCTGCAGGGCGGGCCGCTGATGCATGTCATCGCCGGCAAGGCGGTCGCTTTCGGCGAGGCTTTGACGCCGGAATTCCGCTCCTACGCCCAGGCGATCGTCGACAATGCCAAAGCCATGGCCGCGGCATTGCAGGAGCGGGGCTATGATCTGGTATCCGGCGGCACCGACAATCACCTCATGCTCGTCGATCTGCGTTCGAAGGGCCTGAAAGGCAATGTCTGCGTCGAGAGCCTGGAGCGGGCCCGGATCACGACCAACAAGAATGGCGTTCCCTTCGACACGGAGAAGCCAACCGTTACCTCTGGTGTCCGGCTGGGAAGCCCGGCGGGTACGACGCGCGGCTTCGGTGTCGCCGAATTCAACCAGATCGGCGGTTTGATCGCCGATGTGCTGGATGGCCTGGCCAAGAAGACCAACGACAATTCCGATGTCGAACGGGCGGTAGCGGAGAAGGTGAGCGCATTGTGCCGCCGCTTTCCCATCTACCCGCGCGCTTGACCGCGACAAGACTCTAGGCGGGGGAAACTGAGCGATGCGTTGTCCGTTCTGCGGCAATGACGACACACAGGTCAAGGATTCACGGCCGACCGAGGACAACTCGGCCATCCGGCGGCGGCGCTACTGTCCGAATTGCGGCGCGCGTTTCACGACGTTCGAGCGGATTCAATTGCGCGAGCTGACCGTGGTGAAGAAGAACGGCTTGAAGGTGCCGTTCGACCGGGACAAGCTGGCGCGCTCGATCATGATCGCCACGCGCAAGCGGCCGATCGATCCGGAACGCATCGAGCGGCTGATCAACGGTATCGTCCGGCGGCTGGAAAGCTCGGGTGAAAGCGAAATCAAGTCCGATATGATCGGCGAGCTGGTGATGGACGGTCTGGCGGCCTTGGATAAGGTTGCCTATGTCAGGTTCGCCTCCGTCTACCGGAATTTCCGCGAAGCCAAGGATTTCGAGGAATTCATCGGATCCTTGAGCGGTGCCGGCGCGGATGACGACTAGCCTTGCCCTCGCCAGCCGCGATGAGCGCTTTATGCGTATCGCGCTCGGGCTGGCTGCGCGCGGGCTGGGCAGTACATGGCCGAACCCGGCCGTCGGCTGCGTCGTCGTCAAGGAGGATCGGATCGTCGGGCGCGGCTGGACGCAGATCGGCGGGCGGCCGCATGCCGAAACCGAAGCCCTGAGACAGGCCGGGCCGCTGGCGCGTGGAGCAACGGCATACGTCACTCTCGAGCCCTGCAGCCACCATGGCCGGACCCCGCCCTGCGCTGAGGCCCTGGCGGCGGCAGGCATTGCTCGCTGTGTCGTCGCGCTGGAGGATCCCGACCCCCGCGTGTCCGGCAGGGGTATGGCCCTGCTGCGCGAGGCCGGCATCGCCGTCGAAGAAGGATGCCTGGATTTTGCGGCTGCCGAGCTGAATGCGGGTTTTCTGACGAACCGGCAACTCGGCCGCCCGGCAGTCACCCTGAAACTGGCGGTCAGCCTGGACGGGCGGATCGGCACACATGGCGGCGACAGCAAGTGGATCACCAATCCGCTCTCCCGCATGCGGGCGCACCTGCTGCGTGCGCAGACCGACGCCGTCATGGTCGGCAGCAATACCGCGATGCAGGATGATCCGGAACTGACCTGCCGTCTGCCCGGCCTGCCGAAGCGGCCTCCCGTGCGGGTCGTCATGGACGGGCGCCTGCGATTGAATCTTACCGCCAGGGTGGTTGCCACGGCGCGGAACATACCGACCTGGGTGATCACCCGGGAGGATGTCGATAGCCGCCGCCGGCAGGCATTCCTGGATTGCGGCGTGGATGTCATTGCGGTCTGCCCGGATGAGGCGGGCTATCCCGATCTGCGACTAGCCCTTGAGGAGCTGGCCGTTCGCGGTATTACGCGGATAATGGTCGAAGGCGGCGGCCGTCTGGCGGCCAGCCTGATCCGCGCCGACCTCGTGGATCGGATGATTTGGTTCCGCTCTGCCAGCGTCATCGGCGGGGACGGGCTGCCATCCGTGGCCGCTTTCGGGATAGATGCCGTTGCGGAAGCACCCCGTTGGCGGCGCATCCGCAGCGATATTCTGGACGACGACCTGCTGGAAACCTTCGTTCGCGCCCCTTAGAAATAGACCCATGTTCACCGGCATCATTACCGACATTGGAACCGTCGCCGCGCGGGAAGCGCATGGCGACACCCGCTTCCGTATCCGCACGGCCTATGACATGGACAGTGTCGCCATCGGCGCCTCTATCGCCTGTTCCGGAGTCTGCCTGACGGTGGTGCAGAAGGGTGAAGACTGGTTTGCCGTCGATGTCTCGGCCGAGACACTGTCGCGGACCACTTTGGGAAACTGGACCGATGGCTCGCCGGTCAATCTCGAGCGCAGCCTCAAGGTCGGTGATGAGTTGGGAGGCCATATCGTTTCCGGTCATGTCGATGGCGTGGCCGAGGTCGTCAATGTGACGACAGAGGGCGATTCCCTGCGCGTGCGGTTTCGTGCCCCCAAGGCCCTGGCCGGCTTCATCGCGGAAAAAGGCTCGGTTGCCATCGACGGGGTCTCGCTGACGGTCAACGATGTGCAGGACGTGACGTTCGGCGTCAATCTGATCCCGCATACCCAACAGGTAACGACGCTTGGCCGTCTGACGGCAGGAGCCCAGGTCAATATGGAAATCGATGCGCTCGCGCGCTATGTGGCCCGCCTGCAGCAATGGGGCAAGACAGCGTGAGCGCACTGGACGACATCAAGCGATATATCGCGTCGGCGGAAGAGATCATCGAGGAAGCCCGCCGGGGCCGGATGGTCATCCTTGTGGATGAAGAAGATCGCGAGAACGAGGGCGATCTATATGTCCCAGCGCAGCATGCCAGTGCCGAGGCCGTCAATTTCATGGCCAGATACGGCCGGGGTCTGATCTGCCTGGCGATGACCCGCGAACGCATCGAGCAGCTCGGGCTGCCGCTGATGGCGCAGCATAATGCGTCCCGCCACCAGACGGCCTTTACCGTTTCCATCGAGGCGAGAGAAGGCGTCACCACAGGCATTTCGGCCGCCGACCGGGCCCGCACCATTGCCGTAGCGATCGATCCGACGAAGGGCCCCCAGGACATCGCCGTGCCGGGGCATGTGTTTCCCCTAATGGCCAGGGATGGCGGTACGCTGGTACGCGCCGGCCATACCGAAGCGGCGGTCGATATCGCGCGGCTGGCCGGTTGCAATCCCTCGGGCGTGATCTGCGAGATCATGAACGACGACGGCACCATGGCCCGTCTGCCGGACCTGGTGAAATTCGCCCAGTTCCACAATCTCAAGATCGGCACCATCGTCGATCTGATTGGCTATCGCCGGCGCAACGACAACCTGGTCCAGCGAGTGGTAGAGGGCGAGATCGACAGCGTCTGGGGCGGCAAATTCCGCATGATCGTCTATCGCAACCGGGTCGAGTATGCCGAGCATATCGCGCTGGTGAAGGGCGATGTGGCGGACGGCAGGCCGGTGATGGTGCGCATGCACGCCCTGAACGTGCTGGAGGACGTCTTGGGCGACCATGGCGGCCGGTCGGGCGTGCTGCATGGCGCCATGCGCATGATTGGCGAGGCCGAACGGGGGGTTGTGGTGCTGATTCGCGAGCCACGGGCAACCGCCCTGTCGGACCGGGTGCGGCAGAAGATCGGGGAGCCGGTTGAAAATCCAGCGCAACTCCGGGATTATGGCATCGGGGCGCAGATCCTCGTCGACCTGGGGGTGAAGGATATGATCGTGCTGTCGAATGTGCAGCGTACAATCGTTGGCTTGGAAGGCTATGGCCTGACCGTGGTGGAGACCCGGCCTATCGAGGTCCGTAGGGAGATCTGACCATGGTTTCGCGCGCGCGGAAGCCGGCCGCCAAGAAGTCGGCGAAGAAGACCTTTTCCACCCGGAAATCACAGGTCAAGGGGGGGCTCGTTATCGACACGCGCCGCCCTAGAGTTCTGATCGTGGAAGCCAGGTTCTACGAGGATATCGCGGATGCCCTGTTTGAAGGCGCCAAGGCGGTGATCGAAGCATCTGATTTCGATTACGACCGCATCGACGTGCCCGGTGCGCTTGAACTGCCGGCGGCGATCCGGTTTGCCATGAACCGCAAAGGCGAACGCGCCTATGATGGTTATGTCGCACTGGGTTGCGTCATCCGCGGCGAGACCTCGCATTATGATGTCGTGGTAAACGAGAGCGCGCGCGGCTTGCAGCAACTTGCGCTTGAGCATCAGTTGGCCATCGGCAACGGCATCATCACCGTCGAGAATGAAGAGCAGGCTTGGGATCGGGCACGCAAGGACCGTCAGGACAAGGGCGGCAATGCGGCTCTGGCCTGTGTCGCGATGATCGGCCTGAAGCAGTTGTTTTCCGCATGAGTGAAGGAGGGCAGCGCCGCAACTTCCGGCCGGCTGGGCGCCGATCTGTCGCGCGGCTGTTTGCGGTGCAGGCCCTGTATGAGATCGAGTTCGGCGGCGGGGCAGCCGATGCCGTGATCGCCGATTTTCGCGCCAACCGGCAGAATGAAGAGGTGGAAGGGGCGCAACTGCGCGAGGCCGACACCGATTGGTTTGCCGAGGTGGTCAGAGGCGTTGCCAAGCGGCAGGCCGAACTCGACGAGGCGATCAAGGCGGCGATGCCCCGCTCGGATGCGCTGGAGCGCATGGAGGCCATTCTCCGCTATATCCTGCGATGCGCCGCTTACGAGATTATCGCCCGCGTCGACGTTCCTATCGGCACCATCATTGATGAATATGTCGGTATCGTGCGGGCGTTTTTTGGGCCGCGCGAAATAAAGCTGGCAAACGGCGTGATCGATGCCGTGGCGCGCAAGCTGCGTCCCGGCGAATTTCCGCCGTCCACGGCCCATTGAATCATTATGGCCGGGCGCGGCAGCCTCGGCGAGTTCGAGCTCATCGCGCGGTATCTGGCGCCATTGGCGGCTGATGCGCCGGGGGCCTTCGGCCTTGAGGACGACGCAGCGGTCATCGCCGCCCCGGCGGATAGCGATCTTGTCGTCACCACCGACGCGATGGTCGAGGGCATTCATTTCCTGAAGACAGATGGCGCCGGTCGGATTGCGCGGAAGCTCTTGCGGGTCAATCTTTCCGATCTCGCCGCGAAGGGCGCGGAGCCGATCGGATACCAGCTCGTGCTCGGGCTGCCGGCGCCGGTGGACGAGGCCTGGCTGGCGGATTTTGCCGCCGGATTGGCGCAGGATCAGCAGGAGTTCGCTTTCCCCCTCTACGGCGGAGACACGATCCGTAGTCCCTCGGGACTGATGCTGGCCGTGACGGCCTTCGGGCATGTCCAGAAAGGAGGCGTGCTGCAAAGAAGCGGCGGCCAGGCCGGTGACGACCTTTATGTCACCGGTACGATCGGCGATGCCGCTCTTGGCCTCGAGGTAAAGCTGAAACGCCGGCCGGTTCCGGCCGCTGCGGCGGCAGCTTTCGATGCGCGGCTGCATCTGCCGACGCCGCGCCTTGCCGTTGGCCGCGCCCTTCGCGGGACAGCGCATGCCGCGATGGATGTCTCCGACGGTCTGGTGCAGGATGCGGGGCATATCGCTTCCGCTTCGGGGTTGCGTGTTGTCATCGACGCCTCGCTGGTTCCTTTCTCGGATGCTGCACGCCCGCTTGTCGCTCAAGATACGGGGCTGCTCGACGTCATGCTGGGAGGCGGCGACGACTATGAGCTGTTGTTCTCTGCCTCGCCTCGAAATGCAGCCAGCATTCGGCAGATCGCGATGGCCACCGGTGTAGCGATTACGCGTATCGGGCGGCTGGAAGCGGGCAGTGGCGTACTGGTCGAGACGGCTGACGGTCGCCCGATAACTGTCGGTCGCGCCGGCTTTCAGCATTTTGGTGGGGGTGGCGCATGCGGAGAATGAGGCTCCTTGTCATCGGCCTCCTGGTACTGATTACGCTGGGAGGTGGCGGGTTCGCCGTGTACCGCCTGGTCTTCGCGCCGAAGGCGGAGCAGGGAGCGGTTGATCCCGATGATCCGCCGCCGCCAACGCCGATAAAGCGGCCTGCCTTTGTCCCCCTGGACCCCTTCAGCGTCTATATCCAGCCGGAGGGGCAGAAACCGCGCGAGATTCTGCTGGTGCTCAATCTCGAGGTGCCGCCGGACAATGTCCCGCAGGTCAATGCGAAACTGCACCTTCTACGAGACCGCTACATTCGCGAGCTGCTGAAGGAGGATCCTTACCCGGTGCCGGCGCGCTTCACGGCGAAGGATCTCTATTTCATCCGCGAGAAGCTCAAAGGACCGACCGACGAGGTCTTGGGCAAAGGGATCGTGACGCAAATCCTGCTTCTCAATATTGTTGGACAGTTGCATTAGGTAGAATTGGCCTGTTCTCCGGTGAGCCCGAGCCGGCCGGGACGGCCCTCTGGCCGATACCCGGCAGCGCCGCCTGACTTGGCTACATAACCCTCGGAAAACCAAGTCTTATTGCGCCGCACCGGGTTCTCTGGCATAACCCACGAGGTCGCCCACGCGAATCGCTGGGCCAAGAAATAAGAGTCGCGTATCCCCGTTCGGCGTCCTGTGATGAACGGGCGAGTCTCGGTCGATCATTAAATTGAAGGGAAGACGCTCATGACTGAGTTGTGGTTCGCCATTGCCTGTGGGGTGTTGGCGTTATTGTACGGCCTCTGGACCTCGCGGTCCGTTCTCGCGGAGGCGGCCGGTAACCAGCGTATGCAGGAAATCGCGGCGGCGGTCCAGGAAGGCGCATCCGCTTATCTGAACCGTCAGTACCGCACCATCGGCATGGTCGGCGTGGTTGTCGCCATCATCATTGGCGTTACGCTCGGCTTAAAGGTCGCGATCGGCTTCTTGATCGGCGCCGTGCTGTCCGGCTCGGCGGGCTACATCGGCATGAACATCTCGGTCCGCGCCAATGTGCGGACGGCGGAAGGCGCGCGTAAGGGCCTTGAGCATGCGTTGAACATCGCGTTCAAGGCGGGTGCCGTTACCGGCCTTCTGGTGGTCGGCCTCGCGCTGCTGGGCGTTGCGATCTACTACGTCGTCCTGACCAGCATGGGCGTTGGCGGCCGCGAACTGACCGATGCACTGGTCGCGCTCGGTTTCGGCTCCTCGCTGATCTCGATTTTCGCCCGTCTGGGCGGCGGCATCTTCACCAAGGGCGCCGATGTCGGCGCGGACCTGGTCGGCAAGGTGGAAGCCGGTATCCCGGAAGACGATCCGCGCAATCCGGCGGTGATCGCCGACAACGTCGGCGACAATGTCGGTGACTGCGCCGGTATGGCAGCCGACTTGTTCGAAACCTATGCGGTGACGATCGTGGCGACCATGGTTCTGGCCTCGATCTATTTCGCCGCCGATGCCGCCGTGGTGGCTCGTTTCATGGCTTACCCGCTGGTCATCGCCGGCACCTGCATCATCACCTCGGTGATCGGTACCTTCTTCGTCCGCCTCGGCAGCAGCCAGAACATCATGGGCGCGCTGTACAAGGGCTTGATCGTTACCGGTATCCTGTCCGCCGTTGCCCTTTGGCCGATTACGTCCTGGGTGCTGGGCGGAATGGATGCGCAGTTCACGGCTGGCGCCAAGAGCTTCACCGCGCAGAGCCTGTTCTGGTGCGGCATCGTCGGCCTGCTGGTGACGGCCTTCATCGTCTGGGCGACGGAGTATTACACCGGCACCAATTTCCGGCCGGTGAAGAGCGTGGCCCAGGCCTCGACCACGGGTCACGGCACGAACGTGATCCAGGGTCTTGCCGTTTCGATGGAAGCGACGGCCTTGCCGGCGCTGTTCATCGTTGCCGGCATTGTGGTCACCTACATGCTGGCCGGCCTGCTCGGGATCGCCATCGCGGTCACCACCATGCTGGCGCTTGCCGGCATCATCGTGGCGCTCGATGCTTACGGCCCGGTGACCGACAACGCCGGCGGTATCGCCGAAATGTCCGATCTGCCGAAGGACGTCCGCAAGACGACCGATGCGCTTGACGCGGTCGGCAACACCACGAAGGCCGTCACCAAGGGTTATGCCATCGGCTCGGCGGGCTTCGGTTCCCTGGTGCTGTTCGCCGCTTACACGGAGGATCTGAAGTACTTCTTCAAGGACATCACGATCGATTTCTCCTTGAGCAATCCTTACGTCGTCGTCGGTCTGCTGCTCGGTGGCCTGCTGCCGTACCTCTTCGGCGCGATGGGCATGACCGCCGTCGGTCGTGCTGCCGGCTCGGTGGTCGTCGAAGTGCGGCGCCAGTTCAAGGAAATCGCCGGCATCATGGAAGGCAAGGCCAAGCCCGATTACTCCAAGGCGGTGGACCTGCTGACCAAGGCAGCGATCAAGGAAATGGTCGTGCCGAGCCTGTTGCCGGTGCTGTCGCCGATCGTGGTGTATTTCGTCATCACCGCCATCGCCGGTCAGGCGGCTGCCTTTGCCGCAGTGGGCGCCATGCTGCTCGGTGTTATCGTCACCGGCCTGTTCGTCGCCATTTCCATGACGGCTGGCGGCGGTGCCTGGGATAACGCCAAGAAGTACATTGAGGAAGGCCACCACGGCGGCAAGGGCTCTGATGCCCATAAAGCAGCGGTGACTGGCGATACGGTCGGTGATCCGTACAAGGACACTGCTGGTCCGGCAGTGAATCCGCTGATCAAGATCACCAATATCGTTGCGCTGCTGCTGCTGGCCGTGCTGTCGCACTGAGCAGAGAGCGATTTGAAACGAAGGGCCGGGCAAAACCCGGCCCTTTTTATGCCCGGATAATGTCCAGTTAAATCGCGATTGTCGTGGCGCTGATTGCCAGCAAGATGGCGATTTCCACGATCTGTTGCGTGGCGCCCAGGACATCTCCGGTATGGCCGCCGATCTGCCATTTGGCCAGCACCGCCATGAGCAACGCTGCGATGGCCACGCAGCCGATACTGATCATCCAGTTGGGCGCAGGCAGCAGGAGGAAGGCTGCCAGCGCCGCAATCGCGATGCAAATGGCAAGGGAAGGCAGTGGCACCCTGCCGCTGGACGCGGCAAGGCCGTCGGTACGTGCGGGAGGCAAGGCGTACCAGACGATCGCCATGGCCGCGCGCGAGAGTGCGCTGGCGGCAATCAGAGTAATGACGACGGCGCTGGCCTGGCTGATGGACTGATCGTAGTCGTCCGAGGTCGAAATCAGGCTGTTGGCAAGTTCGCTGATCGTCGTGAACCGCAGACCAAGCGCGAGAATGAGCGCGAGCACGCCATAGGTACCGATGCGGCTGTCTCGCATGATGGCCAATTTGCGCTCTCGATCGGTGCCGCCGCCGAAGCCATCCGCGGTATCGGCCAGGCCATCCTCGTGCAGCCCGCCGGTCAGAACGATTTGTGTCACGATGGCGAGCAGGGTGGCACTGTCGACCCCGATCCCGAGCTGGTTCGTGAGCAGGAAGACGAGCCCACTACCGAGGCCGATCACGACGCCCACCAGAGGAAAGGCCCACACCGCGCGTCCGGTAAGCTCCGGGCGGCCCGGTTTGCCCGGCAGCGGAAGACGCGTCAGCAGCCGGAAAGCCCGTGGAATATCAGTCGGCCAGGCCGCAGCTGCCGCGGAGGGCTGATTGTCTTGATCTTGTTCAGGTTCTGACATTTCGATGCATTGCGGTCGGAAGAGGGCTGCCTTATAGCACGCTCTCTACGGCGGACGAAGCAAGGCGGATAGCCATCGGAAGGGGGCTGCATTGCGGATGGAATTTCAAAGCTATGCCGAGATTCATGCCAGGGTTAAGGCCCTGCCGGCCGCCGACCGGCTTGCCGAAGCCGCAGCCCGCGCACGCGATGCGGAATTGACGAAACCGGCAGGCTCCCTGGCCCGGCTCGAGCAATGTGTCTTTCATCTCGCAGGTTGGCAGGGCCGGCCCAAACCGCGGCTCGACAAGGTGCATATTCTGATATTCGCCGGTAATCACGGGATCGCCGCGCGAGGCGTTTCCGCTTTTCCGGCCGAGGTCACCGCGCAGATGGTTGCCAATTTCGAGCGTGGCGGCGCGGCGATCAACCAGTTGGCCAAGCTGCATGGCGCCGCCTTGTCTGTTACCGCCCTTGATCTGGATCGGCCGACCCGGGACTTTACGCTCACAGCAGCCATGACCGAAGAGGAATGCCTGGCCGCCATCAATGCAGGTGCGGCTGCCGTGCCCGAACGGAGCGATCTCGTAATCGTCGGCGAGATGGGGATCGGCAACACCACCGTGGCGGCGGCCATCGCAGCGGCACTCTTTGGCGGTGGCGTTGCTGAATGGGTCGGCGCCGGAACCGGCGTTGCCGGTGCTGCGCTGACCAGCAAACTGTCTGCGGTCGAGGTCGGTATAGCCCGTCATGCCGGCGCGCTGGACGATCCCTTGGCTATTCTGCAGGCATTGGGTGGCCGGGAGCTGGCTGCCATATTCGGGGCAGTTCTGGCGGCCCGCCTGCGCTCGATCTCGGTTTTGCTGGATGGCTTTGTCACCGCCGCTGCCGCTGCGGTACTGGCGAGATTGGCGCCCGGAGGATTGGATCATTGCCTGACCGGACATGTGTCCGCCGAGCGGGGACATCGCCGGCTGCTCGATCGGCTAGGCCAGCAGCCGCTGCTGGATCTCGGTATGCGATTGGGTGAAGGCTCCGGGGCCGCGGTCGCCCTTGGCTTGCTCAAGGCGGCAGTTGCCTGCCATGACGGCATGTCGACATTCGCCGAAGCGAGCGTGAGCAACCGAAACGGTAATTAATTGGGGCAATCCGATCAGGGAGGGGCGCCGGGATTGCCAACCGCGCCCGTAGCGTTGCTGTTGAAGCGTCCCAGATTGCCGAAGAGCTGTTCGAGGACCGTCATCTCTCTGCCACGGGTCGGCGTCTCACGATCCACGAAGGCGACCTGCTTGCCATCCTTCAGACCGTAGCGTTTGATCTCCTTGACCTTCTCATCCTTGTCGAAAGAGATCGCCACGACCTGCTGGTCGAGCAATTCCGGCGCCAAGAATGCTACGGTCTCGGTCTCGCTGGAGATGTAATAGAACGTGGTGCCCCATTCCGGGAAGGTGGACGTGGTCGACGGAGAGCCGAGCAGCGCAGCCACCTGAGGCTGTGTGGTCTGACCGACGACGATCTGCTTAAGCTTGTCTTCATCGATGCTGACGCCGCGAAAATCCTCGCGCGGCGCACAGGCAGCGATTAGCGAAAGCAGTAAAATGGCAAAAACCTTCCCGGTTTTGCTGGTCGGCATGACGGATGACTCGCTGTTATCGGGGCGGCATATTATCTTTTCCGCCGCCGAAGGGCAAACCAGCCACAAAGAACTTTCGCCATCCCACTTTGGAATCAAATGCTTAAAAGAGTTTTCAGTTTTCTCGCTCCCAAACTGCCCTCCGAGCAGGCCGTGGCGCTTTACAGCGCCATCGTTACGCAGGCCCGCCGGCCCGAATTCTACCGGGACTTTGCCGTGCCGGATACCCTGGACGGCCGTTTCGACATGATTGTGCTGCACACGATCCTGACCTTGCGGCGGCTGGGGCGAATCGGCGAGCAGGGACGGGCGCTCAGCCAGACTTTGTTCGATCTGCTCTTCGCGGATATGGACAGCAGCTTGCGTGAAATCGGCGTGGGCGATCTCAGCGTTGGAAAAAAGGTGAAGGCCATGGCTCAAGCCTTCTATGGCCGGGCCGACGCCTACGAGGCCGGCCTGAACAGCCCAGCCGCGGATGCCGCGCTGACCGGCGCCTTGGCCCGGAATCTGTACGGCACTGCTTCTGCGCCCCCTGATCCAGCCCTGGCTGGCATGGCCACCTATATGCGGCAGGTCGATACCAACCTGGCAGCCCAGGAAGACGAGTATCTTTTGGCCGGAAAACTGGTTTTTCCGGCCCCTCCGAGCCTGCTCCGCTGAGTTTCCCTGGCGGTTGACCGGAGGGTGGCTTGCCCCTATGTTCCGCCGCCTTGGCGGCGGGGTCCGGAGGATTGGTCATGCCGAAGGACGCATCGGGTAACGAATTCAGTCATCTGATACAGGTCGACCGGATCGGGCCGGAAGGCACCTTGGTCCAGTTGACGGCCAGCGCTGCCGAGCGCGAGAGCCTGGCCAAGCGGCTGCAGATTCCCGCAGTATTGGGGGTATCGGCCCAAATCCGGGTGGTTCCGGACCCGGCCCTGAAGGGGCAATACCTGCTGCGGGGCTCGTTCGAAGCAGAAGTCGAGCAGACCTGCGTCATCACCTTGGAGCCGGTACGGCAGCGGATCAGGGAGGACGTCGAGCAGCGTTTCGCGCCAGCCGAGCTAATTGGCGAGCCGGCGCAACTGGAGCGGGATGAGGCCGAATGGCTTGATCCCGAGGCGGAGGATCCGCCGGATCCGCTGGTTAACGGCGGGATCGATGTCAGCGAGGTGGTAACTGAGGCTTTGGCCCTGGCTTTGGATCCCTATCCGCGAAAGCCGGGGGCGGAGCTGCCGGAGCAGTATCGTTCTGGCGCCGAATCTGGCGCTGCGGTCAGCCCTTTTGCGGCGCTGGCGAAGCTGAGGACGATTAAAAAGGATTGAGGCGAAAGCCCTTGGTCCCCGGGCGCGCCAAGAGTATATAGGCGGGGCTTTCTAAGCCGAGGCGGTTGCCTGGTCCAGCGCACCGCCTCGCTTGCATTGTGAGAGAGATGTGTCATGGCTGTTCCGAAGAAGAAGAAGTCGAAGTCCAAGCGCGATATGGGCCGCTCGCATGAGGCGCTGAAGGGCAGCGCCTATGTGGAATGCTCCAATTGCGGCGAGCTGAAGCGGCCGCATCATGTGTGTGGCGCCTGCGGCCATTATGACGGCCGTGAGGTGGTGGCGAAGTCCGCTGCTGCTTAAGTCTTTTCCGGCGATGTTTGAGCGGGTGAGGGCAACGGGGTGACCGCGGCCTTGACCATCGCGCTCGATGCCATGGGCGGGGACCATGCCCCCGACATGGTGATCAAGGGCGCCGCGGCCGTACTCCCGCGTTTTCCGCAGACGAAGTTCCTTTTGTTCGGCGATGCCGGGCAGATCGAGCCTTTGCTGCGGCGTTCTCCCGCGTTGAACGGACATTACGAACTCCGCCACACGGCGGAGAAGGTGCTGAGCGACGATAAGCCGAGCCAGGCGCTCCGCCGCGGCCGCAATTCGAGCATGCGCCTGGCGATCGATGCCGTCGTCAATGGCGAAGCGCAGGCCATTGTCTCCGCCGGCAATACCGGTGCGCTTATGGCGATGGCCAAGTTCGTGCTGCGCACGCTCCCGGGCATCGAGCGGCCGGCGATTGCATCCTTCTTCCCGACGCTCAAGGGCGAGACGGTTCTGCTCGATCTCGGCGCCAATGTCGAATGCGATGCCAAGAACCTTGTGCAGTTCGCCGTCATGGGCGCCAACCTGGCGCATTCGGCCCTGGGCCGGCATCGCCCGCGCGTCGGTTTGCTCAATGTCGGGGTCGAAGAAGTCAAGGGTCACGACGAGGTCAAGGCTGCTGCTGAGGTCCTGCGGTCTGTCGAGAATCCGCCTTTCGAATTTGTCGGCTTCGTCGAAGGCAACGACATTACCATGGGCGATACCGACGTCATCGTCACCGACGGCTTCACCGGCAATGTCGCACTGAAGACGGCGGAAGGTACGGCGAAGCTGATGGCCGAGTTGCTGCGCGCCTCCTTCAAGCGCTCGATCTTCACCAAGATCGGCTATCTTTTCGCCAGCGCCGGCCTGACCATGCTGAAGGACCGCATGGATCCGCGCTTTTACAATGGCGGCGTGCTGCTCGGTCTGAACGGCATCACGGTGAAAAGCCATGGCGGCACCGATGATGTCGGTTTCGCCGCCGCGCTGGAGGTGGCCATAGACATGGCGCAGGACCGGCTGATCGATCGCATCAAGGCGGATTTCTCAGGCGCCTTTGCCGATTCCCTGGCGTCCCGCCCGGCCGTCGTCGAAACGGCCCCGGAAGCCAATCAGTCCGAAGAAAAACAGAATGTCAGTGCGAGGATGTCATGATTCGGTCAGTCGTCGTCGGTTGCGGCAGTTATCTGCCTGAACGCGTGCTGACCAATGCCGATCTAGCCAAGCTGGTCGACACCTCGGACGAATGGATCGTCGAGCGCACGGGCATCCGTCAGCGTCATATCGCCGCCGAAGGCGAACAAACCTCCGATCTGGCGCTGCATGCCGCGAAAGCGGCGCTCGCCAATGCAAAGCTCTCGGCCGATGAGATCGATCTGATCGTTCTGGCCACCGCGACGCCGGATGAAACCTTTCCCGCCACGGCTTGTCGCGTGCAGGCCGGACTTGGCATGACCCGTGGCTTCGCTTTCGACGTTCAGGCCGTCTGTTCGGGCTTCGTCTATGCCCTGGCCACCGCCGACAATTTCATCAAGGCCGGCCAGGCCAAAACTGCCCTGGTGATCGGCGCCGAGACGTTTTCGCGCATCATCGACTGGACCGACCGCACCACCTGCGTGCTGTTTGCCGATGGCGCCGGCGCGCTGGTATTGAAAGCGGAAGAGGGAGCTGGCAGCATCAACGACCGCGGCGTGCTGACGACGCATCTGCATTCCGATGGCCGCTACCATGACCTGCTCTATGTCGATGGCGGCCCCTCCAGCACGCAGACGACGGGCAACCTGCGCATGCTCGGCAGGGAGGTTTTCCGTCATGCTGTCGTCAATCTCGCCGATGTGGTGAAGGAGACGCTTGCCGCCGTGGGCATGCAGGCGACCGACATCGACTGGCTGGTGCCGCACCAGGCCAACAAGCGCATCATCGATGGCACCGCCCGCAAGCTGGGTTTGAGCACCGACCAGGTGGTGCTGACGGTGGAACGCCATGGCAATACCTCCGCGGCCTCGGTGCCGCTGGCTCTGGCCGAAGCCGCCGCGGACGGCCGGATCAAGCGGGGCGACGTGGTTCTGCTCGAAGCCATGGGCGGCGGTTTTACCTGGGGCAGTGCCCTCATCCGCTGGTGATGCGGCTGGTTGCCCCGCCAACCTCGTTTCCCGGTAGAATTTCCGCCCGTAAACTCCCAATTTGAGAGGCTGATTCGGCGAACGTCGTATTGACGCTTGCCCGGGCTTAAGTTAGCGTCACACCAATAAAATTTGACATAAGGGGGTGGTGGCGATGACCGGTAACACCTTGACGCGGGCGCAACTTAGCGAGGCGATCTACCAAGAGGTCGGCCTCTCGCGCAGCGAGTCCGCGCAACTGGTCGAGACTGTGCTGAACGAGATCATCGAGAGCCTGATCGCCGATCACATGGTCAAGATCTCGTCCTTCGGCACCTTCCAGGTCCGCTCGAAAGGCGGGCGGATGGGCCGCAATCCCAAGACCGGCCAGGAAGTGCCGATCGATCCGCGCAAGGTGCTGGTATTCCGCGCCAGCCACGTCTTGAAGGAAAAGATCAACGCCGGGATGCATGCGGTTCAGCAGGGCAAGCCGGCCAGCTGAAACGGCCCAGCAGCAATGGGGCCAGAGCGAAGATGACAGGAGCGATGGTAGAGCGAATCGCCGAACGCAATCGGAGAAATACCAGCAGAGCCAGCGGCAAGAGCACGGACGCAAAAACCGCCCGGGCCAAGACCGAAACCGCCTTCCGTACCATTGGCGAGGTCGCGGAGCAGCTGAATCTCCCGCAGCATGTCCTGCGTTTCTGGGAGAAGAAATTTCATCAGATTCGTCCGGTCAAACGCAGCGGCGGACGCCGTTATTATCGCGCCGAGGATATTGCGCTGCTGGTCGAGATTCGCGGCCTGCTGCACGATCAAGGCTACACCATCCGCGGCGTGCAGAAGCTGCTGCGCGAGGGCGGTCTGGCCAAGGCGGTGAAGGCACGGGCCAAGGCCGAGCCGAAGGCCGCGATGGAAAAGCCGGCAGCAGCGAAGGCGGCCGATACCCGCCAGATCGGCATGCCGTTTGAGCTGCTCAACGACATGGGCCAGATGAAGCAGGCGATGAAGAATTGCCTGAAGGATCTGGAGGCGATCCACGCCGACATCGTCGCGCGTCAGATGCGCTAGAAGCGGTGGCTTTCCGGGGCTCTTTTCCGCCTGCCTGTTCAACGACAACAGCGTTCAGTTGAAAGCCGGCTAAAGCCGGTTCGTTTGCGGCGCAGTCCGAGCCGGCGCGGCATGGCGCCAATGAAAATGCGTTAGCTGCCAATGCAAGCGAGAAATGCCGCCCGCGCGCTCGCGGCTTGCCCGCGGCCGTATTCGCGACGCTCGAGCGGTAAGAAAGTTGGAACAATATATGAACATGTTTTCAGGCGTGAAGCGGCTGATTGCCGCCCTAGGCTCGCCCGTGCGGCAGAGATCAATAACGATTCAGCAGGTTGCCTTGGTTGCAGAATGACGGCCGGCGTGGCTATAGTGCGGCCCCGCCCGAAGCCCGCCGCCAGCTTATCCGGCCGCCGGTTCCGGGCCCGGTCGGAGCGTAGCGCAGCCTGGTAGCGCATCAGTCTGGGGGACTGGGGGTCGTGGGTTCAAATCCCGCCGCTCCGACCATTTATCCCGAATCCACCGTCCTTTTTCCAAACGCGCTCAGGCCATCCGGTCAGACCGGCCTTAGGTGGCCTCTGGCGCTTTCCCGTCCCATACCATGCGATGGTATGCGGAGCCCGCCAAGCGACCAGCCGCCACGGTATGGTCACTGGCAGGGTCGAGTTCATCCTCTCATTATCGTCGTGGATGCGTCTGCTCTGCGGGTTGCGAAGAAAACGCACTGCGAGGGGAAGTCCGGCCAATTCGATAACGTTCAGCAGTGGGGCAGCGACTGATGAAAATCCTCATCACCAGCGCATTCTATGATTCATATCCCCCGAAATCCCGGCATCACCATGGCAGCGTGCATTCTAAGGCAGAGGGTCCGAGGGATTCGGGCACTGCGCCGCCCTGAGGCGGTTCTTTCGCACCGACCAGGTCCACACACTCCCCTGGCCCAAAAGGATGCCGCCCGTGACCGAACTTCAGCCCGTCGCCACAAGTGACAAGACGTCCGCCATCACCAGTCCGGCCATCGGCTTCGACATCGACGATGCGGCTGCCGCACCGGTCCCAGGCTTAGGCAGTCTCGCCAGCAAGGTGGCCGTTATCGGCCTGTCGCTGGGCACCATCATCTGGCTGGTCGGCGATATCGCCGTGGTTCCGTTTCTGCTGGGGGTCGCGATCGGCACCTATCTTGCCATCGCAATCGCCGACCGGTTGATCAGAACTGAGAGCTGGCGCATTGCCGCCGCCATCCTGTTCGCCAGCGGGTTATTCAGCACGCTATTGGCCCTTAACGTAGCGGGCATCGTCGGCAACCTGACCGGCAATCCGCACAGCGAGTCGTTGCGCAATCAGTGGGCCGTGACGATCGGTATCGGCTTTTATACGCTGCAGATCATCGGTGTCGCCATCGACGTGATGCGGCGCAAAATCGGCCTGCCGCCGTTGCTCGACTACGTCTTCTATATTCTCTATCTGCCGAAATTCCTGTCTGGGCCGATCGAGCAGGCGACCTTCCTGAACAAGGTGCGCGGCTATCGTCTGCGTTATGTCGACGCCAATTTTGCCACCGGCCTGCCCTGGCTGGTGCTGGGCGCGTTCATGAAATTCGGTGTTGCCGATTCCGTCAGCCGGCTGGTCGATATCGATTACGTACGGCCGCTGGGCCTGGTCATCATCACCGCCATGTTCGAGATGCGCGTCTATTTCGATTGGGCGGGATACAGCTTGATGGCCTATGGTGCGGCGTGGTGCTTCGGTCTTCCCGTCATGCTCAATTTCGCGCAGCCGCTGTTTGCCCATAACCCGCAGAGGCTTTGGCGCCGGTGGCATATCAGCCTGGGGCGCTGGTTCCATGAATATCTCTACGAGCCGCTGCGCAAAGGGATTCCAAATCCGGTCCTGTTTTCCTTCCTGGCGCCGGTCGCAGTCTTCACCATTTCCGCGTCCTGGCATGGCGCTTCGTTCAATTTCCTGCTCTGGGGCACGTTCCATGCCAGTGCCTATCTCCTTTTCGTCAAGCTGCTGTGTCGCATACGGGCGCCACGCGCGCTCGGCGTCATCGGTTTCATCCTTCTTCTGCTGATGGGGCGCCTGTTGTTCATGGACGACGACATGACGCGATTGTTGACCAAGCTCGCCAATTTGAGTTCCGCAGCCGCGTGGGATGCCGATCTTTCGCTGGCATCCATTCGTCGGTTCCTCGAGCATGTCCGCGCCATGCCGCAAACCAAGGTCGGCGTTGCAGGTGTGCTGGTCGCTGCCTGCGTGATAGCGGTGGAATGGCAGAACGAGCGGCGCCATCACGGCAAGCCATATTATCTGCTGACGCGTCCGGCGGTGACCATTCTGCTGGCAACCGCCACTTTGCTGCTCGCCTGTGCAACCGATGTGGGATTCGTCTATGCGCGCTTCTAACCCAGGTTTGTTGCTGCTGCTGACACTGGCTTTGCTGTGGGCTGTTGGCGGCTATGTCTTCTATCGGCTGGATCGGTGGCATGACGAACGGGACTATCGCCTGCTGGCAGACTTGGCCGCCTATAAGGGCGAACTGGCTAAAAGCACCCCAAGCCCCCGTATCGTCATTGCCGGCGGATCGAATGCGTATTACGGGATCGATGCGAGGCAGCTCGAACGTCGACTCGGCGTTCCGACCGTCAACGTGGCGCTGCCGTTTGGCGCGCATCATTATCGCATCAACCTCGACCTCCTGAGTGAACTGGTGCGGGCAGGGGATACGATCGTCTATGCCTCGGCCAATTTCTGGCAGGGCGAAATCGGCGTCCGGCGACGCGCCATCGGCTTCGATTCCTACCTGGTGAAGATCGACTACCCGGATTACGACCGCCAGTTCAAAGGCGACATCCTGCATTGGCAGGCTTTGCCGCACCGGAATTCGCTGCTGCTGTCGATCGTGGATGTTCTGAAAGCAGAGAAGGGCCGCTCCTGGATTGTCGATACCGATGATCATGGCGATTTCACCGGTTGCGTTCCGCCGCCCGTATTGTCGCCGCAGCGTTTCGAGGGGGACCTGCCAAATGCGAAGCTGGCCAAGGCGCTGCTCGACGCTGCCGCCCGGTTGCGGCAGAAGGGCGTGCAGTTGCTGGTCCATATGCCATGGCTTTTCATATCCGAGCATGACCGCGAGCGCTGGATGCACTTCCGCGACCAGTTCATCCGCCAGTACGAGCCGGCCATTCCAGTCCTGGCTGCGGAACCGTCGCGCATCCTGCGCAGCAAGCGCAGCGACTTCTGCGATTCTCCGCTGCATCCCTCGCGCGAGGCCACAAAGCTGCGGACCGAAGACCTGGTAACGGCCCTGAAACCATACCTGCGCGACCGCGTCGCGGCCTCCGCGAACGGAGCCCTTTGACCAGTCCCGTTTTACATGGGCAACCCGGGCTGGTTCACATCGGTTCAGGCTCTTCCTATATTGGGCGCCGTTCCTGGCCGCCGACGGATCCAGCATGACTGCCGATTTCCATTACTACGAGACCGCCAAGGGCCATGGCCTGGCGCATGATCCCTTCAAGGCCATTGTCGGGCCGCGGCCGATCGGCTGGATCTCCTCCGTCGACACCGCCGGACGGGTCAATCTGGCGCCCTACAGCTACTTCAATGCGGTCTGCGACGCGCCGCCGATGGTCGCCTTCGGCAGCAGCGGCTGGAAGGACAGCATCGCCAATGTGAAAGCGACTGGCGAGTTTGTCGCCAATCTGGTGACCAAGACCCTGGCCGAGGCGATGAACCAGACCTGTGCCCCCGTGCCGCATGAGACCAACGAGTTTGAGATTTCCGGTCTGACGCAGGCATCCTGTCGATTGGTGAAGGCGCCGCGCGTGGCGGAGAGCCCGGCGGCGCTGGAATGCAAGCTGCTGCAGGTTGTCGAATTGCGGGATACGGAAGGGCGGCCGACGCAACACTGGCTTGCCATTGGCCAGGTCGTCGGGGTGCACATCAACAAGGCCTATCTGAAGGATGGCCTGTTCGATACAGCAGCCGCGCATCCGATCCTGCGCGCCGGCTATCTCGCCGATTATGCCGAGATCACGCCGGCGGCGATGTTCCGCATGCGGCGCCCGAGCGCCGAGGAAGCCTTGGAAGCTGCGCCGCGATTCCGGCGCAAGGAGACAGTTTGAATCACGGCTGCCCGGCGTCGCTTTCGTCTAGCTGGGAAACGCCGAACAGCATGTCGACGGTTTCGCCGTCGCGCGACAGCGGAAACAGCAGGGTCTCGACGCCGACCGTAACGCGTTCCTCGTTCCAGAACGTGACCGCGTTGATCTGCAGCGGCCGCCGGTGCTTGGCCACGGCGGCATAGGCACGCCCGACCAGGTCGGCGACGGGCGGTTCGAACAATTCGTCCAGCATACGGCCGGTGATTTCCCGGCCGGCCAGGTTGGTGACCAGCGTCCCCGCCAGACGATAGCGGAAGCGCAGGCGCGTGGCGCCGCGCACCACGTCGGCAAGAAAGACGGTCGGCAGGAAGCTGCGCATCTCCACGGGATCGAGAGCGTCGCGGCAAGGCAATTTGCCATCCGGTGCGGTTTTGCCGTGCCAGTATGACCAGGCGGCAAGGCCGGCTGCGGTTTGCGGTGCCAGATTCCAGGACGCATCCGCCTTCGGATTGGCGGTCGCGGTGAGCGGGGGCGGCGGCCTGAACATTGGAAACCCTGCAATAACAGGTATGGGATGGGCCGCAGGCGATCTGCGGCCCATCGATTGCATACAAGTATATAACCGGCGGAAAGGTCAAGAAATCGCGGCAGCGACCTCGGCTGTCCTGGTGATCCGGCCAAGACGAGGGAAAATCTTGGCCATGGCGAAGCTATGCATGTCCTCGCCGAAGCTGCTCATGGCGTCCTCGGCGAAGACCTGGGCATAGTTCTGTTCCCAGGCGGCACGGGCGGTGGATTCGACGCCGATATTGGTGGCGATGCCGGCCAGCACGATGGTCTGGATGCCGCGCCGCCGCAATTGCAGATCCAGTTCCGTACCGTAGAAGGCGTTCCACTGCCGCTTGGTGATGATGATGTCGTCCGGCGAAACCTCCAGCTCCGCGGCAAACTCCATCCAGTCGGGCGGAAAGCCGCCCGGCGGATAGGGAAAGGGCTGATCGACCGGCTGTTTCAACGTGTCGGAAAATCCCTCCGACCAGCCGACATGGACGAGGACGACAGGGGCCATTGCCTTGCGGAAGGCCTTGGCGAGCTGGGTGGCATTCTGCACGACCTGCTCGGGCGGATGCGGCGCGATCGGCAGGCGCAGGATGCCTTTCTGCAGGTCAATCAGGACAAGCGCGGTGCTGCGGGGATCCAGGCTTTGCATGATGGTTCCTTTACGGCTAGAAAATGTGAGGACAAACTCACATACGGCCGTTATATGAGGCGATCCTCACAAAAGGCAAGCATGCGCCGCAAGGCTGCCCCTAAGGCCGTGCCCCGGGCCACCCAGGACGAGGCGCGCACACCGCAGCGCGAGCGCGGCAAGCAGCGGGTCGCGGCCTTGCTGGATGCCGCCGCCGCAATCTTTGCCGAAAAGGGGTATGAGGCGGCGACCATGGCTGAGATCGCCGCCCGTGCCGGGGCCGCGATCGGCTCGCTGTACCAGTTCTTTCCCAACAAAGAGCTGCTTGCCGGCACGCTCCGCGCCCAATATGGCGACGCGTTGTACGACGACCTAGCGGCGTTGCGGGAGAAGGCCGGTGCCTGGACTGAAGAACAGCTCGCCGAAGGCCTGCTGTCAGGCTGGCTGGACTTCCTCGAGCGGCACCCAGGCTTCATGGCGCTGGTCGAAGCCCAGGCCGGTCTCGATGCGGCTCGCGCCGCCGATGTGCGGGCGCGGATGCGCCAGTTGATCGCTGGAATCCTGCAGGCCCACGCGCCGCATCTGTCGCAGCAGGGGGCCGCCAGCATCGCCACTGCGGTGCTGCAAACCCTGAAAGGGGCGGCTGCTTTGCGTATCGAGGCGGAGTTGCCCGAGCGCACAGCGGTTTTGGATCAGCTTCGGCTGATGCTGCAGCTCTATCTGAAATCGCAGCTCGGCGGGAAAAGCCGTTGATTCCGTCCGTGCCGCCTTCGGGCCGGCCGAAAGCCTCCTCCTATGCCAGGCCGATCGGGGCGGGGGCCAGATTGACAATGCGCCGCCGCAGGTCATCGAAGTGGGTTTTCGCTTCGAGACCGATGAGGGGATCGTTGTTGCTGGCGAAGGCGACGTCGATCTCGGCCCAGTCCTCTTCGGTCAGCCGCGCCTCGGCCAGCGGCAACACCTGCTCCTCTTCGAGCCGCATGTGATTCCAATGGAAACGCGCGTAGCGATTGGCCAGATCGCGGAAGAGCAATAGCCGCTTCCGCTCCCGGGGGTTCAGCCGCAGCCGTTCGAAACTGCGCCGCAGCCCGGCCATGAGGGCGCCATTATGGAAATGTTCCGTTTCGAGGGCGTCCAGCAATTGTCTGGCATCCGGCGCACGGGGCGCCAGCAGGCGGAACAGATACTCATCCTCCTTGGCGTGGTGATAGCGATCGGGGAACCGGTCAACATAATCCAGCATCGCCTGCAACAGCTCGAAATCGGGCTGCCCCCCGCGATCGGCGAGATCGTCGAGTATGGCGACGAGGGCGTGCAGCATGGCGCCGAAGGCGCGGTGTTCGCCGCGAATGGTGAGGGTCGCCTGGTGCATGGCTCTCCCCGGCAAGGCGGTATCGTGAAGCATTCCGCTAGTTACCGCCGGGATCGCGCCTTGGCTTTGATCCAGCGCAACAAAGGTCGCAATCGGGAAGAAGCACAGGCGTCAGCCTTTGCCGCTATCGAGGATGCCAAAGCCCGCATCACGGATGGCATTGCGGACGGTTGCCTGCCGATCGGGCGGCAGGTCGTTGAAGCGGACCTGCTTGCGGGCAAGGTCGACCTCGAAGGCCATGCCGGGGGCAGCCGCGCTGATCGCATTGCTGATCGTCCGTTTACAGGCGTCGCAGGTCATACCTTCGATATTCAGAATCAGCATTCGCGGCTCCCAACTCAATGGGCCACTATAAGCCCGATGCCGGTCTCGGGCTATATCCGCCACCGCGGCTTTGCGCCGCAGCCCATTGATTCGCAATGTATATTTCATCTTGAAAGATGGCGGCCGGTCGGCCCGAATGCTTGCAATCCGACCGCCTGTCGCTATAGTCCCCCTCTCGCGCCGGGGTCCCGGCTTCAACGACGCACAGGGAGTGCTTTCATGCTGATTTCCGAGGCCTATGCGCAAGCAGCAGGCGGTGGCGCCACCGATATGTTGACCTCGCTGCTGCCCCTGGTCCTGATCTTCGTGGTCTTTTATTTCCTGCTGATCCGTCCGCAGCAGAAGAAAATGAAAGAGCATAAGGCCATGATCGAGGCGGTGCGCCGGGGCGATACCGTGACTACCTCTGGGGGCATCATCGGCAAGGTGGTGAAGGTGCAGGAAGACGGCGTTGTGCAGGTCGAGATCGCTGAGGGCGTCAAGGTAAAGGTCGTCAAGGGCACGATCACCGAGGTCCGCGCCAAGGGCAGCGAGGCCGAGGCCGCCGAGAAGGCGTGACCTGAGGGGCGGGTGCCGTCTATCGGTGCCCGTTTACCACTGTTTCAGTGAGGCGCTGACGGGTCAGACCGGAGAGAGCAGGCCGGAGAGAGATTACGATGCTGTATTACGCGCCGTGGAAAACTGCCCTGGTGGTGCTGGTGGCGTTGGCTGGTCTGATTACCGCGGCGCCGAATCTGTTGACCAAGCAGCAGCTGGAAGCGCTGCCGTCGTGGATGCAACTGCCGCAGGTCAATCTCGGCCTCGATCTGCGTGGCGGTTCGCATCTGCTGCTCGAGGTGGATACCTCTGCCGTGCTGCGGGATCGGTTGGAGGCCATCGTCGAAGGCGCCCGCGAGGAGCTGCGCAAGGAGCGGATCGGCTATACCAATCTGGGCATTTCCGGCACGAATGCCGTGGGTCTGCGCCTGCGCGATCCCTCCCAGGCCGACCGAGCCCGCGAATTACTCAACAAGCTGGGCCAGCCGTTGCAGGGCGGGGCGTTCAACCTGGGCGCTTCGCCGTCCGACCTGCAGGTCGATATCAGTGCCGATGGTGCGGTCCGCATGACGCTATCGGAAGTGGCCGTCCGCGAGCGCGCCCGTTCGGCGGTCACCCAGTCGATCGAGATCGTCCGTCGCCGCATCGACCAGACAGGCGTCAATGAGCCGACGATCCAGGTGCAGGGCAACGACCGCATTCTGGTACAGCTTCCGGGTATTGACGATCCGCAGCGCATCAAGCGCCTGCTTGGCACGACGGCCAAGCTCAGCTTCCACATGGTCGATACCACGGCCAATCCGAATGCCCCGCCGCCGCCCGGCACGGAAATCCTCGAGGGCGACAAGCCGCGCGTGCAGGGCGCACTGGTCGAGCGCTATGTCGTCAAGCGCAAGGTCGAGGTTGCGGGCGAGGATCTGGTCGACGCTCAGGCCGGGTATGACCAGCGCAACGGCGAGCCGATCGTCTCCTTCCGTTTCAATACCAAGGGCGCCAAGCAGTTCGCGGAGATCACCCAGCAGGCTGTCGGCCAACCCTTTGCCATCGTACTCGACAACAAGGTGCTGAGTGCGCCGGTGATCCGAGAGCCGATCCTGGGCGGCTCGGGCCAGATCAGCGGCAATTTTACCGTGGCTGAAGCCAATGATCTCGCCGTGCTGCTGCGCGCTGGCGCCTTGCCCGCGCCGCTGAAAGTGATCGAGGAGCGGGTGGTCGGCCCGGATCTCGGCGCCGACGCCATCCGCGCCGGTGTGATCGCCGTCATTATCGGCTTCGTGCTGGTCAACATCTTCATGGTTGCGATCTACGGTCTGTTCGGCGCGTTTGCGGTCGTGGCGGTCACGCTGAACCTGATCCTGATCCTTGGCGCCCTCTCGGTGATGCAAGCCACCCTGTCGCTGCCGGGTATCGCCGGCATCCTGCTGACCATCGGCATGGCGGTGGATGCCAACGTTCTGATCAACGAACGCATCCGCGAAGAGTATCGGTTGGGGAAATCGGTGGTCGCCTCTCTTGATGCCGGTTTCAACCGCGCTTTCTCGACGATTCTGGACTCCAACCTGACCACGCTCATTGCGATGGCCATCCTGTTTGCCGTCGGCTCGGGTCCGGTGCGCGGCTTTGCCGTCACCATTTCGATCGGCATCGTCACCTCGATGTTCACGGCGATCACCGTCGTGCGCCTGATGATGGTGATGTGGCTGAAATCGGCCCGTCCGAAGACTCTGGCCGTGTAAAGGAGCGCCAGACCATGTTCCGCCTGCGCCTGATACCGGAAAAGACCAACATCAAGTTCATGAAGGGCCGCTTTGCCGGCCTGGCCGTATCGGCCTTCCTGTCGATATCCTCGATCATCCTGTTCTTCTACCCCGGCCTGAATTACGGCATCGATTTCAAGGGCGGCGTGCTGATGGAAGTGCGCATGCAGGACAGCGCCAATTTCCCGGCGCTGCGCAGCCTGTTGGGCGGCTTGAATCTGGGCGAGGTGGCGCTGCAGGAATTCGGCTCGCCACGCGATGTGCTGATCCGTCTGGAAAAGCAGGAAGGTCCTGACGAAGCGCAGAATGTGGCGGCCGATTCGGTCCGCAGCGCGCTGACCAATACCTATCCGGGCACCGAGATTCGCCGCGTCGAGGTGGTCGGCGGCAAGATCAGCGCCGAGCTGTTCGAAACCGGCCTGCTCGCCGTTGGCCTCTCGCTCCTGGCCATTGCCGTCTATATCTGGTTCCGGTTCGAATGGATGTTTGCCGCGGCTGCGCTGATCACGCTGCTGCTCGACATCACCAAGATGATCGGCTTCTTCGCCGTGACCCAGTTGCCTTTCGGCCTGACCGCGGTGGCGGCGATCCTCACCATCATCGGCTATTCGATCAACGACAAGGTCGTCGTCTACGATCGCATGCGTGAAAACCTGCGCAAATACAAGACGATGCCCTTGCGGGAGCTGATCGACCTCAGCATCAACGAGACGCTGTCGCGCACGATCTTCACCTCGGCGACCACCTTTCTTGCCATGGTCCCGCTCGCCTTCATGGGCGGCGAGGCGGTCGAGGTCTTCGCCATCGGCATGCTGTTCGGCATCGTCGTCGGCACGTCGTCGTCCATCTTCATCGCCGCTCCGCTGGTGCTGCTGAGCGGCGAGAAATGGCTGCGGCGCAACAAAGCCCCCGCTGTCGAACCCAAGGGGACGGCCGCAGCGCAACGGCCGTAGGCGGGATTGCTGCCATGGATCTGCTGCCGCGCATCCCCGCTGACCGGCAGGTGATCAACGCCTACGGCGACGGCGGATTTCGCATCACCGGCAAGCGCTGGGAGGAAGCGGTGCTGGTCTTCCCTGGCCAGACGATCGGCTGGGGCGTTTCCTCGTTTGCAGAGATCAGTTTTGAATCGCTGACGCCGATCTTCTCGGCTGAGCCGGCTGTGGAGCTTCTGCTGCTCGGTTGCGGGCCGAGCATCGCCTTCGTTCCGAAGCCGCTGCGGGCCGCTGTCCGCGAGCGGGGCGTGGTGATCGAGGCGCTGGATACCGGCGCCGCCTGCCGGACCTATAACCTTCTGATGGGAGAGGGGCGGCGGGTTGCCGCCGCCCTCATCCCGGTTTAGCGGCTAGAGCGTAATGCCATTCTGCTGCGCCACCATGCAGTAGAGCAGCGGGAAGGACAGCGCGAAGTTCGCTCGCGAGGTCAGCATGGCGATGCGGGCCGCCTTGGCCTTCGCGGCATCGTCTGCGGGGACGAGGCCCAGCACCTTCTTCTGGTTCGGCCAGATGACGAACCAGACATTGAAGGCCATGATCAGCCCGAGCCACATCCCGATGCCGATCATGCGGACGCCTTCCTGCAGCATCATCGCCTGATGGCCATAGCCGTTCAGAGCCGACAGGATGAGGCCGGTAACCATGGTCGATACCGCAGCCCAGCGGAACCAGAACAGCGCTTCCGGCGCTATATACCTCCCGACCGCGGGTTTCAGTTCGGCCGGAATTTTCGACATGATCGGGATTTGCACCAGATTG
Source organism: Ferrovibrio sp. (assembly GCF_036381655.1). Classification (GTDB taxonomy): domain Bacteria; phylum Pseudomonadota; class Alphaproteobacteria; order Ferrovibrionales; family Ferrovibrionaceae; genus Ferrovibrio. The sequence goes on from NZ_DASVCJ010000076.1 coordinate 70,476, forward strand.
AAATACCAGAGCAGGCCGACCCACAGGATGCCGGAGATGACATGCAGCCAGCGGAACAAGAAGGCCCAGAAGACGTGATCGAGATCGCGGTCGCCGATCAGGAACAGGATCAGCGCCAGCACGACACCGGCACCGATCGCTCTGTATGTATTCTCGAATAGCTTCGCCATGATTGCCGTATCCTCGCCGGAGATTGCGATTAACGAATGCCCCGTGATGTCTGCGTGCGACAACCGTGATTCGCGGCTATCAGGCTATCACAAAACATGGTAGCGACTATCTGCCACGACGCTAAGGGGTAATTCCGGCATGGCACAATCGGCTGAAGAATACTGCGCCCAGGAAGTCCGGCGCCTCGATCCCGATCGCTGGCTGACTACCCTGTTTGCTCCTGATGCCAGGCGCCCGGCGCTGCTGGCACTCTATGCCTTCAACAGCGAAATCGCCCGTGCCCGGGAAGCCGTTACCCAGCCGATGATCGGGCAGATCCGCCTGCAATGGTGGCGGGAAGCCTGGGAAGGCGTCAAGGAGGGCAAGCCGCGGCAGCAACCCGTCGTGCAGGCTCTCTATGCTCATTGCCGTAACCTCGACATTGCCGATGCCATGACACTGATCGACGCGCGCGAGCGCGACATGGATGCGGCACCGATGGCAAACCTGGCGGAACTGCTCGGCTATGCCGAGGCCAGTTCGGCGCCGCTGATGCGGCTCGCTGCCCAGGCGCTGGGCGCGGAACTGGATAACAATCTATGCGAGGCGATCCGGCTGGCCGGCACGATCTATTCCCTTGTGGGACTTCTGCGGGCGGTGCCGTTCCTGGCGGCACAGCAGCGCATCTATCTGCCGGCAGATCGTTTAAGGGCGGCGGGAACGGAACCCGAGGCGCTGTATCAGAAGGAACTCGGCGCGGCAGTGTTCACCGCGGCTGCCGAGGTTGCCGACGCGGCCGAAGGGCTGCTGTCGCAGCTTTGGGACAGGCGCATCGACAAAACAGCAATGCCCGCCTTGCTGCCCGCAGCCCTGGCGCGTGTGCATTTGCGCTGCCTGGCCAAAGCCGGTTTCGATCCGCGCAAACCCGAAGCCTCAGCGTCGGCAACGCGCCAGCACATGGCGCTTCTAACCGCGGCATGGCGCAGGCGTTTATGAAAAAGTTTTGCGCAGGCCTTCGGTCAGGGACATCGGACGCACGCCCAGGCGGCGGGTCATCTCATCGATCGGAAAGGCCTTGTCCTCGGCAAGCCGGCGAATCTCGGCGCGTTTGATACGCGGCAGGAAGGGCAGCAGACCCGTCGCCAATGCCGCCATTTCAAGCAGCGCGCCGGGGACCGGCAGGATGAGCGGCCGCTTTCCGATGGCATCGCCGACCGCGAGGATCAGGTCGCGATAGGGCATGGCAGCTGGCCCGGCGATGACGATCGGATCGCCGATGGCCTCATCACGGAACACCGCCGCCTCCAAGCAGGCGGCGACGTCGTCGACATGGATCGGCTGGATCAGCGACCGCCCGCCATCGGGCAGCGGGATGACGCCGAGCTTTTTGATATAGGCCGCAACCCGCTGCAGATTATTCTCGCCATCGGCGCCGTAGATCATCGTGGCATGTAGCATGACGCCGGGGATGCCGCTTGCCTGTAAGGCCGCCACCGTTGCCTTCAGCCTGGCGATGTTGGGATCGTAGACCTGGCTGAAAATGCGGGTCGATCCCATCAATACGATCCGTTGCGCATCGGGCGGCAAGGCGGCGAGCAATGCCGCGCCGTAGCGGCCATGCACGCAGGAAACCAGAACGCGGATATCGGCCAGGGCAGGACCGATCGTTTCCGGCTGCTCCAGATCGATGCGGCGTGCCGATGTCCGCAATTCGGCGGGCAGCTTTTCCGGGCTGCGCACGATGGGGATGATGGCTGCGCCGCGCGCCAGCAGGCGCCGGGCGACATGGCGGCCAAGTTTGCCCGTGGCGCCGACCAGCCCAATCGGCGGCATCGTCATGCCGCGGCAGCCTTTTGCGTCTCCAGCCAGGCACCGAGATCGGCACGCGCCCGGCGGCTCAAGCTACGCTTGCGCTCATCCTTGCGCACATCCTCGGGCGGCGGCGGAAACAGCCCGAAATTGACATTCATCGGCTGGAAGGTCTTGGCATCGGCGCCGCCGGTGATGTGGTTGTGCAGGGCGCCCAAGGCCGTGGTCGGCGGCGGCGGAACCTGCTCGGAGCCCAGCCGTTCGGCCGCAGCCATGCGGCCGGCGAGCAGGCCAATGGCCGTGCTTTCGACGTAGCCTTCCACACCGGTCACCTGGCCGGCGAAGCGCAGGCGCGGCATTGCCTTCAGGCGAAGCTGCTGATCGAGCAGCTTGGGGCTGTTGAGGAATGTATTGCGGTGGATGCCGCCCAGGCGGGCGAACTGGGCATTCTCCAGACCGGGTATCATGCGGAAAATGCGGACCTGTTCGGCATGCTTCATCTTGGTCTGGAAGCCGACCATGTTATAGAGCGTGCCAAGCTTGTTGTCCTGACGGAGCTGCACCACGGCATAGGGCTTGCGGCCGGTGCGCGGATCGATCAGGCCGACCGGCTTCATCGGCCCGAAGGTCAGTGTGCGCGGGCCGCGCTCTGCCATCACCTCGATCGGCAGGCAGCCTTCGAAATAGGGCGTGCTTTTTTCCCAATCCTTGAACTCGGTTTTCTCGGCCGCCAGCAGCGCGGCGTGGAATTCGAGATAATTCGGCTTCTCGAACGGGCAGTTGATGTAGTCGCCCTCCGCAGCCTCATTGTTTCCGCCCGGGCCGACCTTGTCATAGCGGGATTGGAACCACGCCTTCGACATATCGATGCTGTCCTTGTACACGATCGGCGCGATCGCATCGAAAAAGGCAAGGCTTTCCTCGCCGGTGAGATTGCGGATTGCCTCGGCCAAGGCAGGCGAGGTGAGCGGCCCGGTGGCAATAATAACGCTGTCCCAGTCCTCGGGCGGAAGAGCGGATATTTCCTCGCGGCGAATCTCGATCAGCGGTTCTGCCTCGATCGCCTTCTGCACTTCCGCGGAGAAGACATGGCGGTCGACGGCCAGGGCTCCGCCGGCCGGCACCTTGGCGATGTCGGCGGCGCGCATGATCAGCGAATTGCAGCGGCGCAGTTCCTCATGCAGCAGGCCGACAGCGTTGTTGTCGGCATCGTCGGAGCGGAAAGAATTCGAACAAACCAGCTCCGCCAGGCCGTCGCCCTGATGCGCATCGGTCCTGCGCACCGGGCGCATTTCATGCAGCGCCACCGGCACGCCGGCGCGGGCGATCTGCCAGGCGGCTTCGGAACCGGCCAGGCCGCCGCCGACGACATGGATGGGCTTACGCGTCTTCGTCATGCAACAACTCCTCAAGGCCGGCGACGCTCTCGGCATTCAGGACCTTCATCGCCACGGCCTGGCTGAAGCCCCGCCGCGCCAGCGCGCCCAGATCCTTCTGCCGCATCGCCGCCCGTTCCGCCGGGTCTGACCGGTAGGGGCCGAGCTTGCGTTTGCGGGCAAAAGTCGCCGCCGCCGGCAGGTCCGAAATAGGCGTTTGTGCCTCGTCCTGCAACCGCTCCAGCGCTGCCTCGATATCCACCTTGGCGACGCCCTTGGCCGCCAATGTCTGCCTGATACGGCCCAGCGCTTTGCCCTCGGCGTACAGGCGCCGGACACGGCTTTCCGCAAAAGCCCGGTCGTTCAGCAGGTTGTTGTGCTGCAGCCTGGCCAGCAAGGCGGCAATCCAGGCGGCGCCTTCGGCGGCATCGGGGACACCATGTTCCTGGATCGAGCGCCGCAGCTTGCGGTCCAGCACCCGGCGCAGATTTTCCGCCGAGCTGCTGTAACGCTCGAGATAGAAGAGGGCGGCCCGCTCCAGGTAATCCGGAGTCACCTTTTTTGGCCGGCTGCGCGGCATGGCGTCTCCCCTGACGATCTCTTCCGGGCGCTACTCCGCCGCGTCGCGGCGCTTCGGCGCCTTCTTCAAGGCGACCTCGCTGCGCTGCGCCGGCGGCTTGAGATATTCCTTCAGATACTGGCCGGTATAGCTGCCCGCGACCTTGGCGACCTCCTCCGGAGTGCCCTGCGCGACCACCCGGCCGCCGCCATTGCCGCCTTCCGGTCCCATATCGATGATCCAGTCAGCGGTTTTGATGACTTCGAGATTGTGTTCGATGACGATCATCGTATTGCCGGCATCGACGAGCGTATGCAGCACTTCGAGCAGCTTGCGCACATCCTCGAAGTGAAGCCCGGTGGTCGGCTCGTCGAGGATATAGAGCGTGCGTCCGGTGGCGCGTTTGGAGAGCTCCTTGGCCAGCTTGACGCGCTGCGCCTCGCCGCCGGATAGCGTCGTCGCCGACTGGCCGATCTTGATGTAGCCGAGGCCGACTTTCTCGAGCGTCTCCAGCTTTTCGCGGATCGTCGGCACCGCCTTGAAGAATTCGGCGCCGTCTTCGACGGTCATGTCGAGCACGTCGGCGATCGACTTGTCGCGATAGGTGATCTCGAGCGTCTCGCGATTGTAGCGCTTGCCTTTGCAGACGTCGCAGACGACGTAGACATCCGGCAGGAAGTGCATCTCGATCTTGATCAGGCCGTCACCCTGACAGGCTTCGCAGCGTCCGCCCTTGACGTTGAACGAAAAGCGGCCCGGCGCATAGCCGCGCGCCTTGGCTTCGGGCAGGCCGGCGAACCAGTCGCGGATCGGCCCGAAAGCGCCGGTATAGGTGGCGGGATTGGAACGCGGCGTGCGCCCGATCGGCGACTGATCGATATCGACGATCTTGTCGAGCCATTCCAGACCTTCGATGCGGTCGTGCGCGCCTGGAATTTCGCGGCTGTTGTTCAGCTTGCGCGAGATCGCCTTGTATAGCGTCTCGATCGTCAGTGTCGATTTGCCGCCGCCGGAGACGCCGGTTACGCAGGTGAAAATACCCAGCGGGAATTCGACGGTGAGGTTCTGCAGGTTGTTGGCCCTGGCACCGACGACGCGCACGACCTTGTTCGGCGTGCGCTTGCGCCGCTGCTTCGGCACCGGCACGGACTTGACGCCGGTCAGATACTGGCCGGTGATTGATTTCTTGTTGGCCATAATGTCGTCCGGTGTGCCCTCGGCGATGATCTCGCCGCCATGCACGCCGGCGGCCGGGCCCATATCGATGACGTGATCGGCCGTGCGGATCGCCTCTTCGTCATGCTCGACCACCAGGACGGTGTTGCCGATATCGCGCAGATGAACCAGCGTTTCCAGCAGTTTGGCGTTGTCGCGCTGATGCAGGCCGATGGAGGGTTCGTCGAGCACATAGAGCACGCCGGTCAGCCCCGAGCCGATCTGTGAGGCCAGGCGGATGCGTTGGCTTTCGCCGCCGGACAGCGTGCCGGACGAGCGCGACAGCGTCAGATAATCGAGGCCGACATTGACCAGGAAACCAAGCCGCTCGTTGATCTCCTTGAGGATGCGGGCGGCGATGTCTTTTTCCTTCGCCTTCAATTTCTTGGTGAGGTCCAGAAACCACTGGCGCGATTCGAGGATCGAAAGCTCGCAGACCTCGCCGATATGCCTGCCGCCGACCTTCACGGCGAGCGCTTCGGCCTTCAGACGATGGCCGTTGCAGGTCTCGCAGGCGGTCTGCGACTGATAACGCGACAGTTCCTCGCGGATCTGATCGGATTCGGTTTCGCGCCAGCGCCGTTCCAGGTTCGGCAGCACGCCTTCGAAGGGGCGCTTGACCGTGTAGCTGCGCATGCCATCGTCATAGGTGATCGGCACGATGTCGTCGCCCGAGCCATGCAGGATGGCATTGCGCGTCTTCGCCGGCAGGTCCTTCCATTTGGTCGCCAGCGAGAATTTGTAGAACTTGGCGAGTCCTTCGAGCGTCTGCAGGTAATAGGGGGAGGGCGTCGCGGCGCGCGACCAGGGCACGATGGCGCCGTCACGCAGCGTCGCGCCTTCGTCCGGCACGACGAGGGCCGGATCGAAATACATCTTCGAACCCAGACCGTCGCAGGTCGGGCAGGCGCCATGCGGGGAGTTGAAGGAAAACAGCCTCGGCTCGATCTCCTCGATGGTGAAGCCGGAAACCGGGCAGGCGAACTTGGCCGAGAAGATGGTGCGCTCATCCTTATCGGCATTCTCGGCGATGGCGATGCCGTCGGCGAGGTTCAAGGCGGTTTCAAGCGAGTCGGCCAAACGGGTCTTGATATCCGGCCGCACGACGACGCGGTCGACCACCACCTCGATATCGTGCTTCAGCTTCTTGTTCAGCGCCGGCACGTCGGCGATCTCATAGAGCTTGCCATCGACCTTGACGCGCTGAAAGCCGCGCTTCTGCAGATCCTGCAGCTCCTTGCGGTATTCGCCCTTGCGGCCGCGCACGATCGGCGCCAGCAGATAGAGGCGGGTCCCTTCCGGCAATGCCAGCACGCGATCGACCATCTGGCTGACGGTCTGGCTTTCGATCGGCAGGCCGGTCGCCGGCGAATAGGGCACGCCGATGCGGGCGTAGAGCAGGCGCAGGTAATCGTAGATCTCCGTGACAGTACCGACGGTCGAGCGTGGATTTTTCGACGTGGTCTTCTGCTCGATCGAGATTGCCGGGCTGAGGCCGTCGATATGATCGACATCCGGCTTTTGCATCAACTCGAGAAATTGCCGCGCATAGGCAGACAGCGATTCGACATAGCGGCGCTGGCCCTCGGCATAGATGGTGTCGAAGGCGAGCGACGATTTGCCCGAGCCGGACAGGCCGGTCAGCACGACCAGCTTGTCGCGTGGGATGTCGACATCGACATTTTTCAGATTGTGCTCACGGGCGCCGCGGACGGAGATGAACTTCTGCATGGATTAACGTCGGATCTGAGAGGCGGATGATTGCGCTTTACGAGACAGTTGTTCACTATATGCGGCTCGTATAATATAAGACCACTTCGTGAACGGATAGGGGTTAACTGATGGCTGGCAGCGTCAACAAGGTTATTCTGGTCGGTAATCTAGGGCGCGACCCCGAAATTCGCAGCATGCAATCGGGCGAAGAGGTCTGCCAGCTTTCCGTGGCGACCTCCGATACCTGGCGGGACAAGGCCTCGGGCGAGCGCCGGGAACGCACGGAATGGCATAGGGTCGTGATTTTCAATGAAAATCTGGTCAAGGTCGCGAAACAGTATCTGAAGAAGGGCTCGAAGATTTATATCGAGGGTTCCTTGCAGACCCGCAAGTGGACCGACCAGTCCGGCCAGGAAAAATACACAACTGAGGTCGTTCTGCAGCGCTTCCGGGGCGAGCTGGTCATGCTGGATGGCCGCGGCGAAGGCGGCGGTGGCGGCTCCTATGGCGGCGGTGGGGACGACTTTGGCGGTTCGTCGTCCGGCGGCATGGGCGGCGGCCGGTCCGGTGGCGGCGCGCCGCCTCGCCGCGACGATCTCGACGACGAGATCCCCTTCTAACGCCGTACGACCATTGCCAGGATGGCGCCGAGCGCTGCGGCGCCGAGAACCGCCCCGGCGGGGTGATCCCGGGTCAGTTGGCGCCCGACCGGCGCCACCTTGGCCATGGCGTCACGGATCGGATCCGGCTGGGGCCGGCCCCATACCCATCCGGCAATCAGCAGAAGCGCCAGGGTGATCAGCAGCAGCACGCCGGCCGCCGCTGCGGCTGCCCAGGCCGGCGTCAGGATTGCTCCGAAGCCAAGGAAAACGGCCCAGCCGCCGATAATGAAAGTGGCGACAAGCGACGTCAGCGCCACAACGATGATGGCGCCGGCAATGGCTGCCTTTTTGATTTTGCGCGCCAGCATGGCGCTTTGCAGGCCACCCAGCGCAAGCCCCATTATCCCCTTGATCATCGCCGCATGATCAACGCGACGAGGGCGCCCAGAGCAAAGGCGGTGATCAGGCTCGTCGCGGGGTGCTCTCGGACGGTATCCTCAGCCCGCGAATAGGCCTGTCGGCCGGCATCCTTCATGTCGCCCATCAGGGTTTGGACACGTTCCTGCAGTTGCGCCAGTTCGGCCTGCGCGAAGGAGCCGCCTTCCTTTTTGGCGCGATCGAGGACGGTGTTCAATTGCGCGCCAATATCCGCCACCTGGGCACGCAATTCGTTCAAATCGGCATTCATCCGGTCCTGGGCTTCCATGGGGCAAACTCCTTTGCGATGGGACTGGAAAAGCGAGCTTTTTAATGGTGATCGGTCCTGCTGGTTTCCTGCAGCCAGTCTTCGACCTGGCGCTCGGCCTGATCGGTGATGATGCCATAGCGCTCCTGGATTTTGCCGACCAGCAGGCGGCGGTCGCCGTCTATCACAGCGATATCGTTGTCGGTCAAATGGCCCCAGCGCTCGCGGACACTCTCGGCATAATGCTCCCAATCCCGCTCGATCCGGTCCCAGGAAGGAGGAGTTGCTCTAGTTTCGACGCGATCGCTGAACATGATGGAAAACCCCGGCACAGACCAAAAACCCAACCTCCGACGCCAGCCTTGGTGGCTCGGTGCGGTGTACGGCGGAAAATCCGGCTTTTTGCTTACAAAGAACCGGGATGAAGGAGGAAAGTTCCTCGCGCCCGAAACAGTCACGCAAGAAATCGCGTGTTGCCGCAGCGAGGGATGGGGGAAATGCAGCGAGGAGGGGAATTACGGCGCGCGGTGGCTTTTCTCTTCGACTTTGGCGCGATCCCAGGCCCGGTCCATGGCGGCAAGGTCGCACTCCGTCAATGGCTGACCTTCCATTTGCAGAATTGCTTCCATCCTGCTGAAGCGCTTTTCGAATTTACGATTCGCGGCGCGTAAGGCCTCTTCCGGATCGAGTTTCAGGTGTCGGGCCAGGTTGGCAACAACAAAAAGGAAATCGCCGAATTCCTCTTTGACGGCTTCTGAAGAACCAGACGATATTTCGTCCTCAAGCTCTTGCAGCTCTTCCTTTATTTTAGCCAGGACGGGGGCCTTGTCCGGCCAGTCGAAGCCGACGCGCGCCGCGCGGTTCTGCAGTTTCACCGCGCGGGTCAGGGCAGGCAGCCCAGCTGCGACGCCGGCCAGAACCGGCGAAATCCCGTCCGGCGCAGATGTCTTTTCCGCCCGTTCCGCTGCCTTGATCGCTTCCCAGTTGGCAGTCACCGTTTCGGCATGTTCAGCCGCAACATCGCCGAAGACATGCGGATGGCGGCGGATCATCTTGTCGGCAATGGCCTCGGCGACATCGGCAAATGCGAAATGCCCGGTTTCCTCGGCCATGCGGGCATGGAATACCACCTGCAGCAGCAGATCGCCGAGTTCGTCTTTCAGGCCTGCGATATCGCCGCGGGCAATGGCATCTTCGACCTCATAGGCCTCTTCGATGGTATAGGGCGCAATCGTCTGAAAATTCTGCTCCAGATCCCACGGACAGCCGCCTTGCGGATCGCGCAGTCTGGCCATGATATCGAGCAGACGGGCGAGGGCGGCGAGATTGTCGGCCGGATCGGTATTCGATGGAGAATTGGTCATGGCGCCGGTTCTGTCTGGAGGACCTACCAGACAGACTCCTCAACGAGCGAGGAGCCGCCGTCAAGCGCCGCGGCGAAAACCTGATTATGTCGGCCGGATCGCCTCGGTCTGCCGTGGCCAGGCGCTGAAGCGGTTGGCATTCGGGCAGAATTCGAGATAGGCATCGCCGTGGGCGCCATCTTCGAACCAGCGCTGGCATATATGGGCATTGCGGCACCGCATGCAGGTGCGGGCGGCACCGCTGAGCTGTGTGCCCAGCGCCACCAAGGCGGCGGCTTGCAGATCGATGTCCAGCCGCTCCAGCATCTGTTGCATCAGCCTGCTGCGCTGCTCGATATTCTGTAGACCCATCATTGCTTCACCTTGCCGGCGTGCTGGCCGCCCTGGCCATAGGCACCTTGGCGCAGACTGGCCAGGGTAATGGCGTTGGGGCAGTAATCGGGAAACATGGCGTTCGGTTCGGCGCGGGCCAGCCAGACGCGGCAGCGCGCATGCTCCTTGCACAGATTGCAGACCCGCTGCATGTCCCGCAAAACGCCGAGCGAGCAGGTTACGCCGCGCTTGGCCAGCCGGGCCATGATGACCGACAATTCGCCGCTGCCGGCGCCGTGGTGGATCGCCCAGCCCATCTCCGGCTCGCTAAGGCCGATATCGGCGGTAAGGCGAAACCTTTCTTCGACCGAAAGGTTATCCCATTCCTGGACCGTGGCTTTGCGGCGAGAAGGCCGCAGCCAGGCCGCAAGCCGGTTCACATACCGGCCGCCGAAGGATCCGATCCGGTGCGATCTGCGAAGTGAAGATGATGCCGACATTGATCCGCTCCCCAGAATAGTCCGAACGCCAGCATTGGGGGGCGGATGCGGGCCGTCATTGCGATGGATCAACATTCTCATGTGCCGGCTGATCCCAGAGAGGGCTCCGGTTCTGGCCTCAAGAATAATTGGATAATGTATATTATGGAAAATTATATTATCCGGATTTTCCGGGAAATTCTAAACAGGATCCGGTCAGAGGCTTCCTTCTCCGGTTACCGGCTGGCCGACGGCCGGCAATGCCGCGGCTGCCCGTTCTCGTGGCCATCTTGTGCGTCAGCGCGCCGGCAGCGCGTAAGCGATCACGGCATCGCCGGCCTTGGTGCCGAGCGAGCCATGGCCGCCGGCAACCGCGACAACGAACTGCCGGCCGCTCTTTTCCGACCTGTAGGTCATTGGCGTCGCCTGCCCGCCGGCCGGCAGACGGCTCTGCCAGAGCTGCTGGCCGGTCGCGACGTCATAGGCGCGGATATAGTAATCCAAAGTCGAGGTCAGGAAGGCCACGCCGCCGGCAGTGATGACCGGACCGCCCAGGCTGGGCACGCCCATCTTGAACGGCAGCGGCACCGGCGCGCTGTCCCGGATCGTGCCGTTCTTGTGCATATAGACGATTTTCCCCTTTCTGAGGTCCATGCCGGCGACGTAGCCCCAGGGCGGCGCCTGGCATGGCAGGCCGAGCGGCGACAGGAATGGCCGAAGGTCCGCGGCATAGGGCGCGCCATAATTCGGGTTGTTGCCGATTTCCTGGCTGGGTGGTGCGGCTCGCGGCGACTGCACGTGGGCAGTAGGATCCTGCACGTCTTCGCTGTCCGATTTCGCCTGCGCCGTCTCCCGCGAGATCAGCCGGTCGACGAATGCCATGTAATCGGGATTGGCAAAAGCAACCTGCCGCACCGGATCGACGGCAATGCCACCCCAGTCGAAAATTCCGAAATTGCCCGGGAACACCAGAGAACCTTGTATCGAAGGCGGCGTGAAGATGCCCTCATAACGCAGCGCACGGAATTTGATGCGGCAGACGAGTTGGTCGAACATCGTCATGCCCCACATGTCGCTTTCCTTGATCGGATCTTTCGGCAGGAAGGTCAACGCGGAGAATGGCTGTGTCTTCGCTGTCCAATCCCCTTCGATGGCTCCCTGCGGCACCGGGCGTTCTTCGACCGGGATAATCGGTTTGCCAGTGCGCCGGTCGAGTACGTAGATGTCGCCGCGTTTGGTCGGCACGACCAGGGCAGGCACGGTTCCTTCAGGACGCTTCAGGTCGACCAGGCTGGGCTGCGAGCCGATATCCATGTCCCATAAATCGTGATGCACGGTCTGGAAGACCCAGCGCAGCTTTCCCGTAGCGATGTCGAGCGCAACGATGGAGCTGGAAAAGCGCTCGACGGTTTCCGTCCGGTTGGCTCCCCACTGGTCAGGCGTCTGATTGCCCATGGGAATGTAGATGAGCCCCAGCGCCTCGTCGGCGCTGGCGACGCTCCAGCTATTCGGCGAGGTCCAGGTGTAATGCTCGCCCTCGCCGATCGGCTCCGTCTGTTCCGGATTGCCGGAATCCCAGTTCCAGACCAGACGGCCGGTATTGACGTCATATGCACGGATGACCCCGGACGGTTCGCGCACATTGACGTTGTCGCTGACATTTCCCGCGACGATCACGAGGTCACGCGTCGCCACCGGCGGGGACGTCGAATAATAGTAGCCGGGCTGCTTCTCCGGCATGCCGGGCCAGAGGTCAACGGTGCCGTTATCGCCAAAGCCGGAGCAAGGCTTTCCCGTTTTGGGATCGAGCGCAATCAATCTGGCATCGGCGGTCGGCAGGAAAAGCCGTTCCGGGCAATCGCCGGAAGAGCGGCCTCCCTGCTCCGCCGCGGTATGATAGGAAACCCCCCGGCAGGTCAGATGCTGCAGGCTTCTCGACTGGTCGAGCTTGGGATCGTAGCGCCAGCGCTCCTGACCGCTTTCCGCATCGAGTGCGATCACGAAGTCATGCGGCGTGCAAAGATACAGCGTGTCGCCGATTTTGAGCGGCGTGACCTCATAGGTGGTTTCGACGGGGTCGGTTGGCTGCCTGATGTCGCCGGTATGGAAATCCCAGGCGACCGTCAGGCTGTTTACATTACCCGGGGTGATCTGCGTCAAGGGCGAATAGCGGTCTCCATAGGACGAGCGGCCATAGGCCCGCCAGTCGCCGTCCGGGACGCCGGCGTAATTCGCCTGGGTTTCTGTCACAGGGGACATCGCAAGCTGTCCCTCGCGGTCATGGCTTGGCGTCACCATGGCAATAACCCCGACGACGGCGGCGATGGTCAGAGCGACCGCAAGGGGCAGTCCGGCGCCACGCCATGCGGCCGGCGACGCGCCGCTCTCCCCGCGAATCTGGAAGCCGTGCGTGATCCACGGCATCAGCAGATACAATCCGATGATGAAGATGATGTCGCCGCGCGCCGCCAGGGGCCACCAATCGAAACCGATCTCGGCAATGGCCCAGATGATCGAGCCCAGCACCACCAATGCATAGAGCCACAATGCGAGTGTCCGACGCAGGATCAGCAACATGCCGGTCAGCACCAGACCGAGTGCAGTCAGCACGTAATACCACGATCCGCCCAGCGTAATGAGGCGGACGCCGCCAATTCCTAAAATCAGACCCAGCAGCAGAATCACGCCACCCGATATCCACATCACCAGGCGCAGATTGGTCGAATTCTGCATGAGCCCTCCGAAGCGGTCGGTCGTAACCGAGATCGATCACGTCCATAAGCTCCGAAGGCGGAATTCTGTTCCTTTTTGCCCGATTCCGATGCGAGGCGGCCGATGAATCCCGCAATCTAGACGCGGATCGGCATCATGTGATTGTCCCACCGACGCTTTGCGTTTTCGGTCGGCAGCATTGTGAGTTCACGCTTTTGTTCGCGGAAGATATGGCCTTGTCCGTTCGACATCATGAAGCCGCCGCTTTCCCAATCCGCTGCGACACCGCAAACATCATCGATCATGTGCTCGGCCAGCAGGCGCTCGTCATCGAGATTCCAGACCAGGACCTGATTGCCGCGCGGGCTGGTTACCGCGAGGAGCTTGCCTTCGCGATCCATGGCGGCGCTGCCGCAATACTGGCGCAGCGCCGTCCATTTGCGCTCTGGCAAGGACAGAAAGCGCATGGGCGACCGCCCAGCTTGAGGTCCGTCATGCAGGGCGACGAGCGGCACCGGGTCCCCTTTCGGCCCCTCATACTGCATCGCGATGGCGACCCGGCCGCGCCGGTCGCCGGCCAGATGACGGAGGCTGAGCTGATGCAGTTCCCGCGGCGGGCGGATTTGTGCGGTCAGGCGGCCATCCCGGCTGTCGATATAGACCAGGGAAGGATCCATATCGGGGATGTTCAGCTTCAGGCGCGGCGTATCGGCCAGAACCAGAATGCCGCCATTGGCGACGATCAGATGCCGCCCATCGGCAGCCAGCAGAATCTCATGCGGATCGAAGCCGCGGGTCGGCCACTCGCCGACGCGTCGGAAACCATCCTCCGCCGCGTAGACGCCGATCACGCCATCGCCCGTCGAGCCGATGGTTTCCGTCGCGAATAGGCGCTTGCCATCTGCCGAATAGGTACCGTGACCGCAGAAACTGCGATCCTCCATGGCGTCGATCCGATGCTGCAGCTTGCCATTGCGCGGATCGAAGATCAGGGCGCAACTGCCGGGCCGGCGCGTGAAGGCGACGGCTTGGCGATTGTCGGCGCGCCTGGCGAAGCTATGCCCCCGTTGCGGCAGCGGCAGGCTGAAATGCACCCGCCCCGCGCTGTCGAACCCCGCGATACCGAAATCAATGTCTTCGGCAAAGGCATTGAGGAAAAGGTCGTTGCCCTGGGAGGCACGGGCCAGCAGGGGCAATAGGAGGCCCCCCCCCAGAATGCCGAGCGCCGCGCGGCGCGATATGTCAGTCGCCATCGAGCGCATTGAATCCTACCGGAATGTCCAGCTCTGCCGGCAGGAGATGCAGCAGAATCTTTTTCAAGGCCACGATGGAGCGTGCGAGCTTTTCCACCGCCGGACGCGCCTTCCCGTCCTGAACCGCATTCTCGAGAGGCAATGTGATTTCATTTGCCGCCGCGATCGCTTCGTCGAAGGATGCGCGGATACCCTCGGCGGTCCCCTTGTCGGGCATGGCGGGGGCGAAGGCAGTCAGATACAGGTTCCGTGCTGCTTCGAGATTGAGCTGGAGGTTGCGCAGCGAACGCAGGCTGCGCCAGGATTCGGCCAGATGTGGCCGCGCCTCTTGCGCCGAACCTCCGAGCGGCCGCGCGAGCTTATGATCGGCAGCCAGCTCGACGGCGAAATAAAGGCTCTTGAACAGATCGACATTCGCTTCCCGCGGATCACGATAGGGCGTGCCATTCGGCTGCGTCATCCGCGTGGCAAAGGCTGACGCTCCGTCGCGCCATTCATGATCGATCTGCGTCGCCATTGCGGCGAGATTCCCGGCGATCGCTTGCAGATACTGGCAGCGGAAGACAGCCTCTACGCTTTTAGCCGTCAATTTTTCTGCTTGATCGGTGAAGACCAGCCGCTCCAAAGCTGGCAGGCCCTGCAACGCGACGCTGGCATGGGCGAACTTCTCGGGCACCAATGCGGCAGCATCCCTCTTGGCCAGCAAGGCCGCCATCTGTTTGCCGATGATATTGCGCGGATCGGGCCAGAAGGCGAAGCGGTCGGCGCGGGAGGCGTTGGCGGCCGGGCCGAAGCGGACATGCTGAATGTTCTGCCAGGCGTCCTCCACCTCATTATAGGTCTTGCGGACGGCATCCAATTTGTCCACTGCCGGCGCCGCGCAGAACGTCTTCGCTGCGGCATCGAGTTTGCCCGTGGCGACCGCAAGCTGGCCGTAGCGCGGCAGGATATGCTGCTGCACCGCCCGTTCGTTGATGCCGGCATAGACGCTGTCCGGCACGGCATGGGCCGGATCCGCGCAGGCCAGAATGGCAAAGACCGCCAGCCAGGTGAGTCTTTTCATGGCAAATCCCCGTTACAACGACCGTATGAAAGCCAGAAGATCGGCACGGTCCTGCTTTGTCATATGCATCACCTTCCGCTTGGCCGTCTCGGCTTCGCCGCCATGCCAGAGGATGGCTTCCAATATCCCGCGCGCCCTGCCGTCATGCAGCAGCAAGTCGTGGCCGCTGACGGTCTCCGTCAGACCTATGCCCCAGAGCGGCTGGGTGCGCCACTGGCGGCCATTGGCAAGCCCTTCCGGTCGGCCATCGGCAAGCTCGTCGCCCATATCATGCAGCAGGAGGTCGGTATAGGGCCGAATCTTCTGCGGCGCCTGTTCCGGCAGGGCTGGATCGCCGCCGGTCGTAAATGACGGCCGATGGCAGCTGGCACAGCCCGCATCGGCAAAGAGCCGTTTGCCGTGCAATACCGCCGGTCCGTCGGCTTGCCGCCGGGCCGGCACGGCAAGATTGCGCGCGAAGAAAACGACGAGGTCAAACATCGTCTTGGTGACTTCCACCTTTTCGGATGGATCATCGCCGGTCGGCGCGGACAGGCAGGCCGGTTCGTCCGGTGTGCAGTCGCCATGCGACGCTGCGATCAAATGCGTCGACAGGCCCAGATCCTTGGCAAAGGCGCTGGCCGTCTGATCGGCGATGGTGGCCGTGCCGGCTTTCCAGCCGAACCGTCCAAGCATCGCCTTGCCCCGCTCCCGGCTCCATACCCTGTTCGCCCTACCTGCAATGCCGTCGCCATCGAGGTCCTCCGGATCGGCCAGCTTGAGAATCTCAGCCTCCGGGATCAGCTCCAGCAGGCCGAGGCCGATCATAGGCGGTGCCACGCGCGGCGAGACCATGGTGTGGGGCCGCATCGCGCCGTAGTTCAGGTCGGTGACGTGATATTGCGGCCGGCGCAGCGAAACGATCTCGCCGTCAGCCAGGGAGACCGGCATCTCGGCATAATCGATATGCAGTTGTCCTTCGGCCAGCAGCCCCTGCACCGAGAAGGTCTGTAACTGCATGCCATAGGTCGGCTCGGGAATGACCGCCGCTTCAAGGCGCCGCAGCAGGTCTGCCTGGTCAGCATTTTGCGGCGGGACGCTCAGCCGCAAAACCAGCGAGATAGGCTGTTCCCCCGCCGCCGGCGGATGGCCGCGGCCATTCCTGATATGGCAGGATTGGCAGCTTCGCGCATTGTAGAATGGCCCGAGCCCGTCGGACGAGGTGGTCGAACTCGGCGCAGAAGCCCAGAGTCTGCGAAAGATCGCGTCGCCGAGGCGGAAATCGAGCCGACGGTCGAAGGCCATATTGGCCGAAGGATACTTGAAGGCGGATATGTCGATCGGCTGACGGCTGGTGCTGGCGCCGCCCGGCAAATCCTCGCCGGCCTCGTATCCCGGCGGTCGGATCTGGTCGGCCGCAGATGCGGTCGTAGCTGCCGTCGCGAGCGAGGCGGCAGCAATAGCAAAACACAACCAGTGAAGAGGCGAACAACGCGCCATCAACCCGCACCGAAGAGATGGCCGGGCCCGGCATGCGGGCCCGGGTTATCCACTATTTCTTGCCGACCCTTTCGGGGGCGTCGAGGCTGTCCGATCCCTCGAAGCTGACCGCATTCAGTTTCAGTGCGGCAACGATGCGCTCCAGGGTCTTGGTCTGGTCGGTCAGGCGGTCCACGGCGGCTTGCACCACCGCGTTGCCTTCCGGGTTATCCGGCCCGATCATCTGATCGTAGGCTTCCTTGCCTTCGCCGCGCTGCTTCAACGCGGTCATGGCATCCAGTGTAGCCTTCAGCTTGGCCTTCATCTCCGCATCGAGATCAGGGGAGTTGCCGCGCACGACATCGGACAGGCTCGGACCTTTCACGATCTTGCCATTGGTCCGCTTGTATTCACCGGTATAAACGGCAACCATGCCGACCACGTCGTTGTAATGCGAATTGAAGGTGTTGTCGGAGAAGCAGTCCTGCTCTTCTTCCGGATCATGCAGCATCAGGCCGAGCTTCATGCGCTCGCCGGCCAACTCGCCGTAGGATAGGCTGCCGAGGCCGGTCAGCATGCCGCTGATGGCGCCATCCAGCCCCTTCTCTGCCAGCGCTTTGCGCGCCGAGCCATCCTTGTGCCACTGCTTGGTCATCCATGAGAGATCGTCGATCAGGAGCTGCGTCGCTGCCGAAAGGTACTGGGCGCGGCGGTCGCAATTGCCATGGGTGCAGCCGTCCTTGGCGTAGTCGGTCCATGGCCGGTTGCCGGCGCCCGGGCCGGTGCCGTTCAGATCCTGGCCCCAGAGCAGGAATTCGATGGCGTGATAGCCGGTGGCGACATTCGCTTCGACACCGCCCGCCTCATGCAGCTTGCGCAGCAATTTCCAGTCGATCTTCTCGGCATGGATCACCTTGCCGCCGAACTTGACCTGCTTGTTGGCGATGACGTTAGCCGTATACAGGGGATTCTCATCGGATTCTTCGCCGTACTTGCTGGTATCGACATAATCGATGAGGCCCTCATCGAGCGGCCAGGCGTTCACGCGGCCTTCCCAGTCGTCGACGATGGCGTTGCCGAAGCGGAACACTTCACTCTGTTGATATGGCACGCGCGCCGCGATCCAGGCGCTGCGGGCGGCTTGCATCGTCGCCTCGGAGGGATGCTCGACCAGCGCGTTGACGGCCGTCTGTAATTTGCGTGCGCCCTGCAGGGCATCGCCATACACGGCTTCGGCGATATTGGCGTAGGTGTCGATTGCAGCCTGTTTGGCCGCATCGCTTGTTTCGGCACTCGCAGGTCCGGAAAGCAGCCCGACCGCAACGGTCAGCGCTGCGCAAACAGGGAAATATTTCTTATAATGCAAGATATTGCTCCGTTCTTCCGCCGCTGGCCCGGCAGTCGGGTTAGGGCAAATGCTATTAATAATGAGAACCGGTCGCAAAATAAAGCCGGATCTGGGGAGAATCGAGCCGGCGTGGCGACGCATTTGGTCGCAGCCGGCTCAGTCCCAACCGAACCGTTGGCGCACTTCGGCTGCGATATGGTCCATGTCATCGAGCCGGCCGCTCTTCCACTGCATCAGCCGGCCGTCGAACCACTGGATGAGGCCTCGCTTGAGCAGGCTATCGAAGAACTGCTCGAACCGCTTTGAGCGGCCCGGCAGGCGGACGACCATAACCGGCTTTCCGGTCGAGCAGGCCTCGGAAATCATGGAGACGGAATCGCAGGTCACAATGATCGCATCGGCCAGCCCGAGAAAGCCGAAATAGGGGTTGGGCCCCTTCCCGTCCCACAGCGCCGCCGGCAGGCTGGCCAGACCGCCGCGCAGGACGTTCATCTCAGCCTCGCCGGTCCGGCGCGAGGCGGTGACCAGAAAGCCGCAGCCAGACCGCTCTGCCATGTGACGGAGTTGCGAGACGAAGTCGCGCATCCATTCTTCGTCGAGTGCGAAGTAACGGTTATTTCCGCCGATCAGGACCGCGACGCGCGGATTTGGCAGCCGGGCATATTCCTGGCGGATCGCTTCCGCGCCGCTTTCCAGCTTCAATCGCGTCACCCGATGCAGCGCGGCGTGGGAAACGATGACGTTGTCGCCACGGACACGATCATGCTCCGGCACGATCAGCAGGTCCCAGTATTTCGGGGCAGCCTTCGGATCCTGGATATGGATGATCGTGGTGCGTCCACGGCTCGCCCGCTTGATCGCCAGGGCCAGCAGCGCCGATTTCCGGCCGCAGGTGATCAGGACATCCGGCCAGGGCTCCTGCAACAGCGCCGCGCTGCCCGGCTTCAGCGCCTTCAGCGAGGCGAAAGCCGGGTGCATCGGCGCCCAGGTATAGGGCCAGCGGTATTCGACCTCGAAGCTTTGCGGCAGGCCGAAGCCGCCGCCGGCGAACAGCGCCTCGGCCAGGCCGAGGGCCTGGTTCAGCATGCCGACGGCGCCCTTCTGCGACACCGCCCAGATCGTTTTCAGCATTCGATCACCATGCCGTCATAGGCCGGCTCGATCCCAGGCGGCAGCTCGGCTTTCAGCTTGTTATAGTCCAGTTCGATATTCATGTTGGTCAGGATCGCGCGTTCCGGCTTCAACCGCGCAATCCAGTCCAGTGTTTGCGCGACATGGCTATGGGAGGGATGCGGCGCGTAACGCAGCGCATCGACGATCCAGATCTTTACCCCGGCCAGGGCGGCAAAGGCATCCTCGTCCAGGGCGACGACATCGTTTGAATAGGCAAGATCGCCGAAGCGGAATCCGAGCGACGTGATATTGCCGTGCCGCTGACGGATCGGGATGATGCCGAGTGCGCCGATATTCAACGGACCGTCGATGACCTGGGCTTCTATGATCGGCGGGTAGCCATCCGCGCTTTTCTCGAAGCAATAGCCGAATTTCCGCTTCAGCCGGTCAAGGGTGAATTGATCGGCGTAAGCCGGCATTCTTTTGTGTGCCGCATAGGCCAGAAAACGAATGTCGTCGATGCCATGCGTCTGGTCGGCATGATCATGCGACCATAAGACCGCATCGATCTGGGTAATGCCGTTCGAGATGAACTGGTTGCGCAGATCGGGACTGGTGTCGACCAGAACGCGCGTGCCGTTGCCTTCCACCAGAATCGAACTGCGGCTGCGCCGGTTTTTCGGTTCAGCCGGATCGCAGTCGCCCCAACTGCCATCGATCCTCGGGACGCCGGGTGATGCACCACAACCCAGGATGATCGCGCGCATCTGCACGGGCCTCAGGCTGCGCGGCGGTCGGACACCGCGCTGTGCGGCACCTTGTCAAACAAACGCAGGAAATTCGCGGTCGTCCGTTCGGTGACCTCCGCCACGCTGACATTCTTCAGCTTGGCCAGGAAGGCCGCCGTATGGACTACGAAAGACGGCTCGTTGCGTTTGCCCCGCAGCGGCACCGGCGCAAGATAGGGCGCATCGGTTTCGACCAGCAGGCTTTCCAGCGGCAACGCCTTGGCGGTTTCCTGTACCTCGCGCGCCTTGTTGAAGGTCAGGATGCCTGAGAACGATACCATCATGCCGTATTTGACGGCCAGTTCAGCCAAAGCCTGGCCGGAGGAAAAGCAATGCAGCAGGCCCTTGAAGGTCCCGTTTGCCATTTCCGCATCCAGGATCGCCGCCGTATCGGCGTCGGCGTCGCGGGTATGGATGACGACCGGCAGACCGGTTTCCCGCGCCGCTGCGATATGGGCAAGGAAGCAGCGCCGCTGCGCCTCCCGGTCGCTATGATCGTAGAAGTAATCCAGCCCCGTCTCGCCGATGCCGACCACCTTCGGATGTCTGGTCAGTTCGATCAGCTTGGCCGTTGTCAGACCGATATGGTCGTCCGCCTCGTGCGGATGCACACCGACGGTGCAGTAAACGTCCGGGTAGGCTTCTGCCACGGCCAGCACGCGGTCGAACTGGTCCAGCCGCGTGGAGATCGTCAGCATCAGGCCGATTCCGGCATCGCGGGCGCGCGCGATGACGGCATCGCGTTCTTCGGTGAAATCCGGAAAATCCAGATGACAATGGCTGTCGATCAGCAAAGCCATCGTCAGTTGCCCTCCTTCGTCTCGACGTGACGGGGGAAGACGCCCTGCGGCGGCGGCAGCGGCGCTCCGGCGCGCAGGCGGCCGCTTTCGCCAAGATAGGCGAAGCTGCGTGCCGGTTCGGAGACGGCGAGCTGATCCAGCATCTTTGCCGCCGATTGCGGCATGAACGGCTGGGCCAGGATGGCCAATTGCCGGATTGCTTCCAGAAGCGTCCACAGCACGGTCTGCATCCGCGCCGGGTCGGTCTTGCGCAGGGTCCAGGGTGCTTCGACGTCGATATATTTGTTCGCCGCATCGACGAGGTCGAACCAGGCCTGCAGCGCGACATGGATCGCCTGTTCGTCCAGTGCCTGGCGCATCTGATCGACAAGGCTGTCGGCCTGCGCCAGCAGGGTTTCGTCGGCCTCGCTCAGCGGCCCGGGCGTCGGCACGGCGGCATTCGTGTTCTTGGCGCAGAACGACAGCGTGCGCTGCGCCAGGTTGCCGAAGCCGTTCGCCAGTTCGCTATTGATGCGGCCGATGATGGCGGCTTTGCGGAAATCGCCGTCGTTGCCGAATGGCACTTCCCGCATGAGGAAATAACGCGTCTGATCGAGGCCGTATTCGCTGATCAGGCCGAGCGGATCGATCACGTTGCCGAGCGACTTGGAGATTTTCTGCCCTTCGTTGGTCCACCAGCCATGGGCGAAGACACGCTTCGGCGGCGCCAGATCGGCGGCCATCAGGAAGGCCGGCCAGTAGACGGCATGGAAGCGCAGGATGTCCTTGCCGACCATATGCAGATCGGCCGGCCAATAACGCTTGTACATGCCGCCATCGACATCCGGATAACCGGCCGCAGTGATATAGTTGGTCAGCGCATCCAGCCAGACATACATCACATGGGCTTCGTCGCCCGGCACCGGAATGCCCCATTTGAAGGTGGTGCGCGATACCGAAAGGTCTTTCAGGCCGCTTTTGACGAAGCTGATCACTTCGTTGCGGCGGCTGGGCGGCAGAATGAAGCCGGGATTTTCATCGTAGAACTTCAGCAGCCGGTCGCCCCAGGCCGACAGTTTGAAGAAGTACGACGGCTCCTCGACCCATTCGACCGGCGCCCCGGACGGCGCCAGCTTCTGGCCGTTCGGGCCGTCCTGCAACTCGTCCTCCTGATAGAAGGCCTCGTCGCGTACGGCATACCAGCCGGCATATTTGCCGAGATAGATATTGCCGGTTGCCACCAGCTTCTGCCACAGCGTCTGCACGGCTTTGACATGTCGCGGCTCGGTGGTGCGGATGAAATCGTCGTTGGAGAAATTCATCGCCTTCGCCAGATCCCGGAAGGTCTGGCTGACGCGATCGCAAAAACTTTGCGGATCGGTTCCGGCCGCGTCGGCCGATTTCTCGACCTTTTGGCCGTGTTCGTCCGTCCCGGTGAGGAACATCACGTCATAGCCGTCCAGCCGTTTGAAACGGGCCAGCACATCGCAAGCAAGCGACGTATAGGCGTGCCCGATATGCGGCTTGTCGTTGACGTAATAGATCGGCGTCGTGACGTAATAGCTTTTATTGGTCATAGGCTTGAACGTAAGGCAGGAAGGCCGGACTTGCTAGGCTGCTGCGCCGCCCGGCGCGGCATTAGCTAGCACCCTGACAGCTATTTTGCCAGCGATTCCAGCCTTTTTATGGCGGCCTGGACCGGCACTTCCCAAACCCCCGCGGCCGGGCTGCGGAAGATGCGCATGGAGGGATACCACGGCGTGCCGTCGCCCTCCGCCATGAGATAGAAAAACAGGCTCTTGCCGGCCGGTGCGAAGACCCAGACGGGCCGGCCTTGCGCACCCGCCAGATGCGCGGTCACATTGGAGACCGTCAGCGTGAGATCGAGCGCCGCGATTTGAGCGGCCAGCGCATCGAGATCGTTCTGCGCGTCGATTGCCGGATCGGCGATGTAACGCTCGCCGAACAGGGCGCGGAAAGCGGCATGTTCGGCATCCGTGGCGCCGTATTGCAGGCAGATGAAGCGGCAATCCGCGACGGCAGCCAATGGCGCGAGATCGGCAGGCCGCAGGGACTTGCCCTCCCCCAGCTTCGGATTGGCGCTGCGCCAGGACAGTCCGATCAGGCGGTCGTTCGACATGCCGCAATAGCGGGCCCGCAAACCCTGGGCGCGATTCTGATCCGCTTTCAGATATGCCAGACCGGGCGGCGGCCGATCCGGCAGATCGCCCAGCGCGGCTTGGGCATCGAACGCCGTGTCCAGAAGCGATGCGGCCGGTTCCCGTCCCTCTTCGGCGAAGGCGATGTTGGGAAAACTGCGGCGCAGCAGCGGAATGAGGCGGGGATCGGTCTCGAGCGTGACCCGGGCGCCCTGCGCCAGCAGGTCCGGGAGATACTGTAAAAACAATAGCCGATCGCCCAGCCCCTGCTCGCCCCATAACAGCAGGCGCTGCCCGTCTTGCGCGCCGGCATGCCGCCAGGCAGGCCAGGGCCACTGCCGGCGCGGCAAGGGCGGCTCAGCCTTGCGCCAGCGCCAGGCAAAAGCCGGCCAGCCCGGTGCGAAGTCGCCCGTCGCAAGTGCTGCCAGGGCATAATTCCACTGTGTCTCGGCATCCTCGGGCCGCCGCGCCAGGGCCTCGCGGTAGCTGCGGATCGCCGCCGCCATCTCGCCCAGATTGTGACGCGCCAAGGCCAGCGCCGCATGGGCTTCGGGATGGCCCTGGCTGACGACCAAAGCCTGCTCCAGCAGCGGGATGGCTTCGGCAGTCCGCCCCAGCTCCCGCAAGGCCGCCCCCATGTTGATCAGCGCCGACGGATAGTGTGGCCGCAATTGCAGCGCCTGCCGGAAATGCTGCAACGCGGCCTCATGCTGGCCCGTCGCAACCAGCAGATTGGCGAGGTTGTTGTGGCATTCCGGCGCCTGCGGTGCCAGGCGCAGCGCCTCCTGCGCGGCCTTGACCGCCTCGGCCAGTTCGCCCAGCTCGCGCAGGCAGCTCGCCAGTTGCAGCCAGGCCGCCGGATTGGCCGGGCGAAGCCGGATGGCCCGGCGATAGCCCTTCGTCGCTAGATCCCAGTTCCGCCCCAGCCGCTGCGTCTCCGCCCAGATGTATTGGGCATCCGGATCGTTCGGCGCCAGACGCTGTACAGTGTCGGCGGCAGACGTCGCAGCCTCGGTTTGCCCGGCGGCGAGTAAGGCTTCGGCATAGCTCAGCCAGAGTGCCGGCTGGTCCGGCACCATGTCGATGGCGCGGCGCAGCAGGGCCGATGCCTCGTGTGCGCGGGAGGTCTGCACCAGCAGCCGGCCAAGCAGGTTATAGGCATCGAGGGCTTCCGGTGCCGCGGCCAGCACGGCTCGATACTGACGCTCCGCCTCGGCGAATTCCCCCCGCCGATGCGCCTCCAACCCGGTCTGCAGCTGGCCCAGCGTCGCCGTCGAGGCTGCGGTCACGGGGCGAACCGGAAATCGGGGACATCGACACAGCGGTCGAGCAGCCGCTTCAGTCGCTGCAGGACCTCGTCTTCCAAGGCGCCGAGCATGTCGGGAATCAGATCCCTTGGTATGTCCTGTTTCACGTGCTGGCGGAAATCGGTCAGCGCGTCCTGTTGCATCAGAAAAACGGCTTGGGCGAAATAGTTGATGACGCCGCGGCGATCCAGCGCTGTCAGATAAGCGCCCATGCCGCGCAGCAACGCGTAATAGGCGCGTATCTTGATGCCGATGACTTCCCGCAGGATCGGCTCGCGCGTCGTCGCGGCGATATTGTTCAGCTTGCTTTCGATGACGTCGCAGAAGGACAGGAATTCCTGCACCCGCCGGAAGCCGTCGGCATAATCGGCAAACGGCAGAAATGTCGCCGAATCATACATCTTGCCGGTCGCGACCTGGACTTCACGTGCCCGGCCGTTCAGCACCTGCAGCAGGCGGACAGCCTCGCCGACCGGGTCCTGGCCGGTGGCAAGCTCGACACGATCCTGACGGTACACCTCGCTCATGGCATCATTATGAGCAGAAAATGTTAACGGTTTGATTGCTGCCGTCCCGCTCACCGTGTAAGATGATTCGTCGATGTCCGCGAGTCGAGCCGCCAATCCCGCCGAGCAGACCGGTCACCGGTCGCCGGCCTCCTTTCCCCACCGCCATCTTCTTGGTACTGAAGGGCTTTCTGCCGAAGATATCCAGATTCTGCTGGATCATTCCGACCGCTTCGTCGAGCTGAATCGGGCGGTTGAGAAGAAGCAGAGCAGCCTGCGCGGCCGCACCATCATCAATCTTTTCTTCGAGAATTCGACCCGGACCCGGACCTCCTTCGAGTTGGCCGGAAAACGGCTGGGTGCGGATGTCATCAACATGTCGGTTGCCACCTCCTCGGTGAAGAAGGGGGAAACCCTGATCGACACGGCGATCACCCTGAATGCCATGCATCCGGATTTGCTGGTGGTCCGCCACCAGGATTCCGGTGCCGTCGCCCTGCTCGCCCAGAAAGTCGGCTGCGGTGTGATCAACGGCGGCGATGGCAGCCATGAACATCCGACCCAGGCCCTGCTGGATGCATTGACCATCCGGCGGCGCAAGGGGCGCCTGGAAGGTCTGTTGGTGGCGATCTGCGGCGACATCCTGCATAGCCGGGTCGCCCGTTCGAACATCCACCTGCTCAACACGATGGGCGCCAGAGTGCGGCTGATTGCGCCGCCGACATTGTTGCCGGCCTATGCCGAGCGGCTGGGCGTCGAAGTCTATCACGATATGCGCAAAGGCCTGACGGATGTCGACATCGTCATGATGCTGCGCCTGCAGATGGAGCGCTTCCATGGCTCCTTCGTGCCGTCGACCCGGGAATACTTCCACTTCTATGGCTTGGACCAGGACAAATTGGGTTTCGCCAAGCCGGATGCCCTGATCATGCATCCGGGGCCGATGAACCGCGGCATCGAGATCGACACCGAGGTCGCCGATGACATTCATCGCAGCGTGATTCACGAGCAGGTGGAAATGGGCGTTGCCGTCCGCATGGCCTGCCTGGAACTGCTGGCGCAACATCTGCCGAACTGGCGCAGCGCCAATCCGCCCGGCATGTAAGGACGGGATACGACAATCATGGCTCGCCGCCGCAAGCTCTACACCAACGCGCGCCTGCTCGACCCGGCTTCCGGCCTGGACGTCAAAGGAGCCCTGCTGACCGAAGGCGATCGCATCGTCGATCTCGGCGTGAAGCTCGCCAGCGGCAGCTTTGCCGGCGACACCGAGATGATTGATTGCCAGGGGCACTGCCTGTCCCCCGGTCTGATCGACATGCATGTCTGGCTGCGCGAACCGGGCGCCGAGCATCAGGAAACCATTGCGACCGGCGCAAGGGCCGCTGCCGCCGGCGGCGTCACCACCATGGTGGCCATGCCCAATACCGACCCCGTGATCGATGAAGTCGCGCTGGTCGAATTCGTCGCCCGTCGTGCGGCCGACAGCGCCGTGGTGCGGGTGCTGCCCGCGGCAGCCATCACGCGCGGCACCAAGGGCGAGGAAATGACCGAGTTGGGCCTCTTGGCTCAGGCCGGCGCCGTCGCCTTCACCGACGGGGAAAAGCCGGTCGCCAATGCTCGGCTGATGCGACGCGCATTATCCTACAGCAGCGCCTTCGATCTGCTGCTGATGCAGCACAGCGAGGAACCGTCCCTGGCCAAGGACGGCGCGATGAACGAGGGTGAAATTGCGGCCCGGCTCGGCCTTGCCGGGATTCCGGCGATTGCCGAGACCATCATGCTCGAGCGCGACATCCGGCTGCTCGAAATCACCAATGGCCGGCTGCACGCCTCGCATCTGTCGACGCGTGATTCCTTCGACGCGGTGCGGCGCGCCAAGCTGCGCGGCCTACGGCTGACGGCCGGCGTCGCACCGCATAATTTCGCGCTCAATGAACTGGATGTCGGCGACTACCGCACCTTCGCCAAGGTTAAGCCGCCCCTGCGCGTCGAGGAGGATCGCAAGGCCGTGGTCGATGCCATCGCGGACGGCACGGTGGACGTCATTTCGTCGGCCCACTCGCCGCAGGACCCGGAAAGCAAGCGCTTGCCTTTCGCGCAGGCGGAATTCGGCGTGATCGGGCTGGAGACGCTGCTGCCGCTGACCTTGGAACTTTACCACAACGGTTCGGTACCGCTGTTGAAGCTGCTGGCATGCCTGACCTGCAATCCGGCGAAGCTTCTCAAGCTGGAGAGCGGCCGGCTGGCGCCTGGCGCACCGGCCGATCTGCTGATCTTCGATCCCGACGCGCCCTGGCGTGTCGATGAGAAGAAGTTTCGTTCGAAGGCGAAAAATTCGCCCTATGACGGCCGCCGCGTACAGGGTCATGCGTTGCGTACGGTTGTTGCCGGCGAGACGGTCTTCCAGCGCAAGCGGGAAACCTGACCATGCCTGATCCGATTTCCTGGTCTTTCGACGCGCCCTATTATCTGGCGGCCATCCTGCTCGGCTATGTGCTGGGCTCGATCCCTTTCGGTCTGGTCCTGACCAAGCTCAGCGGATTGGGCGACATCCGTAACATCGGTTCCGGCAATATCGGCGCCACCAATGTGCTGCGAACCGGCCGCAAGGATCTCGCCGCACTTACGCTGCTGCTCGATGGCGGCAAGGGTGCTGCCGCCGCCCTGCTGGCAAACATGTATGGTCCCGACTTGATGGTGGCCGCGGCTTTTGCAGCCTTCATCGGCCATCTGTTTCCGGTTTGGTTGAAATTCCAAGGCGGCAAGGGCGTTGCGACCTATCTTGGCGTGCTGCTGGGTGCCGCCTGGCCGGTCGGTGTATTGGCCTGTCTGGTCTGGCTGGCAACGGCATTGATCAGCCGCTACTCCTCGCTTTCGGCATTGATGGCTGCCCTGCTCGCCCCGTTTTTCGCCTGGTATTTCGTCTCGCCGCAGATTGCCGAACTGGCAGCCGCCATGTCGGTGCTGGTTTACATTCGGCATCACGCCAATATCGCACGCCTGTTCAAGGGCGAGGAACCGAAGATCGGCAAGAAGAAGACGGATGGAGATCAGCCCGCGACCTCTCAGTGATACCGAGAAGCGCGACTGGCTGCGGCTGATCCACAGCGAGAATATAGGGTCGATCACCTTCCACACCCCCCTCTCCGCCCGGCGATGGCGAACTGGGCCGCGCCCATGACGAGCTCGAGCGTCTTCTGTCGCCGACACCAGTGTTGATCGACGAACTGATCCGCCAAAGCGGCATGCCTTCGGCGCTGGTCCATATGGCCCTGACGGAAAAGGAGCTGAGCGGCGTGCTGCTCCGCCATCCCGGCGGCAAGGTCTCGACGGCCTGAAATTTTTGCAACATTGTGGGCCGAACATGGGGTGGAACGAAAATGGGCGCTGTCGGCTCTCCTGGCGAGGTCTTTCGTGTTTTCCTGAAGCTTGGCCTGACCTCGTTCGGCGGCCCGATCGCCCATCTCGGGTATTACCGTAACGAGTTGGTGCTGCGCCGGCGCTGGATCGACGAGGAAGGCTACGCCGACCTTGTGGCATTGTGCCAATTCCTGCCCGGCCCGGCCTCCAGCCAAGTCGGCTTCACGCTCGGCGTTCTGCGCGGGAACGGCCTCATGGGAGGCCTGGCCGCCTGGCTCGGCTTCACGACGCCGTCGGCACTCGTTCTCTTCGCTTTTGCGCTTGGCGCTGCCGCCTTCACCGGGCCGCTGGCGGACGGTTTTCTGCACGGCCTGAAACTTGTCGCCGTGGCCGTTGTGGCGCAGGCGATTTGGGGCATGGCCCGCAGCCTGGCGCCGGACCGCCAGCGCGCCGGCATTGCCTTGGCCGCCGTGGCCCTTGCCGTATTCGTCGGCGGCTCGCTGGGCCAGATCGCGGCCATTATTTTCGGCGCTCTGGCCGGATACCGGCTCTGCCCCAGCGACCGGCCGGCCGGCGCCGGCCATCTGGCATTCCCGGTTTCGCGGCGTCAGGCCATGATGGCGCTCGGCCTGTTCGGGTTTCTTTTCGTACTGCCGCCCATCATCGCCGGCGCGGGAGGGAATCAGGGCGTCGCATTATTCGATGCCTTTTATCATTCCGGCGCCCTGGTCTTCGGCGGCGGCCATGTCGTTCTGCCGCTGCTGCAGGCGGAAGTGGTCGCGCCGGGCTGGACGACGAGCGAGGTTTTCCTGGCCGGATATGGCATGGCCCAGGCTGTGCCCGGGCCGCTATTCGCATTTGCGGCTTATCTCGGGGCGATTGTCGATCCGGCACCGCATGGCCTCCTCGGCGCGGCGATCGCCCTGGTTGCGATCTTCCTGCCGGGCCTGCTGCTGGCCTATGGAATGCTGCCGTTCTGGGACAGGTTCCGCTCGTATCCCGCGGCGCAGGCAGCGATGCGCGGCGCCAATGCCGCCGTGGTCGGCATTCTGGCGGCCGCGCTGTACCATCCGGTCTGGACCAGCGCCGTGCTGTCGCCGCAGGACTTTGCCGCCGCTGCGACCGGCTTTCTTCTCCTGACAGTCTGGAGGGCGGCGCCTTGGATGGTCGTTCTTGTGCTGGCGGCATTCGGGACCTTGTCCGCGATGCTCTGATTTGTCGATCCGGATCCGCCCTGTTTTTCTCGGCGTAAGAAAGGGGCCCGCAGACCCCTTTCACGCGATTTGACGGCTGCGGCCTACAGCCCGACCTGGGTGATGAACTTGGTGTTCAGGTAGGCCTCGATGGCTTCCGAACCGCCTTCCGAGCCATAGCCCGAATCTTTCACGCCGCCGAAGGGCACTTCCGGCAGGGCCAGGCCGTGATGGTTGATCGACACCATGCCGGACTCGAAAGCTGCGCCGATCGCAGCGGCGGTCTTGGCCGACTTGGTATAGGCATAGGCCGCGAGGCCGTACGGCAGGCGGTTGGCTTCCGCGACCACATCGTCGAACTTCGAGAAGGGCATGATCGGCGCGACCGGGCCGAACGGCTCCTCGTTCATGATGCGCATATCGTTGTTGATGTTGGTCAGCACGGTCGGCTCGAAGAAGTTGCCCTTGTTGCCGATCCGCTTGCCGCCGGTCTCGACCTTGGCGCCCTTGGCGACGGCATCGGCAACGAACGCCTCCATCGCCTGCACGCGGCGGTCATTGGCGAGCGGCCCCATGCGGGTATCCTTGTCGAGGCCATCGCCGACCTTGAGAGACTTGGCAAAGTTGGTGAAGCCCTCGACGAACTTGCCATAGACCGATTCATGCACCAGGAAGCGGGTCGGCGAGACGCAGACCTGGCCGGCATTGCGGTACTTGTTGGCGCTCAGAACCTTCACGGCGGTATCGACATCCGCATCCTCGAAGACGATGGCCGGGGCATGGCCGCCGAGTTCCATGGTGATGCGTTTCATATGCTTGCCGGCCAGCATGGCGAGATGCTTGCCCACCGGGGTGGAGCCGGTGAAGGTGATCTTGCGGATTACCGGATGCGGGATCAGGTATTCCGAGATCTCGGACGGCACGCCATAGACGAGCTGGATCACGCCCGCCGGCACGCCGGCATCGACATAGGCCTGGATCAGGGCGGCGCAGCTCGCCGGTGTCTCTTCCGGGCCCTTGAGGATGATCGAGCAGCCCGCGGCGATGGCGGCCGAGCATTTGCGGACCGCCTGGTTGATCGGGAAATTCCAGGGCGTGAAGGCGGCGACCGGACCGACCGGCTCCTTCACCACGAGCTGATACACGCCCTCGGCGCGCGGCGGCACGATACGGCCATAGGTGCGGCGCGCTTCCTCGGCGAACCAGTCCATGATATCGCCGGCCAGCATGGTTTCGCCCTTCGCCTCGATGAAGGGCTTGCCCTGCTCCATCGTCATGATCTTGGCGATGTCGTCGGCGCGGCTGCGGATGATGTCGGCCGCCTTGCGCAGCACCTTGTAGCGATCGAAGGCCGAGACCTTCTTCCAGGCCTTGAAGCCCTTGTCGGCGGCGGCCAGCGCCCGGTCCAAGTCGGCCTTTTCGGCATGGGCGACCTTGCCGATCTCCTCGCCGGTGGCGGGGTTCAGTACGGGCAGGAATTTGCCGCCGGCGCCCTTGCTCCAGGCACCATCGATATACAGGGAGACTTCAGGATACATGTTTCCTCCTTACCAATCCGGGCGAGCGGGGATTGCAGAGGCCGGATTATGGCGGAAACGTTGTCCTGCCGCTAGGTATACGCTCTAGCCTGCGGCGCGTACCGGCTGGTCGGGGAATGCCAGCTCGTGGCGGGCGCGCCAATCGGGAATGACATAGTTGACGATGAGCGACCGGCGCACGCCGTCGATCGGTCGCGGCTCGAAGCCATGCCAGGTATTGTCCCCGGGGATGAAGATCAGGCCTTGGTTGAAGGCCGCCGGCGCCCGGCCGACCCGGCGCTTGTCCTTATCGTAGAGGTCGGTGCCCCAACCCGCTGCGCCCGGTGCCGTCGACAGGTAGATCAGCATGGTGAATTTCTTGGCGCCGATATCGGTATGCGGCTCAAGCCAGAAGCCGCGCGTGTCCTGGCAATATTCGATGCGCAGGTAGTTGCCCGCCAGTCCGGCGCCGGTGGCCTGCTCGAGTGCGGCGACGGTCTCCGGATCCTGAAAGCCGGCGGCGAGGTTGCGGCAGACCGGCTGCTCATTCAGCAGAGCGCCGGCGAAGAATGCGCGGCTTTCGTTATGGCTGTCGCGCTTGCCGAAGGTTTCACCGATCTGCGCCGGCGTCAGGGGCAGGTCGACCACCGCGGCCGCCGTTTCCAGCGGCAGAACGCCATCCAGCAGCCAATGCGGATAAGGCTCTTTCGGCGCCGTGGCGGCCTGCAGGCTGCCGAGGAAATGGCGGCGGATGGCGCTGGGCTGGGGCATGGCGATCTCCCGGGAACGGTTCCCCGGCTTTACCCCGGTCCCTCAATCACGGTATTGATCTGTCTCAATAAACCCCGGAATCGTCGGACAAACAGCTCATGCCGCCTCGCCCCGCCAAAGCCGCCCCCGTCCCGTCCTCCCAGCCCGCTTTCGATGCGGCCAGCCTGGAGCGGATCGCTGCCGCGCTCGAACGGATCGCCCCGCCGGCCCCGCCGCCTTTCGACGACAAGGCGGCCGATGCCTTCATCTGGCATGCCGAGCCGGCGCCCGGCTGGCTGGAGCCGATCCCGGTGGTCAATGCCGTGCCGCTCAGCCTGCTGCAGGGCGTCGAGCGGGTGCGCGATATCCTGCTCGACAACACCAAGCGTTTTGCGAAGGGCCTGCCGGCCAATAATGCCCTGCTCTGGGGCGCGCGCGGCATGGGCAAGTCCTCGCTGGTCAAGGCCGTGCATGGCGCCATCAATGCCGCCAAGGCGCATGTCCTCGCGCTCGTCGAGATCCATCGCGAGGACATACCGACCCTGCCGCAGCTGCTGAAGCTGCTGCGCGCCTCAAAGCGCCGGTACGTGCTATTCTGCGACGACCTGTCCTTCGATGCCGAGGATCAGCATTACAAATCGCTGAAAGCGGTTCTGGAAGGCGGTATCGAGGGTAGACCCGAGAATGTGATCTTCTACGCCACCTCGAACCGGCGTCATTTGCTGCCGCGCGACATGGTGGAGAACGAGCGCTCCACCGCGATCAATCCCGGCGAGGCTGTCGAGGAAAAGGTTTCCCTGTCCGATCGTTTCGGCCTCTGGCTCGGCTTCCATGCCTGCAGCCAGGAGGATTATTTCGCCATGCTGGACGCCTATTGCGCGACCTATGGGCTGAAGATCGGTCAGAAAACCCTGCGCGCCGAAGCGGTCGAATGGGCCATGACGCGCGGCTCCCGCTCCGGCCGTGTCGCCTGGCAATTCATCCAGGATCTCGCCGGCCGGCAGGGCAAACGGCTGACTGCGCCTGCCCACAAAGCCGACTGAACCATTTACGGCACGTTATGCGACCGACAGGAACTTTGTCGGATCAACCGCTTGCGTGCCTTTCCGGATCTCGAAATGCAGTTGCGGCTGGCTGACGCCGCCGGTACTGCCCACCGTGCCGATCGCCTGTCCGCGCGTGACCTTCTGGCCCTTCTTGACCAGCATCTTGTCGAGATGGGCGTAAGCCGTGATCCAGCCATCGGCGTGGCGGACCAGCAGCAGGTTGCCGAAACCGCGCAGCTCGTTCCCGGCGTAGACGACGATGCCATTTTCGGCGGCCAGCACCGGAGAGCCCGCGCGGGCGGCGATGTTGATGCCATCGTTATGCAGGCCATCCGCCTTCGGTCCGAAACTGGACAGGATGCGGCCGCGCACCGGCCAGGAAAAAGTCCGTCCGGCCCGTGGCGGCACTACGGCCGCTTCCTGCCTGGGCGGCTCGGCTTGCGGTGCGGGATGTTGCGCTGGGCGCTCTTCCGGGATCGGCACGGGGGCCGTGGCCTCCTGCTGGGCCGGCGGCGTTTCCGCCTTCGGCGCGGACGATGACGGCGCGGTCACTTCAGGCACGGCCACTTCGGGTACGGGCGCTGGCTGCTGCGGCGCCGTCTGTTGCGGCTTGGGCGAAACCGCGGGTGCCGAGGATGGCGGCTGTGACGTGCCGGCGGATGGCGGTGGCGGCAGGGTTTCGACGTCGACGCCGCGCGAGCTCCCGATCCGGCTGCCGGTGGCGGTATTCGCCGACGATGCCGTGCCCAGCCCCGGCGTTGCCGACGCGACCGCGTAGGCGGTAGTCGAGGGGATCCGCAGGCGCTGCCCCACCGCAATCGTATAGGGCGGCGTCAAGTTGTTGTCCTGGGCGATCGTATAAAGATCAACGTCATAGGCGCGCGAGATGCTGTACAGCGTGTCGCCCGGCTGCACGGTATGGAAGCGGCCGCCGGGGATGGTGATCCTCTGGCCCGGCTGCAGCAGATAGGGCGGCTGCAGGTTGTTCTCATCGATGATGGCGCGGACCGGCCGGTTATAGCGCCGCGACAGGGCATAGACCGTATCGCCCGGCTGAACCTCGACCGTGGAAGATGTTGTTTCAGGGGCGACCACAATGTCTGGGATGGGATAGGCCGATTGCTGGGGCGTTTGCGGTGCGGGCTGCTGCGCAACGCTCTGGCCTGCCGGGGATGGCGTGACGGGCCGGTAATCGAACACAACCGGGGCCGGTGGCTGCTGGCCACAGGCAGCAAGCAAACCGATCAGAACGAAAAGGGGCGACCGCCGAATAACCAAGCGAATCCGATGCATCGCCGAAAAGTCTAGGCTTCTTCGGCTTTTGGCTCAATCTTGGGCGGGAAATCCCGGCTAACCGGCTGCTTCCCGGGCGATTCCGGGCAAAAGCGGCACGAAACGCACCGGCATCAGGCGTTCTTCCTGCACGTCGTCGCCGTGGCGCGTGTAACGCACGATGTCCTGGTCGGTCGCGGTGACGCTGACCGGCGCCACCATGATGCCGCCCTCGGGCGACAACTGGCGGATCAGCAGATCGGGCCGTTTATCCGCCGCGGCCGTGACCAGGATACGGTCGAACGGCGCCTGCTCCGGCCAGCCTTTGTTGCCGTCGCCGACGATCGCCGTGATATTGGTGATCTTCAGATCATCGAAGCGCCGCTCGGCGCTCTGCAGCAGCGACTTGTACCGCTCGATGGTGTAGACGCGGCGCGACAGCTTGGCCAACACGGCGGCCTGATAGCCCGATCCGGTACCGATTTCCAGCACCTTCATGCGGTCGCCGACCAGCAGGGCCTCGGTCATGTAGGCGACAACGAAGGGCTGGCTGATCGTCTGTCCCTGCGTGATCGGCAAAGCGATATTGTCATAGGCGTGTTTCAGGAATTGCTCGGCGACGAAGTGTTCACGCGGCACCCGCTCGATCGCTGCCAGTACGCGTGTATCGGCGATGCCCTGCCGCCGCAGTTCCATGATCAATTGGATGATGCGGGTATCCACGGCGCTAAGGGTCAACTTTCTCCATCGTCATGCCCGTAAAAGCGGGCATCTGGGGAGACTGGGCTCCCGCTCTCGCCGGAGCGATGCATCCTGACCCCTTCCCCACCCCTTTCATCCCTACGACAGGGCGGATTTCAGCGCCTTCAAGCTCGCCCCGTGGGTGAGATCAAGCTGCAGCGGCGTCACCGAAATCGCCCCGTTGTCGATGGCGCCAAGGTCGGACTGGCGTTTGGACTTGTTCTTCTGGCGACGAAAACCGATCCAGAAATACGGCACGCCGCGCGCGTCGACGCGGCTGTCCAGCGACAGATCGGTCAGGTCGCGTTGGCCCTGTTTGACCACCTCGATGCCAGTGACGGAATCATGCACGACGTCGGGGAAGTTGACGTTGATCAGCACGCCTTTCGGCCAGCCGGCCCGGAGCAGCTTTTTGATCACCTTCGGCGCATGATGTTCGGCGGTGGCCCATTTCACCGGATGGCCGTATTCGAATTTCTGACTCAAGGCAATCGAAGGTACGCCGAGCAGCGTGCCTTCCATCGCCACGGCTACGGTGCCGGAATACGTCACATCCTCGCCAAGGTTGGAGCCCCGGTTGACGCCGGACAGCAGCAGGTCGGGCTTGCTGTCCTTGAGGATTTCGTGCATCGCCATCATGACGCAGTCGGTCGGCGTGCCGCGCACGGCATATTTGCGCGCGTTGATCTTGCGGATGCGCAAAGGTTGGGTCAGCGTCAGCGAATGCGAGGCGCCGGACTGTTCGAATTCCGGCGCAACGACCCAGACATCCTTCGACAGCGATTTGGCGATTCTTTCCAGGACCTTCAGTCCCGGCGCATGGATGCCGTCGTCGTTGGATACCAGGATGCGCATGCTCAGCGGACCTTCTCGATTTTGGTCAGCCCGCCCATGTAAGGTTTTAGCGCATCCGGGATGCCAATGCTGCCGTCCTCTTGCTGATAGTTTTCCATCACCGCGATCAAGGCGCGGCCGACGGCAACGCCCGAGCCGTTCAAGGTATGGACGAAGCGGGTTTGCTTCTCGCCGGCGGCGCGGCTGCGCGCATTCATGCGGCGCGCCTGCCAGTCCCAGCAGTTCGAGCAGGAGGAAATCTCGCGATACTGGTTCTGCCCAGGCAGCCAGACCTCGAGATCGTAGGTCTTGCGTGCCGCACCGCCCATGTCGCCGGCGCAAAGCAGCATGGTACGGAATGGCAGGCCAAGCCGCTTCAGCACGGTTTCCGCGGCTTCCGTCATCCGCTCGTGCTCCTCGACGGATTTATCCGCCGTGACGATGCTGACCAGTTCGACCTTGTCGAACTGGTGTTGGCGGATCATGCCGCGCGTGTCCTTGCCCGCGGCGCCGGCTTCCGAGCGGAAGCAGGGCGTCAGCGCCGTCATGCGCCAGGGCAGCTCGGCCTCGTCGATGATCAGGTCGCGGGCGAGATTGGTCAGCGGCACTTCCGCCGTCGGGATCAGCCAATACCCCACCGTGGTGCGGAACAGGTCGTCGCCGAATTTCGGCAGCTGGCCGGTGCCGTAGGCGGTGGCATCGTTGACCAGCAGCGGCGGCTGCATTTCGGTATAGCCGAATTCGGTGGTGTGCAGATCCAGCATGAATTGCCCGAGCGCCCGGCTCAAGCGGGCGAGCTGGCTTCTGATCACCGTGAAACGCGCACCAGCCAGCTTTACGCCGGCGGCGAAATCCATATAGCCAAGCCCTTCGCCGAGATCGAAATGCTCCTTCGGCTTGAAGGCGAAGCTGCGCGGCTCGCCGATGCGGCGCAGTTCCTTGTTGGATTTTTCGTCCAGTCCGTCCGGCACATCCTCCGCCGGCAGGTTCGGGATGCGCGAGAGCGCATCGTTCAGCGCCGCCTCATGCTCCTTCTGCTCGGCTTCCAGGGCTGCGAGACGATCCTTCAACTGGCCGACCTCGGCCATCAGGGTCTGGGCCTTGGCTTCGTCCTTCTGGGCTTTCGCGGCGCCGATTTCCTTCGACAGCGCGTTGCGCTTGGCCTGCACCTGATCGAATTCCGTCTGCGCCGCGCGGCGCTTCTTGTCGAGCTCGATCAGGCTGGCCGCCTGCGGCGCCAGGCCGCGGCGGGCGATTGCCTTGTCGAAGGCTTCCGGATTGTCCCGGATGAACTTGATGTCATGCATGGCAAACTACCAATCAGGCAGAGGGGTTCGGAGGCTCGCCCTGCTGGGCCGTTTCCCCTCCGGGCTCTGCCGACGATGCTTCGGCGTCCTCTTGCTCGGCTGCAGCGCGTTCCGCCGCCTCGCGCTTGGCGCGGTCGCGCTCGATCATCTTCACCGAGAAGATCGAAATTTCATAGAGCAGAAGCAGCGGCACAGCCAGGCCGACCTGGCTGATCACATCCGGCGGCGTGACCACGGCCGCGAAGATGAAGATGCCGACGATCGCATAGCGGCGCTTGGATGCGAGCCCTGCCGAGGTCGCGAGGCCGACCCGGCCCAGCAGGGTCAGCAGAACCGGCATCTCGAAAGCCAGGCCGAAGGCGAAGATCAGCGTCATCACCAACGAGAGATACTCGCTGACCTTGGTTTCAAGCTGGATCGGAATGGAACCGTCACCGCCGGGCGCTTCGAAGCCGACGAAGAATTTCAGCGCCAGCGGCATGATGAAGAAATAGACGAAAGCGCCGCCCATCGCGAACAGGATCGGGGTGGCGACCAGGAAAGGCATGAAGGCGCGGCGCTCGTTCTTGTACAGGCCGGGCGCGACGAACATCCATACCTGGCTGGCGATCACGGGAAAGCTGAGCAGCATCGCCGCCCAGAAGGACAGCCGCACATAGGTGAAGAAGGCTTCCTGCGGCGCGGTAAAGATCATGCGCCGGCCTTCGGTGCCGACCGCATGCACCAGCGGCTGCATCAGCAGGTTGTAGATATGCGGCGCGAAGAAATAGCAGACGACGAAGGCGATGAAGATCGCCCCGATCGAATACATCAAACGGTTGCGCAGCTCGATCAGATGGTCGAGCAGAGGCATCCGCGAAGCTTCGACTTCGTCCTCGGGCGCTTGCGGCTCGCTCACGATTTCGTCTCGTCCTTGGCGGGCGTCTGTTGCGGGGCGGCCTCAGCGACCGGCACCTGGGCCTCTTCTTCCTTGGGCGGTTCCATCACCGGCCTGGATTCGGCAAAGGGGTCGTCCGGCACGGACTCGCGCAGGCTCTTTTCCAGGCCGCCATCGGGATCGATGGTCTTCTTGACTTCGCTTTCCAGCGAGAAGTTGCTGACCTGCTTGGCCGCCTTGCGCAGTTCGTCCAGCTCCGCCTCGCGCATCATGTCGTCAATGCCGCTCTGGAATTCGCGGGCCATGGCGCGTGCCTTGGCGCTCCACTGCCCGACCGTGCGCAGCACCTTGGGCAGATCCTTCGGGCCGATCACGACGAGCGCGACGACCGCGATGACTCCGAGTTCAGACCAGGCAATGTCGAACATCGCCGCCTACACCATTCGATTTCCTGCACCGCGGCGGAAGCTGTTGACCGCCGGGCATGATCTGCTCAGTGCTGCGCGGTCTTGTCGGCCGGCGCACCGGTGCCCGCGGCGCCGGCGGAAGCCTGGCGCTGCTGGTCGATGACGGGCGGATTGCCGGCGGGCTTGTCCTCGGCTCCCTCCTGCATCCCCTTCTTGAAGTTCTTGATGCCTGCGGCGAGGTCGCCGGCCACCTTCGGCAGCTTGCCGGCACCGAAGATGATCAGGATCACCAGCAGAACGATCAGCCAGTGCCAAAAACTGAAGCCACCCATATCCTTATCTCCTCAAACGCGGACGTAAGCCCGAACTGCAGCGGGCTTGTGCCGAAACAGCGCCGCACTATGACAGAGATAGTGCGGACAAGGCAATCTTTCGCCCCTGACGGACGAAAAAACGAACCGGAAATTAGCCTTAGCGTGTCGCAATGCCGCAGCCCCGGACCGTCCGGAATACCGGCCGGTCAGTCCTCCTGCCGGTGGTCTTCGGCCGGGGCTTCCGCCGCCGGGGCGTCCCCGGCGGCAGCCTTCTTGGCCTCGTCCTCTTCGTCGATGATCAGCGGCTCGAGGAATTCGCGGCCATCGTCGTCTTCGCCCAGCGGGTCCTCCGGCGCGGCATCCAGCGCCTCGCCCGGCATCGGGATGCCGCCGGAGGCCGGCAGGGCTTCCAGCAGACCCGAGGCGCGCAGTTCCTCCAGGCCGGGCAGCGCATCGACGCTTTCCAGGCCGAAATGCACCAGGAACTCTTCCGTCGTGCCGTAGGTCACCGGGCGGCCCGGAACGCGGCGGCGGCCGCGCACCTTGACCCATTCGGCTTCCATCAGCACATCGAGCGTGCCCTTGCTCAGCGAGACGCCGCGGATTTCCTCGATCTCGGCGCGGGTCACCGGTTGGTGGTAGGCGATGATGGCCAGAGTCTCGATCGCGGCGCGGGACAGCTTGCGCTGCACCTGGCGATGTTCTTCCAGAAGATGCTGCAGGTCGGGCGCCGTCATGAACGCCCAGCGGCCAGCCACCTTCTTCAGGATGACGCCGCGGTTGCGGTACTGATCCTCCAAAGCCGCCAGCACGGCGGGGACGCGGGTCTTGGGCGGCAGCCGCTTGCGCAAGGTCGCCTCGTCCAGCGGCTCGGCGGCGGCGAACAGCAGTGCTTCGGCCATCCGTACGGCAGCCGCGAAAGCCTCTTCCTTGTCGGCGGCCTGCTGCTCGGCAGCCGCTTCCGCGTCTTCGTCGGCGTCCTCGCCCTCGTCGCCCGACGCCTCACCCTCACCTTCGCCCTCGCCGGCCGCGGAACC
Source organism: Ferrovibrio sp. (assembly GCF_036381655.1). Classification (GTDB taxonomy): domain Bacteria; phylum Pseudomonadota; class Alphaproteobacteria; order Ferrovibrionales; family Ferrovibrionaceae; genus Ferrovibrio. Next base: position 109,884 of record NZ_DASVCJ010000076.1, read on the forward strand.
CTCCGTTTCCGGCTCATCGGGGGCAGCCGCGGAGGCCTCGGCGGCGGTTTCTCCCGCGTCGTCCTGGGCGGTCATCTCGATCTCATCGTCCAGCCGCTCCTCGGCCGGCAGCGCATCATTGGATTGCATGACTTACTCTTCCGTGGTGGCCGCCGGCTGCGCAGTGGCCTGGCGGCGGATATAGATCGGACCGAAGGTCTGGACCTGCTTCAACTCGATCTGGCCTTGCTTGGCCATTTCCAGGGTCGCGTTGAACGTCGAGGCCAGCGCCGACTTGACGGTGAAGGGATCGTCCAGATCGGGCGGCAGGAAGGCCTGCAGCGTCGCCCAGTCGGGAATCTGGCCGATCATGTTGCGTAAGCGGGCCAGCGCCTCCTCGACCGAGACGATGCGGCGGCGCGCCATCTTCATGGTCAGCGCTTCCGTCGAGCCCTTGGAGGCGCGGAACTCGGCGTAGGCCTTGAGCAACTCATAAAGCGTGGCGTTGTAGACCGACTTGCGGATGATGCGCACGCCTTCCGGCTTGCCGCGCAGGAACATCGCCAGGCCGATCTGGTCGCGCTGCATAAGGTCCCGGGCCGCCTTGCGCATGGCCTCCAGCCGCTGCAACTGCAGCGCCAGCCGGGCGGCCATGTCGGCGCCCGAGGGCTCGCCCTCCTTCTCCGGCTCTGGCACCAGCAGGCGGGATTTCAGGTAGGCCAGCCAGGCCGCCATGACGAGGTAGTCGGCGGCGATTTCGATGCGCACCTTGCGCAGCTCGGCGATGAAGGCCAGGTATTGCTCGGCCAGCGCCAGGATCGAGATCTTGCGCAGATCGACCTTCTGCTCGCGCGCCAGGCTCAGCAGCACGTCGAGTGGACCTTCGAAGACATCCAGGCTGAGAACGAGCTGTTCGCCCAGCGACACGCCGCCTGCCAGGCCGTCGCGCTGAGCCTCCTCGAAGGATTCGCCGGCTGCCGGCGTCGCGGCGGCGGCCGGGGCAGATTCGGGGGACTCGGCAGGTTCTGTCACGGCATCCATCCAGCTCGGGCGGTGGTGTTAGCCACTATGCCCGGACAATACAAGCAGGATATCCCGCAGGCCGGCGACGATCGGCGTCAGAAGCTCGAAAAGCGGGTTCCAATCGGCGCCGAACTGCCGGGCCGCCATGGGCACGGCCAGCAGCAGAATCAGCAAAATGACCATGCCATAGCGCTCCAGACGGGCCAAGGGGCGCGCCAGCGACAACGGCAGCAGCCCGACCGCCACCCGACCGCCATCCAGAGGCGGTAAAGGAATCAGGTTAAAAACGCATAATACCAGATTGATTAATATGGCATTCTGCAGATTCATCGCAATCCACTGTGCCGGCAGGCCATCGAACAGCGGTACGAGGTAGAACAGCAGCATGGCCAGGTAGGCCTGGGCGAGATTGATTGCCGGCCCGGCCGCAGCGACGATCGCCATATCCCGCCGGGGCGACGGCAGTTTCCAGAAATTCACCGGGACCGGCTTGGCCCAGCCAAACAGGAATGGCGCGCGCAGCAGCAGAAGCAGCGCCGGCAGCAGGATCGTCCCCATCAGGTCGACATGCCGCAGCGGGTTGAAGGTCACCCGCCCGGCCATTTTGGCCGTGTCGTCGCCCATCTTCCAGGCGACCCAGCCATGGGCGGCCTCGTGCAGGGTGATCGCCAGCAGGGCCGGCAGCACCCAGGTGGAGGCCTCGAAGATCATGCCGATGACGTTTGGACTCACGCGGCCCCCTGTCCCAGCAGAGCCTGATACCGTGCCCGTTCCGCTGCGCCGAATGCGGCCGGGTTGGCCGGCAGCCGGGCGCGGGCTGCTGCGATCCGCCCGGCTGCCCGCGCCGTCATTGCCGGCAGGGCCGCCAGCAGGCTCTGCATCTGGGCCAGATCGCCCGAGCAATGCAGCACCAGATCGCAGCCGGCCGCCAGCGACGCCGTGCCGGTTTCGGCCGGGCCACCCTTCAGCGCCTTCATGGTGAGATCGTCGGAGATCAGCACGCCATCGAAGCCGATGCGGCCGCGGATCACATCCTTGATCAGCGCGGGCGACAAGGTTGCCGGATTGCGCGGATCGATCGCGCTGTAGACGATATGCGCGGTCATCGCCCAGGCAGCGTGATTGAGGTTACGGAAAGGAACGAAATCGCTCTGCTCCATGGCGGGGATATCGGTATCGACCACCGGCAAATCCAGGTGGCTGTCGATATGCGAGCGGCCATGCCCCGGCACATGCTTGATCACCGGCAGCACGCCGGCATCCATGAGGCCGCGCATCGTTTCGCCGGCCAGGGCCGTGACGGTGGCGGGATCGCGGCCATAGGCGCGATCGCCGATCACGTCATGGGCCCCTTCGATGGGCAGATCCGCCACCGGCGCGCAATCGACATCGATCCCCAGGGCTGCCAATTCGGCGCCGATCCAGCGCGCATTGAGATAGGCCGCTTCGCTGCCGGCGGCGCGGTCGCGGGCGTAGATTTCGCCGAAAACCGCACCCGGCGGAAATTTCGGCCAATGCGGCGGTTTCAGCCGCGCCACCCGGCCGCCCTCCTGATCGATCAGCACCGGCGCCAGTTCGTTACCGACCACGCCGCGGAAATCGCCGATCAGCGCCCGCACTTGCGCCGGGTTGTCGATATTGCGGGCGAACAGGATCAAGCCGAGCGGCTTGCGCACGCCAAACAGAACGCGCTCCTCGGCGCCGAGTTGCAGCCCGGCGCAGCCGACCACGGCAGGCGCATAGGACGCCCAGTCGACCCGCTCAGCGGACAACGATGCAGCCCTGGTTCTTGGCGGCCAGCTTCTGGCAAAGCGCCTGCGCCGCGGCGCGGTCCTTCAGCGGCCCGGCTTGCAGGCGAACGAAAGTGCCCTTGTTCGGAATCTCCACCTTTTCATAGGACGGCGTCAGGTCGCCGAGGATATCGGCGTATTTCTTGTGAAGCTTCGTCCAGGTCGATTGCGCCTGGGCCTGATCCTTCAGCGACGCGAGCTGGATTTTCGAGCTGCCGCCGGCAGAGGCCGCCGAGGCCGGCATGGGCGCAGCGGCGGGCGCGGCCGCAACCTGCTTGTCGGACTGCTTGTCGGCTGCGGGCTTCGCCGCCGCGGCGGGATTCTCCGCGGTTTTTCCCGTTGCCGGCGCCGGCGATGCCGCGGTCGGGCTCGGCGCGGCGGTCTGGTTGGGCACCGTATTGACCGGCCGCGTCGGCACCATCACGGCGGACGGATTCGAGCCGGCCGGCGCTACGGCGGTATTTTGCGGCTGCGCCGGCGCCTTCGGCTGTTCCGGCGGCGGCAGCAGGCGCTCCGGCTGGGCTGCGCCCGTCGATTGTGCGGTGTTGCCCCCGATGCGTTCGTAGATTTCCTTGTCCTGGTTCGGGACCTGCAGGCCGCCGGGATTTTCCGGCGCCACCTTGACCGGGCCCTGATCGGCGCGGATCAGCGGCGGAGCCCCGCTGCTGCCGCGTTTGACGCCCTGATCATAGGCGAACCAGATACTGACGCCGAAGGCAGCCACGGCGACCAGGGCAATCACAGCCGTGATGGTCTTACGCGGGCGCACGGATCCCTCGCCTTCGCTGGGAACCGGACGCGATCCTCGGTCGGTACGCAAATCACTCATCGTCTCACCTCATCTCCTCGACCGGCGTTACGCCCATCACCGACAGGCCGGACGCGATCACCAGCGCCACGGCGCGCAGCATCGCCAGCCGCGCCCGCGTCAGCGCAAGATCCTCCGGCAGCAGAAACCGGACATTGGTATCGTCGCGGCCGACATTCCACAGGCCATGGAACGCCGCGGCGACATCCTGCAGGTAGAAAGCGACGCGATGCGGCTCATGCGCTTCGGCCGCCGATTCCACCAGCCGCGGCCAGCCGGCCAGCAACTTGATCAGCGCCAGTTCGCCCGGATGGCTGAGCAGCGTCATGTCGGCCTGCGCCAGAGCGGCATCTTCGGTATCGATCTGCGGCACTTCGCTGGCGGCATTGCGCAGCACCGAACAGATGCGCGCATGCGCGTATTGCACATAGAAAACCGGATTGTCCTTCGACTGTTCGGTCACTTTCTGGAAGTCGAAATCGAGCTGCGCGTCATTCTTGCGCGTCAGCATGATGAAACGGACGACGTCCTTGCCCACCTCATCGACCACATCGCGAAGGGTGACGAAGGTCCCTGCCCGTTTGGACATTTTCACCGGCTGGCCGCCGTCCAGCAGGTTGACCATCTGTACCAGCTTAACGTCGAGTTCGGCTTCGCCGCCGGACAATGCCTTCACGGCCGCCTTCATGCGCTTCACGTAGCCGCCGTGATCGGCGCCCCAGACATCGATCATCTGCTTGAAGCCACGCCGGTACTTGTCGTCGTGATAGGCAATGTCGGCGCCGAAATAGGTCCAGGAGCCGTCGGATTTCTTCAGCGGACGATCGGTGTCGTCGCCGAATGCGCTGGCCTTGAACAGCTCCTGCGGGCGTGGCTCGTAATCCTCGGGCACCTTGCCCTTCGGCGGCTCCAGCACGCCGGTATAGATCAGGTCGCGCTGCTTCAGCCGGTCGAAGGCCTGCTGCACCGCGCCGCTGTCGTGCAGCGCCTTCTCGGAGGTGAAGACGGCATGGTGGATGTTCAGCGCCGCGAGATCGTCGCGGATCACCGCCATCATCGCGTCGGTGGCTTCCTTGCGGAACAGCGCCAGCCATTCGGATTCCGGCGCCGCCTTGAATTTTTCGCCGTATTTCTGCGCGAGCGCCGCGCCCAGCGGCTTCAGATACTCGCCCGGGTAAAGCCCTTCCGGGATCGTAACCGTCTCGCCCAGAGCTTCGCGGTAGCGCAGATGCGCCGAGCGGGCCAGCACATCGACCTGGGCGCCGGCATCGTTGATGTAATACTCGCGGGCGACCTGAAAGCCCGCCTTGTCGAGCAGGGCCGCCAGCGCATCGCCGAACACGGCGCCGCGGCAATGGCCGACATGCATGGGGCCGGTCGGGTTGGCCGAGACGTATTCCACGTTGATCGGCTGGCCCTGGCCGATATCGCTGTTGCCGTAGGCCGTGCCCGCCCCGAGGATGGCGGCAACCTGACGCTGCCAGTAATCGGCCTTCAGCCGCAGATTGATGAAACCCGGTCCGGCGATCTCGACGGCGTCCACGGCAGGATGGGCGGCCAGCAGCGGCTTGATCTGGTCGGCCAGGGCCCGCGGCGCCAGTTTGGCCGGCTTGGCCAGCACCATGGCCACGTTGGTCGCGAGGTCGCCATGCGCCGGATCGCGCGGCGGCTCGACCGCAATGGCTGTAAGCGGCAACTCGCCGGCCAGCACGCCCTGCTCGGCCAGCGTATGCACGGCGGCCATGACGGCACGGCGGAATTCGGTAAAAACGTTCATTTCGGAAGGCTTTTCGTCATACATCCTGAATCGGGGGCGGACACTAGCGATTACGTCCTATACCCGCAACGCACCCCGGTAAGGCCGGCCGTGAAATTGACTTCCGCGCGAGGCTTCCTAAATTGCTAGCGCAATGTGGCAAATTATTGGTAAATCGAGTGTAAATGGCCATGTCTGAGACCGCAGCACAGACCAGCGCAAGCTCCGCCCCGACCGAGGCCGGAGGCGAGCCTTTGCGCGTGACCGAGTCGGCGGCCCGCCAGATTCGCAAGGTGGCAGCCGCCGAGGGCAATCCGGCGCTGGCTTTGCGCATCAGCGTTTCGGGCGGCGGCTGCTCCGGCTTCCAGTATGGCTTCACTCTGGACGAGGCCGAAACCGCCGACGATATCGTCCTGACCCGCGATGGCGCCCGGGTACTGGTCGATACGGTTTCGCTCGAATACCTGCGCGGTTCGCAGATCGACTTCGTCGAGGACCTGACCGGCGCCTATTTCCGCATCAGCAATCCCCAGGCGACCTCGAGTTGCGGCTGCGGCAACTCGTTTTCGATGTGATACCCCGAATTTTTGACGCCGTGCTCGGGTTTGGCCCGGGCATCAACGGGCTTTTCCGCCGCCGATTACCCGTGGTTGGCAGGCCCGAGGCGAGCCGTGACGGTTTGGATTTGGCCGCAAGGCGATTTCCCCCGATACTCCCCGCATGCGAATCACCACTTGGAACGTCAATTCGATCAAGGCGCGGCTGAACAACGTCCTGGACTGGGTGCGGGCGGAAAAACCCGATGTCCTGCTGCTGCAGGAGATCAAATGCCAAGATGCCGATTTTCCCGCGCTCGAATTCCAGTCGATGGGCTACTCGACCCATGTCCACGGCCAAAAGAGCTATAACGGCGTCGCCCTTCTCAGTCTGAAAAAGCCCGATGCCGTGCGCCTGCGGCTCGAAGGCGACGAGAGCGACGAACAGGCGCGCTACATCGAGGCCGATATTGCGGGCGCGACGATATGCGGACTCTATCTGCCCAACGGCAATCCGCGGCCGGGCGAGAAATACGACTACAAGCTGCGCTGGATGCAGCGTCTGTTTCATCGCGCCGAAGCATTGCTGCGCGCCGAGACCCCCTTCCTGATGGCGGGCGATTACAATGTCTGCCCGACCGATCACGACGTCTATGATCCTGCCGGTTTTGCCGAGGATGCGCTATGCTGGCCGGACACCCGCCGCGCCTTTCGTTCGCTGATCAACCTCGGCCTCACCGAAGCCTGGCGCGCGCTGCATCCGCGCGAGATCGAATACAGCTTCTGGGATTATCAGGCCGGCTGCTGGCCCAAGAACCAGGGCCTGCGCATCGATCACTTCCTGCTCTCGCCGCAGCTTGCCGACCGGCTGGTGAGCTGCGAAATCGACCGCAAGCCACGCGCCAGGGACAAAGCGTCGGATCACGTGCCGGTCACCTGCGAGATTGCCCTGCCCTGATTTTCGCTGCGGCGGATCGGGTATTCCGCTGCGGGTCAAACCATCTTGGCAGCGGCGGCGGCTTTCTTCACACTGGCGGCGTCTAGGGAAAGGATGCCGCCATGAAAAGTTATCAGGTTTTCGATTACGGCAAGCCGCTCAAGGAAGTCGAGCAGCCGACACCGCAGCCGCAGGGCACCGAGGTGCTGATCAAGATGCAGGCGGCCGGCATCTGCCACAGCGATCTGCATATCTGGGAAGGCGGCTATGATCTTGGCGCCGGCAAGCGCCTGGAACTGAAGGATCGCGGCATCCGCCTGCCGCTGACCATGGGGCACGAGAATGCCGGCGAGATCGTCGCCTTCGGCCCCGAGGCCGAACAGCACAGCGACGGCCGCAAGATCGGCGAGGCCTGTCTGGTGTTTCCCTGGATCGGCTGCGGCAGTTGTGCCGCCTGCAGCGAGGGGACCGAGAATCTCTGCATGGCGCCACGTTCGCTCGGCGTCTACAACCACGGCGGCTATGCCGATTACATGCTGGTGCCGCATCCGCGGTATCTGCTGCCGCTCGGCGGACTCGATCCGGTTGCCGTCGCGCCCTATGCCTGCTCGGGCCTGACCACCTACTCCGCGCTGAAGAAATTCGGCGAGCGCATCAAGCGCGATCCGGTGCTGGTGATTGGCGCCGGCGGACTGGGGCTGATGTGCATCAGCATCCTGAAAGCCATGGCCGGCAAAGGCGCCGTCGCCGTCGATATCGATCCGCAGAAACGCGCCGCCGCCATTGCCGCCGGCGCCCTGGCGGCGGTCGACGGCGCGGCCCCGGACGCCGCCGAACAGGTGGCCAAGGCCATGGGCGGACCGGCCTGGATGGCAGTCGATCTGGTCGGCGCGCCGGCCACTGCCTCGCTGGGCCTGAACGTGCTCGGCAAGGGCGGCAAGCTATTGATCGTCGGCCTGTTCGGCGGCTCGGCGCCCTGGCCGCTGCCGATGATCCCGCTGAAGGCGGCGACGATTCAGGGCAGCTATACCGGCAGCCTGCCGGAGATGAAGGAACTGCTCGACCTCGTGCGCGCCGGCAAGGTGCCGCCGATTCCGATCACGCGCCGCCAGCTCAGCCAGGCCACCGACACGCTGGAAGATTTGCGCCATGGCCGCCTGGTCGGCCGCGTGGTGGTGACGCCGTAGGGCGTCAGGTCCAGTGCGGCGGCCAGGTCTTGCGCACGATCTCCAGCGCCTGCATGCGGTCGAGCCAGGCCTCGGTTTTCGGCCCGAGCAGGCCGCCGGCCATCTCCGGCATGCGCTGCGCGAAGCGGCGGATCAGGATCAGTCTGGGGAATAGCACGAAATCGACGGCGGCCGGCGTCGTGCCATCCATGAAATCTTGGCCCGGCATGCGGCCTTCCCAGACCGCAAGTTCCTCGGCCAGAGCGGCGCGCGCGGCGGCGAGCTTCGCCGGATCGCGCTGCTCCGGCTTGGTGCGGATGACGACATCCACCACATCGTTGAAGGCCTTGGCATAGTAATCGTCCGAATCGACGATCAGCCGGCGCTGCTGCGCCCGCTGCTTCACATCGGCGCTGAACAGCCGCGGCCCGGGGTACGCTTCGTCGAGATAGTCGAGGATGACGGCGGATTCGGCCAGGACGAAATCGCCGTCCACGATCGTCGGCACCTTCTGGCGCGGATTGATCGCGGTATAGTCCGGCGAGCGCGTTTCGCCCTTCTCGAAAGACAGCACGCGCAGCTCGTAGGCAATGCCCTTATGCTCCAGCGCCAGCCAGACCCGCCAGGCGTAAGGTGAACCCGAGCCGTAATAGAACATGAGCGCCATGCGCGCCTCCTCCCCCGCTGATTGCCGTCGCAGCCTAGGCGGCGCTGAGCGTTCGCACTGTGGCGGCGGTCACAGCTCTTCTATCTTATCGACGCGGTCGGGATAGAAGGCGAGATGATTCCTGATCTGGGCGACGGCGGGATACGGCGCCTCGTAGCTCCAGACCGCATTGGCCGAGGTCGTGCCGTCCACCAGCACGTCGTAATAGGCGGCATCGCCCTTGTAAGGACAATGCGTCGCATGCGTGGTGCGGCGCAGCGCGCCCATATCGGCATCCTCGCGCGGGATGTAGAGCACGGCCGGGTAACTGGCTTCCTTCAGCTCCAGCGCACGGGCGCTGTCGGCCACCACGCGGCCCTTGTACTGCACGCGCACGCGCCGGCCATGCGGCCTGACGGTGATCGGATGGTCGGGGCCGGGCTCGAGATGGCGCTTCTGGCCCGGATGAGTGGCTGACTGGCTCATGACTCCCTCCTTGCTGCCGGAGTGAGCTAACGCGAGGGCAGCTTCATTCAAGCCCGGCCCGTTCAGGTCCTATTTGCCGCAATAGGCTTCCAACCGATAGCCGTCCGGGTCGATCACGAAAGCGGCGTAATAGTTCGGCCCGTAATCCTCGCGCAGGCCGGGCTTGCCGTTATCCCTGCCGCCGGCCTTGAGCGCCGCCGCGTGAAAGGCATCGACCGCGGCGCGGCTGGGCGCCTCGAAGCAGACATGCAGGCCGGATTTCGGATCGGCCTTGACCGGACTGTCGGTCTGGCTGATCCACAGCCCGACCTCTTTCGCGCCGTAGCCGAGCGATCCCTCGCCCTCGCTGAGGCAGGTAAAGCCGAGCGGCTTCAGCGCCGCATCGCAGAAGGCCTTGGTGCGTTTGATGTCCCGCACGCCGATGGAGATGTGATTGAACATGGCAATGCTCCGTCTGAGGTGTTTGTCGACGGAGCGAGGATGCCGGAACGGCCGTTCCGGGGCTTGGGGAATATTGCTATTATTCCAGCCGTCATGACCGTCATGCAGCAGCTGACCGAGACCTTGGCCGCCCGGCCGATTGCCGCCGGCGACGCCTGGGCCCTGGGCGAATTCCTCTGCTCGGCCGGCCCGGAACATGCCGCCTATGAAGAGCGCCATGATGGCGTGACCATCGCCGCCGTGATCGGCGGCAGCTTCACCTATCGCACCGAGGCCGGCACGGCTTTGCTGCATCCCGGCGCGCTGATGCTCGGCCAGGCGGGAGCCTGCTTCGAATGCGGGCATGAGCATAGCCGCGGCGATCGCTGCGTCGCCTTCCACTACTCTTCCGAATTCTTCGCCGAGATCGCCGCCAGCCGCGCCGGGTCCGCCCGCTTCCGCTTCAGCCATGCCATGCTGCCGGCGCGTAAGGAGACGCTGGCGCTGGTCGCCAGGCTCGAAGCCCTGGCGCAGCACCCGGGCCCGGCCGCCGAGGAGGCCGCCATCGCCCTGGCCGAACAGGTGCTGACGGCAACCTCCGGCAAGGCGCCGGAAAGGATGGCGCTCTCGGCGCGCGATCACAGGCGCGTTTCCGCCGTGCTGCGCCTGATGGAGGAACGCTGCGCCGAGCCGCTCGGCCTCGACGATCTCGCCGCGGCCGCCTGCATGAGCAGGTACCATTTCCTGCGCTGCTTCCGCCGCATCACCGGCAGCGCGCCTTACGAGTATCTGCTCGGCCTGCGCCTGCGCCGCGCGGCGCAGCGCCTGCGCGCCTCCGATGAGGCGGTTGCCGCCATCGCCTACGATGCCGGCTTCGGCGACCTCTCGACCTTCAATGCCCGCTTCAAGGCGGTGTTCGGCGCGCCGCCGGGCGGCTACCGGAGAAGTTCGTAAGGCCCGCCCTGCTCCAGTGCCCGCTTGTAGGCCGCGCGGGCATGGATGCGGCCGAGGAAATCCGCGATCGGCTGATGCTCGGGCCGCAGCCCCATGCGCGCCGCCGCCGCTTCGAGCGGAAAGCTCATCATGACATCGGCGGCCGAGAACTCACCGCCGGCGAACCAGCCATTGCCGGCCTGCAGGGCATTGGCCCAACAGCGCATATGCGTGGCGAGCTGCGGATCGGTCAGCCGCGCCTGCGCCTTCGCCGCCACCGCGCCGATGATCGGCCGCAGCAGGAACGGCACGCCTGTCGGCAGGCGCATGAAGACCAGCTTGAGCAGCAGGAGCGGCATGGCCGAGCCTTCGGCGTAATGCAGCCAGTAGGTATAGGCGCGGCGCGCCTCGCTGGCGGCGGGCGGAATCAAGCGGCCCTGGCCGTAGGTCTCGATCAGGTATTCGACGATGGCGCCGGTTTCGGCCAGCAGCCGTCCCTGATCCTCGATCACCGGCGACTTGCCGAGCGGATGCACCTTCTGCAGTTCGGCCGGCGCGCGCATGTCCGGCCCGCGCTGATAGCGCACGACCTGGTACGGCAGGCCAAGTTCTTCCAGCAGCCAGAGCACGCGTTGCGAGCGCGAGTTGTTGAGATGATGGACCGTCAGCATAAGGAATACCCCCGAGCGCAGAAGCGCGCATGCGAGGCTATAGCGGCGGCGGCGGATTTTGCCTAGTGACGGCCTTCGCAGGAGCGAGGATCGTCACTTGACCGTCCATTTGCGCGTCGCCTCCAGCGGCGCGCCGGTTTCCAGCAGGCTCTTGAGGCTGGAGAGAATGGCCGGCCAGCCCTGCGAGACGGCCTCGATGAATTTCGCGCCCGGCCTGGCGATCTCGTGCAGCAGGGTCAGCTTCACCATGTCGCCCTGCTGCTCCAGCTCGTAGATCAGCGTCGAATGGCCGTCCTCGCGCAGCTCGGGCCGGAACTCGTTGCGCCAGGTCAGCACCAGCCGGCGCGGCGGATCGATCTCGACGATCTCGCCGCTATCGGCGATGCGGCCGTCGGGGATCACGATGCGCCAGGGCGCGCCGGGCTTCCAGTCGCTTTCCTGCCAGGTCCCGGCCCAGTATTGCCGGGTGAATTCCGGCTCGAGCAAGGCGCGCCAGAGCTTGTCGCGCGTGGTGCGGATATAGATCACATAGGCGAAGCGCGAGGCGGATTCAGTCATCCCGGTCTCCATCATCTTCCAGGCGGCGCTTGAGGTCGGCCAGCGCGCGCAGGCGGCCGCGCTCGAATTTGCGGATCCAGCGTTCGCCGATCGCATGGATCGGCACCGGATTGAGGTAATGCAGCTTCTCGCGGCCCTTTCTGATGGCGGCGACCAGGTTTGCCTCCTCCAGGATGGCGAGATGCTTGGCCACCGCCTGGCGCGACATGTCCAGCCCGTCGCAGAGCTCGTTCAGGCTCTGGCCGTTCCGCGCGAACAGCCGGTCCAGCAGCGCCCGGCGGCTCGGATCGGCCAATGCGCGGAACACGGCGTTGAGATCCGCGTCGCGGGAAATGTCCAGGACCGTATCCAGCACCGCATCGAAGGCCATGCGGCTAATATGCAACCTTTTGGTTGCCTGTCAAGCCGGGCGGTTTCGCTAGATATGCGCCGTCTTCATCCCGCCGCCCGCCGGCGAACCACTGCTGCCGCCGCCCTCGCTTGCCGCGCTCGCCGCCAGCCGCAGCACCTCGGCGTAGGATTTCCGCACTTCCATCTTCGAACCATAGCCCTTCGCCAGCAGCAGGCGATGCGCCTTCGGCAGGCGGTAGCAGGGCACGAAGAGCAGCAGATGATGTTCGAGGTGATAATTCACCCAATAGGGCGCGAGCAGCGCACGGATGATCCATCCGGCATAAGTCGTGCGCGTATTGCGCAGCGGATCGTCGTTGTCCGGCACCATGGCGTGTTCGGCGATATTGCGCACGCGGCTGATCAGCTGATACCAGGTCGCCAGCGGCAGCAGCCACAGGGCGGGATAAAGCCACCAGCAGCCGGCAGCGCCGAGCAGCGCCAGCAGCGCGAGGTTGACCGCCGCCGCGCCGATCAGGCCGCCCGTCTTCAGCCGCGCCCAGCGCTCGCGCCAGGGCATGCCCCCCTCGCCCCAGGCCATGGCGAATTGCTGCCGGCGCCGGGTGAAGGCGGTCCGGCCGGAAAGGTCGCGCAGCACCTTGCGCCGCAGGCTTTTCCCGGTGATCGGAAACGGCGCCGACAGCACCAGGTCGGGGTCGTTGTCCTGCTGGGTGAATCTGTGATGCTTGAGGTGATACGGGCGGTACAGACGAAGGTCGGTCACGACCGGATAGGCGCAGAGCCATTGCCCGGCGAATTCGTTGAAGCGCCGCGTCCTGAACAGCAGGCCATGGGCGGCATCGTGCATCAGGATGGCCAGCCCGAGCTGCCGCCCGCCGATCAGCATCGCGGCGGCGAGGAATGTCAGCGGGTTGGGCCAGAGCACGAACAGCGCCATGGCGGCGAAGATCGCGCCCCAGGCATGCAGCACGAGCAGCCCGCCGATCCAGTCCGAGCGCTGGCGCAATTCGCGGATCTCGTCCTGACTGAACACCTCACCCGGCCGCACGCGCTGCCTCCTGCCTTGGTTTCGTTCGCATCGGGAGTGTAGCGCAGGGCGGCAGGCGCGCCAGCGGAAATGGCAGACGTGAATGCCTCGGGGCAAGCCCGTTAATGGCGAGCTAGTATCGCCTCCCCCGCTGGAACGCCCTCCCTTTCCCCGCGTTGTTGCGTGGCATATCCACGCTCAACATCCGGGGAAAGCCTTGCCCATAGACCTCGTCAGCCTGCTCGGCGCGCTGGCCGGCACGGCGTCCACCGTCAGCTTCGCGCCGCAGGCCTGGAAGGTGATCAAGTCGCGCCACACGGCCGACCTGTCGCTGCGCATGTATCTGATCACCGTGACCGGCTTCACGCTCTGGCTCGCCTACGGCATCGCGCTCGGCGAATGGCCGCTGATCGCCAGCAATGGGCTGTGCCTGCTGATGTCGGGCTTCATCCTGGCGATGAAGCTGGCGCCGCCGCGCATGAAGCACGAGATCGCCGATACGGTCGATCCGACCGTCCAGGACTGAGCGCGGCGATCTTCAGCCTGGCGGCACCGCACGGCAGCGACGTCCATGGAGCCCCGGGCCAGGCCCGAGGGTGACGAAAGGTTACGGGCATGGCGTGGGGGAACCCGGGGGCGCCTTAATCTTCATGGCCACTTGACCTTCGGCGCAATGTACCGATATTGTTCTCACTCGCTATTGCCCATTGTGAATCCGCCCCTTGAGACCGTGCGCTGCGCGGCGGCCGCCGTGACTGGCCAGTGCGCTACTTATGGGTGAATATGCGAGCAAACCGGCCTGGCCGGAGCGGGATTCAATGGGCCTCAATTGGCTCTCAATTGGCGCCGAACCGGCGCCTGATTGGCCTTCCACTGGCTTCGAACTGGCCTCAACCGGCCGCCGATTGGCACCGGCTGGCACCCTCTGGGCCGCCGCCGGCCCGGCTAAAACAATGAGTTAGCCAAGATTGCCCGCCGGGCAGCGGTGGAATCCGACCCCGTCGCGCGATTTTCGCCGCCTGTCGCCGGTTGCAGGCCGCAGCATCGCGGCCCGGCCGCCTCCCGCTACGGCCATGAGGGCCGCCGTTACGCCGGCCGGTGCTCCCGCCCCTTCGGGCTCAGCCGCACGCCCGGCCGCAGGCGCCGATAGGGCAAGGTCTCGGCCCGCTCGATGAAGGCGCCGGGGCTTTCCACGGTCAGGATCGCTTCGGCGATATCGGTGAAGTCGCCGCGGAAATGCACCGTGCTTTTGACGCCGACGATCTGGCGCCGGCCCGGCTCGATGCCGAGATGGCGGTACATCTCCTTGTCGGCCGCCTGCACCCGGATCGAGCTGACGACGAGATCGACGCCCCCTCCGTTTGATGTCGGGCAACTCAGCCGCGCCATCGGCCCGAGCGCCATGCGCGTGCCCTTGTAGAACGGCCCGGTGCAGAGGAACCGGCCGTCATTCAGCTTGGCGACCTTGAAGCGGTTGCGGTAGGGCCTGGCGCCGTCGAAGGTCTTGCCGCCGACCGCGATCTCGATCTCCGCCCCCTCGCCGGCCTGATGCGCAATCCTGGCCGCTTCGGCATCGCAGAGCAGGCCCAGCGCCGCATCGGGCACCCGATGTTCGATCAGGGCGGCGAGCAGCCCCGTCGTGTCGCTGGTGGCGCCGGCGCCGGGATTGTCCTGCACATCGGCCAGCACGATGGACTTGCGCGCCCCGCCGACGATCAGCCGGCGCGCCTCCTCGATGGCCTCGTCCGGCGACAGGAGCCGCGCTTTGAACTCCGCCTCGCGCTCGGCGATATGCCTTGCCAGATCGTCGGCCGCCTTGTCGGCGGCGTCCTGCGTATCGGCATAGGCCAGCACCGCCGGGCCGCATTCGGCGATATCGGCGGGATGAAAACCCGGCGCGAAGCTGAGCGAGCTGACCGCGCCGCGCTCCATCCCGCTTAAGGTTTCGTAGATGCTGCTGCAGGGCTCGATGAAGCTGCATTGCGCCGTCAGCGGAATGAGGAACGGCAGCTTGCGCAGCGCCTTGGCCTGGCGCGGCCGCTCGCCGTTCAGCAGCTTTTCCAGATGCCGCGCCACCCGGCCGCCGGTCGCCGCCATGTCGAGATGCGGATAGGTGCGGTAGGCGATCAGCACGTCGCTGTAGCGCAGCATCTCCGGCGTCACATTGGCATGCAGGTCGAGGCTGGCGACCACCGGCAGGTCCGGCCCGACCACGGCGCGCACCCGGCGCAGCAATTCGCCCTCGCCGTCTTCGTGGCTTTCGACCACCATCGCGCCATGCAGGTCGAGATAGACCGCGTCGATCCGGCCTTTCAGCGCCGCCAGGCCGTCGGCGATCTTCCCGGCGACGAAGTCGAACGCCTCGTCGGTGACGTAGGAGGATGGCTGCGCCGCCGCCCAGCAGATCGGCTCCAGGCGCCAGCCTTTCGGCCTGGCGCTCGCGATGAAGCCGCCGATGGGAATGTTCATCGGCTCGAAGGTCTCGAACATCGCCGGCCCTTCGGTCAGCGCCGGCCAGCCCTCGCCTTCGACGAACTTGTCCAGCGTCGCCTTCTGCGGCGCGAAGGTGTTGGTCTCGTGCTGGAAACCGGCCAAAGCGATTCTGGGCTGGGCGATTCTGGGCTGGGCGATGCGGAAGGTCATGGGATGCCCGAAGCCGGTTCAGATATCGGCGTAGCAATGCGTCTCCGCCTTGCCGCCGGGATGGGTGACCGCGCCGTCATGGGCATCGCCCACGGTCTGCGCGTATTTCCACAGCGCGCCGGACTGGTAATCGGTCCTGCGCGGCTTCCATGTCTTCCGGCGCCGGGCGAATTCCGCCGCGCTCACACCGACGTTGAGAATGCCCTTCACCGCGTCGATGGTGATGATGTCGCCGTTCCTGATCAGGCCGATCGGGCCGCCGACCGCCGCTTCCGGGCCGACATGGCCGATGCAGAAGCCGCGCGTGGCGCCGGAGAAACGCCCATCGGTGATCAGCGCCACCTTCTCGCCCATGCCCTGGCCGTAGATCGCCGAGGTGGTGGACAGCATCTCGCGCATGCCCGGCCCGCCCTTCGGGCCTTCGTAACGGATGACGATGACGTCGCCTTCCTTGTACTTGCGGGCCTGCACGGCGGCGAAGGCCTCTTCCTCGCTGTCGAACACCCGCGCCGGGCCGACATGCTTCAGGCGGCTCATGCCGGCCACCTTCACGATGGCGCCGCGCGGCGCCAGATTTCCTTTGAGTCCGACGACGCCGCCGGTCGGGGTGATCGGCTTGCCGATCGGCCGTACGACATCCTGGTTCTTCGGGAACTTCACGCCCTTGAGGTTCTGCTCGATGGTCTTGCCGGTCACCGTCAGGCAGTCGCCGTGGATGTAACCGCCCTTGAGCAGTTCGTTCAGCACCACCTGCACGCCGCCGACTTCGTAAAGGTCCTTGGCGACATAGCGCCCGCCGGGCTTGAGGTCGGCGATGTAGGGCGTCGATTTGAAGATCCTGGCGACGTCGTCGAGGTCGAACCTGATGCCGGCCTCATGGGCGATGGCCGGCAGGTGCAGCGCCGCGTTGGTCGAGCCGCCGGTGGCCGCCACCACGCGGGCGGCATTCTCCAGCGCCTTGCGGGTGACGATGTCGCGCGGCCGGATGCCGAGCTTGATCAGCTCCATGACCTGGCGGCCCGAGGCTTCGGCATACTGGTCGCGCGTCTCATAGGGCGCCGGCGCGCCGGCCGAGCCCGGCAGGGCCAGGCCGATGGCTTCGGAGACGCAGGCCATGGTATTCGCGGTGAACTGCCCGCCGCAGGAGCCGGCCGATGGACAGGCGACGCATTCCAGTTCGTGCAGGTCGCGATCGTTCATCTTGCCGGCGGCGTACTGGCCGACGCCCTCGAAGACATCGACCACGGTCACGTCCCTGCCGCGGAAGCGGCCGGGCAGGATCGAGCCGCCATACATGAAGATGGAGGGAATGTTCAGCCGCACCATCGCCATCATCAGGCCCGGCAGCGACTTGTCGCAGCCGGCGAGGCCCACGAGGGCGTCGTAGCAATGGCCGCGCACGGTCAGCTCGGTGGAATCCGCGATCGCCTCGCGGCTGACCAGCGACGATTTCATGCCCTGATGGCCCATGGCGATGCCATCGGTCACCGTGATCGTTGTGAATTCGCGCGGCGTGCCGCCGGCTCCCCTGACCCCGGCCTTCACCGCCTGAGCCTGGCGGGCCAGCGTGATGTTGCAGGGCGCGGCCTCGTTCCAGGTGGTGACCACGCCGACGAAGGCCTGGTGGATTTCCTTCTCGGTCAGCCCCATCGCATGGTAGTAGCTGCGATGCGGCGCCCGCTCCGGCCCCTCGGTCACATGGCGGCTGGGCAGCATTGTCTTGTCGATCCTGCCGCCTTTCATCGCGGCCTTTTTCCTGACAGCCTCCTTCATGGCACTGGTCACTCCCTCAGGGCCCATCGGATCCGGGCATCGGAGCATAACCAGCCGTCCGGCCGCCGGCCAGAGGCCTTCTCAGGTCGCCTGGGGTTCCGCGAGGGGCGCGCGCCGGGTGCGGTGCTGGCGCAGCAGCGCCTTGTTGAATTCGGCGCCGAAGATGAACAGCACCGCCGAGAAGTAGAAGAACACCAGGGTGGCGATCACGCCGCCCAGGCTGCCATAGGTGGCGCCGTAATTGCCCAGCGTGGCGAGGTAGACCGAATAGAGCCAAGCCGCCAGAAGCCAGAGAATGGTCGTTGCGATGACGCCGGGCAGCAGAGTGCGCCACGTCAGGCACCGCCCCGGCAGCCAGCGGTGCAGCGCCATCAGCGCGGCGAACAATACCAGGGTCGCCAGGCCGTAGCGGAACAGGGCGAAAGGCCAGCGGCGGCTCTCGTCCAGCGGCGCGACCCAGAGGATCGCCTTCCAGATGAGCGGGCCGAAGATCACCAGCACGGAAAGCAGCAGGAAGACGATGCCGCCGACCACCACGCCGCCGATGCTGCGCAATTTGCGAACCCACCACGAACGCGGCTCGTCGACGTCATAGGCGGCGTTGAGGGCGACCCGCAGGGAGTCGAAGCCGCTGGAGGCGAACCATATCGCGCCGAGAAAGCCCAGTGTCAGCAGGCTGCCATCCGCCGAGTTCAGTATCTGCTGGATCACCGGCTGCAGCGTCCGGGCGATGTCGGCCGGCAGCAGGTCCAGCGCGGCCCGGACCGAGGCAAAGCTGTCGGCATAGCCGCCGATGAAGCCCGCCAGCGATGCCAGGAAGACCAGGAAGGGAAAAATGGCGAGCAGACCCGTATAGGCGATGTTTCCTGCAATCTCGAGGCCGAAACCGCTCACCAGGGTGTCGATCGCTTTCCATGCCGCCCGGAGGTATCTGCCAATCATGCCGGCCTCCGTCAGCGGGCGCTCCCGCTATCCTGAAGCAAAGCCGCGCAGTCGCTGTTCTGCTCGAGGCCGGGCTCGATGAAGGCAAGGATGGAAGCGATCGGCGTCAGCAGCGCCCCCAGCGCGACGGCGCCGGCGATCTTGGCGCCAAGCCGGGCCGGAGCGATGCCAACATCGGGGCGGCTGAAGGCGCCGTTGATGGTGATCGGCGTACGGGCGCTGAGCAATCTCGGCTTTTTAGGATGCGCCAGCAGGCGCATGCCCAGTTGCTCGTCCTTGAGGCTTATCTGGCCGTCCGCGGTGATCGTTGTATCCGGCGTGTCCAATACCAGCACCCGAGGCTTCATGACGCCGCCGGTGATGGTGAAATCGGCAATGAAACAACGGATCGGCGCCGGCGCGTCGCCGCCCGCCCATAGCGCCGCAGCCTCGCCGACATTGAGGCCGATCAGTTCCAGCGCCAGCTTCGACAGCGTGCCATGATTCATCGTGAGGCGTACGTCGCCGCCGGCGCTGCCGAGCGATCGCCGTATGGTGTCGCCCTGCCCCGTCATCCTGATGCGGCCGTCGATCTGCCCGCTGCCGGCATTTTTCAACCCGGCCTTCTCCAGGAACTGCTGCAGGTCGAACTTGCTGAGCCGAAGGTCGTAATTGGTAGTTACCGGATTCTTGCTGGCGTCGATGCGGATATCCGTATTCACAAAGCCTCCGGCGATGCCGAGCTTCAATGGATGCAGGTGCAGCACCCCATTGTGCAAATCGAGCGCAAGGTCGACGCCGCTGAAGGGCGTGTTCGGCGCCACGACCTTGTCGCCATGAAATTTGACCGACGCATCGGTATTGCGGATCTGTTCGGTTGCCAGGGCTGCGTCCGGGAGCACGCGTGGCGGCGGGCCGGCATTGGCAGCGGGAGGATTGCGAGACTGGCGCTCGTAGGGTTTCGCGGCCTCGTTGCGCTGCTGCCTGTCTTTCCGGGCGTTGGCGGGCGGTTCGATGCCGATCAGCGGGCCGAGATCGCGATAATCCAGGGTCTGCGAGCGTAGATTGGCGTCCAGGCGCAGGCGGTCGCCGCCGGTATCGATCCGCAGATCGCCCTGAAGATCGCTGCGCCCCACCTGACCGTCCAGATTCTCGATCGACCAGACGCTCCCGTCGCGCTGCAATCGCCCTTTGAGATCGTATGCCGGCGTCATCGGCAGGGGCACGCTCGTGATCCGGGTCAATTGCCCGAGATTGGGCCCATTGAGATGCACATCGAGATCAAGCCCCTCGAAACGAACGGGCTCTGCCAGCGTTCCTGAAATGCGGATATGGGTCTGCCCGGCAGTCATCTCCACGGTCAGCGGGTATGGCTGCTTGCTTTCCCGCAATTCGAGAAGCGAGGCGCCGCTGACCTTCAGTTCGAAAGGCTCACGGTGCAGTCTGCCGCGCCCTTCGAGCCGAAGCTGGCTCTTGCCTTCGCTTCCGTCGCCCACTGCCGTCGATATCTGGGATGTGATGTCCAGTTCCGCCTTTTCGTCCCGATAGGACAAGGTGCCATCCTGGATGACCAGGAGGCCGATCAGCGGAGCGCTGCTCCGCTTTTCCGGTTTCACCTTCTTTGCCGCTTCCTCCGCACCGAAGGTCCAATTCGACACGCCGTCCTTGCGACGCTGCAAGAACAGCTTCGGCGTGATCAGATGGATTTCCGGCAATACCAGCCGCCCGCGCAGCAATTCAGGCAGGTCGATCACCACCTCGAGCCGCTCGGCACTGAGCATGTCCGGTTGCTCGGCCCAGTCGGCATTGCCGAGCCGTATCTCCTCCATCTTTATGCGCGGCCGCAGCGACCACTCGCCTTGCATATGGCCGATCCCGACGTCACGGCCGGTCTGCTCGGCAAGCTTCTTCTCGGCTAGGTCGCGAAACCAATTCCAGTCAAAAGTCCAGAGGAATACCCCTACGGCAACGGCCAACAGGGCAACGGCTCCGAGGGCCCATTGCCACCACCGAGCGCTTCGTTTCCTCGCCGTAACCGGTTCGTCTGACAACGCTAGTGTCCGTTCGATGACAGAGAGCCCCCGGGACAAGGAGTTAACCCCTGTTTAACGTTTCTTAACGGAGTCGGGCGACGATGAGCCGTTATGGGAATCCATGCCGAAATCGTCGTTCCCCGCTATGTCGTCCTGACCCGACTGGCCGATAGCTGGATTCCCCGCGCGTCTCATGCGGACCCGGAAAACGCCGAAGCCGAAGCTTTCCGCTGGCGCCGGATTTACGGCCCTCGCCAGACGCGGGTTGCCGAACTCTGGGTCCCGGAACAGCAGCCGGAGACACAACAAACACCCGCGCCGTCAGACCAGTTCCATCAGCCTGTCGCGTCTGCCCGGCCCTGTCACTGCCTCCCCTGGCGGGACGCAGCTCTTCGGGCCTTCGCACTCTACCTCTGCTACAATCTGGCTGGCCGCGCGCTCGACCTGCTCATCCTGCTGGCGAGTTGACGTTTCGAAGGCCGCCGGCTTCGGCTAGAGTGCCGGCTTCCCTCCTGCCCGAGTCCCCGTACAGCCCTCATGCAAGCAGTCGCTCTAGCCATCGTCCCGATCTTCCTGGTGATCGCGATCGGGACCGTCATGAAACGCACCAAGTTTCCCGGCGACGAATTCTGGCCGCTTGCCGACAAGATGACCTACTACGTCTTCTTCCCGGCTCTACTGGTTGAGAATTTGTCCAAAGCCAAGCTCGGCGATATCGATCCGACGGGGATGCTGGGGGCGCTGTTCATTGCGCTGCTCGTTCAAGCCGGGCTGGTCTATCTTCTTCGGCCCGTCGTGAAGGTGGACGGCCCGGGCTTTACGTCCATCTTCCAGGGCGCGGTACGCTTCAACACCTTCGTTGGCTTGGCCGCGGTGGCCGCGCTGGAAGGACAGGCGGGCATCACCGTCTTCGCGGTAGCCATTTCGCTGGCGATACCGGTGATCAACGTCATGTGCGTCCTGACCTTGGCGCGCTATGGCGCCCACGGCCATGGCACCAGCCTGCGCAGCCAGGCGCTTTTCCTGGCCAAGAATCCGCTCATCATCGCCTGTGCAACCGGCGCGGCGTTGAACGGCCTCGATTTGACGCTGCCGCCCGGCATTGAGCCTGTGTTCAAGATGCTTGGCGCCATGGCAGCGCCGATGGGACTGCTGACTGTCGGCGCCGGTTTGCAGTGGGAGGCGACGCGGAATGCCGGCCGGTCGGTCGGGCTGTCCTGCGCATTGAAGCTGTTGATCTACCCGGTCGTGCTGTATGCCCTGAGCCGGTTCTGGCATCTGCCGCCCTTGGAGACCCGCGTTCTGGTGCTTTGGGGCGCCATGCCCTCAGCCTCAAGCAGCTACATACTGGCCCGGCAGATGGGCGGGGATGCTCCTCTTTCCGCGGCCATCATCACGGTCAGCACGATTCTGGCCATCATCACCATGCCGGCTTTTCTGCTGATGCTCGGGATGTAGCCTCAGCCTCTCGGGAATTCCAGCCCCATGGCCTGGTAGCGTTCCGGATCCTCGCCCCAGTCCTTTCGCACCTTGACGAACAGGAACAGGTGGACGCGCCGCTCGAACTGCTTTTCCATCTCCTGACGGGCATAGGCGCCGATCCGTTTGATCATCTGCCCGCCTTCGCCGATGACGATCTTCTTCTGTCCGTCCCGCTCGACGAAAATGACCTGTTCGATACGGGCCGCACCGTCTTTCTGGTCCTTCCAGTTCTCGGTTTCGACGGTAATCGAGTAAGGCAATTCGTCATGCAGGGCGCGGTAAATCTGCTCGCGCGTGATTTCCGCGGCGAGAAACCGCATCGGCACGTCCGCCAGCTGATCCTCGGGATAAAGCCAGGGGCCCGCCGGCATACGCTTCGCCAATTCCCGCCGTACATCGCCGATGCCGTCACCGGTCGTGGCCGAGATCATGAATACTTGCTCGAACGGGAACGCCTCGTTCAGCGTTTTCGTCAAACCCAGCAACTTTTCCCGAGGGACGGCGTCGATCTTGTTGAGCGCGAGAAGGACGCCTTTCCGCCGCCGCTGTTGCAGCGCTTCGACGATGCCCTGCACCTCGCCGTCGACGCCTTTCTGAGCATCGACCAGCAGCAGCACCGCATCCGCTTCGTCAATGCCGCTCCACGCGGCCGCCACCATGGCCTTATCGAGCCTGCGTTTTGGCTTGAAAATGCCGGGGGTGTCGACAAAGACGATCTGCGTCTGCCCTTCCATGGCAATCGCGGTGATGCGGGCCCGTGTCGTCTGAACCTTGGACGAGACGATAGACACCTTGCTGCCGACGAGCTGGTTCAGTAGGGTCGATTTGCCGGCATTCGGCGCGCCGACGATAGCGACATAGCCGCAATGCGGGGCCTCCGCGGTACTCATTGTTTCACTCATCACGATTTAGCACGTTGCAATCTGGCCAATAAGCGGCCGGCGGCTTCCTGTTCGGCGGCCCGCTTGGAGCCTCCCTGGCCGATTTCGGGTTCTCCATCGCCGAGCCGCACGGACACGGTGAAACGCGGCTCGTGCGGCGGACCTTCCTGGCTGACGACATCGTAACGGGGCGCCGCAAGACCGCGGGCCGCAGCCCATTCCTGCAATGCCGTTTTGGCGTCCTTCGTGGCTCCGGCGGCAAAGTCGCCCAGCAGGGGTTCCATATAACGCCGCACGAAACTCTCGGCGACCTTAAGGCCGCCATCGAGATAAAGGGCGGCGACGACGGCTTCGCAGGCATCGGCAAGAATGGCGGGCTTTCCGGCGCCGCCGGAATCCCGTTCCGAGCGCGAAAGCTGGATGAAATCGCCAAGACCGAGCGACTGGGCAAAGCGGGCCAGGCTTTCCTGCTTCACCAGAGCGTTATAGCGCAGGGCCAGATCGCCGGCCTCGGCCTGCGGGAAACGTTCGGCCAGCAAGGTGGCGACCACCAGTCCCAAAACCCGGTCGCCGATGAATTCCAGCCGATTATAGTCGCGGATCGGCGGCGCAGCCTCGGCGTTCTTCTGGCGGGCCGACTTGGATCGGCTGCGGCGCGGGTTCGCCGACGGATGCACCAGGGCTTCCTCCAGAAGCCTGGGATCGGCGAAACGGTGGCCGAGAGCCCGCTGCAGTTGGTCGAGATTGGCGTGGCGGATATCAGCGATCACGCCGGCCTCAGTGGATGCCGGTAAACATCCGGTTCCAGCGCAAGGCGCCAAACCAGGTCCACGGCTTGAACAGCGATGCGCTGGGGTCGATCGAAATCCACCGGATTTCGGCGCGGCCGATGAGATTCTCCTCAGGCACATAGCCGACGCCGCCGAATTCGACCGGCACGCGGCTGTCCTGCGAATTATCCCGATTGTCGCCCATCATGAAGAAGTGATGCGGCGGGACCGTATAGACGCCGGTATTGTCGCCGGCATTGAAATTGAACAGGTTGAGCGTGTGGAAGCTCACGCCATTCGGCAGCGTCTCTTCCCATTGCTCTATGCGTTCCTGCACATTGCCGAAGCGGTCGCGCCGCTCGAAATCCTGGATGCGCTTGCGCTTGACCGGCTCGCCATTGATGTAGAGCACGCCGTCGCGCATCTGCAGCCTATCGCCCGGCAGGCCGACGACGCGTTTGATGTAGTCGATCGACGGATCGCGCGGCCAGCGGAAGACAACGACATCGCCGCGCTTGGGCTCGGAGCCGAGAATACGGCCGTGGAACAGCGGCGGGCTGAACAGCAGCGAGTAGCGGCTGAAGCCGTAGGAGAATTTGGAAACGAACACATAATCGCCGACCAGCAATGTCGGCAGCATGGATTCGGATGGAATATGGAACGGCTCGTACGCGAAGGTGCGGATGCCGAGTGCGATCAGAATAGCGTAAACGAGCGTGCGGAGGCTTTCCCAGATATCCCCACTGCGCTGCTTGGTCTTCGCCACCACGTGCTCCTGTTCCATATAAATCAACCCCTTAGGTCTGGTTTCCCCCCAGCCGGGCAGCATCAAGCCGGCAACCAATCGGCAATGTCAAGCACCCGCCGGCAACTCGGTGGCCGGTGTAATTTTCGGGCGTGCTGAAATTATGACGATGGCCTGGGCAATCGGCGGTTCGTCGGTCAGTGAGACATCGATCTGCGCCTCATACCCTGCTGGCAGCAACATTTGCAACCGGGCCAGGGCGCCGCCGGTGAGCGACATGGAGGGCTTGCCGCCCGTCAGGTTCACCACGCCCATGTCGCGCCAGAACACGCCCTTGCGGAACCCGGTTCCGAGGGCCTTGGAGCATGCCTCTTTGGCGGCGAAACGCTTGGCGTAGGATTCGATGCGCGTGAGGCTGCGCCGCTCCGAACGGGCCTTTTCGACCGGGGTGAAGATACGATCGAGAAACCGGTCGCCAAATCGGGCAACCGTGCGCTCGATGCGGCGGATGTCGATCAGGTCGGAGCCGATGCCGATGATCATCAGCTATTCCCGGCCCTTGCGCTGTTCATCAGTTCGCGCATTTGGCGGATCGCTTCGGCAAGCCCGACGAAGATCGCCTCGCCGATCAGGAAATGTCCGATGTTCAATTCAACGATTGTCGGAATCGCCGCAATCGGGGCAACGGTTTCGTAGGTCAAGCCGTGCCCGGCATGGCATTCCAGGCCGATTGCATCGGCGTGCGCCGCCGCTTTGCGAATGCGCTCCAGCTCGGCGGCTTGCTCTGCGCCGCTGGTCTCGCAATAACGGCCGGTGTGCAGTTCGACCACAGGCGCGCCCAGCGCCTCGGCGGCATCGAGCTGCTCCAGTGCAGGTTCGACGAACAGCGAGACGCGAATGCCGGCGGCCGAAAGCTGCCGCACGATGGGCGAAAGATGCTGGCGCTGGCCGGCGGCATCAAGCCCGCCCTCCGTTGTACGCTCCTCGCGCTTCTCCGGCACGATGCAGGCGGCATGCGGCTTATGGCGCAAGGCAATGGCCAGCATCTCGTCGGTGGCCGCCATCTCCAAATTGAGCGGCAGATCGATCTCTGCCATCAGGCGGTCGATATCGGCATCCGAGATATGCCGGCGATCTTCCCGCAGATGGGCGGTGATGCCATCGGCCCCCGCCGCCGCGGCAATCTTCGCCGCCCGCAGCGGGTCGGGATGTTTGCCACCGCGCGCATTCCGGATCGTGGCGACGTGATCGATATTGACACCAAGACGGAGCGGCCGGAGCTTGCTCATGGGCTAAGCCAGATTTCGCGAGCCGGGCTTGACGGCAGGAATTTTCTGCAACTCGGGTGGCAGCTCGTCCTCACGATAGGCCGGCACCTTGAAGCCGCACAGGCTGAACAAGGGCACGCCGAGGTCGACCTCGCCATCGGAGCGATCGACGATGCAGGATGCCGCCACCACCTTGCCGCCATTCTGGGTGATGCAGTCGATGCATTCGCGGCTCGATTTGCCCGTCGTGACGACATCCTCCGCCATCAGAACCCGGGCACCTTTCGGAATATCGAAGCCACGGCGCAAGGTAAACTTGCCATCCACCCGTTCGGTGAAGATTGCCGGTACGCCCAATTGCCGCGCCATTTCATAGCCGACCACGATGCCGCCGAGCGCTGGCGAGCAGACCAGGTCGACTGGGCTGGAGCCAAGCGCCGCACGCAGCCTTTCTGCCAGGGCTTTGCAGAGCGCTTCCGCCCGTTGCGGGAACATCAGGACGCGGGCCGACTGCATGTAGATCGGACTATGCAATCCGGATGTCAGCAGGAAATGTCCTTCCAGCAGGGCGCCGGCCTCGCGGTAATGTTGCAGCACTTCGTCTCGAGTCATTTTGTTTTCGGTCTCTTCTCTCAGCAAACAATTAGCCGCGCGCCCGCTCGACGGAACTGATCGCCGGCGTGGCGCGCAACGCGGCAATGATGTTGGACAGGTGCTTCACGTCGCGGACCTCGATATCGACGAACATCTCGAAGAACTCCGGGCTGCGATTGGTGATCTTCAGATTGGTGATATTGCCCTTGTGTTTGGCAATGATGGTTGTGACCGCGCTGAGGGCGCCGGTTTCGTTGTTGATGACGAGGCTGACGCGGCCGACATGGCCCTGCGCCTTTTCCCCTTCCGCTGGCGCATCCCAGGCCAGATCCAGCCAGCGTTCCGGCTGATCGGCGAATTGTTCCAGGGCGTCGCAGTCGATGGTGTGGATGGTCACGCCCTTGCCGGTGGTGACGATACCGACGATGCGATCGCCCGGAAGGGGGTGGCAGCAGCCGGCAAAGTGCATGGCCATGCCGGGGATGAGGCCGCGAATCGGAATGCCGCCGCCTTTGCCATGATCCGCCTGCTTCTGTAGCCTCGGCATGATCGGCAGCTTGTCGGCGGTTTCCTCCTTCTGCCCCGGAAAGACGATATTGATGACCTGCCTGGCGGTGATATTGCCCTCGCCGACGCCGACATACACGTCATCGGCGCCGCGCAGCTTCAGCACCTTGATCGCAGGTTCCAGCACACGTTCCGACAGCGCTGAATCGTGCTCGCGGAAGGCCTTGGCGAGGATCGCCTTGCCGAGTTCGAGATACTGGCCGCGCTGCTGCTGGCGGATGAAGCGGTTGATGCAGGATTTCGCCCGGCCGGATTTGACAAAGTTCAGCCAGGTGGGATTCGGCGCCGGCACCTTCGAACGTAGTATTTCCACCTGATCGCCGTTGCGCAAAACCGTGCGCAGGGGCACGACGCGGCCATTCACCTTGGCGCCGACCGCGGTGTCGCCCACATCGGAATGCACCGCATAGGCAAAATCGACCACAGTCGCATCCCGGGGCAGAGCGATCAGGTCTCCCTTCGGAGTGAAACAGAAGACCTGATCCTGGAACATGTTGAGCTTGGTATGCTCCAGGAATTCTTCCGGATCGGAGGTCTGCTCCAGGATTTCCAGCAATTCGCGCAGCCAGCGATATTGGCGCGCTTCCGCCTCCGGCGCTTCCTTGCCGGTATGCTTGTATTGCCAATGCGCGGCAACGCCGAGATCGGCGATATCGTGCATCTCCTGGGTACGAATCTGAATCTCGATACGCTTGTTTTCCGGGCCGATCACCGTGGTATGCAGGCTGCGATAGCCATTCTGCTTCGGCGTCGAAATGTAGTCCTTGAAGCGGCCCGGTACGGACGGCCAGGTCTGATGGACGATGCCCAGGGCATGATAGCAGGTGGCGACATCACGGACGACGACACGGAAAGCCATGATGTCGGACAGCTGCTCGAAGGCGATATTCTTGCGCTGCATCTTCTCCCAGATGGAGAATGGCCGCTTTTCCCGCCCCGAAACCCAGGCGTCGATCCCCTGCTCCGCCAGCGTACGCTTCAACTGATCTACGATGCGGTCGACCATGCGCCCGCCTTCGGAGCGCAACTGATCGAGCCGCGCGATGATCGAGGCGCGCGCATCGGTATTCAGTTCCGAAAATGCGAGATCTTCCAGCTCCTCCTTCAATTCCTGCATGCCGATACGGTCGGCCAGGGGAACGAAGATCTCCATGGTTTCCTTGGCGATGCGCCGGCGCTTTTCCGCATCCTTGATGAAGTGCAAGGTCCGCATGTTGTGCAGACGATCGGCCAGCTTGACCAGCAGTACCCGGATGTCGTTGGACATCGCCAGCAGCAGCTTGCGGAAATTCTCCGCCTGGCGTGTGCGGTCCGACTGCAACTCGATCCGCGAAAGCTTGGTGACGCCGTCGACCAGGCGCAGCACCTGCGGGCCGAAATTCTTTTCGATTTCGGTCGGCGTCGCGACGGTGTCTTCCAGCGTATCGTGCAGCAGTCCGGTGGCGATCGCCGTGGAGTCCAGCTTCATCCCGGCCAGGATGCCGGCCACTTCCACCGGATGGGAAAAATAAGGGTCGCCAGAGGCGCGCTTCTGTGAACCATGCGCCCGCATGGAGAAGACGTAGGCGCGGTTCAGCAGGTCCTCGTCCGCATTGGGATCGTAAGCGAGAACCTTCTCAACCAGTTCGACCTGACGCATCACTCGCGGGCGCATCACTCCGTTCCGTTTTCCAGATCCGGCAAACGGTTGGTCCTGAACACTAATTTTCATCGAAATGCGGGCCGGAACAAGCCCGTCGGGGTCGCGGATGGCGGGAATTACTCCTCTTCGGCGATATCTGCTTCGCCGCCTTCCTCGCCTTCGGCTTCCTCGATGCTCATGTTCTCAGCAAGATCTTCGGTATCCTGCTGTACGCCAGCCCATTCGCCGGACTGCATGAGCGCCGCCATGTTGTCTTCCTCAGGCTCATCGACCTCGACATGCTTCTGCATGCCGCCGATCATGCGTTGACGCAGGCCCTCAATATCGACGGTTTCGTCGGCGATTTCGCGCAACGCCACCACCGGATTCTTATCGTTGTCCCGGTCGACCGTTAGGCTGGCGCCGGACGAGATGGCGCGGGCGCGCTGCGCCGCCAGCAACACCAGCTCGAAGCGGTTCGGGATCTTAAGGACGCAATCTTCAACGGTTACGCGGGCCATGGCTTACCCTCAGAGAGAACAATCATATAAAACGGCTGAATCGGGGCTTATTAAGGGCGATTTTCCCCGGTTGCAAGTACCAGCAGCACACCACAAGGCAGTGTAAAAGGCTAGGAAAATATCATAACTTATTGATTTTTAATGGATTTGCGCGATATAGCAGATCGTCGAGCGTCTCTCCGCTGACAGGGTGCCGCCAGGCCGGGGCGATCTCCTGCAAAGGAAGCAGCACGAACAGCCGGTCCTGCAGCCGTGGATGCGGCAGGCAGATGCCCTCCTCGTCCGTCCGGATACCGCGATAGTCCAGCAAATCGATATCCAGAACCCGCGCCGCCCAGCGCTCGCCCCGAACGCGCCCAAAATCGGCCTCCACCTGGTGGAGCAACGAGAGCAGATCCCGCGGTGCCAGCGCGGTAGCGATTTCGGCGGCGCCATTGATGAAGTCTGGTTGAGCAGATGCCGGCTGAGGCGCGGAGCGCCACCAGGACGAGCGCTGCAGGATCGCAACTCCCCTTTTAGCAAGCGCGGCGAGAGCCGCTTCCAGTGTTTCTCTTGGCGCGCCATGAACGCTGGGCAGATTTGCGCCCAACGCAATGTAGATGCCATTCATGTCCGCATACATTTTCCACTTGCCTTACGCGCCGCGCCGTCTAAGAAATCCTTTCATACGACGTCAGCGTCATTGAACCCAAGACATACCTTCATAGGGAATACCGTATGAAATTTTATAATCAGGAGCGCATTGCGCTCTTCATCGATGGTGCCAATCTCTACTCGGCCGCCCGCACCCTGGGTTTTGAAATCGATTATCGGCGATTGCTCGAGACGTTTCGCAAAGAAGCGCATCTCGTGCGGGCATTCTATTACACGGCTTTGGTCGAAGATCAGGAATATTCGCCGTTGCGGCCGCTGATCGACTGGCTGGATTACAACGGTTTCACCATGGTGACCAAACCGGCGAAGGAATATACCGACGCCATGGGGCGCCGGAAGGTCAAAGGCAACATGGATATCGAGCTGGCCATCGACGTGATGGAGATGGCGCCCCATGTCGATCACGTCGTGCTGTTCTCGGGCGATGGCGATTTCCGCCGCCTCGTCGACGCCGTGCAGCGCAAGGGAGTTCGCGTCAGTGTCGTCAGCTCCACCAAGACCCAACCGCCCATGGTGGCCGACGAGCTGCGGCGGCAAGCGGACAACTTCATCGAACTGCAGGATCTGATGCCGAAGATCATGCGCGATCAGGCCGCCAGGGAGGCGTCGCGCAGCGCCGGGCTGCAGGCAACGCTGAAGACCGGACAGCAATCGGCGCCGCCGGCCGGCCCCGCCGGGGGGATGGAAGACTTCGACGAGATCGACACGGCCGATCCGCGTCGTCATTTGCGCTGATCCGTAATCGAAGATGTCGACTATTCCTGCCCTGCCGGGGCGCGATTGCGATCTCTGCCCGCGCCTGACGTCGTTTCGCGACGCCAATCGTGCGGCTTTCCCGACATTCTTCAACGCGCCAGTGCCGCCCTGGGGGGATACGCATCCGGTTCTGCTAGTCGTCGGTCTGGCGCCAGGTTTGAAGGGGGCAAACCGCACCGGCCGGCCATTCACCGGCGATTATGCGGGCGATCTGCTCTACAGCACATTGATCAAGTACGGCTTTGCCAAAGGCGTATTCCGGGCAGATCCGAATGACGGCTTGCAACTGGTGCGCTGCCGTATCACCAACGCCGTCAAATGCGTGCCGCCTGAGAACAAGCCGACGCCGGCCGAGACGAAGACCTGCGTAACACATTTCCTCCGGCATGAAATCGAAGCTTTGAGCAGTTTGAAGGCCATTTTGGCGTTAGGGCAGATCGCCCATGTCGCCGTTTTGGATGCCATGAAGGTCAAGCGCAGCACGGCGGCCTTCGGACATGGCGCCGAGAACCCATTGCCCGGCGGCGTCACCCTATTTTCCAGCTATCATTGCTCGCGTTACAACACGAATACCGGACGATTGACCGAGGCGATGTTCCACTCGGTCTTTGATCGGATCGCCGCTTTCACCAGGCGAGCGGCTCAGCCGTAGCGCTGTTCCTGCCAGGGATCGCCGGTATTGTGATAGCCGCGCACCTCCCAGTAGCCTGGCGCGTCGCGGTCAAGAAACGCGATATGCTTGATCCATTTGGCTGATTTCCAGAAATAGAATTGCGGCATGACGATCCGCACCGGTCCGCCATGCTCCCGCGTCAGCGGATTGCCCTCCCAGGAATGCGCCAGCAGCACATCGTCGGCGGCAAACATCTCCAGCGTGACATTGGTCGCATAGCCATCGTAGGACTGGAAAACGATATGCTTCGCCTCGGGCTTCGGCCTAACCAGTTTCAGGAAGTCCTTCGCCCTCACGCCGCTCCAGCGATTGTCGTAGCGTGACCATGCCGTCACGCAATGGATGTCGGAAACGCTGTCGCTCTGCGGCTGATCGAGGAAATCGTTCCAGGTCAGCTTCACCGGATTCTCAACCAATCCGCCAGCGGTGAGTTGCCAGCGATCGAGCAGAATATTCGGCTGAACGCCGAGATCGAGAATGGGCCAGTCCCGCACCAGACGTTGCCCGGGCGGCAGGCGACGGCGATCCGATGAGCCTGTCTCGCCGGTCAGCAGGCGGCCTTCCCTGGCCCATTGCTGTTTCGAGGCGATCAGCTTGTCCTTGATTTGGCCGATCAGACCAGGCTTGTAGTCGTCGCTCATCGCAACCTCCTCGACCGGCGCCGCGATCAACCTTTTTCGCGCATCAGCCGGTGCTTTTCCCGCTGCCAATCGCGCGCCTTCTCGGTTTCGCGCTTATCGTGCAACTTCTTGCCGCGTGCCAGGGCGATCTTGACCTTAGCCTTGCCACGCTCGTTGAAATATATGCTCAACGGCACCAGCGTCACCCCACCGCGCTTCAGGCTCCCGATGAGTTTACCGATTTCCTTGTGCTTGAGCAGAAGCTTGCGCTGCCGGCGCGGCTCGTGATTGAACCGGTTGGCGCCATGATACTCGGGGATATGGGAGTTGATCAGCCAGATTTCTCCGCCCTGCTCGGTGGCATAGGCGTCCTGCAGACTGGCGCGGCCTTCGCGCAGACTCTTCACCTCGGAGCCAAGCAGAACCACTCCGGCTTCGAAAATCTCATCCAGATGGTAATCGAAACGCGCACGGCGGTTTTCGGCCACCGTGCGCGATTGTTGTGCCATGTAACTACTTCTTCTTTTTCGCCTTGGACCTGGAGTCCTTCGGTCCCTTCAGGCCCGCGGCCTTGACCGCAGCCTTCACTTTGGCCTGGGTTTCCTTGGTCGGTGTCACCAGGGGCAGCCGAACTTCGGAACTGCATATACCGAGCAGTTCTGCAGCAAATTTCACCGGTCCCGGGCTCGCCTCGATGAACAAAGCGGTATGCAATGGCATGAGCTTTTCCTGGATGGCCAGAGCCTTGGCGTGATCGCCCCTCAGGCTTGCTTCCTGCATCTGCGCCACCAGCCGGGGGGCAATATTGCCGGTCACCGATATGCAGCCGGAGCCGCCATGGGCATTGAACGCGATCGCCGTTGCGTCATCGCCATCCAGCATGCAGAACTTGCTGCCCGAGGCGGCACGCTGACGGAGCGGCCGCACAAGGTCGCCGGTCGCGTCCTTGACGCCGCGGATGCGGGGAAGCTTTGACAGAGCCGCCATGGTTTCCACCGACATATCGATCACGCAGCGCGGCGGAATATTATAGATGAAGATCGGGATCCGGGTTGCGTCATGGATCGCTTTGTAATGGGCGTACAATCCGGCCTGGGTCGGTTTGTTGTAGTACGGCGTCACGATTAGGGCGGCATCCGCACCGGCTTCCTGGGCATGGCGGGTCAGTTCGATCGCCTCGTCGGTCGAATTCGATCCGGTGCCTGCCATGACCGGCACCCGCCCGTGCGCCGCTTCGATGCAGATTTCAACCACGCGCCGATGCTCATCATGGCTGAGCGTCGGGGATTCACCTGTGGTGCCGACCGGGACAAGGCCATGCGTGCCCTCGGCGATCTGCCATTCGACCAGCTCGCCGAATGCTTTCTCGTCCACTCTCCCCTTTTTGAACGGGGTTATCAGCGCGACGAACGAGCCCTTGAACATCGTATATTCCTTGTTTTGCGCAAAAATCCGTATCGGATAGAAGGCGAACATACCCGCGCCCGCTTGCCCCTTCAAGAGCAAGCCATGCTTTTGCGTCGGTGTGCGCCCTGCTATCATCTACTTGCAATCACGAAAGATTCGTCGTGTCGATAGCCCGCCTTGTCGCCCTTAGCAGGACCGCCGGCCGGACAATCCGGGGGGTACTGTTTGTTTTGATTTTTGGCCTGGGGCAGGCCCTGGCGGCTGTCCCCGTCCCGGACGACAAGCCGGCCCCTGAAGCCAGTACCGGCCTGAAGCGGGATGCGGCCCGATTATCCGCCGTGGCGTCTCCGGTTCCCATTCCAGCGGCCAAGCCGCTGCGGGGCACCCCGCCCGCCAAACCCGACAAGACAGAAGTTCCGGTGCGGCATCGGCTGCTGAGCAGTGTCGACCGCGAAATCGGCATCAAGGCGATGCGAGAGGTTGCCGCCAACCATTTTGACGCCGCCCGGCGGATCGCCTCCCGCGCCAAGGAACCGCTCGTCAGTGAATTGGTTCGCTGGCTTTGGCTGCAAACGCCTGCCAGCGGCGCTTCTTTCGATGAGATTGCCGCCTTTATCGAGGCCAAACCGGATTGGCCGGCGCGCGAGGCCCTGCTGAGGCGGGCTGAAGAGAGTATCGACGGCTCCGTTGGGGACAAACGCATTATTGCCTGGTTCGTGGACCATCCGCCTCAGAGCGGTCTTGGGATGCTGCGGTATGGGGAAGCGTTGGCCCGGCAAGGCCGGGACGCCGAGGCCTTTGCCGTTCTGCGCCGGGCCTGGGTGGAAGGCAATCTCGCAGTCCGGGACGAGAAGGCATTGTGGTCCGAATTCGGCGACCGCTTCACGGATGCGGACAATGCCGCCCGCGTCGATCGGCTGTTGTGGGACGAAAATATCGAAGCCGCAAAGCGAATGCTGCCGCGGCTTGCGCCGGACGCACGAAAGATCGCTAACGCCCGGATTGCGCTGGCAAGGAACGAACGCGGCGCCGACAAGCTGGTGGCGGCTCTGCCGCCGGCCCTCCGCGAGGATGGCGGGCTGGCTTATGACCGGTTGCGCTGGCAGCGGCGGCATGACATGGACGATGTCGTCGAAGCCATGCTGTACAACGCGCCCGACGATCTCGGCCGCGCGGAGAAATGGTGGGTCGAGCGTCGTTTCCGGGCCCGCAAGGCAATGGCCGAGGGGCGGATATCGGAAGCCTACCGGCTGGCGGCGGGACATGGTCTGAAGGGGGGGGCCGCGTATGCCGAGGCAGAGTGGCTGGCGGGTTGGATCGCCTTACGACTGCTGCAGGAGCCGCAGACGGCTTTAAAACACTTCACCAATCTGTCCAATAACGTCAGCTATCCCGTCAGCGTGGCGCGTGCGGCCTACTGGCTTGGACGGACCTATACGGCGTTGGGCAATGAGCAGGACGCCAAGCTGTGGTACACGCGGGCGGCCCAGCACAGCACTACCTTTTACGGCCAGCTGGCCGCTCATGCTCTGGATCCATTTCAGCCCTTGCAGCTCCCTCCAGAAGCGCATCCCACAGCCGGGGATCGGCATGAATTCGAGAAGCGGGAAGTGGTTCGGGCGGCGCGCATTCTCATGGAACTGGATGAGGAGGATCGTCTCAGGCCGTTCATCCTGCGGCTGGTCCACACAGCAAAGACGCCTGAGGAACATAAACTCGTCGCCCAATTTGCCCGCGAGTTGCGCCGCGTGGATTTGTCGGTGATGGCCAGCAAGCGCTCGGCCAGGCAGAACATCATCCTGGTGCGCGAGAGCTACCCGCTGGTCGACCCGATGCTGCGCATCAATACGCCGGAAACCGCTCTTGTGCTTTCCGTCGCCCGCCAGGAAAGCGAGTTCAACCAGCTTGCCGTCTCATCGGCCGGGGCACGGGGGCTGATGCAACTGATGCCGGCTACGGCGAAGCGCCTGTCCAAGGATCTGAAGCTCAGATTCCATCCGGCGAAGCTGACCGGCAGCGCCGCATACAACGTGCAGCTCGGCTCCCATTATCTCGACGCGCTGCTGGACGATTGGGGCAACAATTATGTACTGGCTCTGGCTGCCTACAACGCTGGCGAAAACCGGGTGCGGCGCTGGATTCAGGATTGGGGCGACCCGCGGAATCCGTCCGTCGATGTGATCGACTGGATCGAGTTGATTCCTTTTTCCGAAACCCGGAACTATGTCCAGCGTGTGCTGGAAAGCGTGCAGGTATACCGCGCTCTGCTGAGCAGAGAGCCAACTCCGATCAATCGGCTGTATGTCGATTTAAGGGGAGCGCCACGGCAGGCCTGCAATGTTGGCTGCTGATCTTTTCGCATTCCGGAGGCGACGATGAACCGTGCACCACGCAATATCAAGGCTTGCATATTCGACGCCTACGGCACTTTGTTCGACGTAAATGCTGCAGCGCGAGCCCTGGGCGACGAACTGGGTGATGTATGGCTCCCCCTGGCAGAACTTTGGCGCGCCCGGCAACTCAATTACTCCTGGCTGCGGAGTCTGACGGGCGCCCATGTTGACTTCTGGCAGGTCACTGCCGATGCGCTTGATTTCGTTTTGGAGAATTACAAAATCAACGATCCGGCGTTGCGTCAGCGATTGCTCGACCTCTATTTC
This sequence comes from Ferrovibrio sp., assembly GCF_036381655.1. Classification (GTDB taxonomy): domain Bacteria; phylum Pseudomonadota; class Alphaproteobacteria; order Ferrovibrionales; family Ferrovibrionaceae; genus Ferrovibrio. Next base: position 145,560 of record NZ_DASVCJ010000076.1, read on the forward strand.
AATGCGGCCTGCTTTCCGGAAGTGCCGGCGATGCTGCAACGACTCAAGGCGGCCGGGCTAATAACCGGCATCCTTTCGAACGGGGCGCCCGCCATGCTGGAGGCTGCTTGCCATACCGCCGGCGTCGCCGACCTGCTGGATCATGTCATTTCAGTGGAGGAAATTGGCGTCTTCAAACCCGATCCCCGTGTCTATACGCTGGTCACCGATCGCCTGAAAATACCGGCCGATGCCGTTGCCTTCCACAGCAGCAACGGCTGGGATGCCCATGCGGGAAAGCGTTCTGGCTTTTTCTCGATCTGGATCAACCGCACCGGACAGCCGCGCGAAAGGCTGCCGAACCCGCCGGATGTCATCCTGAACGACCTTTCCGAGGTTCCGGGTATTCTGGGGGTGGCATGACGGCAGCCGACTATGCCGAACGCTATTTTCGCGCCCAGGATGGATTACGGCTCTACTATCGGGATTACGGCAATCCCCATTCGCCGCGGCCGCCGCTGCTCTGTCTTGCCGGCCTGACAAGAAACAGCAAGGATTTTCACGATATCGCCTGCCGCCATGCGGAAGCCCGGCGGGTCATCGCCCTCGACTTCCGTGGCCGGGGGCGTTCCGATTACGACCCGGATTATCGGAATTATCAGGTTCTGGTTTATCTCTCCGACGTTCTGCACCTTCTCGTCGTGACGCAATGCCATCGCGTGGTAGTTCTCGGAACGTCGATGGGAGGTCTCGTCGCGATGGCAATGGGCGCGGCGAATCCTGCATCCCTCGTCGGAGTCATCCTGAATGATATCGGCCCGGAAATCGCTTCCTTGGGCAAGCAGCGCATCGTCAGCGATCTCGGGGCAGACATCCACTTCCCCGATTATCAGGCTGCCGCCGCAGCCTGGCAAAAAAGCGGGGCTGGCATCTATCCGAAAATGGAAGCCGCGGGCTGGCTGAAACTGGCCCAGACCACGTTTACGGAGGATAAGCGCCGCGGCGGTGTACGGCCTGACTATGACCCGAAGATCGCCCGGGCAATGGACGAGCAGTCGAAAGAGCCAGTGCCTGATCTCTGGCCGCTGTTTCGCGGCTTGAGGAATGTGCCGGTGCTGACCCTGCGGGGCGCGCTTTCCGACCTGCTTTCTGCGGAGACCCTTGTCCGCATGAAGCGTGAACATGCCGGCATGACGCCGGTGACTGTACCCGATGTCGGGCACGCGCCGATGCTGGACGAGCCGGTGGCGCAGACGGCGATCGACGATTTCCTGGCCCATCTATGAAGCGCGCTGCCCTAGCCCTCGCGGCGATGTGCCTGTCCGCCGTCTCGGCCCTGGCGCAGCCTGCGCCGGCACCGGAAGCGGCATCGGGGCGTCAAATCAAGGCAGTCGTCTCCGCCAGCCGGGAAATGGTGGTCGCGGCCAACCCTCTGGCCGCCCAAGCCGGCCTCGATATCCTGCATAAAGGCGGCAGCGCGTTGGATGCGGCGATCGCGGTGCAGATGGTGCTCAATCTGGTCGAGCCGCAGTCTTCCGGCATCGGTGGCGGCGCCTTCATTCTCTATTGGGACGCCAAGCAGAACCTGCTGTACAGCTATGACGGCAGGGAAGCAGCCCCTGCCGCCGCCAAGCCGAACCGCTTTCTCAAGCCGGATGGCGAACCCATGCCCTTCGCGGAAGCAGTCGTGGGCGGCCGCTCGGTCGGCGTACCGGGGGTGCTGCGGGCGTTGGAGATGGCGCATGAGGCGCATGGGCGGCTGCCCTGGGCCGATTTGTTCCAGCCGGCTATCCATATGGCTGAGGATGGGTTCCTGGTCTCCCCTCGCCTGCACAAACTGCTGGACGCCGATTTTGCCTTGCGTCGTGACCCTGAGGCGCGGGCATTGTTTTACGACGATGACGGCAAGGCCATCGCAACAGGGGCCCGGCTGCGCAATCCCGCACTCGCCGACACATTCCGCCGGATCGCCGCAGATGGCGCCGATGCCTTCTATCATGGCTCCATCGCTCAGGCGATTGTCGCTGCCGTTCGTGCGCATCCGAGCAACCCCGGCGACATGACGCTCAGCGACTTGACCTCGTATCGGGCCGTACTGCGCCCGCCGCTCTGCGGCCGCTTTCGCCTGTTTACGCTGTGCGGCTTCGGTCCGCCGAGCTCGGGCGGAATCGCCACGCTGCAGATCCTTGGCATCCTCGAGGCCCTTGGGCCGGCCGAAGCCGGCAATATCACGCCGGCAGACATCCACCGCTACGCGGAGGCGGCGCGGCTCGCTTTCGCCGATAGAAATGCCTATGTCGCCGATCCGGACTTCGTGCCGGTGCCGGTCGATGGCCTGATCGACAAGGCGTATCTGGCCGAGCGTGCAAGGTTGATCCAGCCGGGCCATAGCCTTGGCATCGCCGCTCCCGGGGATCCGCCGGGCCGCCGCGGCGAAATCCCACCCTTTGGCTATGGCCTGCCCGAAGCCGGCACCAGCCATATCTCGATCATCGATGCCGCAGGCAATGCCCTGTCGATGACAACCACAATTGAAAGCGCCTTCGGCGCGCGACTGATGGTAAGTGGCTTTCTGCTCAACAATGAACTCACGGATTTTTCCTTCCTGCCGGAGCGCGACGGCCATGCGGTCGCCAATCGGGTGGAAGCCGGAAAACGGCCGCGCAGCTCCATGGCGCCAACCATTCTGTTCGATGCCACCAACGATCTGTATGGCGTCATCGGCTCACCCGGCGGCAGTTCCATCATCAATTACGTAACTACCAGCATCTGGCTCATGCTGGACAAAGGCTACGGCCTGCAGGAGGCTTTCGATCTCCCCCATTTCGGCAGCCGCAACGGCCCGGTCGAACTCGAGACGGATGCGCCGGCAAGCTGGGATGCGGCGCTGGAAAAGCTCGGGGACAAGGTGCGAAGGCTGGAATTTACCAGCGGCCTGCATGGTATAGTCCGCGGTCCGCATGGCTGGATCGGGGCGGCCGATCCACGCCGCGAAGGCATCGCTATCGGAGATTGATTTATGAATGCACCGACGGAGCTTCCCTCACTTCCGACCATCGCCGATGTCGAGGATGCGGCAAGGCAGCTACGAGGCATTGCCGTTCGCACGCCTGTTCTGGAAAACCCCTTGCTAAACGAAAAACTGGGCGGGCGTCTGCTGCTCAAGGCGGAGCCGTTGCAATTGGCCGGCTCCTTCAAGTTCCGTGGCGCCTATAATCGTATCAGCCGCCTGTCCGCAGCTGAACGTCAGCGTGGCGTGGTCGCTTATTCCTCCGGCAATCATGCGCAAGGCACCGCCTATGCCGCGAAGATCTGCGGCACACCGGCCGTGATCGTGATGCCGGCCGATGCACCCGAAATCAAGATCGCCAATACCCGCGCCTATGGCGCAGAAGTCGTGCTGTATGACCGCTACAAGGAAGATCGCGAGGAGATCGGCAAGCGCTATGCCCGCGATCGCGGCATGACTGTCGTTCCCCCCTTCAATGATCCTTACATCATCTCCGGCCAAGGCACTATCGGCCTTGAAATTGCGGTACAGTGTGCCGAGCGTGACGGCAAGCCCGATGTGGTGGTCGCTCCGGCATCGGGCGGCGGGTTGATCGCCGGCGTGTCGCTTGCCATCAAGGATCGCCATCCTGATTGCGCTGTCTATTGCGCGGAGCCGGACAAGTTCGACGACATCAGCCGCTCCCTGGCCGCAGGCAAGATTTGCAGCCATGATGGCAGCGGGAAAACCTTCTGCGACGCATTGATGGCGCCCCATCCGGGCGACATCACCTATGGCGTGATGTCGACAAACCTTGCCGGCGGCGTCACTGCCACGGACGACGAAGTTGAAATCGCCATCGCGACGGCCTTCCACTATTTCAAGCTGGTGGTAGAGCCCGGCGGAGCTGTGGCGCTTGCCAGCATTCTGAACGGCAAAATTCCGTGCGCTAAGCGCACGGTGGTGGCGGTCGCCTCCGGCGGAAATATTGACTCCACCCTGTTCTCGGAGATTATCGGCCGTACCAAACCCGTGTAAGCGATTTCATTCAGCCCCGATCGACGAGAGACCCTAGGGAGAGACAAATGACCGAGGCTTTCATCTGCGATGCCATCCGTACACCTGTCGGCCGTTACGGCGGTGCGCTGTCGGCCGTGCGCGCCGACGATCTTGCCGCCATCCCGATCAAGGCGCTGATGCAGCGGAACCCTGCCGTCGACTGGAATGCGGTCGATGACGTCATCTATGGCTGTGCGAACCAGGCCGGCGAAGACAACCGCAATGTTGCCCGCATGGCGCTATTGCTGGCTGGCTTGCCGGACAAGGTTCCCGGCGCGACGGTCAACCGCCTCTGCGGCTCGGGCCTGGAAGCAGCCAGTGCCGGGGCCCGCGCGATCAAGACCGGTGAAGCCGACCTCGTCATTGCCGGCGGCGTTGAAAGCATGAGCCGTGCGCCATTCGTGATGGCGAAAGCCGAAGCGGCCTTTTCGCGCACCGCCGAGATCTACGACACGACGATCGGCTGGCGTTTCGTCAATAAACTGCTGAAGCAGAAATACGGCGTAGATTCGATGCCGGAAACGGCGGAAAACGTGGCCGAGCAATTCCGCATCAGCCGTGCCGATCAGGACGCGTTCGCCCTTCGCAGCCAGCAGAGGGCTTTGAATGCGATCAAACTGGGGCTGTTCGAAGCCGAGATCACGCCGGTCACCATTCCCAGCCGCAAGGGCGACCCGGTTGTCGTCGATCGCGACGAGCACCCGCGTGAAACCTCGATCGAAGCCTTGTCGCGCCTGCCGACCCCGTTCCGTCAGGGCGGCACAGTCACGGCCGGCAACGCGTCGGGGGTGAATGACGGTGCTGCGGCGCTGATATTGGCTTCGGAGGCGGCGGCCAAGAAACATGGCCTGACTTTGCGGGGGCGGATCATCGCGACCGCGACGGCCGGTGTGCCGCCGCGGATCATGGGCATCGGTCCCGTGCCGGCGACCGGAAAGGTGCTGGCAAAAGCCGGGATGACGATCCGCGACATCGACGTCATCGAGTTGAACGAGGCTTTCGCGGCGCAATCCCTTGCCTGCTTGCGCGAACTTAAAATCCCGGATGACGCAACTTACGTGAATCCGAATGGCGGGGCGATCGCCCTGGGCCACCCGCTCGGCATGAGTGGTGCCCGTCTTTTGACCACGGCGCTCAATCAGCTCGAACGTACCGGCGGCCGCTATGGCCTTTGCACCATGTGCATCGGTGTCGGCCAGGGTATCGCCATGATCATCGAGCGGATTTAAAGATCTAAGTCTTGTATCCGATGCGGAAGCCGCCCCAGTGGCGGCCCCGTACGGTGATCGGCGCCGACATGTCTTTCATCAGGATGAAGACGCCGCCGCCCATGTCGCGGCGATAACATTGCAGCAGGTATGGCTTGGTGTTGCGGCCGCAGGCCAGCCCCACGGTGTCGTTGAACATCCGGCGATTGCGGGAATTGGCCGCGTTCCAGACCGGATCGTCGCCCTGCGGCTGACAGTATTTCAGATTATGGGTCGGCAGATATCCGTTGCGGTCCACCGCGGCGCAGAAGGCAATGGCCGAGTTCGATTTCAGCAGCGGCTCCTGAATATCCGGCAGGACCTTGTCGGTAAAGCTGACGAAGCGGGTCATGAATTGCTGCGGATTGCTGCCTTTGACCGGAACATAATTTTCATCGAAGAGATCGTCCAAGCTCAGTTCGCCTCGATCTAAAGCAGATTCGAACAGAGTACTGATTTGAGCCGCCGCCTTCTGTGCGGCGACGAGACACGGATGATCGGCGGTTGTCGTTACGAAGGCTATCTGCGTTGCCAGATTGGCAACCTGCTGATCGATATCCTGGATCGCTGCTCCGGTGCGTTGGACCATCGACAGATAGCCACGTGTAGCTGCATTCATATCGATGATGGCGTGGCTGACGCCGTCAACCCGCCCCGACTGATCGGTGCTGGCCTGCTCGATCTCATGGAGCTGCTGTCCCATGGTGTCGATGGCATCGACGATCTGGCTCAGCACGGTCCCGGTTTCGCGGACCAGTGCAACGCCGGATTTAACCTTGTCGTTCGACTGTTTGATGATGCTGCCGATATCCTTGGATGCGTTCGCGGAGCGTTGCGCCAACGCGCGAACCTCCTGGGCCACCACGGCAAAACCCTTGCCGGCTTCACCGGCGCGGGCTGCCTCGACGGACGCGTTCAGGGCCAGAAGGTTGGTCTGGAAGGCGATTTCGTTGATCAGCGACGTGATCTCCGAGATGCGCTGCGACATCTCCGCCATCTCGTTCATGGCCTCGATCGACCGGCTCACTACCTGCACGCCATTCTCGGCGGCGGCCCTGGCTTGTTCTGCCTGCTGGTTTGCCCGTTTCGCGGTCGCCTCGTTGGCGCGGGCAGCGTCGCTCAGGCTCGCCGCATCGGCCGCCGTGTGATCCAGGCGATCCGATTGCGCCGCCGCACTTTCGGCCAGCCCCTGGGCTTCCTTGGTCAACTGGACCGTGGCGCCGGAAATCGTGTTGGCCGCCTGAACGATGGTTCCGATCACATCTCCCAACCGTTCGATGGCTTGTCCGGCTGCCTCGCGGATGACGGCAAAGTCTCCGCGATAGTCGTTTGACAATCCGCTCGACAAATCACCATCGGCCATGCGGGCGAATAAAGTCTTCAGATCGCCGACCACGCCATCCAGTGTCGCCGCCATCTGATTGAAACGCTCGACGAGCTTGCGGTCTCCCTTGGCATTTTTCTCGTCCAGCCGTTGATGCAGAACACCGTCGCTGATCGCTCCATACAGCCTGATCATGTCGTCAAGCGCTTTGCTATCGGCCTGGCGCACCTCCTGCAGCTCTCGCTCCAGCTCGGCAATACGCTGCTGCAGTGCGGCGCTCTTGTCGTGTTCGGCCTTCCACTGTCCTTTCAGTCTCGCCAGCGCATCGCGGGCGGGTCCTGCGACGGCCACGGTTTCGAGATCAAGGAAAGGCCAGTTCTGGAGCAGCTTGATGATGCCCGTGCCGGAATGGGCCAGGGAGACAATGAGCAGGCTGTCGGCTGCCAGCAGCACCAGTGCGGCGATGGAAATCCAATGAGCAGGAAGGTCAGTCGGCTGTTGTGCGGTCCAAATCCACCCGAACGCCGCTATGGCCAAAAGGATGACCGCCAGCCCGACACGCAAACCGACAGAAACATTGCTCAAGGCCCGCATAACCCCTCCCCGTGGGGTTTCCCCCTGATTATTCTTATCGTTTTCGGCATCAACACGAATAGAAAACTTTCTATTCGATTGCGCCGTGTTTTGACTAGTCTAGCGTAAAATCCCCCCGCAGGCGGTAACGTGCGCAGCAGCGGCCCCACAATAATGCTGTTCGACTTTAGTCGGAGGATATTGCCTGCTAGGTATTTACTCCCAATGCGAGGAATTCAGCTGACGGAATTTCGCCAACCCTTCCGTAACCATTTCCGCGGAATTTGAGGAAATGACATCGGATGCAGACATCTGGCGGACGGCACGCGATCTGATCGCCGAGCAAGGCCCGCGTCGGGCAGAAGCTTATGCGAATAAGCAAGTCAACGAGATGGCTTCGAGCGGCAATTTCGCCGGCAATCTGGTCTGGCGCCGCATCCACCGTGCCATCAAGGGGTTGAACGGCACCAATAAAGCCACTGGTTCCCGGCGCTAGCCTGAAGGCAGGCCGCGCGCCCCTTCGACCTGGGCACCGCGTAGATCGATGCCGGTCAGATTGGCATACATCAAATTCGCTTCCCGCAGATCCGAGCAGATCAACTTGGCGCCATGCAGATTGGCGTTTGAAAAATTGACTTTCCGCAAGTCGGCGCCGTTGAGATTGGCCTGGGCCAAATGCGCGCGCGACAAATACCAGCCGGACATGTTGGCGCGCCGGCCGACCTGGCCGTCAGAATCGATCCAGGCTTGATGATCGCGTAAGACCTGCTCGATAACCTCCGGTGTCACTTCCTGCGGGACCTTCGCTTCCGTGCCCTGCAATTGCTTCATAATTTCGGCGGGAAAGTCCGCCAGGCGGAAATTGGCATCCCTCAGTTTGGCATTTTTGAACTGTACGTTGCTGATCGTGGAATAAGAAAAATCCGCCCCCTCAAGATCGGCATTGTCGAGTATAGCGCCGTCCAGGATCGCTCCGACAAACGAAGCGCCGATCAGTTTGGCCTGGCTAAGGTTGGTGTTGTGCAGCGTGGTGTCGCTTAGGGATACCACACCGCCCTTGCCATGCGGCGGCACTGGCGCCTCGGTCATCGGGCGCATGTCTGCATTCTCGAACCGTGTGCCCTTCAGGATCGCGCGGGACAGATCGGCGCCACGCAAATTGGCCCAGATGAAGCGGGCATTGGTCAGGTCGGCGCCGGAGAAATCGCAGCCGGTCAGAACCGCCTGGCTGAAATCGGAATTCCGTAAATCGGCACAATAGAACCGGCAACTGCGAAAGATTGCCCGCTGCAGGTTCATCCCGACCAGCTTGATCCCGGTCAGGTCGGCGCCAACCAGCGTGAGTTGCTTGCCACGATTGAGCTTGCCCAGGCGTCCGGACAGGAATTCGCCATGCGACTTGATCTGATCGTAGAGATCGTCAGGCCAGGATGAATGCTGAGCGTCGGTTGTCATTGTCTCTTCATCCACTTAAGCCCAAATGGCAGAGTTGGATGTTGAGACTATCAACCCGCCTTCAACAATTCATTAACGGACGGCGCCGAGCTGCTGGCGATATGTCGCGGCCAACCTTGAATAATGGCTAGATGTTTGGCGGTTTCGCTCGATTTCTTCGCCATCCAGGCGGCGCATCAGCCTGGCGGGACGGCCGCCCCAGAGCTCGCCCCGGCCGATCCGTTTCCCGGGCGTCAGCAATGAGCCGGCTGCCAGCATGCCGTCACTCTCGATCACGCAGCCATCCATGACAGTCGCCTGCATGCCGACGAAGCTGTGATCCTCCAGCACGCAGCCGTGGATCAGGGCAAGATGCCCTACCGTGACGTTCGAGCCGATGGTCGTGGAAAAGCGCGCCCGGGTGACGTGGACGACGCTGCCATCCTGGATATTCGTTTCACTACCGATGCGAATGTCCCGCACATCGCCGCGCAGGATGCAGCCGAACCAGATCGAACTGGCGGCGCCGATCTCGACATCGCCGATGACGGTGGCATTCGGGGCAATAAAGGCGTCCGGCGCAATGACGGGCTGCTTGTCCCCGAAAGGCAGAACGAGCGCCGGCATTACGGGAACAGCGCGATCTGATCGAGCCCGGTCGTTTCCGGTAAGCCGAACATGACGTTAAAATTCTGCACTGCCTGCCCGCTAGCCCCCTTCATCAGATTGTCGATAACGGAAAACAGCATCGCCCGTCCTTTGACCCGGTCGGCAAAAACCCCGATATGGCAGGCATTGGTGCCGCGGACATGGCGGGTCTGCGGCGAAACGCCCTGAGGGACAATCTGTACGAACGGTTCGACGGCGTAGCGCTGCAGCAGCGCGGCGCGAAGATCGTCGGCCGTCGCTCCATTCTGCAGCCGGACATAGATGCTGGACAGCATGCCGCGGTTCATCGGCATCAGATGCGGCGTGAAGTTGACCACGATCGGCCGGCCGGCTGCCGCCGAAAGCTCCTGCTCGATTTCCGGGCCATGCCGGTGCGAAGCAACCGCATAGGCATGCGTGCCCTCTGCCGCCTCGCAATACAGCGAACTCTCCTTCAGGCCCCGGCCGGCGCCGGATACGCCCGACTTGGCATCGATGACAATGTCATCCGCATCGATAAGGCCCGCCGCGATCAGCGGCACCAGCGGCAATTGGGCCGAGGTCGGATAGCAGCCGGGATTGGCCACCAGCCGGGCATTGGCGATCTCCGAACGCCGGATTTCGGTTAGTCCATAGACCGCCTCGTCCTGCAGTTTCGGCGCCAGGTGCTCGTGGCCATACCATTTGGCATATTCGGCGGTGTCCCGCAGCCGGAAGTCGGCCGACAGGTCGATCACCTTCAAATGCGGCGGCAGGCCGGCGATGACTTCCTGGGTCGTGCCATGCGGCAAGGCGCAAAAGGCAGCATCGACCTGCGACCAATCAACTTCCTTGATGGTAACCAGCTTGGGCAGGCCGAGGCCGATGAATTGCGGGAAAACGGTTTCGATACCCTCCCCAGCCTTCCTGTCGGCGGTCAGGGCGACGATGCGGACGCGCGGATGACGCAGCAGGATGCGGAGCAGCTCCGCGCCCGTGTAACCGCTGGCACCCAAAATCGCGACCTTGATGGCATCGGCCTTGGCCATACCGTCCTCCTGAGAATAAACGCTGGATCGGTATAGCGCGCTGGCCGCAGCGGTCAAATGCTAAAATGTCACCCTAGATACGGAATTGTCCCACTAATTCCGCAAGTTCCTGTGCCTGTCGCGCCATCGCCTGCGACGAGGCTGTCGTCTGTTCGACAAGCGCACCATTCCGCTGGGTCATTTCATCCATATTGGCTACCGCCGTGTTGACCTCTTCCAGCCCGACCGCCTGCTCCCGGCTGGCCGAGGTGATCTCGCCGATGATGTCGGCCACTTTCTTCACCGCCGTGACGATCTCGGCGAGGCTTCCACCGGTCAGATTGACCAGCCGGGCGCCCTCACGGACTTCGTTCGTGCTGGCTTGGATCAGCGTCTTGATTTCCTTGGACGCGTCGGCCGAACGCTGGGCCAGGGCCCGCACTTCCTGCGCGACCACGGCAAAGCCCTTCCCGGCTTCGCCGGCCCGGGCCGCTTCGACCGAGGCGTTCAACGCCAGCAGGTTCGTCTGGAACGCGATCTCGTCGATCAGGCCGACGATATCCGAGATTTTCCGCGCGCTGTCCTCGATACGGGTGACCGCGGAAACGGCATCCTGAACCACCTGTCCGCCCTTTTCGGCGGTATCCCGAGCGGCCATCGCAAGCTGATTGGCCGCTTCGGCGTTATCGGCATTCTGCTTCACGGTGGCGGTGATCTGATGCATGGAAGCGGCGGTTTCCTCGAGGCTGGCGGCCTGTTGCTCGGTGCGGCTTGCCAGATCGTTGCTGCCGGTCGAAATTTCCGCGGCGGCGTCGCGGACCGTGGCCGCGGCCCCGGCCACCCGCCCAACCGTCTCGGCCAACTGCTGTGCCGCCTGGTTGGCGTCGCGTTTCAGGCTGTCGAAGAGGCCCGAATACTCGGCTTCGATCCGATGAGTGAAATCTCCGCGGGCCATGGCCGCCAGCGCGCCGCCGAAGTTGGCGAACACGTCCTCCAGCGTGGCCAGCAGGCCATTCATCCGCTCTCCCAGGCGCCGCATCGTCCCGTCCAGTTGCTGGATTTCGATCCGGGCGGACAAATCGCCCTCGGCGGCAGCCCCGACCACTTCGCCGACGGCGCGGTCCAGCAGATTTTCCTGCTCCCGCCGCTGTTCCTCCGCTGCGAGACGGTTGCGCTCCACCTGCTGCTGCAGTTCTTCATTCTGCAGGCCGTTTTCCTTGAACACCTGCACGGCGCGGGCCATGTCGCCGATCTCGTCGCCACGGGACCGGTCGGGGACTTCCGTGCCCCACTCGCGATTGGACAGCTTGTTCATCACGGCGGTCAGCAGGACAAGTGGATCCACCACCCGGCGGCCGATATAGAGCCACCCGAGCGCCACAGCGGCCAGCAGGCTGGCCGCTGCTACGATGGCAAGGATGAGCTTGCCGCTGGCGCTGGTCTTGCGTGCTTCGCTGGCGGCATCCATGACGCCTTGATTGGCGGATCCGACCGTCTGATCGGTCAGGGCGCCAAGCTCCTGCGCTGCCTGACGGCTTACGCCGAGCGCCCGCCGTGTCTGGGCGGTCGCCGACAATTCCTGCTCGCGCAGGCTGATCACGCCAATTCCCGGACTGCCAAAATCCAGGATGGCGACGGTCGCATCATGGAGCTGCTCGTTGGGTTTTATCTTTTCGATATACGCCAACGTGCGTTCGACTTTCTCCGCCGATTCTTCGTAAAGACCGCTCATCTTCTGGAGTTCATCCATATTGGCGGCCTGGGCGCCGACCGCTAAAAGGCCGACCGTATTATTGACCTCCGAGATAAGGCTGCTGATGCCCTGCAGCATCAACAGCTCGGTATTGGCCAGTTTACTGAGTGACTGTTCGATCTTGATGAGGTCGCCGGACGAGGTGACCGATGTCATGCCCGAGGTCAGGTCGAAGACGGCATCCTCGACCATGGGGCCGGCCAGCTTCAGGAAAGCCTCGTGGGCTGCAGCAAGCTTTGCCGTCTCATCGGTGCGGAACTGGGTCGTACGGATCCGGGCATCCACCAGCTGCCGCAATTGCCCGATCCTGGCGAGCAGTGCCTTGGTCTGCTTTTGGATGGCTTCCGCGCGCTCGCCCGCCGCCGAGATGCTGATCAGGTTCAGCACCGCGTTAATTTTTTCCTCTTTCTCTTTGATTTTATTGGCAACCGACTGAAGCTCATTAATGTTCTCGGCGGCGACCAGATCAGGGGCTGAGCCGGCGATATCGGCAACCTGTGCCGCCAGGTTGAGGCTGGCGATGACGCTGGTGACCCCCTCGTCGGTCACCACAGCCATGGCCTTGTCCAGCCTTGTCAGGGCAAACCATCCGGCTGCAGCGGACACCAGCGCAAAGCTGGCGATAGCCCCGACTGCCAAATACAGCCGCTGTTTGATACCGGCACGCAAGGTAAGCGTCGGCCACCTGACTCTCATAACGAATCCCCCAACATCTATCCTTGGTTGAGATTGTTCTTTGTTTTTCGAAATATCGCAATACTATGAATTTGCGGAAGAATTAGCCGTCGGGCCATTATCGTTCTGAGGGTTGTGCCGGCGCCTGTCCGAGAGGGATGAGGGTGTGCTAGGCTGCGGCCGCAAGGTAGGCTGAAATGCTGGTTTTGATCGATAATTACGATAGTTTTACGTGGAATCTGGTCCACTATTTTGGCCGTCTGGGTCCGGAGGTCCGGGTCTTCCGGAACGACCAGACCACCCCGCAAGCCATCCTCGAGCTGAACCCGGCGGGTATCGTGCTCTCCCCGGGCCCCTGCGATCCCGACCGGGCCGGCATTTGCCTGGCGATGATCGATAAGGCGGCCGAGCGGAAGCTGCCGCTACTCGGCGTCTGCCTGGGCCATCAGGCGATCGGGCAAGCTTTCGGCGGCAAAGTAGTCCGGGCGCCGCAGCCGCTTCATGGGAAGCTGAGCCGGATTCATCATAACGGCGAGAGCGTCTTTGCCGGCCTGCCGCAGGATTTCCTCGCCACGCGCTATCATTCGCTGACCGTTGATCCGGCGACGGTTCCTAATACCCTCACCGTCACCGCGCGGTCGGAGGACGGTGTCATCATGGGCCTGGCGCATCGCGATCTTCCCATTCAGGGCGTACAATTCCATCCCGAAAGCATCGCTTCACAATACGGCTATATGATGCTCGCCAATTTCGTACGTTATTGCGGCCTGCCGGTCGACGAAACCGCCGTTCAAGAGCAGGCCGCATGAGTTCCGATGTAACCGAATTCAAGCGGCTGCTGGCACTGGTCGCCGATGGCAAGCGGCTGGGCATCGACGACGCGAAGACCGCCTTCGACATCATGATGTCCGGCAATGCCACCCCCTCGCAGATGGGGGCCTTCCTGATGGCATTGCGGGTTCGTGGCGAGACCGTCGACGAGATCACCGGCGGCGCCATGACCATGCGGGCCAAGGTGCATGGCGTGACTGCGCCGCCGGGTGCCATCGACATCGTTGGCACTGGCGGCGACGTGAAGGGAACCTGGAACGTCTCGACCTGCTCGGCCTTCGTGGTCGCCGGTTGCGGCGTACCGGTCGCCAAACACGGCAACCGGGCGGTGTCGTCCAAGACCGGCGCGGCAGATGTGCTGACCGCGCTGGGCGTTAATCTCGACTGCGATTTTCGCCTGATCGAGAAGGCCATCCAGGAGGCCGGCGTCGGCTTCCTGATGGCGCCACGCCATCATGGCGCCATGCGTCATGTCGGGCCGACGCGCGGGGAATTGGGCACCCGCACGATTTTCAATCTGCTGGGTCCGCTCAGCAACCCCGCCCTGGTCAAGCGCGAACTGCTCGGCGTGTTCGACCGGCAGTGGGTAGAGCCCTTGGCGGAGGTGATGGGCAAGCTGGGAGCGGAAAAGGTCTGGGTCGTACATGGCTCCGACGGGTTGGACGAGATCACCACCACCGGCCCCACCTATGTCTCGGAATTCGCCGCTGGAAAGCTGCGTCATTTCGAGATCACGCCGGAAGATGCCGGATTGCCGCGCGCCCGGCTGGAGGATCTCAAAGGCGACGAGCCGACCGCCAATGCCGTCGCCCTTCGGGCGGTGCTTAACGGATCTCCTGGCGCCTTCCGCGACATCGTTCTGTTGAATGCTGCGGCCGCCCTGGTGGTTGCTGACAAGGCATCGGGGCTGCGCGAGGGAGCCGAGATGGCGAAGGCATCCATCGACAGTGGCAAGGCCAAGGCGGCGCTCGCTCGCCTGATCGAGATTACCCATGAGCCGCCACGGCCGGAGCCGGAGGTAGAGGAAAAGGCCGAACCGAAATGAGTGACGTCCTTGCGAAGATCTGCGCCGACAAATACGACCATATCGCCCGGCACAAAGCAGCGATCCCGGCCGCTGCGTTGGCGGATACGGCAAAGTCTACCCCTGCTCCCCGGGGATTTCAGAACGCCTTGCGTGCAGCGGTCGCAGCAGGCCGCTACGGCTTGATTGCCGAAATCAAGAAAGCCTCGCCCTCCAAGGGACTGATCCGCGCCGATTTCGATCCCCCCGGCCTTGCCCGCGCTTACGCCCGTGGTGGCGCGACCTGCCTGTCCGTTCTGACCGACGAGCCCTATTTCCAGGGCAGCGACGACTACCTGCGTCAGGTCCGTGCTGCCGTGGATTTACCCATCATCCGCAAGGACTTCATGCTCGATCCTTATCAAGTGATCGAGGCGCGGGCGCTCGGCGCCGACTGCATCTTGCTGATCATGGCGGCTTTGAGCGACGACCAAGCCGCCGAACTGGAAGCTGCGGCAGCGGATTACGGGCTGGATGTGCTGGTCGAAGTCCATGATGGCGAGGAACTCGATCGGGCATTGAAGCTGAAATCCAGGCTCCTCGGCATCAACAACCGGAATCTGAAGACCCTGACGGTCGATCTGGCGACCACGGAGGAGCTGGCAGCCAGGGTTCCGGCCGACGCGCTTCTGGTCGCGGAATCCGGCCTACACACGAAAGCCGATCTCGATCGCATGGCGCGGGTCGGCGCGCGTTGCTTCCTGGTTGGCGAAAGCCTGATGCGTCAAGCCGATGTGGAGGCCGCGACCCGGCTGCTGCTGACTGGCAAGGAGCTGGCTGCGTGAGCGATAGGCCCAGGCTCAGCCACATCAATGCCGCCGGAGAAGCGCATATGGTGGATGTTTCGGCCAAGGCGGAAACCGAGCGGGTGGCAAAGGCTGGAGCCCGCGTGCTGATGCGCAAGGAAACACTGGAGCTGATCCAGTCTGGCAAGGCGGCAAAAGGCGACGTGCTGGCGACGGCACGGATTGCCGGCATCATGGCCGCGAAACATACCCACGAATTGATCCCGCTTTGCCATCCCGTGGCCTTGAGCCAAGTGACAGTCGATCTGGAACCGAAGCCGAGTGAAGGCGCCATTGATATCGTGGCGACCTGCAAGCTGCGGGGGCGCACCGGGGTCGAGATGGAAGCGCTGACGGCTGCCAGCGTGGCGGCTTTGACGATTTACGATATGGCCAAGGCGGTCGATCGCGGTATGCGCATCACCGACGTCCGACTGCTGCACAAGACGGGTGGTAAATCGGGTACCTTCGAGGCGTCATGATTCCTGTTGCAGAGGCCCGCGCCCGTATCGTTGCCGCCCTGCCCCGCATGCCGGCGGAGACTGTATCACTGACCACGGCGGCCGGCAGGATACTGGCCGAAGACCTGATCGCGCGCCGTACTCAGCCACCGTTCGATGTCAGCGCCATGGACGGCTGGGCTTGCCGGCATGCCGATCTGGCGGCGCTGCCGGCCAGATTGCAGCCTGTCGGACAGGCGGCAGCCGGCGGCCGCCATGAAGGCAAGGTCAAGGCCGGCGAATGCGTTCGTATCTTCACTGGCGCCCCGGTGCCCGAGGGCGCCGATGCCATCGTCATCCAGGAGGATGCTGATCTCGGCCCTGACGGCGTGGTCTTGGTTCGAGAAGCCCCGCGGCCGGGCCAGTGGATCCGGCGCCGCGGGTTGGATTTCGCCGAAGGGCAGACGCTGCTTGAATCCGGAAGGCCATTGACGCCTTCTGACATCGCCCTGGCGGCGGCAATGAATATCCCCTGGCTTGCGGTGCGGCGCAAGCCACGGATTGCTGTTCTGGCCACCGGCGATGAGTTGGTCCGCCCGGGCGAGCCGGTCGGGACCAACCAGATCATCAGTTCGAACAATTTCGGCCTCTGCGCCCTGATCGAGGCGAATGGCGGCTGTGCCCTGGACTTGGGGATCGCCCGGGACAACGAAGCCGATCTGCGGGCCAAGGCGGCTGCTGCCGCAGGCTGCGACCTGCTGCTGACGCTCGGAGGCGCCAGCGTCGGCGAGCACGACTTGATCCATAAGGTGCTTGGCGGCGGTGGCAGCGGTATCGATTTCTGGCGAATCGCCATGCGCCCCGGCAAGCCACTGATGTTCGGATCGGCCGATCTGGGCGGCACTGGGCGGATCGCGCTGCTGGGCCTGCCGGGCAACCCGGTTTCGGCGCTTGTCTGTGGCTATAATTTCCTCATCCCGGCCCTGCGCGGCATGCTCGGGCTGGACTGGGAGGTGCGTCTCGAACAGGCTGTCACCGGAACCGATCTGCCTGAGAATGACCGGCGCGAGGATTATCTGCGAGCGACTGTGAGCCGAGACGACGATGGTCGTACGGTCGCAACGGCATTCGACAGACAGGACAGCTCCATGCTTCGCCTGCTCAGTCAAGCCGATTGCCTGATCGTCCGCGCCCCCTTGGCCCCACGGGCCAGAACGGGAGACAGCGTGCCAATTCTCCGCCTGCGTTGAGCGCCTCCGCTCCCTGTTAATCGACGCCAGATCGATGCTTATCCGCAAAGCCCGGCTGACAGACCTGGATGCGCTGGTGGCGCTGGAAAACCGCAGTTTTCGATACAACCGCATGTCCCGCCGCAGCTACGCTGCCGCGCTGCGGAATCCCCGTGCGCTGATTCTGCTGGCTCGGGGCGGCCGGAAAGAGCCGTTGGCAGGCGCCGTCGTCGTGTTCTTTCGCGCCGACAGCCCGGCAGCGCGCCTGTACTCGATTGCCGTTTCACCCCAGATGCGTGGCCATGGCCTTGGACGCAAGCTGCTGCGGGCGGCCGAGAGTGCCGCCAGGGCGCAGGGGGCCTCCGCAATGCGCCTGGAGGTCAAGGTCCGCAACGGGGCGGCGCTGGCTCTGTACCGGAAAAGTGGCTATGGACTTATCGGTCGCATTGCGCACTATTACGAGGATGGGTCTGATGCTTGGCGGTTGGAAAAACCTCTGATCCGAAACAGGACCCGCGCATCTTAGGCCGCACCTGAACGGGAGCCCTTCCCGCCGTCATGCACATCATCATCGTCGAGCGTAAGACCCATTTCCGATATCGCAATCCAGGCTGCCTGGTCCTGAACAATCGGGAATTCATCACCCGACCGGAGTTGGTGCAGGACAAGAGGGCCAAGATCATCAATCTCAGCAAGGATTATTCCTATCTCGGCTACGGCTATTACTGCTCGCTGCTGGCCGAGGCCCGCAACCAGAAAGTCATTCCGTCGGTCAAGACGATCCTCGAGCTTCGCGAGCGCAGCATCTATAGCCATGCCCTCCCGGAACTGGATGAACTGCTGCGCCAGCAGATCAAAAAGCTGGTGATGACCCCGACAGCGCCATTCACTGTCCAGGTCTTTTTCGGGCGCACGGACGATCTGCGCTTTCCCGATCTGGCGCGCCGGGTTTTCGATGAATTCCGCTGCCCGATGCTGAAGCTCAGCATCTCCCCAGATGATGGCTGGCATATCGCTTCGATCCGGCCAATGACGCTGAGCGACTTAAAACCCGAGCAGGAAGAATTCTTCGAGCACGCCCTTGAATCCTATACGCGGTCGAGCTGGCGTACACCAAAGGCAAAACCGGCGGCGAAATACAGCTTGGCGATTCTATACAATCCGGCAGAAACGTTGCCGCCCTCGGATCGCCGGACGCTGCAGAAATTCGTCCGGATTGGCGAGCAGATGGGCGTTGAGGTCGAGCTGATCGAGAAAAAAGACTATTCCGAGCTTGCCGAATACGATGCCCTGTTCATCCGCGAGACCACGGCCCTGGATCATCACACGTATCGTTTCGCAAAGAAGGCTGAAAACGAGGGTATGGCGGTCATCGACGATCCGACCTCGATTCTTCGCTGCACAAATAAGGTCTATCTCGCCGAGCTGCTGAAGGCGAACAAGATCCCGATCCCGAAAACCATCGTGCTGGACAATCGCGGCATCGAGGCGATCGAGCAGGAGATCCCCTATCCGATCATTCTGAAAATTCCGGATGGCTCGTTCTCACGCGGCATCGTCAAGGCGGAGAACCGGCAGCAACTGGCGGAGGCCGCCGCCCGCCTGCTGCGCGAGTCGGATGTCATTCTGGCGCAGGAATATCTGTACACCGATTTCGACTGGCGCATCGGCATCCTGCGCGGCCAGGCGATCTATGCCTGCCAGTACTTCATGTCGCGCGGCCATTGGCAGGTCGTCAAACACAGCGAGAGCGGCCGTTTTACCGAGGGCGGCTTTAGAACCCTGCCGATCGAGCAAGCGCCGCAGGACGTCGTCGAATTGGCACTGAAAGCCGCTAACCTGATCGGCAACGGGCTATACGGCGTGGACCTGAAGGAGACGTCCAAAGGGGTCGTCGTCATCGAGGTGAACGACAATCCCTCGATCAATCAGGGCGAAGAAGATGCCATTCTGAAGGACGAACTGTATCGGCGCATCATACAGGAGTTCATCCGCCGCCTGGAGGAGCGGCCCGGCACGCATGACGCGGCAGGGCCGCTGGCAGCATTGCCACTGCCCTCGGTGAATGGAATGCAGCCCTCAGCATCCGCTGCCCCCTCGCCGGCTCAGATTGCGGCTCAGGTCGCAGCCAAGATTTCAGCCGAAGTCGCGGCAAAAATCGCTGCGGAGGTTTCCAGCCACGTCCTCGAAAGCGTGCTCTCCGCTACACGCCCGCAAGTCGCACCGAGAGGGGAAATCAATGAGGAGCCGCTGTTGCCCCTGCCCATGACCCGGAAATAGCCGGGGCAAAAAATTGCGCTTTCAGGGACTTCCAATTTCTTGTTGGCCGTGCGGCAATAAAATAGTATGCAATCCAACTACATAATGTGAGGAGGAAGCAAAATGGATAAAAGGGTGAGCTGGGGGTTTGCAGCGGTTTTGGCGACCGGTCTGATTGCAGGGTCTGCACATGCCGGCAATGTGACGCTAAAGGCGTCGCATCAATTCCCGGGCGGTAAAGGCGACGTCCGCGACGAAATGGTGCAGATGATCGCCCGCGAGGCGGCCAAGGCCAATGTCGGCCTCGACATCAAGGTCTATCCGGGCGCCAGCCTGGTGAAGGCGAAGGATCAATGGGACGCGATGCTGAAGGGACAGATCGACATCACGTCCTTCCCGCTCGACTATGCCTCCGGCCAGCATCCGGAGTTCGGCGCGACCTTGATGCCGGGATTGGTCAAGAACCATGATCATGCCAAACGCATCAACAAGTCGCCGTTCATGCAGGACATCAAAAAGGTCATCACCGATGCCGGCGCGATGGTGCTGGCCGATGCTTGGCTGGCAGGTGCCTTCGGCTCGAAGGATAAGTGCATTCTGGAACCGAACGACGCGAAGGGCTTAAAAGTCCGCTCGGCCGGCGCGACCTTCGCCGAGATGTGGGCTGCGGCTGGCGCTTCGATCGTGTCTATTCCCTCGAACGAGGTCTACAACGCCCTTCAGACCGGCGTGGCCGACGCCACCGACACCTCTTCGGGCAGCTTTGTCTCCTTCCGGCTCTACGAGCAGTTGAAGTGCCTGACGGCACCGGGCGACAATGCCCTGTGGTTCATGTATGAGCCGGTGCTGATGTCCAAGCGCAGCTTCGACAAGCTGGACGACAAGCAGAAGAAGGTTATCCTTGATGCCTCGAAAAAGGCCGAGGACTTCTTTGCCGTCGAGTCCAAGAAGCTCGATGAAAAGCTCGTCGAGGTGTACAAAAAGGCCGGTGTGAAGGTCGTTGAAATGACCGACGAGCAGGCCAATAAGTGGCGCGATGTCGCGAACAAATCGTCCTATCGGACCTTTGCCGATAAGGTGCCGAACGGAAAGGCTTTGATCGTCAAGGCGCTGCAGGTTCGTTAAATCTGCCATCATGGAACGCTTCGCAGCTTTTGTGCGAATGCTGTCACGGATCAGCGGGATCTTTGCGATCCTGCTGATCCTGATCAGCATTCTGGTTGTCTGCCAGATGATCTTTCAGCGGGGGGTCCTCGGCCAGTCCACCATATGGCAGACGGAATTCGTCATTTTCTCCCTGATTGCGGCAACCTTTATCGGTGCCCCATACATTCTGATGACCCATGGTCATGTAAATGTCGATTTATTGCCTCTTCTTCTGGGGCATCGCAGCCGCGTCGCGCTCGCCTTACTGGCCTCGTGTCTGGCGCTTGCCTTCTGCGCCGTCGTATTCTGGGAATCGATTTTCTGGTGGTACGAGGCTTATTCGATAAATCGTCTGACCAGCACGATTTGGCGCGCACGGCTGTGGATCCCCTACTTCTCCGTTCCGCTCGGAATGGGGCTCCTATGCCTGCAATACATAGTCGACATCTGGGCGATCGCGACGGGTCGCGACATGCCCTTCGGCCTGAAACCTGAAGACGGCCTGACATCTGGGGACGGTCTGTGAACGAACTTCATCTCGGCGCGTTGATTTGCGTCGTTTCCATCCTCGTCCTCGCCACCGGTATCCCGGTCGCTTTCGGTCTCGGCGTCGTCTCTTTGGGCTTTATGCTGATACTGGAAGGCTGGGGCAGCCTCGATTTCCTGGCTGACACTTTGTTTGGCGGCCTCGACGACTTCACCCTGGTCTCCATCCCTATGTTTGTCGTCATGGGGGCGGCCGTTGCCTCTTCCCGGGCAGGTGGCGATCTCTATGAAGTGCTGAATCGCTGGCTGAACCGGATTCCCGGCTCGCTGGTGATTTCGAATATCGGTGCCTGCGCTCTTTTCGCCGCCTTGACCGGCTCGTCGCCGGCGACCTGCGCCGCGATCGGCAAAATGGGCATCCCCGAAATGCGCCGGCGCGGCTATTCCGCCGACCTGGCGACAGGTTCGATTGCCGCCGGCGGCACGCTCGGAATCCTTATTCCGCCCAGCGTGACGATGATTCTCTACGGCATTGCCTCGGAAACTTCGATCGGCAAGCTTTTCCTGGCTGGCGTCCTGCCGGGGTTGCTGCTGACCGGTCTGTTCATGGCTTGGGCTTTGCTCTTGAGCTGGTACCGCGGTGAGAAGCTGACCAATTTCAGCCGCCGCTATTCCCTGGCTGAAAGGCTCGAGCTGCTGCCCCGCGTTGTGCCATTCGCGTTGGTGATCGTAGGCGTCATCTACGCTCTATATGGCGGTATCGCGACGCCATCCGAAGCGGCGGGTGTGGGCGCCTTGCTCTGCCTTCTCATGGTGATGGTGATCTACAAAGTCTGGAAGCCGCAGCAATTATGGCTGATCCTGCGCGACGGCATGCGCGAGAGCGGCATGCTGCTGATGATCATCGCCACCTCGATCTTGTTCGGCTACATGATGTCGAGCCTGTTCGTGACCCAGACCATCGCGCAATGGATCGCGGAGCTGGAGGTCAATCGCTGGATCTTGATGCTGTTCATCAATATCCTGCTCCTGGTGGCCGGATGCTTTCTGCCGCCCGCAGCGATCATCCTGATGACGACGCCTATTCTGGCTCCCATCATCACCAATGCCGGCTTCGATCCCATCTGGTTCGGCGTGATCTTTACGATCAACATGGAACTGGGCCTTATCACCCCGCCGGTTGGCCTCAACCTCTACGTCATCAACGGCATCTCGCCCGACGTGAAGCTGCCCACGATCCTGAAGGGAGCGCTTCCCTTCATGATCTGCATGATTATCGCCATCATCCTGCTCTGCGTCTTCCCAGAGATTGCGACGTGGCTGCCTGAAACCATGATGGGCAAATAGCGGAGACGTCATGCCTGCCGCATGGCGGATCCTGATTTGCGCGTGTCTCAGCTACACGATCAGCCAATTCTATCGTTCGGCCAATGCCGTGATCGGTCCCGACCTGATGTCGGAACTGCAGCTGTCGCCGGATGATCTCGGGATTCTGACCGGCGCATTCTTTCTGACCTTTTCCCTCTGCCAGGTTCCCGTCGGGATAGCTTTGGATCGCTGGGGGCCACGCCGGACCATTCTTTTCACCCTGCTCGTCGCTTTCTTGGGGGCGATAGGATTCGCCTGGGGACGGAACCTGAGCGAATTGACGGCCGCGCGGGTGGTGCTGGGCCTTGGCTGCTCGGCACTGCTGACCGGCCCCTTGGTATTGTTTTCTCGGTGGTTTCCGCCGGAGCGCTTTGCGCAGATGTCGGGAATTCTCATTGCGATCGGAAATGTCGGCGTGATCGCATCCACCGCACCGCTGGCATGGTTCACGGCGGCCTTTGGCTGGCGCAGCGCCTTCTATCTCACGGCATTGATAACCGTGGCGCTGATCGGATTGTCCTATCTCATCATTCACGATCAGCCGGATGCCGGAAAACTCCCGCCCGCCGGCAGGGAGACGTTTCGTCAGACCTTGCGCGGCATCGCAACCGTCATTCGCTTTCCCGCCTTTCCGCACCTCTTCGTCATCATTTTCACCGCCTACGCCACCTTCATCACCATTCTTGGTTTATGGGCAGGACCTTATCTGCACGATGTGTACGGCCTCGACGCGGCGGAGCGAGGCAATGTCCTGGTCTTCATGGCGGTCGGCGCGGCGGCCGGCTATTTCATCTGGGGGCCTCTGGATCGCGTGTTCAATACGCGCAAATGGCTGCTGGCGGCAGGCCTGGGCGTGCAACTGCTCTGTTTGTCCGTGATCGTGTTTATGCCGCATCTCGGCATACCGGCTGTCACCGCGATTTTTGCGGTCATGGGGCTTGCCAATGGCTGCGTCGTCATGATCTTCGCGCATGCCCGCTCGGTTTTCCCGGCCCATCTGGCCGGCCGAGGGATCACAACGCTGAATGTCGGCACCATGGGTGGAGCGGCCTTCCAGCAGATCGTGACAGGCTATGTGATGTCGTGGCAAACGCCCGCTGGAGCCGTGCCCGAAGAGCTTGCGTATCGTATCATTTTTGGCCTGCAAGCTATTCTGTTGTTGACGGCCTTATTGTTCTATCTTCGCACTCCGGACGCCAAGCCGCATCAGATTGCCGAGTAAATGACTGATTCCGTTCCTGCCCGCTTCAACATGGCCCGCTATTGCCTGGCCGACAATGCCAGACGGCACCCGGACAAGACCGCAATGATCCTGGTGGGAGCCGATAACGAACTCCGCATGACTTTCGGCGAGGTGGACCTGGCCGTGCGGCGGCTGGCTGCCGGATTGCGCGGCCTCGGTCTGCCCCCGGGCAGCCGTGTGATGATTCGCATGGCCAACGATGCCGATTATGCGCTGACCTATTTCGCCACCATGGCGGCGGGGTATGTCGCCCTGCCTTCGAGTTCTCAGCTGACCGCCGCCGAAGCGGCGTATCTTCTGGAGAATTCCGGCGCGGCGGTCGTCGCAGCCAGCGCCGAGCTGGCTAAGGGCCTGCGCCTGCCGGATGGTGTCGTACTGATCGATCCGGCCCGGCTCGCGCAGCTCAAGCAGTCCGAGCCGGTGGCCGATTACGCCGACACGGCCGCGGATGATCCCGCCTATCTCGTTTATACCTCCGGGACGACCGGCAAGGCCAAGGGCGTTCTTCATGCCCAGCGTGCTGCCTGGGGGCGCCGGCCGATGTACGCCGGATGGCTCGGCCTCCATGAAGACGACGTCATGCTGCATGCCGGGGCCTTCAACTGGACCTATACGCTCGGCGTCGGGCTTGTCGATCCCTGGGCGGTTGGCGCGACGACTGTGCTGTATAACGGGCCGCGCGATATTCAGGTCTGGCCGAAGCTGCTGGAAAAATACCGGGCAACAATATTCGCGGCGGTGCCGACATTGTATCGCCAGATCCTGAAATATTGTGATCTCTCGGCAGTCGATCTTTCCGCTTTCCGGCACGGCGTCACTGCAGGCGAGGCACTGCCGCCTGCATTACTGGCCGAGTGGCAGGAGCGTACCGGAAAGCCGCTCTACGAGGCGTTGGGCATGTCGGAGATTTCCACGTATATCTCGACTGGGCCTGGCATGAAGGTAAAGCCTGGCAGCCCCGGCAAGCCGCAGGCCGGACGCCGCATTGCCATTCTTCCGCCAGAGGGTGACGGTACGGAACCGCTGCCGCAGGGCGAGGTCGGCCTGCTGGCAGTGCATCGCTCGGACCCGTCCCTCATGCTGGGCTATTGGAACCGCCCCGACGAGGAGGCTCTGGTCTTTCGCGGCGAGTGGTTTTGCGGCGGCGACCTCGCCAGTATCGACGCAGATGGCTATGTCTGGCATCACGGCCGCAACAACGATGTGATGAACGCAATGGGTTATCGCGTCTCCCCGGTCGAGGTGGAGGCCGCCATCGCCGAACACCCGGCCATCGCCGAAGTCGCCGTCACCGAAATGACGGTGCGCAGCGACGTTTCGGTGATCGCCGCCTATGTCGTGCTGCGTGAAGGGAACAGCGCCTCCAGCGAAGAACTCCAGGCCTTCGCGCATGAGCGGCTGGCCGCCTATAAATGCCCGCGCGAATGGCGCTTCGTGACGAGCCTGCCGCGCACCGCGAATGGCAAGGTGCAGCGCAAAAAACTGCCGGAAACCTCTGTCGCCTGATCTCCCGCCGCTTGGCATCCCGCTTGCAGTCTCACTGCCAAAGCAAGCGTGGAGATCAAGATGAGCCTGGCTACCTCTGCCGCCGCGAAGGCGTTATTCGGCGATTTGCTGACCCCACAGCAGAAGGTCGCTGCCAATACGCCAGCAACGTTGGTTGCGGAAAAATTCGCGGATTATCTGGAAGAGAATCAGCAACTTGGCAAAACCGGCGGTGCCGGGTCGCACCCTGCCCCCAAACCCGAGGACCTGATAAAAGGCCTGTTCGGCAATGCCTATGATCCCGGGACGAAGTCCGTGCGGCTGGATAAAATCACTGCCGAAATCCAAAAGCGCTCGGCAAAATTTGCCCAGGCCTTCCGTGAAACTCTGGCCTCGCAGGGGATCGATCCCAACAGCCCGATCGCACTCAGCGTCGGTGCCGATGGCCGGGTCATCGTAGACAACAGTAATCCCGATGCCGAGGCGATCTCTAAAATTTTCGCCGAGAACCCCGATCTGGCCCAGGCCTATCGCGATATTGCGGTCCAGAATGACCATCTCGCGATGCTTCAGGTGGGGGCGGCCTATGTGAAGGAGTGGCAGGCAGCGAAGACGGAAGTCGACAGGTCCGCGATCTGGAATCGCTATAGCGGTCTGATGGACCGGCTCGCCGGCTTGTTCCAAGGGCGCATGACATTCGGCGCGGGCACCGCCATTCCAGCCAGTCAGCAGATCGTCCTGCGCATGGGGCTGGGTTGACCTGAAGCCGGACTTATATCAGTCCCAGCCCAGGCCGCGCGCCTCCTGCTGCGCGCGCTCGTCGGCTTCCAGGTTTTGCTGCAGGCGCGCGCGCGCCTGTTGCTGCAGCGTGATCCGTTTGTTGATATCCTCATTCCAATGGGCGTGGATTTCGGCCAGTAATACCTCGTTATGCTGCTTGAACAGCAGCGCCTTCTTTCGCGCGGCATAAGCGGGTTGCCCCAAAGCCCGTAAGGTTTCTTCGCCCAGCCGCAATGCGGAATGGAATGTCTCTCGCTCGATCACCGAAACCTTGCGGTCCATCAGCGCAATTGCGTGTGGCAGATCTCGGGCCCGGGCTACGATTTGCAGGTGCGGAAAATGTTTCTGCGCCAGATCGATTAGGTCGAGCGACGCGTCCACCGAATCGACGGCCACGACGAGAACCTTTGCTTTTGCCGCACCCGCAGCTTCGAGCAGGTCTAGCCTGGTCGCATCGCCATAGAATACCTTGAAGCCGAACTGACGGAGCGTATCAACGATTTCCGGGTCATGATCGAGTATCGTCGCGCCGATGCGATCAGCGTAAAGCAGGCGGGCGACAATCTGCCCGAACCTTCCAAAGCCGGCAACGATTACGGGATTGCCATCGTCGGCGGGGAGATCGTGCGGCCGCTCGCCGACCCTGCTGAATCGCGGCTCGATCAGCCGATCGTTGACCAGGACCAATAGCGGAGACAGCACCATCGATATGGCGACTGCAACGATCAGCAGCCGCATCGTCTCGTTGTCTAAGATGCCGATTCTCGTGGCGCTATTGAACAGTACGAAGGCGAATTCGCCGCCCTGGGCGAGGAGAAAGGTGAAAAGCGCCGTCTGGCTGTTTGGAATTTTCGCCACGCGCGCCAACAGGAGAAGGACGACGCCTTTCACCGCCAGTAGAGCAGCCGTTAGGCCGAGCACGCGCCCCGGATTATCTATCAGCAGGCCGAAATCCACCGACATGCCGATGGCAACGAAAAACAGCCCCAGCAAGAGCCCTTTGAACGGTTCGATATCGCTTTCCAGTTCGTGACGGTATTCGGACTCGGCCAGCAGCACGCCGGCAAGAAAGGCTCCCAGTGCCATGGACAGGCCGACGAACTGCATCAGCAATGCGATGCTCAGCACCAGAAGCAAGGCAACCGCCGTGAACACCTCACGAAGGCCGGATTCCGCGACTAGGCGAAATATCGGCCGGGTCAGATACCTGCCGCCGAACACAATGGCTGCGATTGCCGCTATGCCTTTAAGGACGTCGCGCCAATCCATGCCGGCGGTAACGGCATCGGGTCCCCATGCCAGCAATGGCAGCAGCGCCAGGATGGGAACGACCGCCATATCCTGAAACAGCAGGATCGAGATACTCGCCCGCCCGCCCGGAGTGCCCAGCAGCTTACGTTCGTTTAACGGTTGAAGCGCAATCGCGGTGGATGACAGTGAAAGCCCCAGGCCCGCAATCAGGGCCTTCTGCCAGGACCACTCCATCGCCAGCACAAACAATACGGCAAGTATAACCGCGGAAATCAGCACCTGCCCCGTTCCCATGCCGATGATCGGGCCTCTCATCTTCCATAGCCGCTTGGGGTCGAGCTCCAGTCCTATGACGAACAGCAGCAGCACGACGCCAAATTCAGAGAAATGCAGGATGGCATCGACGTCGGCGATCAGGCGCAAACCCCAGGGCCCGATCACAATTCCCGCGATCAGGTAGCCGAGCACCGATCCGAACCCAAGCCGCTTGCTGATGGGAACTGCAATGACGGCTGCGGCAAGGTAGATCACGGCATTGAGCAGCAGACCATCCATGCCGCGCTCCTAGCGATCGGTTGCCGGCACTGCCGGTTGCTCGCAAGCCGGCTGGCTCTTCGGATGCGGATAGGACGACAGCCACTCCCGGTACCTGCGCGCATGCGCAGCAACATCCGCTGCGGATTTGAGCCGCACGCCTTGGAACAGGAATGGCGCGCGGTAGCTCATGCCGCAAAGCTGGGCGGACAACTCGAATGGCCGCAACAATTCCACGATCGAGTGCCGGTTGTACCCTTCCGCGCGATAGGCGGTATCCGGTCCGCCGGTGGATATCGCCTGTACCAGCTCCTTGCCCTTCAGGGCCGTACCTCCGGTGCCATAAGCCCAGCCATATTCGAGGACAGCGTCCATCCATTCCTTCAGCAGCGATGGGCAGGAATACCAATACAGCGGGTGCTGCATGACAACGACGTCATGGGCCAGCAGCGCCGCCTGCTCGCGTTTGATGTCGACATGAAAATCCGGATAGGTCTCGTAAAGATCGTGAACGGTCACGCGCGGCAGGTCAGCCACCGCCTCCACCATGGCCCGGTTCACCCGCGACATATGCGGGTAAGGATGCGCGAACAGCACCAGTATCGCGGGCTTGTCGGTAAGGTCTGTCGTCACGCGCATCCGCCTTCAGCTAGGTAACCGCCAGACCATCGTCCGCAGCGATGATGGCGCCATTGAGAAAACGCGCTTCGTCGGAGGCAAGCAGCAGCAGCAGCCCGTCGAGATCCTTCGGCTCGCCGACCCGCTTCCGCGGCAGCATCTCCATCAGTTTCTTGCCGCCCGGCGTCGACCAGTATTCGCGGTTGATCTCGGTCTCGATATAGCCTGGGCAGATCGCATTGGTGTTGATGCCGTACCGTGCCCATTCCAGCGCCATCGCCTTGGTCATCTGGACCACTGCCGCTTTTGACATGCAATAGACGGAGAGCTGGCTGAGCACCCGCAGACCTGCCACGGAAGCGATGTTGATGATGCGTCCGGCCTTGCCTTTGGCGATCATCTCCTTCGCTGCGGCCTGGGCGACGAAGAAGGCGCCCTTGGTGTTGGTGTCCATGATGAAGTCGTAGTCCTCCGGCGTCACATCCGTGATCCTGGCCTGCCGGCTGACGCCCGAATTGTTGACCAGGATGTCGACGCCGCCCAGCTTGCCGGTCACTTCGGCGAAAGCACCCTGAACGTTGTCGTAGTCGTTGACATCCAGTTTGACCGTGATCGCTCGGCCGCCGGCGGCATTCACCTTCTCGGCCAGTGCGGCAAGCCTGTCGGTCCGGCGGGCCGCCAGGGCGACGGTCGCGCCTGCCCCGCTCAGGAGTTCGGCAAAACGTTCGCCGAGCCCGCTGCTGGCCCCGGTAATGACGGCAACCTTGCCCTTCAAATTGGTTCCTTGGGTCATCGAATCCTCCAGATTTTCAGACCGGATGGTCGGGGCTCGCGGAATTGCGGTCAAGGGGCTGGCCGGAACGACTATATCGCGCTACCGTTGCGATATGCGTATCGAAATCGTTTCCGACGTCATCTGCCCCTGGTGCTTCATCGGCAAGCGCCGGCTCGAACAGGCCATGGCTCAGCGCCCCGACATGGAATTCCAGATCGGCTGGCGCCCGTTTCAACTCAACCCCGACATGCCAAAGGAGGGCGCCGACCGGAAGGCTTACCTGGAAGCCAAATTCGGCGGTCCCGCCCGCGCCAGCGAAATTTACGCCCGGATAACAGCCGAAGGCGCCAAGGAAGGCATTCCCTTCGATTTCAACGGGATCACGCGAACCCCGAATACGCTGGCCGCGCATACAGTCTTGCGTTGGGCACTGAATGCCGGTGTGCAGAATGAGCTAAAGGAGCGGCTGTTCCGGCTTTACTTCATCGAAGGCCAGAATATCGGCGACCATCAGATCCTGGCCGATGCCGCAGCAGCCGAAGGTATGGATGGCGCATTGGTGAAGTCCCTGCTCGACGAGGGTCGGGATACCGATGTAATCCAGTCAGAGGACCAGATGGCGCGCGAACTGGGCATCACCGGTGTGCCCTTCTTCATTTTCGAGCGGCGCTATGGCGTTCCAGGAGCGCAGGATCCAACCGTGCTGCTCGAGGTGATCGACAAGGTCGCCGAAGCGATGGCCAGACCCGCCAGCTAGGCAGCTTTCCTCGCCTTAGTCGCGATCTCGCCCAGCCGCGAGGCTATCCGCATCACGCCTTTCAGCCGGTCTTCCGGCTCGGGCCAATCCTGAATGAAGACAACCTTGTGATCGGGGCGCAGTTTTGCCTTGCCGCGCTCCGATTGAATGAACAGCACCAGTCCGGCCGGATCGGCGAAGCTGTTGTCGCGGAAGGCAAGCGTCGCTCCTTTCGGACCGGCTTCGATCTTCAGGATATTGGCATCGCGGCAATGGCGCTTGATCGCCACGATGTCGAGCAGGTGCTGCACTTCCTGAGGCAGTGGCCCGAACCGGTCGATGAGTTCCGCCGCGAAGGCATCGATATCCTCCCGGCTCTCCAGCTCGGCCAGCCGTCGATAAAGCTGCATGCGGAGATTGAGATCGGCAACATAACCTTCGGGGATCAGGACCGCCGTACCGATCTGAATCTGCGGCGACCATTTCTCGCCGCCCGGTCCGGTTTCGCCGCGTGCAGTGGCCCTCGCCTCGGCAATCGCCTCCTGCAGCATTTCCTGATACAGCTCGAAACCGACTTCCTTGATATGGCCGGATTGTTCCTCGCCCAGCAGATTGCCTGCGCCGCGCAAATCGAGGTCATGTGATGCCAGGCTGAATCCCGCGCCGAGTGTATCGAGGCTCTGCAGCACATGCAGGCGCTGCTCGGCACCCGTATTCAGCATCCGTCCGGGCTGATAGGTGAAATAGGCATAGGCGCGCAATTTCGACCGCCCTACCCGGCCGCGCAACTGGTACATCTGCGCCAGACCGAACAGATCGGCGCGATAGACGACCAGCGTATTGGCGGAGGGAATATCCAATCCGCTCTCGACGATATTGGTCGCCACCAGCACATCATAGCGGCGGTCGTAGAAGGCGTTCATCACGTCGTCGAGCTCGGTCGGCGCCATCTGGCCATGCGCCATGACCGACTTCAGTTCCGGCACGTGATCGCGGATGAAGGCCATCGCGGTTTCGAGATGCTCGATCCGCGGGCAGACAAAGAAGCTCTGGCCGCCGCGGAAATGCTCGCGCAACAACGCTTCGCGGATCACCACTGGGTCGAACGGCGTCACATAGGTGCGTACCGCCAGGCGGTCGACTGGCGGCGTGGCGATCAGGCTCAGCTCACGCACGCCGGACAGCGCCAGCTGGAGCGTGCGCGGGATCGGCGTCGCCGACAT
Source organism: Ferrovibrio sp. (assembly GCF_036381655.1). Classification (GTDB taxonomy): domain Bacteria; phylum Pseudomonadota; class Alphaproteobacteria; order Ferrovibrionales; family Ferrovibrionaceae; genus Ferrovibrio. The sequence continues at coordinate 176,500 of NZ_DASVCJ010000076.1, forward strand.
GGTCAGCACATGCACCTCGGCCCGCAGCTGTTTCAGGCGCTCCTTATGCTTGACGCCGAAATGCTGCTCCTCGTCGATGATCAACAGGCCGAGATGCTTGAACTCGACGCTCTTGCTCAATACGGCATGGGTTCCGATCACGATATCGACCGTACCGTCCTTGAGGCCCTTCTTGGTTGCCGTCGCTGATTTTGCGGAGACCATGCGCGAGAGCTGCTCGACCCGGATCGGCAATCCCTGGAAACGTTGAACGAAGGTCCGGTAATGTTGGCGCGCCAGCAGTGTCGTCGGACAGACCAGCGCGACCTGCTGTCCGCCCATGGCGGCGGTAAAGGCGGCCCGCAGTGCCACTTCAGTTTTGCCGAAACCGACATCGCCGCAGATCAGGCGGTCCATCGGCTTGCCGCTGGCAAGATCGTCCAGAGTCTCTTCGATGGCGCGGGCCTGATCGTCCGTTTCGTCATAGGGAAAACGGGCGCAGAATTCCTCGTACATGCCCTCCGGCGGCATCACCTGTTCGCCTTGGCGCAACTCGCGCTGGGCGGCAATCTTCATCAGTTCGCCCGCCATATCTTTCAGGCGCTGCTTCATGCGCGCCTTGCGGTTCTGCCAGGCTACGCCGCCGAGCTTGTCGAGGTTCACCTCGGCTTCGGGCGATCCATAGCGGGACAGCATCTCGATATTCTCGACCGGCAGATAGAGCCGGTCGCCGCCATCGTAATGCAGCAGCAGGCAGTCGTGCGGGGCGCCCGCGACATCGAGCGTCACCAGGTCCTTGTACTGGCCGATGCCGTGGTCGACATGCACCACGTAATCGCCCGGCTGCAGTGCGCTCGCCTCGGCGATGAAATTCTCCGCCCGCCGCTTCTTCTGCCGCGGCCGGACCAGACGGTCGCCCAGAATGTCCTGTTCGGCGACGACACAGAGATCGGCGGCCTCGAAACCATGCTCGATCGGCAGGACGGCAATGGCGGCAGCCGCCTTCGGCAAGGCCTCGATCTCGGCCGCCGCTTCGATCGGCTGCGGCATGCCAAGACCGTGATCCTTCAGCACCAGCGCCAGACGATCGCGGGCGCCGGCGGAGAAGGCCGCGAACAGTACGCGCCTGCCCTGCTCCACCTGCTTGGCGAGATGGCCGCCCAGAGCTTCGTAGACGCCAATACCAGGTGCCGCCTTGCTTTCCGCCGCCTTGGCGGCCTGCGCGCGTTCCGGCGCGAAATCGCGGCCCGGTTTGCCGCCCAGATCGACGACGGTGACGCCCTCGCCACCCACGGCATGGAAGGGGTGAAGCTGGGCGACGGGATATTTCGCCAGCCGCTGCGGCCATTCGCCCGCGGTCAGATAGAGCCGGTCCGGCGGCAGCGGCTTATAGGGCGCGCCGCCCTCTTGCAGCCCCCGTTTCATTGCCGCCCGGCGGGCGTCATAGTGATCGGCAATCGCCTTGAAGCGTTCCTCGACCGCTTCGTCCGACAGGGGATCGAGCGTCACGGCGGCCTGGGGCACATAGTCGAAGACCGTTGCCATACGCTCGAAGAACAGCGGCAGCCAATGTTCCATGCCGATCTGGCGCCGGCCAGCCGAAACCGCCTCGTAAAGCGGGTCTTCCTTGGTGACGGTGCCGAACAATTCGCGATAACCGCTGCGGAAGCGCGCGACCGCGTCGGGATCGAGCGGCACCTCGCTCATCGCCGTCAGCGACAAGACCTCGACGCTGTCGATGGTGCGCTGGCTGGCCGGATCGAAGCGGCGGATATTTTCCACCTCGTCGCCGAAGAAATCCAAGCGGTACGGCGTGTCCACGCCCGGCGGGAAGAGATCGACCAGACCGCCGCGCACGGCGTATTCGCCGGCCTCCATCACCGTCGAGACCCGGCTATAGCCATTGCGATTGAGATACTCGATCAGGGTCTCGGGCTTGATGCGGGCGCCTTTGGCCGCGCTGAAACCGGTGCGGCGCAGATACTCGGGCACGGGCAAGCGCTGCAGGACGGCATTCACCGTTGTCAGCAGCAGCCAGGGCACCTCGGGATGCTCGCCACTGAGCTGGTTCAGCGTGTCCATGCGCTTGGCCGCGATCTCGGCATTGGGCGAAACGCGGTCATAGGGCTGGCAATCCCAGGCGGGCAGGCTCAAGACCGGCAGCTCCGGGGCGAAGAACTTCAGCGCCGCCTCGACGGTCGCCATGCGGGCATCGTCGCGGCAGACATGCAGCACGCCGCGCCCGCGTTGCCGCTGGCACAGCGCGGCGAGCAGGCGTGCATCCTGCCCCTCCGGCGTGCCGGCAAGCGCCCAACGCCCCGGCCCGGTCAAAATGTCCGGCAACTGGAAAGTCATGGCAATCAGACGGGCAGCTTGTAGGCCTTGAGCAGCTTCATTACTCCGGTATCGAGATGCGCCGGCACCGGCTCGCGGCCGACGGCCCAGGCATAGATCTGCGGATCGTCGTAATTCTCCAGCAGATTTTCATACTGATCGAGTTCATGCTCCGAAAAGGTCGGCAGATGCTGGCGGGCGAATCCGCCGAGCAGAATGTCGACCTCTTTCATGCCGGTATAGAGGCTGCGGTGCAGCAGCCGCTTGCGACGGGTCTCGATATCCTCGCGCTGAATCTCGGTCATAAGGCTGTCTCCGGGGCAGAGGCAGGATATAGTACCCAAACTCTCGGATTCTCAAGGTTTCCGCCGAAATTTACGCCGATCATGCGACCGGAATCGCTGTTTCCCGCCTTTGCGCCCATCACCAGCCTGAAAGGCTGCGGCCCCAGGCTTGCGCCGCTGGTCGAGAAGCTGGCCGGCGGCCGCGTGCAGGACCTGTGGTGGCATCTGCCGAGCGGCTTGATCGACCGCCGCTACCGGCCCAGGATTGCCGAGGCCGAACCAGGCCGCATCGCCACGATTACGCTGACCATCGACCGCCATCTGCCGCCGCGCACGCCTCGCCTGCCATACAAAATCCTCGGCCATGACGGCAGCGGCAAGCTGACGCTGGTCTTTTTCAATGGCCGGGAGGATTTCCTCAAACGCAGCCTGCCCGCGGGCGAGCAACGCGTCGTCAGCGGCATGCTCGAATTGTTCGACGGTCAGCCGCAAATGACCCATCCCGACCGCATCGCCACGCTGGAGGAGATCGACCAGCTTGCCAGCGTCGAGCCGGTCTATCCGCTGACCGCGGGCCTTGCACCGCGGACCCTGGCCAAGATCATCGACCATGCCCTCGCCAGGGCGCCGGAACTGCCGGAATGGCTCGATCCGGCCTATCAGCGCCAGCAGCGCTGGCCGGGCTGGCGCGAGGCGCTGCTCGCGGCTCATCGGCCCGAACATGCCGCCGATCTCGAGAAGCATTCCCTGCCGCGTCAGCGCCTGGCATATGACGAGCTGCTGTCCAACCAGCTTGCGCTGCTGCTGATACGCCGGCGCCTGAAACGGCTGTCCGGCCGGCCGCTGAAAGGCGATGGGCGCTTGCGCGGCGCGCTGGAAAAGCTGCTGCCCTGGCCGCTGACCGGCGCCCAGCGGCAGGCCAATGCCGAGATTGCCGGCGACATGGCGTCGGCCAACCGGATGCTGCGGCTGCTGCAGGGCGATGTGGGCAGCGGCAAGACCATGGTGGCGCTGAATGCCATGCTGCTGGCCGTCGAGGCCGGCGCGCAGGCGGCGATGATGGCGCCGACCGAGATTCTGGCGCGTCAGCATGCCGAAACGCTGAAGCCCTATTGCGACAAGCTCGGGGTGCGGCTGGCGCTGCTCACCGGCCGCGACAAGGGCAAGGCGCGTGTCGCCCTGCTCGAACGCCTGGCTGCCGGTGAGATCGACATCCTCGTTGGTACCCATGCCCTCTTCCAGGACGACGTCGTCTTCCACGACCTCGCCTTGGCGGTGATCGACGAGCAGCACCGCTTCGGCGTCGGCCAGCGGCTTGGCCTTGCGGCAAAGGGCCAGCGCGACAAGGGCGGCGTCGATGTGCTGGTGATGACGGCGACGCCGATCCCGCGCACGCTCTCGCTGACGGCCTATGGCGACATGGACGTTTCCAAACTGACCGAGAAGCCGCCTGGCCGCACGCCGGTCGATACCCGCACCGTCTCGGCCGACCGCTTCATGGACGTGGTCGGCGCGGTCAAACGCAAGATCCAGTCCGGCGAGCGGGTCTACTGGGTCTGTCCTCTTGTCGAGGAAAGCGAACAGAGCGACCTCGCCGCCGCGGCCGAACGCCATTCCTCACTGAAACAGGCGCTCGAACCCGAGCTCGGCGAAGGCAGCGTGGCTCTGGTGCATGGCCAGATGAGCAGTGCCGAAAAGGATGCCGCCATGGAAGCCTTCGCCGGCGGCCGCGCCAAGCTGCTGGTTGCCACCACGGTGATCGAGGTCGGCGTCGACGTGCCGGAAGCCACCCTGATCGTCATCGAGCATGCCGAGCGCTTCGGCCTGGCGCAGCTACACCAACTGCGCGGCCGCGTCGGGCGCGGCGGCAGGCCGGGCGCCTGCCTGCTGGTCTTTTCGGGACCGCTGGGCGAGACGGCCAAGGCGCGGCTGAAGATTTTGCGCGAGACGGATGACGGCTTCCGCATCGCCGAGGAGGATTTGCGGCTGCGCGGCGCCGGCGAAGTGCTGGGCACGCGCCAAAGCGGCCTGCCCGATTTCAAGCTGGCCGATCTGGCCGCCCATGGCGAGCTGTTGGCGGCTGCCCGGGACGATGCCCGCCTGATCCTGGAACGCGACCCGGAGCTGGCCACCGAACGGGGCCGCGCCCTGCGGGTGCTGCTGTATCTCTTCGAACGCGATTCGGCGATCCAGTACCTGAGATCGGGCTAGCCCCAGATCCGGTCGATTCAGGTCATAAAGCCAATTGAATCCAGTTCAAGCCAGCTCAGCCCAATCGGACCCGTTGCCAAGGCAATATTTTACCAGTTTCCCGCCATTGCCGCCGGCGAAAGAGCGCAGAGGCAGCGTCATACGGAACGATCGCAGGAGGTCCAGCGGCAGCGGTGCGGCAGAATGACCGCATAGGCCCAGAACGGGCTTAAACGCTGGCTTGCACCGGCGGAGGGGGTTATTAAAGCTCTCGCCATGACCCAGGATTTCTTGCCCCAGCAACCCGCCTTCCCGACCTCCCGACCGCGCCGCCTGCGCCGCGCCGACTGGATCCGGCGCCTCGTCGCCGAACAGCGTCTTGGCGTCGACGATCTGATCTGGCCGATCTTCATCCATGACGAAACGAAGAACGCGCCGATCCCGTCCATGCCGGGCGTCGAGCGGCTGAGCATCGATCATGCCGTGGCCGCGGCCAAGGAAGCCCAGCAGCTCGGGATCCCGGCGATCGCGCTGTTTCCCGCAACCGACCCGAAGCTCAAGACCGATACCGGCAAGGAAGCGACCAATCCGGAGAACCTGATCTGCCGTTCGGTCCGCGCGATCAAGGCGGCGACGAAGAATATCGGCGTGCTCTGCGATGTCGCGCTCGATCCTTATACCAGCCATGGCCATGACGGCCTTCTGCGCAACGGAGAAATCCTCAACGATGAGACGGTGCCGGTGCTGGTGGAACAAGCGCTGGTGCAGGCACGTGCCGGCTGCGACATCATCGCGCCGTCGGACATGATGGATGGCCGTGTCGCGGCGATCCGCCAGGGCCTGGACCGCGAGGGATTCCAGCATGTGCAGATCATGGCCTATGCGGCGAAATATGCCTCCGCCTTCTATGGGCCGTTCCGCGACGCCGTCGGCTCCTCCGTCAATCTCGGCGCCGGTGACAAGCGCACCTATCAGATGAATTCGGCGAATGGCGACGAGGCATTGCGCGAAGTCGCGCTCGATATCGCCGAAGGCGCCGATATGGTGATGGTCAAGCCCGGCATGCCGTATCTCGACATCTGCTGGCGCGTGAAGCAGGCCTTCAGGCTGCCGACCTTCGCCTATCAGGTCTCGGGCGAGTACGCGATGCTGGCCGGTGCGGCCGAACGCGGTTGGCTCGACCGCACCAAGGTAGCCTGGGAAAGCCTGCTGGCATTCAAGCGAGCCGGCTGCGACGGGGTGCTGACCTATTTTGCGCTCGATGTCGCGCGCATGCTGGCGGACGGCAGACAGTCTTAGGAGATAAGCGCCGGCGGCGGCTACTACAGGCGTTACCGCTTCGTCTTCTTCGCCTCCAGCCGCACGATCAGGCTGGAGGTGTCCCAGCGATTGCCGCCCATCTGCTGCACTTCGGCATAGAACTGATCGACCAGTGCCGTGACCGGCAGGCTGGTGCCGTTGCGGCGCGCTTCCGCCAGGCAGATGCCGAGGTCCTTGCGCATCCAGTCGACGGCGAAGCCGTAATCGAACTTGCCCTCGATCATCGTCTTGTGGCGGTTGTCCATCTGCCACGAGCCCGCCGCCCCCTTGGAGATCACTTCGACCGCCTTGAACAGATCCAGGCCCGAGGCGCGACCGAAGGCCAGCGCCTCCGACAAACCCTGCACCAGGCCGGCGATGCAGATCTGGTTCATCATCTTGGTGAGCTGGCCGCTGCCGGCAGGGCCCATCAGGTTCTGCATCTTGGCATAGGCCTGGATGACGGGCTTGACGCGGTCGTAATCGGCGGCATCGCCGCCGCACATGATGGTGAGCTGACCATTCTCCGCACCGGCCTGACCGCCGGAGACCGGCGCGTCGACGAAGCCGAAGCCCGAGGCCTTGGCCTTGGCGTGCAGCTCACGGGCGACATCGGCTGAAGCGGTGGTGTGGTCGACGAAAACCGCGCCCTTTGCCAGACCGGCATAGATGCCGTTGTCGCCATAGACGACCGAGCGGAGATCGTCGTCGTTGCCGACGCAGGCCATGACGAATTCGGCGCCGCTGGCAGCCTCTTTGGGAGTGGCGGCCTTGCTGCCCTTGTGCTCTGCCACCCAGCGATCGGCCTTCTCGGTAGAGCGATTCCAGACGGTTACGCTGTGGCCCGCCTTAACCAGATGACCAGCCATGGGATAACCCATGACGCCCAAACCGACAAAAGCCAATTTCGCCATCGTCTCCCCCAAAAGATCAAGAAGAAATAAAGGGTTAGGCGAAGCGCCACCCTGAAGGGCAGTTTGCATCATGCCGGCGGGATAGGCAACCCGTGTATACATACCAACCCGAGATTGAATCTCGATGCCACACAATTAACACTTGCAAGAAAGTCGTATTAACGATAAAAGGAGATAGTAAGTCGCTTTATATCTGGCATGGGAGAAGCCCATTATGCCGCTCGAAACCATCGGCAGTATCGCCGTGGCGGGCAGCAGCGGTGCGACAGCCCGCGGAGCCCGTGCAGTAACAACCAGCAATTCTTCCGACGTCGCGGCCAACGGCGCTTTTGCGGCATCTTCGGCGCGTGGCGGCGATACCGGGGCCCATGTCGCCGGCGATAATGTGATCCAACTGCCCTCGCCGGCCCCCAATGTCGCGGCCTATCTCAGCCCCTTTATCCGGCTCGACCTGCGCACGCGGCTTGCCATCGTCGAATTCCGCGACAGCCAGACCGGTGAGGTCAAACGGCAATATCCGAGCCCGCGGGTTGTCCGCGAATACGAGCAGAACCTGCCGGATGATTCGGAACTGCGTCCGGCCGACCGCCATGGCGGCGTCGCGCGGACCGCACCGCACATCGTCGGTGCGGCTGGGCCCGGCAACCATAGTGGCCATGATGATGCGCGGATCGTGACATTCGGCGGCGACAAGCCTGACGCTAGCACCGGCAATGCATCGAACGATACCGGAGTGCCGTCCAGTGTACCGGCGTTGACGCGCACCGCGATTGCCGCCTTCAGCAGTGCGGCCAGCAATGCCGCCAACATCCCCGAAGCCGCGGGTGGCCGCCAGGTCGCCATCGCCTGACAGCGCTGCGCGGCGCTGAAAACCTTCGGGCGCCCCACCCTTTATCCACTGCAAATCATTCGCGAATCTGTTAAGTCTCGGCGGTCTGCGTCACCGCCGAGGGGAAACGATGCGCTGGCTCTTGCGGCTCCTGGTCATATTGCTTGTCATCGTCGGAGCCGCAGCAGCCGTCGTCTACTTCTACGCCCGCTCCTCCCTGCCCGAGGTCGACGGCCAGATTGCCGTCGAACGGAGCCTGCAAATGCCCGTCGAGATTTTGCGCGACCGCTACGCGGTGCCGCATATCCGCGCGGCAGACCGCAACGAAGCCGCTTTCGGCCTCGGTTTCGCCCATGCCCAGGACAGGCTTTGGCAGATGGAGGTGAACCGGCGTATCGCCGCCGGCCGGCTGGCCGAGATCTTCGGCGAAAAGGCCCTGAACACCGACAAGTTCCTGCGCACGCTGGGCATCCATCGCAAGGCGGTGGCCGCCTTCTCGGCCCTGCAGCCGGAAACGCAGGCCTATCTGCAAGCCTATGCCGATGGCGTGAACGCCTTCCTGAAAAGCCGCTCGAGCGCGCTCCCCGTTGAATTCACCATCTTCGACGTCGAACCAGAGCCGTGGACGCCGGCTGACTCGCTGGGCTGGCTCAAGATGATGGCGTGGGACCTCAGCGGCAACTGGTATTCGGAACTCGCCCGGCTCGCCCTGGCGCAGCGGCTGAGCAAGCGGCAGATCGAGGAATTCTACCCGCCCTATCCGGGCGATGCGCCGATCGCGCTGGCCGCCAACAGCGATCTCTATGCGAAGGTGGCCAGGGCGCTCGATGCCGAGGCGCTGATGCGGGCGCTGCCGGAGCCGCCGCCCGAGGGGCTGGGCTCGAACAATTGGGTGGTGAATGGCAAGCGCACGGTGACGGGAGCGCCGCTGCTGGCCAACGATCCCCATCTCGGCCTCACGTCGCCGTCGATCTGGTACTTCACCCATATGTCCTATCCCGGCGGCGATGCGGTCGGCGCGACCTTGCCCGGCATTCCCGGCATCATTCTTGGCCATAACGGCCATGTGGCCTGGGGTTTCACCAATACCGGCCCGGACACGCAGGATCTTTTCATCGAGCGCATCGATCCGAACGATCCGACCCGCTACCTGACGCCGGACGGCAGCGCGGCCTTCATCGAGCGGCAGGAAGTCATCAAGGTGCGCGGCGAGCCGGATGTCATTCTCACGGTACGGGAAACCCGGCACGGACCGGTGATCTCCGATGTGCATGACGGCGCGCGCCGCCTACTGCATGACGGCTATGTACTGTCTTTCGCCTGGACCGCCCTGCGCGATGACGACACGACGGCGGATGCGCTGGCCGGTCTCGACAGGATGACCGACTGGAACAGCTTCGTGGCCAATTTCCGCCGCTTCGTCACGCCGCAGCAGAACATCGTCTATGCCGACACCGCCGGCAATATCGGCTTTCTTGCGCCCGGCCTCATTCCGATCCGCAAGCCGGAAAACGACATGAAGGGGCTGGCGCCGGCGCCGGGCTGGGATGCCCGCTACGACTGGGACGGCTTCATTCCCTTCGACCGGCTGCCGCAGGCCTATAACCCGGCCAATGGCATGATCGTGACCGCGAACAACAAGATCGTTCCCGACAGCTATCCCTATTTCCTGACCTCGGAATGGGCCGAGCCTTATCGCGCGCAACGCATCGAGCAACTGCTCCGGGAGCGCCCGGTGCATTCGGTTGAAAGCTTCAAGCAGATCCAGGGCGACCTCACATCGCTGATGGTGGCAGACCTGCTGCCGCTCATGCTGGCGGCGCCGCCGAAAGCGCAGCCCGCCAACCCGGAGCTGCCCACGGCGCTGGCCCTGCTCGGCCGATGGGACGGCACGATGGCCGCCAGCCGGGCCGAGCCGCTGATCTTCGAGGCCTGGTACCGCGAATTGACGCGCCTGATCCTGGCGGACGAACTGGGGGAGAGTTTCCACCGGCTATGGCGGTTCCGCCCGGTCCTGATCAAGAACATCCTGAGCAATACCGGCGGGCAGGCGCGCTGGTGCGCCAATGTTGCGACAGGAGCGGCGACAACCTGCGCCGGGCTGATCGCCGACGCCCTGGATCGGGCGCTGGGCGACCTGAAAGCGCGCTATGGCTCCGATATGGCCCGCTGGCGCTGGGGGGACGCTCATTACGCCAAGGCCACCCACCGCCCGTTCAGCAATGTTCCGGTCCTGCGCCGGCTCTTCGAGGTGAGGGTTCCGACCCCTGGGGGTGCGTTTACCATCGATGTCGGCCGCAACGACATCTCAGATGACGCAGAGCCCTTTGCCAACCGCCATGCGCCGTCGCTGCGGGCAATCTACGATCTCGCCGACCTGAACCGGTCGCAGTTCATTGATTCGACCGGACAATCCGGCCATCCGTTATCGTCTTTTTACCGGAATTTCGCTGCTCCCTGGGCGGCGGTCCAGTATATTCCGATCTCGACGCGGCCGGCCGATTACGAACGGGGAGCCGTCGGTCTGCTGCGTCTGGTCGGCCGCTGAAATCTCTCGTTTTTCAATGTTCTGTTTACCACGGCCATACGATAAGACAGGGGTTGGGTTGAGCGTGCCGCATATTGTCTGGCGTGCGACACGGGCATGGAGCGTTGTTGAATGCTGACCATTATCGGGGCGATCGTGGTGCTGGGCTGCGTGCTGGGCGGGTATCTCGCCGGCGGCGGCCATTTGGCGGTTCTCTTCCAGCCCTTCGAATTCATCATCATCTTCGGAGCCGGCGTCGGCGCGTTCATCATCAGCTGTCCCAAGCCGGTGCTGAAGCATGCCATGAGCGGCTTCAAGAAGGCGTTCAAGGGGCCGAAATACACCAAGGACGACTATCTCGAATTGCTGTCGATGCTCTACAGCGTGTTCAAGCTGGCCAAGAGCAAGGGCATGCTGGCGCTGGAGCAGCACATCGAGAAACCGGAAGAGAGCAAGCTCTTCACCCAGTTCCCGAAATTCATGGACGACCATCATTCGATGGAGTTCCTCTGCGACTACTTGCGCCTGATGACGCTGGGCAGCGAGAATCCGCATGAGATGGAAGCGCTGATGGACATGGAGCTCGATGTCCATCATCAGGAAGAGCATCTTGCCGGTCATGCATTGACGACCTTCGGCGACAGCTTCCCGGCGCTCGGCATCGTCGCGGCCGTGCTCGGCGTCATTCACACCATGGGCTCGATCAGCGAGCCGCCGGAAGTCCTTGGCCATCTGATCGGCGGTGCGCTCGTCGGTACCTTCAGCGGTATTCTGCTCTCGTACGGCTTCGTTTCACCGATGGCCTCGGCCGCCAAGGCAACCTGGGAGCATGAAAGCAAATACATGCTTTGCATGAAGGCCGGCCTGCTCGCCCATCTGCAGGGCTATGCGCCGGCAGTCTCTGTCGAATTCGCACGCAAATCGCTGATGGCCAACGTCCGCCCGACTTTCTACGAGGTCGAGGAAGCCACCAGCAAGGTGCAAACGGTATAACGATCGCGAAAGCCTGAGGCATGGCGGCGAATGAGGGCGAACGCCCGATCATCGTAAAGAAGGTCAAGAAGGGCGAAGCCGGAGCGCATGGCGGCGCCTGGAAGGTTGCCTATGCCGACTTCGTGACCGCGATGATGGCCTTCTTTCTGCTGCTGTGGCTGCTCAACGTCACCACCGACGAGCAGAAGAAGGGTGTCGCCGATTACTTCTCGCCGGCTTCGGTCAGCCGCAGCCTGTCCGGCGCCGGCGGCGTGCTGGGCGGCCGCACCATCGTCGAGGATGGCGGCAAGATTTCCAGCTTCGGGTTGCCTACCGTCATCGTCGGCCCCTCCTCGGAAAAATCGGATCAGCCAGACCAGCCCCAATACGATCAGAAATACGAAGACGTGCACACGCCGCCGCCGGCACCCGGAGAGCAAGGTCAGCAATTCCCCGAACCTTCGGAAGCGCAGCAAGGCGCAAACCAGCAGAATGCATCCGGCCGGCAGGATGCTGCCGGGCAGTCCAATTTGCAGCAGATCGACGCCGAGGCGGCCCGCGAGCGGCTGCAGCAGATCGAGGCCGAGAATTTCCGCCAGGCGGAAGAACAGATCCGACAAGCGATTCAGGACAACCCGCAGCTTGCCGAATTGTCCAAGCAGGTCGTTTTCGACCAGACGCCGCAGGGACTGCGCATCCAGCTCGTCGACCAGGAGCAATCCTCGATGTTCCCGTCGGGCTCGGCGCAGATGAATGAAAAAGCCCGCCGGCTGATGCAGCAGGTCGCGCAGGTCGTCGCCAAGCTGCCCAACAAGCTGGCCATCAGCGGCAACACCGATGCCCAGCCCTTCCGCGGCCAGGGCGCGTATTCGAACTGGGAATTGTCGGCTGATCGCGCCAATGCAGCGCGCCGCGCCCTGATCGAGTCCGGCGTCGCGCCGGAACGCATCCGTCAGGTGACCGGCAATGCGGATCAGGATCCGCTGATCAAGGACAATCCGCTCGATCCGCGCAATCGCCGCATCGCCATCCTGCTCCTCAGCACGGTTCCGCCGGGCGGCAAGGCGCCGCAAAACGCTCCGCGCCCCGGCCCGCTGCACGCACCCTCGCCGCCGCCGCCGCCACCGCCCGGCCTGGATGGACCTGGCCCAAGCAACGGTGCTATTCGTACAGCTCCATCGCGCTGAACCGGATAGACGGACACGACGTGACTGACCGGCCGCCTGAACTGACGCAACGAGGATCGGCGGAATACGCCGTCCTCGATCCACTTCGTGATCCCGGCCTTTTCGAGGGCGTGACCTGGCGGCGGATATTCGCCTATATGGTCGATCTCGTGGTGATTGCCGGGCTTCTTGGGCTTTATTATATCGCCGTCGCGCTTCTGACCGTCGCCACCTTTGGCCTGGTGACGCCGCTGCTGTTCGCGATCGCTGCGGCTCTTCCAATCGCCTATCACACCCTCACGATCGGCGGCCCAAGCTCTGCGACATTGGGCATGCGGCTGTTTCGCTTGCAGGTTTCCGTGTGGAATGGCGGCAAACCGGGTTATTTACAAGCGCTTCTGCACACAGCGGTCTTTTATGTCACGACCGGCTTCACGGTCGGGTTGATCCTGCTTTGGGCCCTGTTCAATAATCGACGACGCTGCCTGCACGACATTCTGTGCGGCATGATCGTACATCGTCGGCAGGCAAAATCGGGGTGAAGATTACCCCTCCCCAAGCCTGCCAATTACGCTAAGCTCCTTTTTTGGAGTTAGTCACGCTGACGGACAGCGACGTGAAGCATCGCTTGCAGATACCATTGCGGCATTTCTTTGCCACTCCGCCGACACCCTGCCCTTATCTGCCGGGTCGCCTGGAGCGGAAGGTGGTGACACTGCTTGCCGGCGATGACCCCGATGGCTTGCATAATGCGCTGAGCCAGGCCGGTTTCCGGCGCAGCCAGGATCTGGCCTATCGCCCTGCCTGCGAAAACTGCAATGCCTGCGTGCCGGTGCGGGTACCGGTCGATATGTTCACCCTCGACCATAGTCATCGCCGTGTCTGGCGCCGCAATAGCGGGGTGATCACGCGGCGGCTGCCGGCCTATGCCACCCGCGAGCATTATCAGGTTTTCCGCCGCTACGTGACCGCACGGCACGAGGGGGGCGGCATGGCAGATATGGAATTCTCCGACTACCGTGCCATGGTGGAGGATAGCCCGGTCCGCAGCGGCCTGACCGAGTTCCGCGAGGCCGATGGCCGCCTGCTGGGCGTCTGCCTGATCGACGAGATGCATGACGGCGTTTCGCTGGTCTACAGCTATTTCGACCCGCAATTCGAGCGCCGCAGCCCCGGCAGCTTCATCATCCTGTGGCATATCCTCCATGCAGCAGAGGTCGGCCACCCCTACGTTTACCTCGGCTACTGGATCGCCGAGAGCCCAAAAATGGCTTACAAGAGCCGTTTTCAGCCCCTTGAAGCCCTGACCCCGGAAGGCTGGCGGCGTATCGACGAGAATGGGAGCCTGTGTCCTGTCGGCAGCTAGGACCCAGCCGGCCTGCGGTTAACCCTCGGGCTGCTCTCGTTTATTGCTTGGGAATGAAACTAGAGGTATTTTCCCCGCCGCATACAGACGGTCTGTATGCCTATTGTTGTTCTCCGGCGCTCCCCAGCATGGATCCGGACGACAAAAACAGCCTAGGGAGACCCATAGAAAATGCTTCGCCGTAAATTCCTCAAAGGCGCCGCTCTTGCCGGTGCCGGCAGCGTGGGCGTTGCTGCCAGCTTCCCCGCCCCGGCCATTGCCCAGAGCATGCCGGAAATCAAGTGGCGCCTGCCCACCAGCTTCCCGAAGAGCCTGGACACCATCTATGGCGGCTCGGAATTCATTGCCAACCGCGTTGCGCAGCTGACGGACAATAAGTTCCAGATCCGCGCCTTCGCCGGCGGCGAGATCGTGCCGCCGCTGCAGGTGCTCGATGCCGTTCAGAACGGCACCGTCGAGGCGGGCTATACGGTCAGCTATTACTATGTCGGTAAGGACCCGACCTTTGCCTTCGATGCCTGCATGCCGTTCGGCCTGAACGTGCGCCAGCAGAATTCGTGGATGCGCAATGGCGGCGGCCTCGAGCTGATGCGCGAGTTCTTCAAGGACTACAACATCGTCCAGTTCCCGGCCGGCAATACCGGCACGCAGATGGGCGGCTGGTTCCGCAAGGAAATCAAGACCGTCCAGGACCTGAGCGGCCTGAAGTTCCGCATCGCCGGGATTGCCGGGCAGATCCTCTCCAAGCTGGGCGTGGTGCCGCAGCAGATCGGCGGCGGCGACATCTACCCCGCTCTGGAAAAGGGCACCATCGATGCTGCCGAGTGGGTCGGCCCGTACGACGACGAGAAGCTCGGCTTCAACAAGGTCGCCAAGTACTACTACTATCCCGGCTGGTGGGAAGGCGGCCCGCAGGTGTCGCTGTATATCAACCAGGAGCAGTGGGCGAAGCTGCCGAAGACCTACCAGGCCGCCCTTGAGACTGCGTCCTCCGAAGCCGTTGTTTGGATGCTGGGCAAGTACGATTCGCAGAATCCGGCGGCCCTGAAGCGGCTGATCAGCACCGGCACCCAGCTCCGGCCCTTTCCGAAGGCCGTCATGGATGCCGCTTACGACGCCGCCAACGAGCTTTACGCCGACATCTCGGCCAAGAACCCGAAGTTCAAGAAGATCTACGACAGCTGGGTCAAGTATCGGGACGAGCAGCTTCTGTGGTTCCGAGTCGCCGAAGGCACCTTCGACAATTACATGGCGTCGACCACGCGTCGGACCTCCAAGGCCAAGAAGAAGAAAGGCTGATCGCCTTAATCTTCAACAGCTTGAAATTACTGCAAAGCCCCGCTTCGGCGGGGCTTTTTTATTCGGCGTTGCCCTTGGGTAACCAATTTCGTAATCTCCTGCCATCGTTCCTCCGTGGGGTGAAATGGGGGGCGGTCGGTAACGGGCCATAAGAGCCCGGCCCGTCAGCCGACAAAGTCTTAACTAGGGAGAAGATATCCAATGCAACGACGCAAGTTTTTGAAGGGCGCCGCCTTGGCGGGCGCTGGCAGCATGGGTGTTGCCGCCAGCTTCCCCGCTCCGGCCATCGCCCAGAGTATGCCTGAAATCAATTGGCGCATGGCCTCCAGCTTTCCGAAGAGCCTGGACACCATTTTCGGGGCTGGCGAAGTCATCGCCAAGCGCGTCGAAGCGGCAACCGATGGCAAGTTCAAGATCCGCGTCTTCGCCGGCGGCGAGATCGTGCCGCCGCTGCAGGTTCTGGACGCGGTCCAGGCCGGCACCGTCGAATGCGGCCATACGGCGGCTTACTACTATGTCGGCAAGGACCCGACATTTGCCTTCGACACCGCCATTCCGTTCGGTCTGAACGGGCGCCAGCAGAATGCCTGGATGATGTTCGGCGGCGGCATGGAACTGATGCGTGAGTTCTTCAAGGGCTATAACGTCATCAACTTCCTGGCCGGCAACACCGGCGCCCAGATGGGCGGCTGGTTCCGCAAGGAGATCAAGGCTCCGGAGGATTTCAACGGCCTCAAGATGCGTATCGGCGGCTTTGCTGGCAAGGTGCTGGTCAAGCTGGGCCTGGTGCCGCAGATGATCGGCGGCGGCGATATCTATCCGGCCCTTGAGAAGGGCACGATCGACGCCACCGAATGGGTCGGCCCCTACGACGACGAGAAGCTCGGCTTCAACAAGGTCGCCAAGTACTACTACTATCCCGGCTGGTGGGAAGGCGGCCCGCAGCTCTCGGCGCTTTGCAACATCGACGCCTTCAACAAGCTGCCCAAGAGCTATCAGGCCGTCTTCGAGGCGGCATGCCATGAAGCCAACACCTGGATGGTGGCGAAGTATGATGCCCAGAATCCGGCGGCCCTGCGCCGCCTGATCGCGAACGGGACTCAGCTGCGCGCCTTCTCGCGTCCGATCATGGAAGCCTCGCTGAAGGCGGCCAACGAACTTTATGCCGAAACCTCGGCTACCAACCCGAAGTTCAAGAAGATCTATGACAGCTGGGTGAAGTTCCGCGACGAGGAGCTTCTCTGGTGGCGTGTTGCCGAGAATACCTTCGACAACTTCATGATCGCCTCTTCCACGCGGCAGCATTCGAGGTCGAGGAAGAGCAAGAAGGGCTAGGTTTCGGCTCTACCGAGTATTCGAAAGGCCCCGCATTGCGGGGCCTTTTTTTTCATGCCCGAACTTTCCCATACCAAAAGCAAAGAGGCGGCCAAAAGGCCGCCTCTGCGCTGATTGAAGCTAACTGTCCGGCTTAATCCGGCTGACCGCCGCCATCGTCCTCTTCGGCGGGCTGATCGGCATCATCCTGATCGTCCTCGGGCTCGGCCGCATTGCCGTCGGAATCGTCCGACTGATCGAGACTTTGATCGCCTGACTGATCGTCAGATTGATCGAATCCCTGATCCTGTCCCTGATTATACATATCTTGGATACTGTCCCCGCCGTAATCAGGTGTGGGCATCAGCAGTTGCTGTTCCACGGCCGCCGGATCGAGTTTCGGGCCACGGTCGAGGAAATGGGTGACCATGCTGGGGAACGAGATCACCAACGCGACCATGATGACCTGGATCAGCACGAAAGGCACTGCGCCCCAGTAGATCTGGCCGGTGGTGATCTTTTCCGTCAATTTGCCGGTGATCTTATCCACGTAATCATGTGTCGGCGCGACGCTGCGCAGGAAGAACAGGGCGAAGCCGAACGGCGGGTGCATGAAAGAGGTCTGCATGTTGACGCTGAGCAGCACGCCGAACCAGATCAGATCGATGCCCATCTTGTCCGCCACCGGCGCCAGCAACGGCACCACGATGAAGGCCAGCTCGAAGAAATCGAGGAAGAAGGCCAGGACGAAGACCAGGATATTGACGACGATCAGGAAGCCCGTCTCGCCGCCAGGCACGCTGGTAAGCAGGTGCTCGACCCAGAGATCGCCGTTCACCGCCCGGAAAATCAGGCCGAAGCAGGTGGAGCCGATCAGGATGAAGATGACGAAGGACGACAGCTTGGCCGTCGTGTCCATCGCCTGCTTCAGCAAAGACCAGTCGAGCTTGCGCTTGAGCAGGGCCAGGATCAGGGCGCCGGACGCGCCCATGGCGCCGCCTTCGGTCGGTGTCGCGATACCGATGAAGATCGTGCCAAGCACCAGGAAGATCAGCACCAGCGGCGGCACGAGCGAGAAAATGACCCGGTACAGCAGCTGGAATCCCTTCAACGACCGGGCTTCCAGCGGCAGGGCCGGTGCCGCCTTCGGGAAGATGATCGAAACCAGGAGCACGTAGCCGCCGTACAGCGCCGACAGGACAAGGCCTGGAACCAGGGCGCCGGCATACATATCGCCGACCGAGCGGCCGAGCTGGTCGGCCATGACGATCAGCACCAGGCTGGGCGGGATGATCTGTGCCAGCGTGCCGGAGGCAGCGATGACGCCGCTGGCCAGCCGCCGGTCGTAACCGTAGCGCAGCATGATCGGCAGCGAGATCAGGCCCATCGAGATGACCGATGCGGCAACCACGCCGGTGGTCGCGGCCAGCAAAGCGCCGACGAAAATCACGGCATAGGCCAAGCCGCCGCGCAGCGGGCCGAAGAGCTGCCCGATCGTGTCCAGCAGGTCTTCCGCCATGCCTGAGCGTTCCAGGATCAGGCCCATGAAGGTAAAAAACGGGATCGCCAGCAGCGTATCATTGCCCATGATGCCGAAGACACGTTCCGGCAGCGCCTGGAAAATGGCCGGGGTCAGCAGGCCAAGTTTCATGCCGATCAGGCCGAACAGGAAACCGTTGGCGGCCAGGGCGAAGGCGACGGGGTAACCAAGCAGCAGGAAAACCACCAGCGCCGCAAACATCACCGGCGCCAGGTTGGCGGTAAGAAACTCCATCATGATGCGCTTACTCCCCGACCATATCCGCTGGCGCTTCGATGGGGTCGGATGGAGGGGCGCCATGGCCTCCGCCGCGCTTCGGATTCGGATTCGGGATCAGCCCCATCAGGAAGGCGATCCGCTTGACCACCTCGGATATGCCTTGCAGCACCAGCAGAAAGAAGCCGATCGGCATCAGGACCTTCACCGGCCATCGCACCAGGCCGCCGGCATTTTGCGACATTTCGTGGTGGATATAGGCGTCCATGAAGACCGGCCAGGACAGCCACATGATGATCAGCGCCATCGGCAGCAGGAACAGCACGCCGCCGACGATGTCGATCCAGGTCTGCGCCTTCTCGGACAGGCGGCCGGAGATGATGTCGATGCGGATATGCTCGTTACGCAGCAGGGTGTAGCCGGCGCATAGCAGAAAGACCGCTGAGAACAGATACCACTGCAATTCAAGCCAGGCATTCGAACTGGTGTCGAAGGTGTATCGGATGGTGGCATTTCCGGCGCTGATGATAACGGCGGCCAGAACCAGCCAGTAAACCAGCCTGCCGACGCGTTCATTCAAGGCGTCGATCAGGCGGCAAATCGCCAATAGGATCCCCACGGAACCTCCCCCTGTACTGCTCCGGATAGGCCGGAGTCGTGCCAAAAACGACGTAACTGGCGCAGCGAGTTACTCCCGCCGCGTCGTCTGGTCAACCGATCGCTGTGGCCTGACCCCTTTTAAGCCCCCTGTTAAGGCGGCAATCTTATAGCAGCATTGCCGCCGGCATGGGAGATGTCGGCACGATTTTTTATCGGATTATCAGAAAATTATGGAAGCATGGACCAAGATTGGCGGTTAACTGCCGCAGCTTGGCATAGGCGGCGATTGGCTTAATCCTTGCGCAACTATTCCGGGCGAAATTATTGGCACATCTGCCGGTTGTGACGCAGAATATTCGTGCGATGCGAATGACCGGGTGACACCGCCGGCTGCCAGAAAGGACCGTCGCGATCATGTGGCGCAGCGTCGTCAAACGAGCCCCGAAGCGGGCGCCAGAGCCGGAGCTGGCGCCGACGCCGCGTGACCGCCAGCGGGTTGACGGCATCATCAACAAGATATCCGAAGAAACGCTGCTGGTTTTCGATCTCCTGAAGGACGGCATGGTGAAGGAGGCGTCCTTCAAGACCGTCGAGGAGGGCATTACGCGTCACTGCATCCTCTCCACCTTCGAGCAGGTGCGCGCCGATGCCTTCCGGGATGCCGCCGGACTTGCGCGTTTCCAGGCGCGCCGCTTCGCCGAAGCGGCGCTGGAAATGCCGGAGCCGCAGCAGCGCCAGTTCGTCCTCTCCGTCTCGCAGGCATTCGAGCGGTTCGCGAAACAACTGCAGGCGATCGAGCAGCGGGCGATCGCCGAAATGCAACGACGGGATGCGACAGACTGAAGGAACGACATTACCTTTACTCTTGCAAAACCGAGCCGATAAAGGCGAACATCGTCCATTCGCCATCAGGGCAGTAAAATAGCCGGACCGACGGGGGGATTGCGTCGAATGTTTGGGTCGATCTTCGGCTCGCGAGCCTATGCTTATGAAATCTACGTCATGGTCGATGGCCGCTGGCGCCTCGACAAACGCCTCGAAGGCGAAGCGAGCATGACGCAGCATGCAAATGAACAGCTGGAAAAATCTGCTGTCGCACAAGCCAACGCGCTGTTGAATATGGGCGATTACACCGCCGTCAAGGTCGTACGCTCGCGGTCGCGCTCCGACGGCTTCGTGACACAGACGGAAATTTTCAACAAGACGGCGACCGCGCGCCCCAAGGCGATGGCGACACGCGCCTTCAAAGGCGTTTTCCCGGTCTGCAATACGCTCTACGATCTGGCGCGGCGTCCCGCGGCGAAAGCCTTCAGCGCCGTCTATCGCGAGTTTCTCGACAAACAGAACGCGACCTCGATCGAGCTGCTGCATTCGCCGCAGCATCAGCGCAAGCTGAACGACATGAGCAATTTCCTGCGTGCGGGGCTTTATGCCTTGGCCGGGGCGCAGACCCAGCCGGGCCTGCCGAGTCAGGCAGAGCGCAGCAAGAAGCTGGAAGCGCTGTTCGACAAGCTGATCCAGCGCACACGCGATGCCATGGCGGAGCGGAACCTGCCGGCCTTCGAGAACAACGACTTCAGCCGCCTCCACGAACGTCTGGCCGCGCGCGATCTTTCCGACGACGACAAGCGTTTCCTGTTCTTTTTCCAGATGACCAAGGTCACGCAGTCGATGTCCAGCTATGCCGGCCGCCTCGACATCGCCTTGACCGACATGGTCGAGCGCAGCAATCCGGGCACGGCGCCGCTGCTGGATGAAGTTG
This sequence comes from Ferrovibrio sp., assembly GCF_036381655.1. Lineage (GTDB taxonomy): Bacteria > Pseudomonadota > Alphaproteobacteria > Ferrovibrionales > Ferrovibrionaceae > Ferrovibrio. The sequence goes on from NZ_DASVCJ010000076.1 coordinate 197,091, forward strand.
CCGGATCCTGCCTCGATTCGACGACCTTGATCCAGGATCTGCTGGGCCCCCGCTCCAACCTCTCTGATGCCCTGATCGCATTGGCGGATCTGGCGTCCGGCAAACTGACACTGGGCCCCAAACCCGATCCGATTCTCGAAAAGCTCAATCGACTGCTAGGTGAGAAACGGCTCCCCTCCTGCGAGGAGACGCTGTGGGAGCGAATCCTCTCCAATCTTTCTTCCAAGACACTGCTCAGCAAGCATGAGCCCAAGAAAGAGTGGCAGCTCACGCGCAATCTGAATCACAGGCTGCTCGCCGCGGCGCCCGAGGCCTTCAAGGAGGCGATCGACCATGCCGGCCGCATGCGCATGGAGCGCGTGCGCAACATGGATAACTGATTAGTTCAGCAGGCTGTAATCAATCCGCCGGCGGCAACTGCGCGCCGGTCAAATCGGCGCCGTCCAGATCGGTATTGACCATCTTGGCGTCGCTGAGATCAGCGTTGACCAGACGGGCGCTGGAGAGCTTGGCGTCGATCAGGTTGGCGCCTTTCAGCAGGGCATCGGAGAAATCGGCCTCCGTCGCATCCGCTGCCGCCAGGCTTGCCGACCAGTAGCGGCCGATCGGCTTGCCGTCCGGGCCGCGCAGCGGCACGCGGCCGAGCTGCGCCCGCTGTAATACGGCTTTATGCAGGACGGCCCGCGCCAGGTTGACGCCATTGGCCAGCGCCCCGATCAGGTTCGCGCCGGTCAGGTCCGCCTCGGACAGGTCGGTCATGACCAGGGTGGCATTCTGCAGCTTGGCGCCGGCAAGCTTGGCGCCTTTCAGATTGGCGCCGCTGAGGTCCTTACCGGCCAGATCTATCCGCTCCATGTTGAGCCCGGCCAGGTCGGCACGAGTCCCTTCCTTGCCGTCGGTCTTGATCCATTTTTCATGTTCCTGAAGGATCGAGGCCACCGTATCGCCGAAGCTGGAGACATCGACGAACAGCTCCGCGCCGGTGAAGTTGGCGGAATCCATGTCCACGTCTTCCAGGACGGCGCCTTTCAGATCGGCGCCCTGGAAATCGGCGCCGTCGATCAGCGCCAGCGACAGGTCGACGCCGCGAAGGCAGGCTCCCTTGAAATCGGCCCCCGCCAGGTTGGCTTTGCGCAGGCTGACTTTGGTCAGATTGGCCCTGGACAGGTTGGCGCCGGCGAGATTGACGCCGTTCATGTTCGATCCGGTCAGGTTCGAGCCGCGCAGATTGGCCTCCGTCAGGTCGGCGCCTGAGGTATTGGCCTTCTTCTTGCCATTGGCATCGGGCCCGCCGAAGCCGACACCGGCATCGGAGGCCTGCATCAGCGCACCGCCGCGGAAATCGACCCCCAGAAGGCGCGCCCCGGCCAGGGTGGCGCCACGCATCGAAGCGCCGCGCAGGTCGGCCCGCGAAAGGTCCGCCTTGGACAGATCCGCCCGTTCCAGGTTGGCGGCAAACAGATCGGCCTCGGAAAGATTGGTCCCGACCAGTACGGCGCGCGCCAGATTGGCACCTGAAAGCTTCGATGCGCGCAAATCGGCGCCGCTGAAATCATACCCTTGCAGATCGGCCAGGGAGAGATTGAGACGAGCACCACGCGGACGTTTGAGCAGCCATTCTCGATGGCGGCTCAACATCCGTTCGACCTCCATGGGGTTCATTCTGCCCCTTTGCCCCCTCTTGCTATTACAGCCGCAACTTACTGTTTTGGCCGCATAAAATCTTCAACAATCTTAATGTTTTTCTCCAACTCCGCAATCTTCCCACTCAACTCGGCAATCTTGCTGCGTAGGCTCTGCATACCGGCCATCGCCCCCTGGGCAGCCTCCTTGGCGTTCAGCAAGTCCTTCTGCAATTGCGGCGACGGTCCCTTGGCGGCGCGCAGTTTCGCCTGGATATCCAGAATGGCCTTATCGAGTTCCGGACGCCGCTTGGCCAACGCGGCCATGTCGCTCTCCAGACGGGTCTTTTCTTCCTGATGCTTGCGGATCTGCTCGCGCATCTGGGTAATCGCTTCAGTCAAAATGTCCTCCGCAGATGAGGAATTACGTAGCGGATTGCAGCAATCTTCTTAGACTTATCCCCATCCTCCGCCAAGCCATTTGGCAGACCGGCCGGCTGCGGACGGGAGCAGAGAGATACGCGATTGCCATGACAAACCCCAGCAAATTGAAGGTCTTGCGCAAAAAATATGGTTCGGCCCGGGGTGGCGATATCCGCGACCCGGCTTTCCGCGCCGTCGCCGACCGGCAGTTTCACGGCGGGGATCGGCGAAAATGGCCATTTGCCGATATCGCCACCTTCCTCGATGCCCCGTACAGGCCCGATTTCGCCGGCCTGGACGTCGCCTTGGTAGGGGTGCCGATGGACCTTGGCGTGACCAACCGGGCCGGCGCCCGGTTGGGACCGCGAGCGGTCCGCGCCATCGAGCGGATCGGCCCTTACGAGCATGCCCTGAAAATGGCGCCGATGATCGACTGCAAGGCAGCCGATATCGGCGACGTGCCGTTTCGCAGCCGCTTCAGCCTGGAAAGCTGCCACGAGGACATCGAGGCCTTCTATGACCGGATCGCCGCCGCTGGCGTAATCCCCTTATCGGTTGGCGGGGATCACTCCATCACCTACCCCATCCTCAAGGCACTGGGCCGGCAGCAGCCGGTCGGGCTGGTCCATATCGATGCCCATTGCGATACTGCAGGGCCGTATGAGGGGTCGAAATTCCATCATGGCGGCCCCTTCCGCATGGCCGTGCTGGACGGCGTGCTCGATCCGGAACGGACGATCCAGATCGGCATCCGCGGCGGCGCAGAGTATCTGTGGGAGTTCTCCTACGAGTCCGGCATGACGGTCATCCACGCCGAGGAGGTCGCGGCGCTCGGCATTCCAGCCGTCATCGCCAAGGCCAGAAGCGTGGTCGGCGGCGGCCCGGTCTATGTGTCGTTCGACGTGGACGGTCTCGACCCGGCCTTCGCGCCGGGCACGGGAACGCCGGAGGTCGGCGGTCTCAGCACGGCGGAGGCCCTGGCCATCCTGCGCGGCCTGATCGGGCTCGATGTGATCGGCGGCGACGTGGTCGAAGTGGCGCCGCAATATGATGGCACCACCAATACGGCTCAGGCCGGCGCGCAGATGCTGTTTACCATCTTCTGCCTCGCCCGCGCCGCCCTCGACCGCCGGCGCGGCCGCTGCTGACCCCCTCAGCCGCGGCCGACGAATGGCATCTTGGTCGCCATCACCGTCATGAACAGCACATTGGCATCCAGCGGCAGGTTGGCCATATGCACGACCGCGTTGGCCACGTGCTCGACGTCCATGCGCGGTTCGACCTTCATCGAACCATCGGCCTGCGGCACGCCCTTGGCCATGCGTTCCGTCATCTCGGTCGCGGCATTGCCGATATCGATCTGTCCGACCGCGATATCATAGGCCCGGCCATCCAGCGAGCAGGCCCTGGTCAGGCCGGAGACCGCATGCTTGGTCGCCGTATAAGGCGCCGAAAAGGGCCGCGGCGCATAGGCGGAGATCGAACCGTTATTGATGATGCGGCCGCCGCGCGGCGACTGGTCCTTCATAATGCGGAAGGCTTCCTGGCTGCACAGGAACATGCCGGTGAGATTGACGTCAACCACCGCCTTCCACTGCTCGTAGGAGATATCCTCGAAGGGCATGACCGGCGTGCCCATGCCGGCATTGTTGAACAGCACGTCGAGCCGGCCGAAAGCCTGCTTGGTTTTCGCGAACAGGGAGCGCACCGACGCCGGGTCGCCAACATCGGTCGATACGGCCAGCGCCCGCACCCCATGCTTTTCGGCCTGCTGCGCCGCCGTTTCCAAGGGCTCGATCCGCCGGCCGGCCAGAACGACATTGTAGCCGGCCCGCGCCAACGCCACGGCAGACGCCTTGCCAATGCCGGTGCCAGCGCCAGTAACCAATGCGACCTTTGTACTTGCCATGTCCGGGGTTCCCTCCGCTCGTCTTGATTGGAGCGGCAGCATAGCCGTCTCCGCCGGACAGCGGAAGATCGCGGGCCATCCCCCTGTTCAACCCCTGTTCAAGGCACCACCGGGAATTGTACATGCTCGTCAGGTACCGGCCCGGAGCAAAGGTTGAACCGTGGCCGGCAAAAGCTCCTCGTAGAGCGCCACGTAATCTTTCGCCATCCTGCGCGCGGTGAAGCGACGCTCGAATTCGGCGCGGATGCACTCGCTGTGCAGCTTGCCGAGTTGTCCCAGCGCCGCCACGGCTTCATCGACATTCTCGACAATGAATCCGGTAACGCCCTGCTCGACGATCTCAGGAACCGAGCCGCGATTGAAGGCGATCACCGGCGTACCGCAGGCCATCGCCTCGATCATGGCAAGGCCGAACGGCTCCGGCCAGTCGATCGAGAAAATCAATGCAAGCGCGCCGCTGAGGAATGCCGACTTCTGGCTGTCGTTGATCTCGCCGATCATTTCGACATGCGGACTCGCATCGATCAGAGGCCGGATCTCGGCCTCGAAATATTCCCGATCCGCCTGATCGACCTTCGCCGCAATCTTCAGCTGCAGCCCCGCGCGCTCCGCGATCCGGATCGTATGGTCGACCCGCTTCTCCGGGCAGATCCGGCCCAGAAAGGCAAGATAGCGCCGCTCCAGCGGTAACGGCACCAGAAGGTCATCCGGAAGACCGTGATAAACCGTCGCAAGCCAGCCGGCTTTCGGCATGGGGCGGCGCTGGGCGTCGGAGATCGAGATCAGCGGCATATGATCGAATGCCGCATAGATCGGATGCAATTCCGGAAGGTCGAGCCGTCCGTGCAGCGTCGTGATCAGCGGCGTCTCGCATCGGCTGAACAGCCCCAGAGGGAAGTAATCGAAGTGGCTGTGAACCACGTCGAACTCGGGCGCCCGCCGCCGCACCATTTCCATCATGTGCATATGCGGCGCGATCCAGTCGCGCACGGAGTTGTCGAGCCGCATTGCACGTGGCCAATGCGGCACCAGCCGGGCGGAGGTTTCTGAATCGCCGCTGGCGAACAGCGTCACCTCATGTCCGAGCCTGACAAGTTCTTCCGTCAAGAAGGAGACGACGCGTTCGGTGCCGCCGTAAAGCTTCGGCGGCACGGCCTCGAATAACGGGGCGACCTGGGCGATGCGCATGAAAAAACTCCATCGAAATGTTTGCCAATCACCTCCCCCCATCTAAATCGCAATGGCAGACTTCAATGCCGGACATGCGATGCTCTGCAACTTTTAACGATGACGCCTGTTCACAATCCCGAAATCCATATTCATCTGTGAGCAAAACGTGGAATTGCTGTGACCAAGCCGTACCGCACCCAAAGCCTTACCGCATACAGCCACCGGCCGATCGCCTTCATGGCGCGCTACATCGCGCTGCGGCCCCTCCTGCATACGATTGTTCTTGCAAGCGTGCTATCTGCCGTGGGATGCGCACTCGGGTCGCAATATGCGTTGAAAAACCTGGTCGACATCATCTCCCGCGGCGATGCCGGACTGTTATGGCATGCCTTTGTGATTCTGATCGGCCTGATCGTTGCAGACAACTTGTCATGGCGGGTCGGCGGATGGGCGGCCAGTCACGTTTTTGTCGCCGTTTCGGGCGATGTGCGGCGGGATCTCTTCGGGCATGTCAGCCAGCATTCGCCCGCGTATTTTGCCGACCGGCTGCCAGGCATGCTGGCCGGCCGCATATCGGCGACTTCAAATGCGTTATTCACAACTGAAACCAGCCTGGCCTGGAACGTCCTGCCGCCCTGCATCGCGGTGATTGGCGCCATATTCGTGCTCGGCACCGTCAATCTCGTCATGGCCGGAAGCCTGATCGCGGTCGCCGCTCTGCTGATCCTGGCGATCTACAAACTGGCCAAGCGCGGCACGCCATTGCATCGCCAATATGCCACCAACGCAGCCGTGGTGGATGGCGAACTGGTCGACGTGATCAGCAACATGAATGCGGTGCGCCTTTTCGGTGCAACCATGCTGGAGCAGAATCGCCTTTCGGCGAAGATCGACGCCGAGCTTGCGGCGCGCGGCCGCAGCCTGCGTTACCTCGAACTGCTTCGCATCTTCCATGGCATCGTCACCGCCGTTCTCACGGCGGCCCTGCTGGGCTGGGCCCTGCTGCTCTGGAGCGAAGGCCGTGCCAGTCCAGGGGATATCGTCCTGGTCAGCACTTTGGGCTTCGTCATTCTGCATGGCACGCGGGATCTCGCCGTTGCCCTCGTCGATCTGACCCAGCATGTCGCACGCCTCTCGGAGGCTGTGGCGACGCTTTTGGTGCCGCATACCCTGTCCGACGCAGCCAATGCCAGGCCGCTCGTTTTGCCGCATGGACGCGGCGCGACGATAGAATTCAACGATGTGCACTTTGCATATCCGAAGCGCCTGCCGCTGCTCAGCGACTTCAATCTGCGCATCGAACCGGGAGAGCGCGTCGGTCTGGTCGGGCGCTCGGGTGCGGGCAAATCGACGGTTCTGCTGCTGCTGCAACGCTTCTATGACGCGCAGGCCGGTCGGGTCGCGATCAACAACAAGGACATACGCGAGCTGAAGCAGGACAGCTTGCGGCGCGCCATTGCCGTCGTGCCGCAGGACGTCTCGCTGTTCCATCGCAGCATCCGCGAAAACATCCGCTATGGCCGGCCTGATGCCAGCGACGCCGAAATTGTCGCCGCGGCGGAAGCGGCCCGCTGCCGAAGTTTCATCGAGGCGATGCCGGAAGGCTTCGATACGATTGTCGGAGAGCGCGGCATCAAGCTATCCGGCGGCCAGCGGCAGAGGCTGGCGATCGCCCGCGCCTTCCTGAAGGACGCCCCCATCCTTGTGCTCGACGAGGCCACGTCGTCACTGGACAGCGAGTCGGAAGCCGCGATCCAGAATGCGCTCGACCGCTTGATGCGCGGCCGCAGCGTCATCGCCGTCGCCCATCGCCTGTCGACATTGCAGCGTTTCGACCGGATCGTCGTCCTCGATAGCGGGCGCATCATCGACGAAGGCAGTCCGAAGGATCTCGCCCGCAGGCCCGGTCCCTATCGCGACCTGCTCGAACGTCAGCTCGGCCAGCGGCAGGTGGCGTGATCCAATATCGTCTTGGTGAAACCCCAAATCCGCCGAGGGCGTTGAAATGGCGCGCCCTGCTGGATTCGAACCAGCGACCTGCCGCTTAGAAGGCGGCTGCTCTATCCGGCTGAGCTAAGGGCGCGGCAGCGGCTCGGAGCCCGGGCCGCGCACGTGATAGTAGCTGAAGTTGTCGGCGTAGGCCTTGGGCTTGACGCGCCGCGCATGCGGGCTGCGCACCTCGTACGGCACGCCGTGTCGGTCGCAGAAGGCGATCGCCGCCTCCCTGCTGTCGAAGGTGAGCTTGAGCTGCT
>NZ_DASVCJ010000077.1:0-10792 GCF_036381655.1 Ferrovibrio sp.
ATCTCACCAAGGAGCAGCTTGCCGAGGCGGGCCCCAATTATCTCGAGGAGGAAATCCGCAAGCGCGTCGCCGACGGGCCGGTGCGCATGAAGCTGCAGGTCCAACTCGCCGAGCCGGGCGACAAGATCGATGATCCGTCGATCGCCTGGCCCGACAGCCGCAAGACCGTCGAGCTCGGCGTGGTTGAGATCGACAAGGTCGATCCCGACAGCGACGCAGCCCAGCGCGCTTTGTTGTTTCTCGAGAACGCCGTTCCAGCCGGCATCGAGACCGCCGACCCCATGATCGATATCCGCAGTCAGGCCTACGCCGTCTCCTTTGGGCGCCGTCACGCGACCGCGGCGCAGTGAGTTGAGGCAGAGATGTCGCATGGCTCTCCCCTCCTCCCGCCGCAAGGGCTAAATTCCTGATGTGACCGATCCTGCGGAAAAGACCGTGCTTGTCCTGCAAGGCGGCGGCGCGCTCGGCGCCTATCAGGCCGGCGCCTACGAGGCGCTCGATGCCGCCGGCTATCGGCCGGACTGGCTGGCCGGCATTTCGATCGGCGCGATCAACTCCGCGCTGATCGCCGGCAACCCGCCGGAGCGGCGGCTGCAGCGGCTGAAGGAATTCTGGGACCTGGTCTCGTCCAGCCTGCAGCTCAACGTGCTGACCGCCGGCGATCAGGACCGCCAGGTGGTGAACGAGGCCAGCGCCTTCCTGGGCAGCCTGTTCGGCGTGCCCGGTTTCTTTGCGCCGCGCGTGCCGCCGCCGCTGTTCCGCCGTCCGGGCAGCATCGACGCGCTGAGCTACTACGACACGGCGCCGCTCAAGACCACGCTGGAGCGGCTGGTCGATTTCGATTACCTGAACGAGAAGGGCCCGCGGCTGAGCGTCGGCGCCGTCGAAGTCGATACCGGCAATTTCACCTATTTCGACAGCGAGACGGAGCGCATCGGACCGGAGCATGTCATGGCCTCGGGCGCGCTGCCGCCCGGCCTGCCGCCGATCAAGATAGGCGAGCATTACTACTGGGATGGCGGGCTGGTCTCGAACACGCCGCTGAATTACGTGCTGGAATTCACCGGGCCGCGCAGGGATTCGGTCATCTTCCAGGTCGATCTGTTCAACGCCAGGGGCGGCATGCCGACGACCATCATGGAAGTGGCGCAGCGCGAGAAGGAAATCCGCTATTCCAGCCGCACGCGGCTGAACACCAACGAGTTCCGCGCCAAGCAGACCATGCGCCGCACCATGCAGCGCCTGCTGGCCAAGCTGCCGCCCGAACTGTACGACGATCCCGACGTGCAGTTGCTGGAATACTGGAGCTGCGATGCCCGCATCACCATCGCGCATCTGATCTACCGGCGGCAGATTTTCGAGACGCATTCGATGGATTACGAATTCTCGCGCCGCTCGGTGGAGGAGCATTGGGCGATCGGCCATCAGGACGTGGTGCATGGCCTGGACCATGCGGATTGGCGAAACCGCAGCAAGCCGGAAAGCGGCGTCGCCGTCTTCGATCTCACCCGCAACGGCGCGCGGACGTGACCGCGGCGGCGCGGGCCGGCCGCAGCGCCTTGTAGAGCTCCATCACCAGCAGCAGGCTGAGCGCCGGCGCGGCCAGCAGCAGGGCCAGCCGCAGATCGACGCCCTCCAGATGCAGCAGCGGGCCGATGCCGGGCAGGAAGGCGGCGGCGAACTGCAGCGCCTGCGCGGCCAGCACGCCGAGGATGAGCAGCGGATTGTCGGCCAGCGGTATGCGCAACAGCGAGCGCGTCTCGGACCGGCAGCTCAGCACCTGCATATTCTCGAACCACACCATCAGCCAGAGCGTCAGCCCCTGGGCGGCGACCGGCTCCAGGCGCAGGGCCTGCAGGCCATAGGCATAAGCGGCAAACGACACCGCGCCGATCACCAGTCCCGACAGCGCCACCTGCTCGATCATGCGGCCATCGAAGATCGGCGCATTGTTGGCGCGCGGCTCGCGCCTGAGCAGGTTGGGCTCGGCTTTTTCGAAGGCGAGCGCGACATCCTGGATGCCGTTGGTCACCAGGTTGAGCCAGATGAGCTGGATCGCGGTCAGCGGCGGCGGCAGGCCGGCAAGGCTGCTCAGCAGCATGAGCAGGATCTCGGCGGCCCCGGTGGAGATGCAGAACAGGATGACCTTGCGCAGATTGTCGTAGGCGGCGCGGCCCTCCTCGATGCCGGCGACGATCGAGGCGAAATTGTCGTCCACCAGGATCAGATCGGCGGCCTCGCGGGCCACATCGGTGCCGCTGCGTCCCATCGCGACGCCGATATCGGCCGCCTGCAGGGCGGCGGCATCGTTGACGCCATCGCCAGTGACCGCCACCACCTCGCCCTGCCGCCGCAGGCTCTGCACGATGGCGAGCTTCTGCAGCGGCTCGATGCGGGCGAACACGCTGGCGCGGGCGACGGCGGCATCGAAGGCGGCCCGATCCCTGGCCAGCGCGCGCAGTTGCGGTCCGGTGACGACGACATCCTCCAGCTTCGCCATGTCGGACACCAGGTCGAGCTGACGGGCGATGGCCAGGGCGGTCAGCGGATGATCGCCGGTGACCATGACGATGCCGATGCCGGCGGCGCGCGCCGCGCGCACGGCCGGCCGCGCCTCCTCGCGCAGCGGATCGATCAGGCCGGCGAAACCCAGCAGGGTCAGGCCGTCGAGCGATTCCGCCTCGGGCTCGGTGACCGGCCCGGCGGCGACGGCGATGACGCGATAGCCGTCGGCGGCGAGATCCCGCACCGCCTGCTCGGCCGCCGCGCGCCGGTCCGCCGCCCAGCTTTCGCTGCCGCAGAGCGCCAGCACGGTTTCCGGCGCGCCCTTGACATAGGCGATCAGCACATCGCCCTCGGCGTGGAAATCGGCGGCATAGCGGCGCTGCGGCTCGTAGGCGATCCGGCCGCGATGGCCGGCCGCCTCCAGGGCCGCGTCATAGTCGAAATGCGCCGCCAGACGCAGGAAGGCGAGATCGACGGCATCGCCGATCTCCTCGCCGCGATGATCGACATGGCGGAAATCCGGCCCGTGGCTTTCGGAACAGCGCGCCGCCGCCAAGGCGAGCGACGCGGCGGCGGGATGATGCGGCCGCACGCGGCCGTCGCCTTCGCCCGTGCGGGCCGGCAGCCAGACGGTCTCGACGCTGAGCCGGTTCAGCGTCAGCGTGCCGGTCTTGTCGGTGGCGATCATCGTGCAGGCGCCGAGGCCCTCGACGGCGGGCAGATGGCGCACCACGACATTGCGCAGGCCCATGCGATGCACGCTGATCGACAACGCCACCGTCATGGCGACCGGCAGGCCCTCCGGAATCGCGGATACCGCCAGGGCGATGGCGAGCAGGAAAATCTCCGCCGCCGGCGCGCCGCGTAGCATTTCCAGTCCGGCGACCAGCGCGATCAGCCCCAGGGCGGCGACGGAAATCTGCCGGGTGAACTGCGCCATGCGCGCCATCAGCGGCGGTTGCACGCCATGCCGGGTCAGCGCCTGGGCCAGCCGGCCGACTTCGGTATGCCGTCCGGTCGCGGTGACCAGCGCAACGCCGCGCCCGCTGCGCACCATGCTGCCGGCGAACAGCGCGGTGCGGCGCTCGCCGAGCGGCGCATCGGGCGCGCTCTCGGCTTCGGCCGCCTTTTCGACCGGAAGCGATTCCCCGGTCAGCAGGCTTTCATCGACGATCAGCGCCTCGGCCCGGATCAGGCGCAGATCGGCCGGCACCTTCAGCCCGCTTTCGAGCTGCACGATGTCGCCCGGCACCAGCAGCTCGATATCGAGCGGGCAAAGGCAATTGTCGCGCCAGGTCGGGATGCGGCCGTGCAGCAGCGTCTTCAGCGCCCGGGCGCGGGTTTCGGCGCGCCATTCCTGCCAGGCGCCGATCGTGGCGTTGAGCAGCAGCACGACGGCGATGAAGCCGGCATCCGCCAGATGGCCGAGCCCGAGCGACAGGGCGGCGGCGGCGAGCAGCAGATAGATGAAGGGCGACTGGAACTGGTGCAGGACGATGCCGGGCAGCGTCTTGCCGCGGATGTCGGGCAGGGAATTGCGGCCATAGCGGGCAAGCCGGAGCGCGGCCTGCGCCGTGCTCAGCCCCTGCGGCGCCGCCTCGAGCCGCGCCAGCGCCGCATCGGGCGGCAGGCTGTGAAAAGCGATCGCGCCGCTGTCATCGTCCATGCCGGCCATATTGCCGGCGGCGCCGGCCGGCCTCATTGACCAGGGTCAAGCCGCCGAAAGCATAAACCGCCAAAGCCGGGCCCCTCCGGGCCGGTTCGGGCGCGGCGTGTATGGAAGGCGGCGCTACTCGCCTTCCTTCTTCAGCATGCGGCCCAGATAGCGGCCGCCGAAGATATGCATGTGCAGATGCGGCACTTCCTGATTGGCGTTGGCGCCGCTATTGGCGAGGATGCGATAGCCGCCCGCCACGGCGCCGACGATGCGCGCGGTCTCGCCGATGGCCTGGATGAAATCGGCCTGCTCCTCGGCGCTCGCCTTGGCGGAAAAATCCTCCATGCTGACATAGGCGCCCTTCGGGATCACCAGCACATGGATCGGCGCCAGCGGGTTGATGTCGTGAAAGGCGAGGCAATGCCTGGTTTCGTGCACCTTCTTGCACGGAAGCTCGCCGCGCAGGATCTTGGCGAACACGTTGTTGGGATCATAGGCCTCTGCCATCCGCTCTCTCCCTCCGTCCGGATTTCCGCGTCAGGTCATCTGACGCGCTTTTTTCTCTTCGATGCCCGAGCGGCCCTCGCGGCGCGCCAGCTCGGCGCGCACGTCGTCGATGGTGATGCCGCATTCGGCCCACAGCACCAGCAGGTGGAAGACCAGATCGGCGCTTTCCGAGACGATCGCGTCATGCGGCTCGGAGACCGCGGCGATCGCCAGTTCCACCGCCTCTTCGCCCATCTTCTGGGCGATCTTGGCGCGGCCCTTGGCGAACAGCTTGGCGGTATGCGACACCGTCACATCGCCGCCCTTGCGGCTTTGGATCGTCTCGTAGAGGCGCTCCAGCAGGTCGCGGTTCTCGCTCATCGCCGTTCCTCCTTCTTGCGGGTTATGGCCGGACAGGAATGCCCGCTTCCGCCATGCGACGCTTGGCTTCCGCGATGCTATGCCGGCCGAAATGGAAAATCGAGGCGGCCAGCACGGCCGAGGCATGGCCTTCGAGCACGCCCGCGACGAAATGGTCGAGATTGCCGACGCCGCCCGAGGCGATCACCGGCACGCAGACGGCATCGGCCACGGCGCGGGTAAGCTGCAGGTCGAAACCCTTTTCGGTGCCGTCGCGGTCCATCGAGGTGAGCAGGATTTCGCCGGCGCCGCAGGCGGCCATGCGCCTGGCCCAGTCCACCGCGTCGAGGCCGGTCGGCTTGCGGCCGCCATGGGTGAAGACCTCCCATTTGCCGGGGCCGATATTGCGCGCGTCGATGGCCACCACGATGCATTGCGCGCCGAATTTCTCGGCCGCCTCGCGCACCAGTTCGGGGCGCTGCACGGCGGCGGTGTTGATCGAGGCCTTGTCGGCGCCGGCCAGCAAAAGCTTGCGCACGTCTTCCGTGCTGCGCACCCCGCCGCCGACCGTGAGCGGCATGAAGCAGCGTTCCGCCGTGCGGGCGACGACATCGTACAGCGTATCGCGCGCATCCGAGGATGCGGTGATGTCGAGGAAGGTCAGCTCGTCGGCGCCGGCGGCGTCGTAGAGCGCCGCCTGCTCGACCGGATCGCCGGCATCGCGCAGATTGACGAAATTGACGCCCTTCACCACGCGGCCGTCCTTCACGTCGAGGCAGGGGATGATGCGGACTTTGAGGGTCATCGGCAGGTTCCGGGCTGAGGCGGCTAGCCTTTTAGCGGATCGCGGCGGGATAGGCAAAAGTCTGTTGCCTGCCTTGCGTTGTGTATTATAATACACATTACTGATGAATAGCCGGGACCTGATCCGCCTCCTGGAAGCCGATGGCTGGCCGTTGGCGGCCCCTGCGGGGCTCGCACCACCAATACAAACACCCGAGCAAACTGGGCCGCGTCACGGTGCCGCATCCGAAAAAGGATCTGCCGACCGGCACCGTGAAATCGGTTCTGCGGCAGGCGGGGCTGAAGGACAGGTGAAGTGATGAGTTACTACGTCGCTCTGATCCACAAGGAGAAAGACAGCGCCTACGGCGTCAGTTTTCCGGATTTTCCTGGCTGTATCGGCGCGGACGATCACTCCGCCGAGGCTGCCGTGCGCGACGCCATCGAGGCGCTGGCGTTTCATGTCGAACAGATGCAGGCGGACGGGGAGCCTGTCCCTCCGCCGCGCAGCCTGGATGAACTCAGGCGCAGCCGGCAGTTCCGCGAGGAGGCCGAAGGCGCCATGATCGTCTATGTGCCGCTGCTGACGCCGGGCGGCAAGATCGAGCGCATCAATGTCAGCCTTGATGCGAATACCCTGCGGGTGATCGACGAAGCGGCAAAGCGGCGCGGCATGACCCGTTCGGAATTCCTGGCCACTGCCGCGCGTCAGACCATCGAGCGCGAAGCAGGCTGATCGCCAGAACAGTTATGCGCGGCTTCTAAGCCGCTTCCTTGAGCGCCTGGTGCGGATCGATGCGGCCGTCGTAGAGCGCGCGGCCGAGGATGGCGCCGTCGATCGCGGCGCCGCTGGCGATTTCGGCCTTGAGCGCGCGGATATCCTCGATGCCGGCGAGCCCGCCCGAGGCGATCACCGGAATCGGCACGGCGCGCGCCAGCGCGGCGGTGGCGGCGACATTGACGCCCTTCAGCAGACCGTCGCGGTCGATATCGGTATAGACGATGGCGGCCACGCCCGCATCGACGAATTTCTTCGCCAGCGCGACGGCGTCGAGATCGCTGGCTTCCGCCCAGCCCTCGACGGCGACGCGGCCCGCGCGCGCGTCGATGCCGACGACGATGCGGCCGGGCCAGCGCCGCGCCGCGCGCTTCACCAGTTCCGGATCGCGCACCGCGACGGTGCCGAGGATGACGCGGCTGATGCCGGCGGCGAGCCAGCTTTCGATGGTGGCTTCGTCGCGGATGCCGCCGCCGAGCTGGATCGGCAGATCGATCGCCTTGCGGATCGCCTGCACGGCCGCGGCATTGGCCGGCTTGCCGGCGAAGGCGCCGTCGAGATCGACCAGATGCAGATACCTGAAGCCGGCCTGCTGCCATTGCCGCGCCTGCGCCGCGGGATCGGTGTTGAACACCGTCGCCTGCGCCATGTCGCCCTGCTTGAGGCGCACGCATTCGCCGTTCTTCAGATCGATGGCGGGATAGAGATTCAAGGCGCGTCTCACTCGGCAGTCAGAATCTTGGTGTAGAAGATGCCGTCGATATAGGCGCCGTCGACCAGCGCATAGCGCGGCTTGACGCCCCAGCGCTGATAGCCGGCCTGCTCGACGAGCTGGATCGCGGCGACCTGGCTGGCGCGGATATCGAGATCGATCTGGCGGAAGCCGGCATCGCGGGCGGCCTCCTCGACCGCCCTGAGCAGGCCGCGCGCCAGGCCGTGGCCGCGCGCCCAGGGCGCGATGAAGAAGGAGGTGAGCTGCGCGGCATGCGCCTGCGCCTCGTTGTTCGGCGGTGGCCTGAGAAGCTGCGCCGAGCCGACGATGGCGCCGTCGAGGCGGGCGACGAACAGATCGCGCTGCGGCATCAGCAGCACGCCGCGCCAGTAGCTTTCCAGCACGCGGCGCGGCGGCGGACTGAGCCAGCCGAAGCCGTTGCCGTCGAGGATCGCCTTCTCGGCGGCCTCGCACAGCTCGTCCAGTTCGTCGTCGGTCAGTGCGGCGATCTTCTCGACCACCGCACTCGGCGTGATGTCCTTCACCTTGATGGTCATGACGCTACGCTCCTCAAGGTCTCCAGGTCAGAAAATTGGCCAGCAGGCGCAGACCGGTGGCCTGGCTCTTCTCCGGATGGAATTGCGTGCCGACCAGGTTGTCGCGGCCGACCGCCGCGACAACCGGGCCGCCGTAATCGGTTTCCGCCAGCACCACGGCGCGGTTCTCCGGCCTGATGTGGTAGCTATGTACGAAATAGGCATGCGCGCCGTTTTCAAGGCCGGCCAGCACCGGATGCCGCTGCAGGATGCGCAGCTCGTTCCAGCCCATATGCGGCACCTTGAGCGCGGCATCGGCCGGCTGGAGCAGTTCGACGGCGCCGCCGATCCAGCCCAGACCCTTGTGTTCGCCATGCTCGCGGCCGACGCTGGCCATGAGCTGCATGCCGACGCAGATGCCGAGGAAGGGCTTGCCCTTGCCGATCAGCTGATCGTTCAAGGCATCGATCATGCCGTCCAGCGCCGCCAGCCCGCGATAGCAATCGGCGAAGGCGCCGACGCCGGGCAGCACGATGCGCTCGGCCGCCGCCACATCCTCGACGCGGCCGGTCACCATCAGTTCGAGCGCGATGCCGTGATCGGCGGCGGCGCGCTGGATCGCCTTCGCTGCCGAACGCAGGTTGCCGGAGCCGTAATCGATCAGGGCCAGCTTCATGTCGGGCTCATACCAGGCGGGGAAAGGCGGTGGGGCCGTGGGCGGTCGGCATGACGGCGCCGGCGGAACCGGCGCCGCCTGAGACGTGCCGCGTCCGCAGATAGCGCGCTTCGGCTTCCGCGGCGCTGCCGGCCAGCACCACGGCGAGCATGCGCCAGCCGCGCCGCGCATAGGTCCAGCGGCGGAAATCGGCCGCCATGCAGCCGATCAGGAAACTGACGGCGATGCCCAGGGCCGTGCCGGCCGGTTCGGCGATGCCGCCGAAATCCAGCGCCAGGCCGAGCAGCAGGCCGAACGCCACATACAGCGCGAGCCCGAGCCAGAGCCGGTGCCAGAGCAGCCAGAACAGCGGAAACAGCGCCGCCCACCAGGAGAAGCCGCTGGGCACAGCCAGCAAGTCAGCTTCGCCGCCGTTGCCGGGGCGCTCATGCAGCGTAAAGAAACGCATGAGAGCCCCTTACAACGTGCCTTTGGTGGACGGCACCGCATGCGGCATGCGCGCGTCCAGGCTCATCGCATGACGCAGCGCGCGGGCGAGGCCCTTGTAGCAGGTCTCGACGATATGGTGGTTGTTCTCGCCGTACAGGTTCTCGACATGCAGCGTGATGCCGGCATTCTGCGCGAAGGCCTGGAACCATTCCTTGAACAGCTCGGTGTCCATGTCGCCCAGCTTGGGCTTGGTGAACTGGACCTTCCAGACCAAATAGGGCCGGTTCGAGATGTCGAGCGCCACCCGGGTCAGCGCCTCGTCCATCGGGATCAGCGCATCGCCATAGCGCCGGATGCCGGCGCGCTCGCCCAGGGCCTGCGCCACCGCCTGGCCGATGGCGATGCCGGTATCCTCGGTCAGGTGATGGAAATCGATATGGATGTCGCCCCTGGCCTGGACCTCGAGATCCATCAGGCTGTGGCGCGACAACTGCTCGAGCATGTGATCGAGGAAACCCACCCCGGTGCTCACCTTGTAAGCGCCGGTGCCGTCGAGGTTCACCGCGACGGCGATATCGGTTTCCTTGGTTTTCCGGGCAACGCTGGCCTTGCGTTCGGCCATACCGCTCTCCTTCCGCCGGCCCCGGACGGGCCGCCTGACTGCAATCGGAATTCGCGCGCGGTATAGCAGGAACCGGGCCGAAGGGCTAGGTCGCAGGGTCGCTATTCTCCGGCGGGCACGGATTCGGCCGCCCGCATGGGCGGGTCGGGCGCGACATGGCGGGCCGCCATGGCCGCCAGCGCCAGGCCGTATTGATACAGCAGGCCGTTGAGCGGCAGCATTTCCGGCATGGCCAGCACCGCCGTCCAGCGCTGCCGGCCGGTTTCCAGGTCGTGCAGCAGCGGCTGCAGGAGGCCGAGCTTGCTGACCGGCGACATGCCGCGCAGGCAGGTCACCGGCAGGCCTTCGATCATGCGGTTGAAGCGGCCGACGACGCGGTCGGCCCGGCTTTCCCCGATTTCGGCCGGCGGTTGGCCGCCGGCCAGCAGCGCCGCCGGGTCGAGCCTGGGCTTTTCCGGCGGCTTGACGGCGGGCGGAACCCAGAGCAGCCGCAGCGCCTGACGCAGAGTGTTGACCGTCGCCAGCCATTCGGCGGTATGGGCCGGGTCGTCGACCAGATCCGAGGGCAGCGAGGTCGCGCGCAGCAGCGCGAGCACCTGATTCAGCCTCTGGCGGATCGCGTCCAAGGCCCAGACCATCCTAGCTGCCGGCCCGCCACGCTCCGCCCGGTTGCAGCCGCATCCCGGCGCAGCGTTCGGATCGGGCATCGGCCTCGGAAAAATTTCCTCTGAACACGGTGTTTGTTGCTCTCGCTTATTACAATTGGTCGCATCAACAGCCACGGTACCTGCCATGCCGGCCAGGTACACCAGAAAGAGCAAAAAATCCTTTTATTACAGACCATGGGACTCGTACTGCGAGTCCAGATTAGGGCAATTACTCTTTTTTGGCGAGTAGAAATGAAAAATTTTTCTGCTTTTCTGATCGGTCCAGAATGCAGGAGTATGCCGCGATAAAAATAAAACTAGAACACGGGCAACGATTATTCAACCATGAATCAGGAACAGGCAGGGAAAATCCAGAGCGCGGCGTTATGCAACCCGGAAGCGACCCAGCAGGGCGGCGAGTTCATCGGCCTGGCTGGCCAGGGTCTGCGACGAGGCGGTCGTCTGCTCGACCAGGGCGCCGTTGCGCTGGGTCATCTCGTCCATGTTGCCGACGGCGCCGTTGACCTCCTCCAGGCCGCGCGCCTGCTCGGCCGAGGCCGCGGCGATCTCGGCAACGATGTCGGAGACTTTCTTCACCGCG
>NZ_DASVCJ010000078.1:0-18216 GCF_036381655.1 Ferrovibrio sp.
GCTCCGAAAGGCAGCTGAACGCAGTGTCGAGGCAACATGGCAACGTATCGGAAGCCTGCTGGACCGCTTCCCGCCACAGGAATGCGCAAACTATCTCAGGAACGCTGGCTATGCTTCGATCTAACGGGATTCCGGTCTAAAAAGCCAAAAGTGTTGGAAAAGTGTATAAAGAAAAAGGGCTTAGATTTCTCTAAGCCCTTGATCGTAAAGTAGTTTTTGAAACCGCCTGTTAGCGCGAGTAGAACTCGACCACCTGGTTCGGTTCCATCTTCACCGGATAGGGCACGTCGGCCAGGCCGGGCACGCGCTTGAAGGTGGCGCGCAGCTTGTTCTCGTCCATCTCGATGTAATCCGGCACGTCGCGCTCGGTCGACTTCACGGATTCGAGCACGAAGGGGAAATCCTTCGCCCGGCCGCGCAGCTCGATCACGTCGCCGACCTTCACCTGATAGCTGGCGATGGTGACGCGCTTGCCGTTGACCGCGACATGGCCGTGGTTGATGAGCTGGCGCGCCGCGAACGGGGTCGGCACCACCTTCATGCGATAGACCACCGCATCCAGGCGGCGCTCGAGCAGGCCGATCAGGTTCTCCGAGGTATCGCCGCGGCGGCGGTTCGCCTCGTCATAGGTGCGGCGGAACTGCTTCTCGGTGATGTTGCCGTAATAGCCCTTGAGCCGCTGCTTGGCCATGAGCTGCACGCCGTAATCGGTCGGCTTCTTGCGCTTCTGGCCATGCTGGCCGGGGGCGTATTCGCGCTTGTTGATCGGGCTCTTGGCGCGGCCCCAGAGATTCTCGCCCAGGCGGCGATTGATCTTGTATTTCGACTCTGCACGCTTCGACATTCGGTCGTATTTCCCAAAATGCGCATGGGGCCCGGCAGCCACGACAGACGTCCATGCAAGGAATGCCCCTCGACCCCGCGTGAGGGGCGCGGGGAGGGCGGCGGCATCATACGGATGGGGCCCGCAAGGTCAAGCGGCAAGCGCCAAACGGCAACCGGCAAGCGGCGCGGGCCGGAACGCGGCGGGCGGCTCCGTCGGCCGGTTTATCGCCGGGGCCTGCGGGCTCTCCGGCTTTTTGCCGCGGCGCCCATTCTGCTTATGGGACGGCAATCCTACATGGCGCCGGGAGTCGGGCGATCAAACCGCCGCGACGGATGCCGGTCTGCCGGCGTGATCAGCCGCCATGCGCCGAAGGAGATTGACGCGAGAAAACGATCGAATAGTCGAAGCGGTCACTGGGAAGGTAGGTCTGAGAGGCAAGGACGCAGGTTTTCGTATTCGTGTAATATTTTCTCGTGATGTTGAGCGCCCGGGCCTGATCCGGCGTTCCGAGATGGCGGGCTATAAAGTCCGGGATGTCGACCGCCCTGATCTTCTGGGCGATTTCACTCACCGTCAGGTCACAGGTCTGCTCCAGCAGCGTATAGAAGAGGCCCGGATAGCTCTCGATCCGGGGTCGTAGCTCCGCGTACTGGGCGGGAAAATAGACGTCGGTCCAGCAGAGCGCGGCCTCGCTGTCATATGGATGGCGGGTCTGGCCGACATGAAGCCATCTCCGCCCGGCGGGCAGCTCCAGCCAGGCGGCAAGATCCTCGTCCATGACGATGTTTTCGACATTCTGGATTTGCCGGCGCGTATGGCCGCCGAAATTCAGGAGGTCGCCGCTTGCGCTCATGGTGTGGACATAGACGGGGGGGACGGCATCGGCGCAGACCCGCGTTCCGGCCCTGGGGCGCCGCTCGATCATCCCGAAGCTCTGCAGCTGGGCCAGCGCGGCGCGCACGGTGGAGCGGCTGACCTTCAGCTTCCGGGACAGCTCGGGTTCGCTCGGAAGAAGCGAGCCGATCGGGTATTCCCCGGCCCTGATGCTCTGAATAATCTTTTCCGCAACAAGCGGATATCGCAGCGCCATCGCTCCCTCGATCAGCCCGGAGCCGTGCACGGATGGCTCAGGCTCGCAACGTCCCATAGACAATGGCGAGCAATATAAACAGCCCTTGACAGGTCGGTCATGGCAGATTAATTGTCCGAACAATAAAAATAGTACGGACAAATAGCCGCCTGGCGGCCGCCCGTTCCGGAGGGAAAATGCACGAGACGACACAGGCAGGGGCGGGTTCTCCCGGGCAGCCGCAGCCGCAGGACGGGCTCAGCGAAGCGGCCGCCCTGGATTACGAGGGTGAGGACCGGAAGCTGGCGCCCTGGCTCGTGAAGGCGCTGGCAATCACGGCCTTCTCCTATGCGCTGTTCCATCTCGTCGTTCTGAATTTCCTG
This sequence comes from Ferrovibrio sp., assembly GCF_036381655.1. Lineage (GTDB taxonomy): Bacteria > Pseudomonadota > Alphaproteobacteria > Ferrovibrionales > Ferrovibrionaceae > Ferrovibrio. Next base: position 2,279 of record NZ_DASVCJ010000078.1, read on the forward strand.
GCGATAGACGAGTGGGTTTATCGCGTGGTCCACGTCAATGTCGGCGCGGTCCTCGCCTTCCTGTGGCTGAAGGGGTTTCGCCGGGAACGCCAGCGCGGCATTCCGGTTCGCGATTGGCTCCTGGCGGCGGCGGCCCTGGGCTGCACCGCGTATGTTGCGATCAACCTGGATGGCCTGCTGATGCGTACCGGCGTGATCACCACGACCGGAGACTTCATCTGCGGCGCGGCGGGCACCGTCCTCGTTCTGGAGTTCGCGCGGCGTGTCTCCGGCATGATCCTCTCGCTGGTCGCCGGAATCTTCCTCGCCTACCTTTTCGTCGGCCCCTATCTGCCGGGCGTCCTGCATCATCCCGGCTACGACATCGGGAACATCTTCTCCTACCTCTACAGCCAGGAAGCCATCTTCGGCATCACGGCCGCGGCATCGTCCCGCTACATCATCCTTTTCGTCGCCTTCGCCGTGTTTCTGCAGGCCTGCGGCGCGGGCGATTATTTCATGCGGGTTGCACTGGCGCTGGTCGGCTGGGCGCGCGGCGGCCCAGCGAAAGTATCCGTCGTATCCGGATTGCTGTTCGGCACGGTCTCCGGATCGGCGGTCGCCAACGTGGTCGCTACCGGCACGTTCACCATTCCGATGATGCTCAAGGTCGGATACCCGAAGGATGAGGCAGGTTCGGTCGAGGCGACCTCGTCCACCGGCGGACAGCTGGCACCGCCGGTGATGGGCGCCGGCGCCTTTATCATGGCGGAGATCACGGGCATTCCTTATTCCGACATTGCCCTGGCGGCGCTGCTGCCCTGCCTGCTGTTCTATCTGGCCTGCTTCATATCGGTCGACTTCCAGGCCGTCCGCCTCGGCATCAGGGGCCTGCCGCGGAAGGAGCTGCCCAAATTCAGGGAATTGCGCAGCGGGCTCATGCTGCTCCTGCCGCTATTCGTCCTGCTCTATCTGCTGATCGCGGGATATTCGGTGATTGCGGCGGGAACCTGGGGTCTGGCCGCCACGCTGCTGGTGCTTGCCACCGTCGAATTGAAGCTGCCGCCCATCTTCCTCGCCGGGCCGCTGGCTCTGTTCGTATACCTGCCGACAACCGGCATCGCGGTGAATCTTGCCGGGCTCATCGCCACCGGCGCGGGCGCCGCCATGACCGTCGCCATTGCCATGCTGACCGGCCGACTGGCGCTGATACCGGGCATGCTGAAGAAGATGGCGGGCGTCGTCGGCTGGGGGCTGTCGGAAACCTCACGCCGTTCTCTGCAGCTGATCGGCGTGATGGCCTGCGCCGGCATCATCGTCGGCGTCCTGGGTCTGACCGGCCTCGGCGGCCGGCTCTCCGCGATCATTCTGGCGGTGGCGGGAGACAGCCAGCCCATCGCCTTCGTGCTGGCCATGGCGATCGCCATCGTCCTCGGCATGGGCATGCCGACGACTGCCGCCTACGCGATCGCGGCGGCGGTGGTCGCGCCGGCGCTGCAGAGGATGGGCATCTCTCCCATCGCGGCGCATATGTTTGTCTTCTACTGCGCGGTCATCTCGGCCATCACGCCGCCCGTCGCCATCGCATCCTTTGCGGCTGCTGCCCTGGCCGGGGGCAATCCGATCCGGACATCCTTCATTTCGATGCGTTTGGGCATCGCCGCCTTCATTCTGCCATTCATGTTCTACACGAGCCCGGAAATCCTGATGACCGGCAGCCTCGCTCTGGCGTTGCAGGCATTCTTCTTCGGGGTCTGCGCGATCGTTCTGCTGGCGGCGGCCGGCGAGGGCCAGCTTCTCGGCCGGCTCGGGCCGGCCGAACGCCTGCTGGCCGTCGTCTCGGCGGTGCTTCTGATCGCGGATTATCCGATGAGCCACATCGCCGGCGTCGCAGTCGCCGGCGGCCTGCTGTTCTGGCGAATGGCCCGCCGAACCAAAGCTAGCCCGGCCTAGCGCTATTCACCCACAAAAAGCACAGGAGGAAACCATGAGACCGTGGAAGCCGTCACTCGCATCGCTGTTGGTGCTGTTCTCATTCAATGTCGCCGTCGCTCAGGAGAAACCCGCGTCGATGACCGTCGCGACCGCATCTCCGGGCGGCGTTTATGCGGTATATGGCGAGGGCCTCGCCAATCTCCTCAGTGAAACGCTGCACATTCCGGTTTCGACGCGGCAGACACAGGGCCCGTCCCAGAATCTCGCACTCGTGCAGTCGGAGAAGGTGGATCTGGGCCTGACCACGACCGGTCCGGCGCTTGATGCGATGCAGGGCCATCTCGATTTGAATCCCGGTGTGAAGCATCAGGATATCAGGGCCTTGTTTGCGATGTACCCGACTCCGTTCCAGATGGCCGCGTTGAAGAGTGCCAATATCAAGCGTGTCGAGGACCTGGCCGGGAAAAGGATCGGTGTCGGCCCCAAGGGGGGGACCGGCGGGGTATACTGGCCGCGCTGGTTCAAGGCTTTGGGAATGTCGGCCAGCTTCCAGTACGGCGGCGCCGGGGACCAGGGCAATCAGCTTGCGGATGGCCGGCTGGATGCGCTTCTGCTCGCCGGCGGTTCGCCGCATCCGACATACAAGGAGCTGGAGGCGACCAAGCAGATCGAGGTTTTCGGCTTCGATGAAAGCCGGCTGAACACGATCAGGAAGGCTTTCCCGGATGTGGTGCCGTTCGAGATTCCCGGCGGCACCTATAAAGGCCAGTCCGGCAAGGTCCTGACCGGGGCAATGTGGAATATCGTCGTCGTCAACAAATCGATGTCGCCGGACCTGGCTTACAATATCGTCAAGGCGGTATTTGCCAATCGATCCCGCCTGATGAAGACGCATTCTGCCGCAAAGGATACCCTTCCGGAAAACATCCTGAAGAATACGGCGGTTCCATTGCATCCGGGCGCGCTGCGTTTCTACAAGGAGCAGGGCATTCAGATCCCGTCCGCCATTCAGCCGCCCGCTTGAGGCAACCGGACGATGCCGGGGGGCGCGGCCTCCCGGCATCGCAAGTCAGACAATCGATGGAGAATGGATAGCCCGTGATCGGCGAACCCCCGGATGCAGATGCGCTTCTCGCAAGTCATTTCCCTTTGTGGAAACGGCGCGCGAAGGATATCGGTTTCGCCATGAAGCGCCGCCTGTCGGCCGCGGCGCTTGGGCTGCATCTGTCCGCAGGAAACCGCGCGGGCCAGTTCCTCGACGAATATGTCTCCGTACCGGGCAGGGAAATCCCAATCCGGATCTATGGCGGCGGCAATACCGGCGGCGCGCCCGTGGTCGTATACTTGCATGGCGGCGGCTGGGTCTCGGGAAACCTGGATAGCCATCACGCCTTATGCTGCCTGCTGCGGCAGAAGCTGTCCGCCACCATTGTCAGCGTTCATACCCGGCGGGCGCCGGAGAGCCCATGGCCGGCGCAGAAGGACGATGCCCTGGATGTCGTCCGCTTTCTTCAGTCGCCCAATGGACTGGCGGAGATCGGCCGGGGCGGCATCATCCTGGCCGGCGATAGCGCCGGCGCGTTTGTTGCCTTTCATGCGGCGCTGGCCCTGGGGGATGCGGATCTCCTTCGCGGAGCATTGCTGTTCTATCCGGCCCTCGACCCGGACACGGACAAACAGAGCTATCGGCAATACGCCGAGGCGCCGGGCCTGTCGGCCGAGAATATGCAGCGCTACTGGAACGCGCTGTTCGCGGGAGCGGCGGACGGGGCGGAGCCATATCGCCTGGCGAATCTCCCGGGCCTAAAATCGCTGCCGCCGATCTGCCTGCTGGCGGCGGAACACGATCCGTTGCGCGATGATCCGGCCCTTCTGGCCGCTCTCCTGCGCGCGTGCGGCGGTGACGTCCTGCTGTCACTGGCTGCCGGCACGACGCATGGCTTCTGCCGGTTTGTCGGGCAGGATGGCGAAGCCAGACGGCGGGTGGAGGAATTCCTTGAGACGGCGCTCGCTTTCCTGAGCGAAGCGGGGCCGCGCCGGGCGGGACTGGCCGGCGGTGATCGGCGCCTCGCCAGCGAAGGCAGTCTCTGCGAAGGCAATCCCAGCAAAGGCAGTCTCTGAGGCCCCCAGGCGGCCAGCCTCGCCCCGGAAAGCGTACATCCCAAGCGCGCACCGCTCCGCCAGGCCCGTCGGAGCCGTGGCAAGTCGTCGGGGCTTGAAACCCCCATAGTTCGCTCCATGTTCCTTATGGTGCCGCTGGCCAGCCGGAAAGAAAAGGCGGGAAGAACAGGCGGGAAGGGGGAGTATGGCCAGGTGGCGGCCCAGGCGATCCGGAATGGTTCAAAACGGTTCAAAACGGTTCAAAACGGTCGAGAGCGGTCCAAAACGGTCACCAGTGGTCACGGGCGGTCGAAAGCGGACCCCGCTGCGCCGCCGTCGGCCCGGCTGGATGCCTCCGGATGCCGCTCAGGCGAATCCAGGCATTGGAAGGACTAAGCGGAGCCAAGCCGGGATAAGCGAATATAAGCGCCGTCAAGGTGCAATCCGGCCCGAATCCGGCCTGAATGGGCCCGAATCCGGCCCGAATTGACCCGAACGCGACTCAAACCGGCCTGCATGTCACTCGAATCCGGCTTCACTTGACGCCGATCGTCACCATCTGACCTGAATCCGACCTGAACTTGATCCGAACCAGACCGCGACATTACGACACCGAACCATCACGAAACGGACCGACATGCAGCTCCATCTTTCCACCTGGCAGGAGGTCGAGGCCTATCTGCAGCGCTCGCGCGGCATCGTCATCCCGATCGGCTCGACCGAGCAGCATGGGCCGAACGGCCTGATCGGCACCGATGCGATCTGCGCCGAGGTCTTCGCCCGCGAAGTCGGCCGCGCCGCCGACGCCATGGTCGGCCCCACCGTCAATGTCGGCATGGCGCAGCATCATCTCGGCTTCGCCGGCAGCGTCACCCTGCGGCCCTCGACGCTGATCGCGGTAATCCGCGACATGGTCGCCTCGCTCGGCCGCCACGGCTTCGCCCGCTTCTTCTTCCTCAACGGCCATGGCGGCAATGTCGCCACCGTCACGGCGGCGTTTTCCGAGATCTATGCCGAGGCCAGCCTGCAGGCGGGCCTGCCCAACGGGCTCGATCTGCGCTGCACGATCAGGAACTGGTGGGAGGCGCCCTCGGCCAAGCGGCTGTCGCGCGAACTCTTCGCCGGCGAGGAAGGCAGCCACGCGACGCCGAGCGAAGTCTCGGTCACCTATTTCGCCTATCCCGAAGCCGCGAAGAGCGTCGGCGAGATGACGCCGCGCGTCGCGCCCTTCGGCGGCTTCACCGATGCCGCCGATTACCGCCGCCGCTTTCCCGATGGCCGCATCGGCTCCAACCCGGCGCTGGCCACGGCCGCGCATGGCAAGACCATCGTCGATGCCGTCGTGCCCGAACTGGTCGACGCCTATCGCAGCTTTCTCGCGGCCTGACGGCTTTCTCGCGGTGGCTGCGCGCTGCGGCGGCAGTCATATGCATGCGAATAGAGAATGTCTCGCAATGACACAGGCATCACAAGGCATCACAAGGCAGGCATCACAAAAAAGCCCCAATCTCGTCATGCGGCCTGCAAGTTTCTCCGGCTACACTCGTTTCTAGCGCAGGAGTGCAGATGACACCGTCATTCCGCAACTGCCCAGAGAAGACCCGCACTGCGACTGCACAAAATGGAGGCGCCCATGGAAGACTTCCGCGATATGCCGCACATGCGCAGCGCCGCAGTGCCGCCCCGCCGCATGCGCTGGGTGCATAACGAACCGCACCTGAACGACATGCTGGCCGATCCGATCACGCAGATGCTGATGCGCCGCGACGGCGTGCAGGAAGCGGAAATCCGTCATCTGGTCGAGCGCCTGCGCCGCCGGCGCAAGGGCGCCGCCGGCAACGACTGAGCGGCGATTGATCCGGGGGCTGACGCGGCAGGCGCATCGCTCCCGCCGCCGGCCTTCCTGTCTGGCCTCCTTTCGGCTATCCCCCTCTGCCGATGCGGCGCAGGGCGTAGCTGGCGATGGCGGCCAGCAGCGCCAGGCCGGTGACGACGACCAGGACGAAGATGCCGATGCCGCCCAGCAATCCGGCCAGGGTATTCCAGAAGCCGAACTGGGCGACCATGACGGCCAGCAGCAGGATGATCAGGATCGGCATGCCGCCTTAACGGCCCGGCCGCCGGTTTTGTTGCACCGGCCTGGGTCCACCGGCTTGGATCAGGGCCCGGCGACGGTGACCCAGCCCTCGGCATCCACCGTGACCGGAAACGGGATCAGGCTCTTGCCCTTGCAGGGGCCGTGGAAGCAATGGCCGGTCTCGGGGGCGAATTCGGCGCCATGCGTGCCGCAGAGCAGCGCCGAGCCGTCGCGGTTGAAGAACGCGTCCGGCCGCCAGTCCAGGCTGGTGCGCGCATGCGGGCATTCGTTGACATAGCCGAACACGCCGCCGAGCCAGCGCACCACGAAACACTCGAACCGCTCCTTGCCGGCGCCGAAGCAAAAGCCCTTGGCGCCGGGCTCGGGAATCTCGGCCAGCGCGATCAGCCGCGTGCCGGGCGCCGGCTGGTTGGGGCGCGGCATGGGCCTACATCCTCGCTTGCGCGCCGGCGGCGGCCCGTCTCACGCGCTCACGCCGCCCATCTTGCAGATCAGCTGCCAGCTCGCCGCGTCGACCGGCTGCACCGACAGCCGCGACTGCTTGAGCAGCGGCAGATGCGCCAGCTTCGGCTCGGCTTTGATCTGCGCCAGCGTCACCGGGTTTTCCAGCGGCATCACCGCCTTGACGTCCACCATGCCGAATCTGCCGGTCTCGTCGGTCGGGTCGGGGTAATACAGCTTGACGATCTCGACGATGCCGACGATGCGCTTCTCGTCCACCGAATGATAGAAGAAGGCGCGGTCGCCCAGCTTCATCGCCTTCATGTTGTTGGCGGCCTGGTAATTGCGCACGCCATTCCAGCTCTCGACCTTTTTCTTGACCTGCTGTTCCCACGACCAGGCGCCGGGTTCGGATTTCATCAGCCAGTAGTTCATCGCCGTTTCTCTGTTCCTCAGCCTTGTTCCTCAGCCTTGAAGGGTCTTGCCAGCAGCGCCTGCAGCATGGCGTCGATGCCGGCCTGCCTATGCAGCACGGCATCGACCGCCGCGCAGATCGGCATCTCGACCTGCAGCCGCAGGGCCAGCGCCTCGATAGCGCGCGCGGTATGCACGCCTTCCGCCACCGTGCGTCGCGCGCCCATGATCTCGGCAAGGCTGCCGCCTTCGCCGAGCGCGATGCCGAGCGAAAGATTGCGCGATTGCCGGCTCGAACAGGTCAGCACCAGATCGCCCAGGCCCGACAGGCCCATCAGCGTCTCGCGCCGCCCGCCCAGGGCCAGGCCCAGCCGCGTCATCTCGGCCAGGCCGCGCGTGATCAGCGCCGCGCGGGCATTGTCGCCCAGCCGCTTGCCCATCACGATGCCGCAGGCGATCGCCAGTACGTTCTTCACCGCGCCGCCGATCTGCGCGCCGATCACGTCGTCGGACAGATACGGCCGGAAGGTCGGGCGGCCGAGCCGCTGCGCCAGCGCGGCGCCGATCGCCGCCTGTGCGCAGGCCAGCGTCGCCGCCGCCGGCAGGCCGCGCGCCACTTCGGCGGCGAAGGTCGGCCCGGTCAGGATCGCCAAGGCGCGGCCCGGCAGGACGGCGGCGATCACGTCGGAGGGCAGCAGGCCGCTGCTGATCTCGATGCCCTTCGCCGCGATGACGACCGGCGCCGTCGAGGCGGGCAGCGCCGCCCGCACCGCTTCGGCAAAGGCGCGCAGGGTCTGCGCCGGCACGGCCAGCACCAGCGCGGCGCAATCCGCGAGCGCGGCAAGATCGCCGCTCGCGGTCAGCTGCGGCGGCAGCGCCACGCCCGGCAGGTAGAGCGGATTGAGATGATGGCGGTTGACGCTGTCGACCACCTCGGGATTGCGCGCCCACAGAACGGCCTCGCCCTGCTCGGCGGCCAGCGCCGCCAATGCGGTGCCCCAGGCGCCGCCGCCGACGATGCCGATGCGGCCGAATGCGCTCACGCCTTCGCCCCGGCGAAGGGCTTGGCCTCGGCCAGGCTGTCCAGCGGCCAGCGCGCCCGCGCCGGCGCCTGCAGATCGTCGATCAGCCCCAGGCGGAAGCGTTCGAGGCCCGCCCAGGCGATCATCGCGCCGTTGTCGGTGCACAGTTTCAGGGGCGGCGCGGTGAACGGCATGCCGTTTCGCTCGGCCAGCCAGACCAGGCCGCCGCGCAGCGCCTCGTTGGCGGCAACCCCGCCGGCGACGACGAAATGCCTGGCCCTGGCGCCATGGCGCGCATCGAATGCCGCGATGGCATGACGCGCGCGATCCAGGATCACGTCCAGCACCGCGGCCTGGAAGCTGGCGGCCAGATCGGCCTTGTCCTGCTCGCTCGCCGCCGCCCCGCAGCTTTCCAGCGCCAGCCGCACCGCCGTCTTCAGTCCCGAGAAGCTGAAATCGCAGCCCGGCTTGCCTTTCAGCGGCCGCGGCAGCGCAAAGCGCGTCGCATCGCCCCTGCGCGCCAGCTTCTCGATCGCCGGGCCGCCGGGATAGCCCAGGCCGAGCAGCTTGGCGGTCTTGTCGAAGGCCTCGCCGGCGGCGTCGTCGATGGTGGTGCCCAGGCGGCGATAGCGGCCGACGCCCTCGACGATGAGGAACTGGCAATGGCCGCCCGACACCAGCAGCAGCAGATAGGGGAACGGTACGTCGTCCGACAATCGCACCGAGAGCGCATGGCCCTCCAGATGATTGACGGCGATCAGCGGCTTCTGCGCCGCATAGGCCAGCGTCTTCGCCGTCATCAGCCCGACCATGACGCCGCCGATCAGGCCCGGCCCGGCGGTTGCGGCGATGGCATCCAGGGCATCGGTTTGCAACCCGGCGCCGCGCAGGCATTCGGCGATCAGCCCGTCGAGATGCTCGATATGCGCCCGGGAGGCGATTTCCGGCACCACGCCGCCATAGGGCGCGTGTTCCCTCAGTTGCGAGAACAGGCTATGACTGACGATGCGGCGTGCCGGATCCTCCGCTGCCTGAACGACGGCGCAGGCGGTCTCGTCGCAACTGGTTTCGATACCGAGCACAAGCATGGATCGGTGCGGATTGGCTTTCGCTACACAGAATGACAGTTCCAAAGTAGGCCTAGCATTATGACGTCGCAGCAGCAAGGGAACGGCCGGCGGGTGACGCCCGAAAGCCCCGTCCTCACCATCGGCACGCGCGGCTCGCCGCTGGCGCTCGCCCAGGCCTATGAAACACGTGAACGCCTGCTGGCGGCCCATCCGGGATTGCAGGAATCCGCCATCGCCATCCGCGTCATCAAGACCACCGGCGACAGGATCCAGGACCGCGCCCTGGCCGAAGCGGGCGGCAAGGGGTTGTTCACCAAGGAGATCGAGGACGCCCTGCTGGATGGCAGCATCGATATGGCCGTGCATTCGATGAAGGACATGCCGACGCAGTTGCCGGACGGCCTGGCCATGGCCGCCTATCTGCCGCGCGAGGATGTGCGCGACGTGCTGCTGGCGGTGCGGCCGACCGCGCTCGGCGAGCTGCCGCAAGGCGCGATGGTCGGCACGGCCTCGCTGCGGCGCAAGGCGTTTCTGCTGGCGCGCCGTCCCGATCTTCAGGTCGTCACCTTCCGCGGCAATGTGCAGACCCGGCTGCGCAAGCTGGAAGAGGGCGTCGTGGCCGCCACCTTCCTCGCCCTGGCCGGACTGCATCGCCTCAAGATCGCGCCGCCGGGCATGCGCGTGCTGGAGCCGGAGGACATGCTGCCGGCGGTGGCCCAGGGCGCCATCGGCATCGAATGCCGCGCCGGCGACGCCAGGACAGAAGGCTATCTGGCGCCGCTCGACGATGCGGCGACGCGCCGGCGCGTCGAGGCTGAGCGGGCTCTGCTGGCCGTGCTGGATGGCTCGTGCCGCACGCCGATCGCCGCCCTGGCGGAACTGGACGGCAAGGGCGGCATGCGGCTGCGCGGCGCGATTGCGCGGCCGGACGGCAGCGAGCTGATCGAGATCGAGCGGCGCGGCGCCGCCGGCGACGGCGTCGCGATGGGCCGCGATGCCGGCGCCGAACTGCGCCAGCGTATCGGCCCGGATTTCTTCGAGGAGAAATGACGGCCGCCGCGGCGATGCAGGTGCTGATCACCCGCCCGCAGGCGGAAGCCGCCGCCCTGCAGCAGCGCCTGCAGGCGATGGGCTTCGCCGCCGATTGCGCGCCGCTGCTCGACATCCGCATCCGCGACATGGCCGATCTGCCGCTGGACGGCGTCGCGGCCCTGCTGTTCACCTCGGCGAACGGCGTGCGCGCCTTCGTCGCCAACTGCGCGCGGCGCGACTTCGCCGTCTATGCGGTGGGCGAGGCGAGCGCGCGCGCGGCGCTGGCGGCCGGTTTTCGCGATGTCAGCGCCGCGGGCGGCGATGTCGACAGCCTGGCCGAACTGATCCGCCGGAAGCGCGAGCCCGATATCGGCGCCCTTTTGCATGTCGCCGGCACGGTGCTGGCCGGCGATCTGCAGGCGACGCTTCTTTCCTACGGCTACGACGTGCGCCGCGTCGCGCTTTACGAGGCGATCCCCGCCGCCGCCCTGCCGGCAGAGGTGAGCGCGCGCTTCAAGGCCGGCGGCTATGGCGCCGTGCTGTTTTTCTCTCCCCGTACGGCGGCAACTTTTGTTAGCCTGAGCGACCGGGCAGGGATCGGCGCCGGCGCGGTGAGCGCGGCGGCGCTTTGCCTCAGCGCCAATGTCGCCAAGGCGGCGGCGCGGCTGCCCTGGCGCGAGATTCGCGTTGCTGCCCAGCCGCGCGAGGAGGATTTGATGGCGTTGCTGCAGGAAGCGGACAGACCATGAGCGACAAGCCCAGCCCCGACGACAGGATCATCGATGCCGAGGTCGAGCCGCTCGCCAGGGCGCGGCGCGCCGGCATCTGGCGCATCGTCGCGCTGGCCGTCGCAGCGATCGTGATCAGCATCGCCGTCGCCGTGGTCTATCAGCTCTGGAGCACCGGCCGGCTCGATCAGATCCTCAAGGGCGATGCGGGCGGCGCGGCCAGGACGGAAGCCGGCGCGCCCGCCGCAGGCAAGCCGCCGGAAGCGAGGGGGGAAGCGGCGGCGGAAACGGCGGCTCCCGTCGTCCTGCCCACCGAACAGGTCTCGCAGGCGCTGCTGAGCGATCAGTCCAGGCATATCGACGATCTGGAGAAGCGGCTTTCGGCATTGACCGGCGATCTGCAGCGGCTGGCGCAGGTTCCGGCCGATCCGGCGCTCGATCAGCAAAAACTCGCCAGCCTGGAAAAGGCTTTGGCCGATCTGCGCCAGGCCGATGCGGCGGCGACGGCCGAACGCGCCGCGCTGACCGACAGGCTGACCGATCTGCAGAAGCAGTTGACGGCGGTGAGCGAAGCGCGCATCGCCGCCCTGCGCGCGCCGCTGCGCGCGGTTCTGGCCTGGAGCGAGCTGCGCGAGAAGGCGCGCCGCGGCGCCGGCTTCGCCGCCGAACTCGGCATCCTGGCGCAGACCGCCGAAGGCCAGAGCGCGCTGGCGCAGAGCCTGGCGAAACTCAGGCCCTTCGCCGAGCAGCCGCCATCCTCCGCGCTGCAGCTTGCGGGCCGCTTCGCCGCGCTGGCCGAAGCGCAGCGCGCATCGCCGCCCCAGGACGCCGCCGCCGAGGCGGCGGCCAAACCCTGGTGGCAGCGCAGCCTCGACAAGCTGAGCGCCCTGATCAGCATCCGCCGCGTCGGCAGCGGCGATACCCAGACGCCGGAAGGCAAGCTGGCCGCGGCGGCGGCGGCGCTGCAGGCCGGCGATCTTGCCGCGGCGCAGGCGGCGCTGGGCGGCATGGATCTCATCCCGGCGCTGGCCGAATGGCGGCGGCAGGCGCAGGCGCGCCTCGATCTCGAGGCCGCGCTCGATGCCGCCGGCGCCGCGCTGCAGGCGCAATTCGCGCAACCGTGATGCGGCGGCGGAGATAGCGACGATGCTGCGTCTGGTGCGTGCGGGTCTCATCCTGGCGGCGTTGATGGCGGCGGCGGGTTTCGCCGCCTGGTTGGCGGATCAGCCGGGCCGGCTGCGGCTCGACTGGTTCGGCTACGTGATCGAAATGCCGGCGCCGCTGCTGGCGCTCGGCATCGTCCTGCTGGCGTCGGCGATCTTCGTCGCCACCTGGATCGTGGCCTGGGCGGCGGCGCTGCCGCAGCGGCGGCGGCTCAAGCGCCAGGCGCGCGGCTATGCGCAATTCGCCGCCGGCATGGTGGCGGTCGCCGCCGGCGAAGCCGAACGCGCCGCCAGGCTGGCCGAGAAGGCGCAGGGCCTGCTGCAGGATCCGGCGCTGGCGCGGCTTCTGGCGGCGCATGCCGCGCAGCTCGGCGGCCGGCAGGACGCGGCGCGCGCGGCTTTCGCCGGCCTGAGCCAGGATCCCGGCACCGCCTTTCTCGGCTATCGCGGCCTGCTGGCCGATGCGCGCGAGCGCGGCGACCGCGCGGCGGCGCTGCAATATGCCGAACGCGCCTCGGCCCTGCGGCCGGGCTCGCCCTTCGCGGCGGAGGCCGAATTGCAGTTGCTGGTGGAAGGCGCCCAGTGGGATGCGGCGCAGGCGCGGCTGACCCGGGCGCGCAAGGCCAAGGCGGTCTCCAAGCCGGCCGCGGCGCAGCTTTCCGGCCGGCTGATCCTGGCGCAGGCCGAAGCGGCATTGCAGCGCAACGAGCCGCGCCAGGCGCGGCAATTGCTCGATCAGGCGATGCGGCTTCTGCCCGATCATCCGGCGCCGCCGGTCCTGCTGGCCCGCGCCGCGCGGCTCGACAGCGGCAATCACGCGGCGCGCGAGACCGCCCTGCAGGTGCTGCGCCGCGCCTGGCAGCGGCAGCCGGCCGAGGCTTATGCCGAAGCCTGGCTCGGCCTGCAAAACGCCGCCGCCGCCGACCGGCTGCTGGAACGCGCCCGCGACTTCACCGCCGGGCAGGCCAATGCCGACGAAAGCCGCCTGCTGCGCGCCGCCGCGGCGCTCAAGGCGCATGACTTCGCCGCCGCGCGCGAAGAGCTTGGCATCGTCGGCAGCCAGAGTTTCGGATCCTGGGGCGAGCGCCTGATGGCGCAGCTTGCCGAACACGGCGATGGCGATGCCGCCGCCGCCGACCGCTGGCGCGCGCGCGCCGCGGCGCATGAAGGCGTGTGGCAATGCGGCCGCTGCGGCTCCGGCCATGCCGCCTGGGCGCCGCTCTGTCCGCAATGCGGCGCCTTCGACAGCCTCAATCCGACCAGGCTGGGCGAGACGCTGCCGCTGGCCATGCCGCCGCGGCCGCTGCTGCCGGCGGAGCGGCGCTGACGCCGCCGGCAGCCGCTACGCCGTCACACGCCGTCCTTGTCGAATTTGGGCAGCAGATCGTAGGGCAGGGCGAAGCCGGGGAGGGCAACGATGCGCTCCCACCAGGCCTGGATCTGCGGCCAGTTGGCGATCTCGAATTTCGCCTCGCCCATATGCGCAAGGACGCCGAACAGGGCGATGTCGGCGATGGTCGGCCGCTCGCCGACCAGGAAGCGCTTGCCTTCCAGCAGGCCGTCGAGCACGCCCAGGCCCATTTCGCCCGCCTTGCGCATGTAATCGGCGACCGCCGGATCGGGCTTGGCGAAGCGCTCGAAGAAGCGGCTGCGGAACAGGCCGGGCTCGAGCCGGTCGGCCGCCCAGAACAGCCATTCGCCGATGCGCTGGCGCTCCTCCAGATCACCGGCGGCGAATTTGCCGGTCAGCTCGGCGAGATAGAGCAGGATGCTGCTCGATTGGCACAGGGTGAGCTTCTCGTGCACCAGCACCGGCACCTGGCCATAGCGGTTCAGCGCCAGGAATTCGGGGGTTTTCTGCTGACCCTTGGCCAGGTCGACATGGCGATAGTCGAACGCCTCGCCGCAGAGCCGCAGCATCAGGCCGACCTTGTAGGTCGGGGCCGACAGAAAGCTGCCATAAAGTGTAAACGCGGCGGGCATTTGCGGATTTTCCCTCTCTAGTTTTTCCCCGTTGCGGCTTGCCAACCGCTGCTGCGGACCGTATTTTCCGCGCGCCCTCCAGCCCGGTCAAGCCAAGGTGCGAACCCGAGGCGCAGGTCGGGGGTGGCGGGGCCTGAACCGTGCTGCCGGCGTAGCTCAGCGGTAGAGCAAGACTTTCGTAAAGTCGAGGTCGGGGGTTCAAATCCCTCCGCCGGCACCATTTCCTCCTGAAAAGCGACCCTTCTACCCTTCCATTCGGCCGGATGTTCCGCAAGGCGCGCGCGCCCTGGCGCCATGCTGTGCGGTTTCCGAAGGGAAAGCGCGGCATCATGCGCAGGCGGCAGGATGAACAACCGCAAGGCGCGGGCAATTTGAGATACGTCAAGTCCGGCGGCGATGCTTGCCGTTACAACCGCTGTCCATGAACCAGTTCAGTTTGCCCAGTGCCGCCTGTATCGGATACGGGACCATCGATGCCGAACATCAGGACATCATCGATTTCGTCAACAGCAATGTGCGGCTGCTGCGTCAGGGGCCGCGACGCGACATCGTCGGCCTGTTCGAGCCGCTGCGCCATCTGATGGCGCATCATTTCCGGAACGAAGAGCAACTGATGCGCGATACCGGCTTTCCCGGACTGATCGGCCATCGCGGACAGCATGAGGGGCTGCTGCTGCGGATCGACGATCTCTGGCGGCTCTGCGCCGCGCGCGGCCGGGTCGACCTGAACGACGCCGTGACCTGCTTCGACAGCGTGATCGACGACATCCTGCGCGCCGACCTGCCGTTCAAGACCTTTCTGCACGAGCAGGGCATTCTGCGCTGAGCGACGAAAATCCCCCGGCTTCCGCACAATGGGACAAGATCGGGACAATTCTCCGGTTGCGGTCGGCCGCGCTGCGCCGTTTGATAACCCCGGTCCATTCGCACCAGGTGTCCCATGTATATCCCCGCCCATTTCGCGGTCCGCGACACGGCCGCGCTGCACGACGTCATCGACAACCATGCCTTCGGCCTGCTGGTATCCTCCGCCGCCAGCGGCCTGATCGCCAGCCATATCCCGTTCCTGCTCGACCGCGCGCGCGGCGAGCAGGGCACATTGCTGTGCCATCTGGCGGCGGCGAACGAACAGGCCGCCGCGCTGGACGGCGCCGAGGTGCTGTGCGTTTTCCAGGGGCCGCACGGCTATGTCTCGCCGCGCTGGTACGCCAAGAAGCCGGCGGTGCCGACCTGGAACTACATCGCCGTGCATGCCTATGGACGGGTCCGGCTGGTCCGCGACGCCGAAGGCCTATACGACATGGTCGACCGCCTGTCCAAGATATATGAGCCGGCGGACGGCGGCTGGCGGCTGGCGGATGAGCCGGAGAGCTTCACCGCTTCGATGCTGCGCGGCATCGTCGGCATCGAGATTCCGATTGCGCGCCTGGAAGGCAAGTTCAAGCTGAGCCAGAACCGGCCGACCGATATCGCCCTGGTGATCGAGGCCCTGCGGGCGGAGGGCGGCGCGGAAAACGAACGCCTCGCCGCCGCGATGGAGCGGGCGGCGCCGGCGGCGAAGCGCTGACGGACTAGAAAACGAACCGGGAAACGAATCTGGACGCCGGCGGCCGCCTTAGTCGGCGGCGTCCTGCAGGCTGTCCGCGCTGCCCGCCGCCGGCTGTTCCGGCTCCGCCGCGCCGGCGGCGGTATTGGCGCCGGTATTGGCATCGGCGCCGGCATCGGCTGCTCCATCCGGCGCCGCGCCGTCGTCGCCGGCCTGGATGCGGAAATGCCCGACCAGTTCGGCAAGCTGGCGCGCCTGATCGGCCATGGCCTGCGCCGAGGCATTGGTCTGCTCGACCAGGGCGCCGTTGCGCTGGGTCATCTCGTCCATGTTGCCGACGGCGCCGTTGACCTCCTCCAGGCCGCGCGCCTGCTCGGCCGAGGCCGCGGCGATCTCGGCAACGATGTCGGAGACTTTCTTCACCGCG
>NZ_DASVCJ010000079.1:0-62126 GCF_036381655.1 Ferrovibrio sp.
CGGCAGTAAGCCGGAAATCACTTCCCACTGCCGGTCGGTCAGTCCATATCGCCGCATCGGTCGCCCCCTCGCTTCAGGCGACCTCCTATGAATCATTCATTCAATACTTTGGGAATCCCATAATTGACGACACACCCTAGCAGGCATTCGCGCTTGTCCCAGAAGCTCTCCCCAGGAACTCTCCCAGCCCCTCCCCCCGGGGCGGCCAAACCCAGCAAAGAAAAACCCCGGCGGAGCGATCCGCCGGGGTTTCGTTTGCTTGCGCCAGGCGCGTGAGGCCGCTTACTGGCCTTCGCCCTCGCCGGCTTCCTTCTTGGCCTTGGCGCGGCTCATGGCCGCCCCCAGGATGTCGCCGAGCGAGGCGCCGCTGTCGGTGGAGCCGTACTGCTCCATCGCCTTGCGGTCCTCTTCCATCTCCAGCGCCTTGACCGACAGGGTCAGCTTGCGCGCCTTGCCGTCGATCGTGGTGATCTTGGCGTCGAGCTTGTCGCCGACCGAGAAGCGATCCGGCCGCTGCTCGTCGCGGTCGCGCGAGAGCTCCGCCTTGCGGATGTAGCCCTGCACGCCGTCGCCGACGCTGACGGTGATGCCCTTCGGATCGACCGCGGCGACCGTGCAGGTCACCACGCTGCCGCGCTTGAGATCGCCCAGCGACTGGAACGGATCATTGGCGAGCTGCTTGATGCCGAGGCTGATGCGCTCCTTCTCGACGTCGATATCGAGCACCTGCGCCTTGACCACCTGGCCCTTCTGGTACTCGCCGATGACCTGCTCGCCCGGCTTGTTCCAGTCGAGGTCGGACAGATGCACCATGCCGTCGACGCCGCCATCGAGACCGATGAACAGGCCGAATTCGGTGATGTTCTTGATCTCGCCCTCGATGGTCGAGCCGACCGGATGTTTCTCGGCGAAGGCTTCCCACGGATTGGCCATGCACTGCTTGAGGCCGAGGCTGATGCGGCGCTTGGCCGGATCGACCTCGAGCACCATGACCTCGACTTCCTGGCTGGTCGAGACGATCTTGCCGGGATGCACGTTCTTCTTGGTCCAGCTCATTTCGGACACGTGCACCAGGCCTTCCACGCCCGGCTCCAGCTCGACGAAGGCGCCGTAGTCGGTGATGTTGGTCACGCGGCCCATGAAGCGCGCGGTGACCGGATACTTCGACTTCACGCCTTCCCACGGATCGGCCTCGAGCTGCTTCATGCCGAGGCTGATGCGCTGGGTCTCCGGATTGACGCGGATGACCTGCACCTTGACGGTCTGGCCGATGGAAAGGACTTCCGACGGATGGTTGACGCGGCGCCAGGCGATGTCGGTGACGTGCAGCAGGCCGTCGACGCCGCCGAGGTCAACGAAGGCACCGTAATCGGTGATGTTCTTGACCACGCCGTCGAGAATCTGGCCTTCCTTGAGGTTGGAGACCAGTTCGCTGCGGGCTTCGGCGCGGCTCTCTTCCAGCACGGCGCGGCGCGAAACGACGATGTTGCCGCGGCGGCGATCCATCTTGAGGATCTGGAAGGCGGTCGGCTGGCCCATGAGCGGGCCGACATCGCGCACCGGGCGCACATCGACCTGGCTGCCCGGCAGGAAGGCGACGGCGCCCGACAGGTCGACGGTGAAACCACCCTTGACCTTGCCGAAGATGACGCCTTCGACGCGCTGGTTGGCGTTGAAGCTCTGCTCCAGCTTCTCCCAGGCTTCCTCGCGGCGGGCCTTGTCGCGGCTGATCACCGCTTCGCCCTGGGCATTCTCGATCCGGTCGAGGAAGACCTCGACGACATCGCCGACCTTGATCTCGGCGGCGCGGCCGTGGCCGGCGAATTCCTTCAACGGCACGCGGCCTTCGCATTTCAGGCCCACATCGATCAGCGCGAAGTCGTTCTCGATGCCGACCACCACGCCCTTGACCACGGTGCCTTCCATCGTATTGGCAGTGGTGAAGGATTCTTCGAGGAGGGCGGCAAAATTCTCGGTATCGGCGGACGGGCCCGTCTCGGCCCGCGCTACGCTACTTTTAGCCATATTTTCTCCTAAGAGCCCCTAGATCTGGTGGCCTGCCGGGGCGCTATCATCCTGAACGAGGCGCCGCCGCGGGGCAATGCAGGCATCCGGCGCCGACGCTGCGACCGGGGGTTGGGTTGAGCCGCCCGAAGCCGGCGTCACGGCTTCAGGGTCGCCGCAACGATATCCACAGCGGCGGCAACGGCCGCTTCTATATCCAAATTGGACGTGTCCAGCAAGTGGGCATCCGGCGCCGGCTTCAGCGGCGCGGTGTTTCTGGCCGAATCCTGGGCGTCGCGCCGGCGCAGATCGGCCAGCACCTGTTCGAAACTGGCGTTTTCGCCGCGATCGAGCAGCTCCCTGTGGCGGCGCCGGGCGCGGATTTCATCACTGGCGGTGACGAACAGCTTCACCGGCGCCGCGGGGCAGACCACCGTGCCGATATCGCGGCCATCCAGCACCGCGCCCGGCTTACCGTCGGGCGGCTGGGCGGCGAAGCGGCGCTGGTAGTCGAGCAGGGCGGCGCGCACTTCGGGGATGGCGGCGACCTTCGAGGCGGCGAGGCCGACTGCCTCGCTGCGCAGATCCGGCGCCGCGAGATCGCGGTCGGTCAGGCTCCGCGCCGCGCCGGCGGCAACGGCCGCATCGTCCGGATCGCCGCCCTGGCGCAGCACTTTCGCGCCGACCGCGCGATAGAGCGAGCCGGTATCGAGATAGGCATAGCCATAGCGGGCGGCGAGCCGGCGCGCCAGCGTGCCCTTGCCGGCCGCGACCGGCCCGTCGATGGCGATGGTGACTGCTTGACGATCCATGCTGACCGTTTAACCCGCCGGCGGCGCTTTGGGTAGGCGTAGACCGTCGCCCCGGCCAGGCGAAAGCCCCGGCGCGCCGGGGCGACGGCATCGGGCCGCAGCCCGCAAATTCCCCTCAAGGGGGCCGGCAAAGCTTCTCATTTGCGCAAATGCCGCCCGCCCGCTACGCACAAGCCATGACTTGGGCATGGATACCGATCACCGTCTGGGCGGCCTTCTGCCAGACCATCCGTACGGCGATGCAGAAATACCTGAAGGGGCGCCTGAGCACCAACGGCGCCAGCTTCACCCGTTTCGTCTATGGCCTGCCGCTGGCGCTGGCCTATCTCGCCGCCGCTTCCTATTTCAGCGGCCGCCCGGTGCCGCAGGTCAACGGCGAGTTCCTGTTCTGGATGTCGACCGGCGCCGTCGCGCAGATCCTCGCCACCAATCTGCTGATCCTGGCGCT
This sequence comes from Ferrovibrio sp., assembly GCF_036381655.1. Taxonomy (GTDB): domain Bacteria; phylum Pseudomonadota; class Alphaproteobacteria; order Ferrovibrionales; family Ferrovibrionaceae; genus Ferrovibrio. The sequence goes on from NZ_DASVCJ010000079.1 coordinate 3,265, forward strand.
CACCCTGCGCAATTTCGTGGTCGGCACCGCCTATGCGAAGACCGAAGCGATCCAGGCCGCCGTCTTCGGCATGGTGATCCTGGGCGAGCCGGTCAGCCTGGCCGGCGTCGCCGCGATCCTGATCGGCACGAGCGGCGTGCTGCTGATCTCGCTGCGCAAATCGAGCCGGCCGCTGCACGACGTGCTGCATAGCTGGCGCGAGAAATCCTCGCTGATCGGCATCGGCTCGGGCGCGCTGTTCGCCGTCTCGGCGATCAGCTTCCGCGCCGCCTCGCTGTCGCTGGGCGAGGATTTCCTGCCGCTGGCCGCCGCCACCACGCTGGCCTGGGCGGTCTCACTGCAAATCCTGCTGATGCTGGTCTATCTCGGCCTGCGCGAGCCGGGCGAGCTGCGCCGCGTCATCGCCGCCTGGCGGCCGGGCATCCTGGTCGGCATGGCCTCCGCCGCCGGCTCTGCCGGCTGGTTCACGGCGATGGCGCTGCAGATCGCCGCCTATGTGCGCATGCTCGGCATGATCGAGATGGTGTTCACCTTCCTGGTGTCGTACCTCGCCTTCAAGGAACATCCGACGCGCAGCGAGATCGTCGGCGTCGTGCTGCTGATCGGCGGCATCCTGCTCGGCCTGGCGACGCGCTAACCCGGCAACGCGATAAAAAAAGCGGGCGGCCAATGCCGCCCGCCTCTCTCCATCCGCTTGCGGCGAAGCCGGCTTACGCCGTCACGCCCTCGACATACCAGTTCATCTTGAGCAGGTCGGCATCCGACATGCGCTCGCCGGCCTTGACGACCACTTCGCCCTTCTGGTTCTTGATCGGGCCGCTGAAGGCGTGGAACTTGCCCGAGATGGTGTCGGCCACCATGGCGTCGCATTCCTTGCGCAGCGCCTCCGGCACCGCATCGCCATAGGGCGCCATCTTGAGCATGTGCTCCTTGAAGCCGTACCACACCGACTGGCTCTTCCAGGTGCCGTCCATCACCGCCTTGGCGCGATCGATGTAGTAATCGCCCCATTCGTCGACGATCGCGGTGAGCTGCGCCTTCGGCGCGTACTGCCTCATGTCGGAGGCCTGGCCGACGCCGAGGATGCCGCGCGCTTCCGCCACCTGCAGCGGCGCCGGGCTGTCGGTATGCTGGGTCATGATATCGACACCCTGGTCGATCAGCGCCTTGGCGGCATCGGATTCCTTGGCCGGGTCGAACCAGGAATTCACCCACACGACGCGCACTTCGGCATCGGGCCGCACCTTGCGCGCCGCCAGCGCCGTCGCGTTGATGCCCATCACCACTTCCGGAATCGGGAAGGAGGCGACGTAGCCGATCTTGCCGGTCTTGCTCAGCTTGCCGGCGATATGGCCGACGATGGCGCGCCCTTCGTAGAAGCGCGAATTGTAGGCGCTCATGTTCGGCGCGGTCTTGTAGCCGGTGCAATGCTCGAACTTCACCTTGGGGAACTGCTTGGCCACCCGCAGGGTCTGCTCCATGAAGCCGAACGAGGTGGTGAAGATCAGGCTGTTGCCCTGCTGGGCGAGCTGGCGGATGACGCGCTCGGCATCGGGGCCCTCGGCGACATTCTCGACATAGGTGGTTTTCACCTTGTCGCCGTAATGCTTCTCCAGCTCCCGGCGGCCGACATCATGGCCATGGGTGAAGCCGTAATCGCCGATCGGGCCGACATAGACGAAGCCGACCTTGAGCGGTTCGGCGGCGCGTGCCGAATGCAGGCCCGGCACCGCCACCAGGCCGGTCGCGGCGGCGGCGGTGCCCTGCAGGAAGCGGCGCCGGTTGATGTTGAGCAGCATAGTCCCTCTCCTTTGTTTTGAATGGATCAGCGTTCGTTCACTAACTTGGCGGGCTGAAGGTCTTGCCCAGGCAGGCCGGCGCATCCAGCCGGCCGCGCCAGGAACCGCTGGCGATGACGGTCAGCAGGATGATCGTCGCCAGATACGGCAGCATACTCATCACCTGCGAGGGGATGCTGAGGATGCCCGAGCCCTGCAGGTAAAGCTGCAGGATGGTCACGCCGCCGAACAGATAGGCGCCGAACAGCACGCGCCAGGGCCGCCAGGAGCCGAAGGCGACCAGGGCCAGTGCGATCCAGCCGCGCCCGGCCACCATGTTTTCGATCCACATCGGCGTGGCCGCCATCGACAGATAGGCGCCGCCCAGGCCGCTCATCGCGCCGCCGAACAGCACGGCGCAGTAACGCACGCGGATGACGTGATAGCCGATCGAATGCGCCGACAGATCCGCTTCGCCGCAGGCGCGCAGGATCAGGCCCTGACGCGTGCGGGCGAGGAACCAGGCGATACCGATGGTCAGCGCCAGCGACAGGTAGACCAGGATGTCATGGCCGAACAGCAGGGGGCCGATGACGGGAAGGTCCGACAGGCCGGGAATGTCGAGCTTGGGCAAGGCCGGAATGGGGATGCCGACATGCTTGACGCCGATCAGCGCGCTCAGGCCGATGCCGAAGATGGTGAGCGCCAGGCCGGTCGCCACCTGGTTGGCCCGCAGGGTGAGGGTCAGGAAGCCGAACAGCAGCGCCATGCCGGCGCCGGCCAGGGCTGCCGCCAGCAGGCCGAATGCGTGGCTGCCGGTGCCGGCGACGGCGATGAAGCCGACCACGGCGCCGGCCAGCATCATGCCCTCGACGCCGAGATTGAGCACGCCGGAGCGCTCGACCACGAGTTCGCCCAGGGCCGCGAACAGCAGCGGGGTGGCCGCGCCGATCACGGTCAGGGTCATGGGGACCAGGATATCGAGGCTCATCAGGATCGTACCTCCTGGCGGCCGCGGTGAATCCAGCGCACCCGGTAACGCACCAGGAAATCGGTGGCAAGCAGGAAAAACAGCAGCAGGCCCTGGAAGACGCCGGTGGCCGCCCGCGGCAGGCCGACGGCGATCTGGGCATTCTCGCCGCCGACATAGGACAGCGCCATCAGCAGCCCGGCGAAGAGGATGCCGATGGGATTCAGCCGGCCCAGAAAGGCGACGATGATCGCGGTGAAGCCGTAGCCCGGCGTGATTACCGGTACCAGCTGGCCGATCGGACCGGCGACTTCCAGCATGCCAGCCAGCCCGGCCAGCCCGCCCGACAGCAAAAAGGAGAGCCAGGTGAGCCGGTTCTGCCGGAAGCCGGCCAGCCGCGCCGCCGCCGGCGCCAGGCCCGCCACCTTGATCTCGAAGCCGACCAGGGTGCGCTCGATCAGCACGGCGGCGACAAGCACGACGAGCAGGGCGATCGCCACGCCGATATGGATGCGCGTGCCCTCGATCAGCGGCGCGATGGTCTCCGAATCGTTGAACATGCGCGATTGCGGGAAGTTCATGCCCTCCGGGTCCTTCCAGGGGCCGTAGACCAGGGTGCTGAGCAGCAGGCCGGCGACATAGCTCAGCATCAGGCTGGACAGGATTTCGTTGACCTGAAAGCGCGCCCTGAGGAAGGCCGGGATCGCCGCCCAGGCCATGCCGCCAAGGATGCCGGCCAGCATCATCAGCGGCAGGATATAGGCACCCTCGCTGTGCCAGAAGGCCAGCGCCACGCCGCCCGAGGCGATCGCGCCCAAAGTCAACTGCCCCTCGGCGCCGATATTCCATACATTGGCGCGGAAGCCGACCGCGAGGCCGACCGCGATCATGATCAGCGGCGCCGCCTTGATCAGCACCTCGCCGATGCTGCTCAGGCTTTCCAGCGGCTCGATGAAGAAATGATACAGCGCCGCGCCGGCCTCGATGTTGAGGCTGAGAAACAGGATGACGCCGGCAACGAGCGTCAGCAGCACGGCCAGCAGCGGCGTGGCGATCAGCATCGCCCGCGAGGTGCCTTTGCGCGGCTCGAAGCGGAGCGCCATCACGCCTCTCCGGCCGCCGGCGCGGCGGATGAGGGGCGGGCGATGCCGCCCATCATCATGCCGATATCCTCGACCGACAATGCCGCGACCGGCCGCGGCGCGGTCAGGCGGCCGGCATGGATCACGGCGATGCGGTCGGACAGCGCCAGCAATTCGTCGAGATCCTGCGAGATCACCAGCACGGCGCAGCCGCTTTGCGCCAGATCGAGCAATGCCTGCTGCACCGTCGCCACCGCCGCCGCGTCGATGCCCCAGGTCGGCTGCGCCACGACGAGCACGCCGGGCTGCTGCAGGATTTCGCGGCCGACGACGAATTTCTGCAGGTTGCCGCCCGAGAGGCTGCCCGCCGGGGCTTCGGCATCCGGGCAGCGCACATCGAAGGCGGCGACGACGCGCTCGGCGAAGGCGCGGGCCGCTTTCGGCTTGAGGAAACCGAAATCGAGCAGCGGCAGCCTGGCGCGGCCGGTCAGGAAGACATTCTCGGTCAGCGACAATTCGCCCACCGCGCTATGCCCGTTGCGCTCTTCCGGCACGACGCCGAGCCCGAGGGCGCGGCGCTCGGTCGGTCCGAGATGGCCGGCGGGCGCGCCGCCGATGCGGATCTGCTCCGATTGCGGCGCCAGCCGCTCGCCCGACAGGGCCGCCAGCAATTCGCCCTGGCCGTTGCCGGCGACGCCGGCGATGCCGAGAATTTCGCCCTCGGCGACCGTGAAGGAAATTCCCGACAGGGCGATGCCATGCGCCTCGTCCGCCGGCAGCGACAGCGCCTCGACCGACAGCTTCACGCGGCCGTCCAGGCGGGCCTGGGCGCGGCGGCCGGCCGTGCGGAATTCCGAGCCGACCATCATGTTGGCGAGGCCGCGCGCGGTTTCCTGCCTGGGATCGCAGGCGGCGACCACCTTGCCGGCGCGCAGGATGGTGGCGCGGTCGCACAGCGCGCGGATTTCCTCCAGCTTGTGCGAGATGTAGAGGATGGCGCAGCCATTCGCGGCAAGCTGGCGCAGCGTGGCGAACAGCCGCTCGATCTCCTGTGGCGTCAGCACCGAGGTCGGCTCGTCCATGATCAGAAGCTGCGGCGATTGCAGCAGGCAGCGCACGATCTCGATACGCTGCCGCTCGCCGACCGAAAGATCGCGCACATGCCGTTCGGGATCGAGCGCCAGGCCGTATTCGGCGGAGACCGCGCGGATGCGCGGCACCAGCCGCCTGACATCGCGCGGCGCGTCGTCGAGGCCGAGCGCGATATTCTCCGCCACGGTCATCGCCTCGAACAGCGAGAAATGCTGGAACACCATGCCGATGCCGAGCCGGCGGGCGGCGCGCGGCTCGGGGATTTCCACCGGCCGGCCCTGCCAGAGGATCGCGCCCTCATCCGGCTGCAGCAGGCCGTAGAGCATCTTCACCAGCGTCGACTTGCCGGCGCCGTTCTCGCCCAGCAGGGCATGGACCTCGCCGGGACGGACGGCGAGATCGACCCGGTCATTGGCGACAAGATCGCCGAACCGGCGCACCACGCCGCGGGTTTCCAGCAAGGGCGCCGAGCCGGACTGCACAACGGGCGAGGGCGCGTCGCTGCCAACGCGCATTCCTTGATTGCCTCGCGTCATTTACCGCCCGTCAGCCCCCTGTCAAAAATCGCGCTAGGTTAATTCATTCGCCACGCCACTGCCAAGCCATGCACGGCTGACGTGTAAAACGATCCACAGAAGAGGCACTATTTAGCCTCTCGATTGTTATTGTCATCAGGTACCGTCTTTGAGCGAAATACCGTCTCTCGGTGAATGGCACATGCCCGGCGAATCAGCAGCCGATTCGGCCCCGGGCATAGTCGGATAGAAGGCTGAAGTCCCATCTGCCACGGCGGCGCCTGATGACCCCTCCCCAGATCGAAACCCTGGTTCTCCTCGCCGGCACGCTCGCGCTGTTCATCTGGGGCCGCTGGCGGCACGACATCGTCGCCCTGCTGGTCCTCTTCGTCGCCGTCGCCCTGGGGCTGGTGCCGTTCGATCAAACCTTCGCGGGCTTCGGCCATCCGGCGGTGATCACCGTGGCGGCGGCGCTGATCCTCAGCCGCGGCATCGCCGAGACCGGCGTGTTGGAAGCGCTCGCCGAGCGGCTCGCCGGCAAGATCCGCAGTCCCGGCCTGCTGATCGCCGTGCTGGCGCTGCCGGCGGCCTTCATGTCGGGCGTGATCAACGACGTGGCGGCGCTGACGCTGATGCTGCCGGCGGCGATCGCCACCTGCCGCAATGCCAGCCGCTCGCCCAGCATCGTGCTGATGCCGCTCTCCTATGCCACCGTTCTGGGCGGCGTGATCACGCTGATCGGCACGCCGCCCAACATCATCATTTCCGGCGTGCGCGCCGACAAGCTCGGCCAGGGTTTCGCGCTTCTGGAATTCACGCCGATCGGCGTCACCATCACGCTGGCCGGCGTCGCCTTCATCGCCCTGATCGGCTGGCGTCTGGTGCCGCAGCGCGTCCCGCCCTCGAACGGGCGGCATGAAGGCGTGCAGGAATACCTGCTGCAGGCCAATGTCGACGAGGATTCGCCGATCATCGGCGAGCCGCTCGGCGAAGTCTCCACGCAGCTCGATCAGAACGACGCGACCCTGCTCGGCCTGCGCCGCGGCAGCGTGACGATTCCCGGTGCCTCGCAATGGACGCCGGTGCGCAAGGACGATCTGCTGCTGATCGAGGCCGCGCCGGACGACGCCGCGGCATTGGTCAAGAAGCTCGGCCTGTCGCTGATCCGCCCCGGCCATTCCGTCGTGCCGGAGGAGAAGAAGAGCGATCTGCACATCGCCGAAGCCGTCGTGCGCCCCTACAGTCTGATCGATGGCCTGACGCCGGCGGAGGTGCGGTTGCGCCAGCGCTACAGCGTCAATCTGCTCGGCGTCGCCCGCGAGGGCACCAACACCTTCAGCGGCCTGAAGGATTGGCGCTTCCATGCCGGCGACGTGCTGCTGCTGCAGGGGGAGAACGACCGCGTGGAAGACGCCATCGGCCGGCTCAACCTGCTGGCGCTGGCGCAGCGGGAATTCCAGCTGACCCGGCCCGGCAATGCCGCGCTGACCTTCCTGATCGCGGCGCTCGGTCTGGCGGCGCTGATCCTGAAACTGGCGCCGGCCGCCGTCTGCCTCGGCGCCGCCGCCACGCTGCTGCTGCTGACCGGCCGGCTGTCGGTGCGCGGGGCCTATCAGGCGATCGATCCCTCCGTGCTGGTCATGCTGGGCGCGCTGATCCCGGTGGGCGATGCGTTCGACACCACCGGCACGACCGAATTGCTGGCCGATCTGCTGGTCAGGCTGTCGGGCGAAATCGCGCCGATCTGGCTGCTGGCGATGACCCTGCTGATCACCATGTGGGTGTCGGACATGGTCAACAACTCAGCCACCGCGCTGCTGATGGCGCCGCTGGCCATCGACATCGCCGAGAAGGTCCATGCCAATCCCGACAGTTTCCTGATGGCGGTGGTGGTCGGCGCCTCCTGCGCCTTCCTCTCGCCGGTCGGGCATCAGAACAACCTGCTGGTGATGGGGCCGGGCGGCTATCGCTACACGGATTTCTGGCGCCTCGGCCTGCCGCTGCAGGCGGTGATCTTCGTCACCACCATGCTGGTGCTGCCGCTGCTCTGGCCGCTGCAGCCGCCGGGCTAGGATCCAGCTAGGCTGCGGCGAGCGCCCGCTGCGCCCATTGCTGCAATTGCGGCAGCGGCATCGCGCCGGCGATGCGCGCCACTTCGCGGCCGCCGCGGAACAGGATCATGGTCGGGATCGAGCGGATGTTGAACCGGGCGGCCAGCGCCTGCTCGGCATCGGTATCCAGCTTGCCGATGCGCAGATCGGGCTCGAAGGCCTGGGCGGCGGCATCGATGACCGGCGCCATCGCCCGGCAGGGACCGCACCAGGCGGCCCAGAAATCGACCAGCAGCGGCAGGTCGGCGGCATTGGCATGGCGGTCGAAATTCTCCGCCGTCAGCGCAAGGGGATGACCGGAAAACAGCGGCTTTTTGCAGCGGCCGCATTTGCCGCCCGCGGCGCGGCGTTCGGCCGGCAGGCGATTCTGCGCGCCGCAATGCGGACAGGGTATCCGGATATCGCTCATCGCCGTCTCCATCGCAGGCCGAGCGGCCGCCGGCACGCCGGCCTTTTTCCGCATGTATTGGCGCTTTTTGAAAATACAAGAACCGACTGGAGAAAGATTCGGCCGCCGCGCGGCCCCGACCGCGTGACATTGGCGATGCGACACAAATCTTCGCTATCGAGACGACCCGCTCTGTGGAATCCTAAGGCCGCGTTCCCGCTGTCGCAGCCGGCACAAAGACCGGCCGCCACGCCGCCTTCCCGCAGTATCGGCTTCAATCGATAGGGAGGAGAACCCATGACCGCAGGACAAGACACCGGCACCAGAGGGTCTGGCCCGAGGGTAGCCGCCATCGTCGGCCCCTACACGGCCGGGAAAACCACATTGCTGGAAACATTGCTGTTCGTCGCCGGCGCGATCCCGCGCAAGGGTTCGGTCACCGCCGGCAACACCGTGGGCGACGCCGCGCCGGAGGCGCGCAGCCGCCAGATGACCGTCGAGCCCAATCTCGCCCATTGCAGCTTCCTGAACGAGCCCTGGATCATCGTCGACTGCCCCGGATCGGTGGAACTGGCCCAGGAGACCTGGTCGACGCTCATGATCGCCGATATCGCCGTCGTCGTCGCCGAGCCGGATCCGGCGCGCGCCGTCACCCTTGCTCCCCTGCTGAAATTTCTCGACGCGCGCCGCATCCCGCATGTGCTGTTCGTCAACAAGCTGGACAAGATCAGCATCCGTATGCGCGATCTGCTCGCCGCATTGCAGCAGGTTTCGGCGCGGCCGCTGGTGCTGCGCGAGGTGCCGATCCGCGAGGGCGAGAGCATCACCGGCTATGTCGACCTGGTCAGCGAGCGCGCCTACCGCTACCGCGACAACGAGCCGTCCGACCTGATCGAGATGCCCGACACGATCAAGCCGCGCGAATCCGAGGCGCGCCAGGAGATGCTGGAGAAGATCGCCGATTTCGACGATGCGCTGCTGGAGCAGCTTCTGGAAGACCGCGTGCCGGCATCGCAGGACATCTACGCCCAGCTCAGGAAGGATCTGTGCAGCGATCTGATCGTGCCGGTCTTTTTCGGCTCGGCCGAGCACGGCAACGGCGTGCTGCGGTTGTGGAAGGCGCTGCGCCATGAGGCGCCGCATCATCGGGAAACCGCCGAGCGGCTCGGCATCAAGGCCGATGGCGGCCTGTGCGGCACCGTGTTCAAGACGCTGCATCAGGCGCATTCCGGCAAGCTGAGCCTGACCCGGTTGTGGAGCGGCGAGATCGCCGAGAACGCCGCTTTGGGCGGCAAGCGGCTTGGCGGCCTTTACCGGCTGATGGGCGCGCAGACCGAGAAGCTGGCGCAGGCGGTGGCCGGCGATCTGGTCGCGCTCGGCCGGCTGGACGAGGCCGCCACCGGGCAAGTGATCCTGGCCGACGGCACGGCCAGCGCCATTGCCGACTGGCCGGAGCCGGCGCAGCCGGTGCATGCCCTGGCGCTGCTGCCGACCGACCGCAAGGACGAGGTGAAGCTGACGGCGGCCCTGGCCAAACTCTGCGACGAGGATCCCGGCCTGCGGCTCGAGCAGGGCGGCGGCCAGTTGCTGCTGAAGGGCCAGGGCGAGATTCATCTCAAGCTCGCCATCGACAAGCTGCAGCAGCGCTTCAACGTCGCCGTCCATACCGAGGCGCCGCTGACCGCCTACAAGGAGACGATCCGCCACGGCGTGCACCAGCATGCCCGTTTCAAGCGGCAATCCGGCGGCCATGGCCAGTTCGCCGACATCAAGGTCGAGATCGCACCGCAGCCGCGCGGCGCCGGCTATAGCTTCGTCAACCGTATCGTCGGCGGCGCCATCCCGAAGAACTTCATCCCCGCGGTCGACGAAGGCATCCAGGAATCGCTGCAGCGCGGGCCGCTCGGCTTTCCGGTGGTCGACGTGATGGTGACGCTGGTGGACGGCCAGTTCCATTCGGTCGATTCCTCCGATCAGGCCTTCCGCACCGCCGGCGGCATCGCCATGAGCGAGGGCCTGCCGAAATGCGCGCCCGTCCTGCTCGAGCCGATCCAGGCCGTCAGCTTCGCGGTGCCGAACGACTACACCGCCAAGGTGCATGCCATCATCTCCTCGCGGCGCGGGCAGATCCTCGGCATCGCGGCGCGGGATGGCTGGCCCGGCTGGGATTCGATCGACTGCTATCTGCCGGAAGCGGAAATGCACGATCTGGCGGTCGAACTGCGCTCGATGACGCTGGGCGTCGGCAGCTTCGTCGCCCGCTTCGACCATCTGCAGGAGCTGTCGGGCAAGCTGGCCGAACGCGTGGTGGAGGACCGCCGGCGGGCGCTGGCGGCGTGAGAGAACCGCTGAAAGCTGGCTGAAAGCTTCCACCCTCTAGGATACGGCATCGGCCTTGCGGCCGGTGCCGTTGCCGTATTACCGGCGATCGGCTGGAGGAAACGACGGAGCAAAGGCTCCCTGAGGAGGCAATCGTGTCCCGCACCCTATCCCTATCCGTTTTCAAACGCCCGTTGTCGCGCCGCCTGATGCTGGGCGCCTGCACCGCGCTGGCTCTGTCGCTGGGCGCCGTCAGCGGACCGGCTGCTGCCGCCGAGAAGATCACCATCATCATCGGCGGCATGGCCAAGCAGATCTATCTGCCGGCCGTGCTGGCCGAGCGGCTTGGCTATTACAAGGAGCAGGGCCTGGATGTCGAACTGCTCGATGCCCGCGCCGGCGTCGAGGCCGAGAACGAGCTGCTGGCCGGCGCCGTGCAGGGCGTGGTCGGCTTCTACGATCACACCATCGACCTGCAGGCCAAGGGCAAATTCATCGAATCGGTCGTGCAGTTCAGCCAGGCGCCGGGCGAGGTCGAATTGGTTGCCGCCAATCTAGCCGGCGAAATCAAGTCGCCGGCCGATTTCAAGGGCCGCACACTCGGCGTGACCGGCCTCGGCTCCTCGACCGACTTCCTGACGCAGTATCTGTGCGTGCGCAACGGGCTCAAGCCGGGCGAGTATTCGCTGCTGGGCGTCGGCGCCGGCAACACCTTCATCGCCGCCATCAAGCAGAAGCAGATCGCCGCCGGCATGACCACCGAGCCGACGATCGCGCGCATGCTGAGCACCGGCGAGGCCAAGGTGCTGGTCGACATGCGCACGCCCGAGAGCACCATCGCCGCCCTCGGCGGCCCCTACCCGGCCGCCTCGCTGTACATGCAATCCTCCTGGGTGGATGGCCATAAGGCGGACGTGCAGAAGCTGGCCAACGCCCTGGTGAAAAGCCTGCGCTTCATCGCCAGCCACAGCGCCGCCGACATCGCCGACAAGATGCCGAAGGACTATTACGCCGGCAATCGCGACCTCTATGTGAAGGGCCTGGCCGAAGGCAAGGCGCAGTTCACGCCGGACGGCCGCATGCCGAAGAACGGCCCCGAGACGGTGCTGAAGGTGCTGGCCACCTTCAAGAAGCCGCTGCAGGACAAGCAGATCGACCTGTCGAAGACCTATACCACGGCCTTCGTCGACGCGGCCGCCAAGACCCTGGGCGCCGCCAACTGAGCTCCCATCCGCCATCGGCCGGCCGTTTTGCGGCCGGCCGATGATCGGGGACGTCCCCGCTCCCTTCCGGCGAAAGAGGAACCGTCATGTCCAATACCGCCGTTGCCGCCCCGCCACGCGATCGCGCCGCGACGCGGGCGGACATGCCGCCGGCCATCGAACTGATCAATGTCAGCCGCCGCTTCGTCACCCCCGAAGGCAAGGCGATGACGGCCCTGCGCGATTTCAACATGACGGTCGGCCAGGGCGAGTTCGCCTGCGTGGTCGGTCCGACCGGCTGCGGCAAATCGACGACGCTCAATCTGGTGACCGGCCTTGCGCCGCCGAGCGACGGCGAGGTGCGCGTCATGGGCCATCCGGTCGAGGGCATCGACAAGGATATCGGCTTCGTCTTCCAGAGCGATGCGCTGTTCCCCTGGCGCGCCGTGATCGACAATGTCGCTGCCGGCCCGATGTTTCGCGGCATGCCGAAAAGCCAGGCCTATGAGAAGGCGCACGACTGGATCGCCCGCGTCGGCCTTTCCAAGTTCGAGCGGCATTATCCGCACCAGTTGTCCGGCGGCATGCGCAAGCGCGTGGCCCTGGCGCAAACCTTCATCAACGAGCCGAAAATCCTGCTGATGGACGAACCCTTCAGCGCGCTGGACGTGCAGACCCGCACGCTGATGCAGGACGAATTGCTGGCCCTGTGGTCCGGTACCGGCGCATCGGTCGTCTTCGTCACTCACGATCTGGAAGAGGCCGTGGCGCTAGCCGACAAGGTCTATGTGCTGACGGCCGGGCCGGCGACGGTAAAGACGGTGTTCGATGTCGACCTGCCGCGCCCCAGGGTGATGAGCGAAATCCGCTACGACCGCGATTTCATCCAGATCGCCAAGGTGATCTGGGACAGCCTGCGCGAGGAAGTGCAGATCGGCCATCAGCGTACCATGGACAGCGGCCGCTGAGCGGCGAAAAGGAGTGCGTTCGCCATGACCGTCTACAACGAAACCGCCCCCGCCCAGTTCGAGACGACCGGCACCAGCGAGATCGAACGGCGCGCCAAGGCCGCCCTGAAGCGCCGGCGCGTGCTGGTGATCTTCCTGCGGATCGCCATCCTGGCCGTGGTCCTGATCGGCTGGGAGGCCGGCACGCGCACCGGGCTGATCGATCCCTTCTTCTTCGCCAGTCCGACCGGCATCTGGGATCAGATCGTCACCTGGCTCACTGAAGGCACCTCGATGGGCCCGCTCTGGCTGCAGGTCTGGGTGACGCTGGAGGAAACCTTCATCGGCTTCTTCATCGGCGCCGTCGGCGGCGTGGTCTGCGGCATCATCCTCGGCCGCAACAAGCTCCTGGCCGATGTCTTCAGCATCTATATCAAGATCGCCAACTCGGTGCCGCGCGTCGTGCTGGGCTCGGTCTTCATCATCGCTCTGGGTCTGGGCATGGCCTCCAAGGTCGCCCTGGCCGTGGTGATGGTCTTCTTCGTCGTCTTCGCCAATGCCTTCCAGGGCGTGCGCGAGGCCGACCGCGCCATGATCGCCAATGCGCAGATCCTCGGCGCCTCGCCCTGGCAGGTCACCACGGCAGTCGTGATCCCCTCGGCGATGAGCTGGATTCTCGCCAGCCTGCATGTCAGCTTCGGCTTCGCCCTGGTCGGCGCGGTGGTCGGCGAATTCCTCGGCGCCAAGCACGGCATCGGCCTGCTGATCTCGACCGCGCAGGGCGCCTTCAACGCCAATGGCGTCTTCGCCGCCATGATCATCCTGGCCGTCGTGGCGCTGGTGGTGGAATTCCTCATCACCATCATCGAGAACCAGCTGGTCAAATGGCGGCCGCAGCCCTTCAACGAGCAATCGGCCTAGGCGCGCTGCCGGCCGCGGCCGCTAAGCGGCGGCGGCCGGCAGCGTGACTTCCACCAGGGTGCCCCTGCCGCCGGGCGGATCGAGCAGCCGCACCGCGCCGCCGGCGGTCATGCAGATTTCGCGCACGATCGCCAGTCCCAGCCCGCTGCCCTCGCCGGCCGCCTCGGGCAGGCGATAGAAGCGCTCGAAGACCCGCTCGCGCTCGGCCGGCGGGATGCCCGGTCCGGTATCGCCGATGCGCAGGATGCAGATCTGATCGCGCCGCTCGACGCTGACGGCGACGGCGCCGCCCGGCGGCGTATAGCGCAGCGCATTGTCGATCAGGTTGACCAGCATTTCGCGGATCATGGTGCCGTCGCCCCGCACGCGGACGGGCTCTTTCGTTTCGGTCAGGCTGAGGTCGAGCTGCTTCTCGATGGCGGCATCGGCATATTGCTCCAGGACCTGGCGGGCTGCCGCCTGCAGGTCGATCACGTCATGGCGCGGCCGGCGGCTGCCCGGCTCGGCGCGGGCCAGCGTCAGCAGCTGATTGGCCAGCCGCGCCGTCTGCCGCGTATTGCTCAGCAGCGCGCGCAGACTGTCCTGCCGTTCGACCTCGTCGGCGGCGCGCAAGGCGAAGGTCGCCTGGGTATTGAGCAGGGTCAGCGGCGTCTTGAGCTGATGCGCGGCGTTACTGACGAAGCGGCGCTGGGCCGCCATCTGCTGCTGCACGCGCTGCATATAGAGATTGAGCGCTTCGACCAGAGGCCGCAATTCGCGCTGCACGGCATTGACCGCGAAGGGCGCGAGATCGTCGCGGCCGCGCTTGAGCACCGCGTTGCGCAGGCGCAGCAGCGGCGCCAGGCCGCGGTTCAGGCCGATGACGACGAGCAAGGCGGCGCCGAGCAGCAGGGTAAGCTGCTGCCCGACGGCGCCGATCCACAATTCCTGCAGCATCTCGTCATGGCTGTTGAGCGTGGCGCCGACCACGACGAGAATCGGGCTGGCTGCGCCGGCGCCGACCACCGGCTGGGTCATGGCGACCAGCCGCAGCGGCCGGTCGCGATAGGCGCCGCTGTAGAAGGCCGGATGCGCGGCGGCGGCCGGCAGCGGCGGCAAGGGCAGGTCGGGATAGCCGGCCAGCAGGCGGCCCTGGCGGCTTTCGACCCGGTAATAGACGCTGTCGCCATGCCCGGTATTGAACATTTCCAGCGCCGCCGGCGGCACCGAGATGTCGATCACGCCCTGCGCCATCGAGGCCTGCTCGGCGATCGAGCGCGCCGAGGCGATCAAGGTGCGGTCGGTCACCGTATCGGCGATGCGCCGCGAGGATTGATGCGTCGACCAGACATTCAGCCCGGCGATGCAGGCGAGCGGCAGCAGCAGCCAGCAGAGCAGATAGATGCGCAGGCTTTCAATCTTCATCGCCGACCAGGACATAGCCAAGGCCGCGCAGCGTGCGGATCTGCACCCGGCCGCCCTCCAGCTTCTTGCGCAGGCGATGCACGTAGATTTCGATCGCGCTGGCATCCGCCTCCTGGTCGAAATCGAACACGCTTTCATGCAGCTGCGTCTTGCTGACCGTCTGCCCGGCTTTCAGCAGCAGATGTTCCAGCACGGCATGTTCGCGCGGGGTCAAACTCAAATCCTGGCCGGCCAGGCGGAAGCGGCGCATCTTGGTGTCGTAGGCGAGGTCGCCGCAGGCGATCACCGGCACGGCGCTGTTGTTGGCGCGGCGCAGCTGCACCCGGATGCGCGCCTCCAGCTCGGCGAATTCGAAGGGCTTGGCGAGGTAGTCGTCGGCGCCGGCATCCAGTCCGGCGACGCGGCCATCGAGGCTGTCATTGGCGGTGAGGATGATCACCGGCACGGTGCTGCCGCGCGCCCTGAGCCGCTGCAGCACCCCCAGCCCGCCCAGCTTCGGCAGCGACAGGTCCAGGATCACCAGCGCGTAATCGTTGGTGGCCAGGACCTGATCGGCGTCGGCGCCGTCATGCACGCAATCGACGGCGAAATGGCCGGCGCGCAGCAGCTTGGCCAGCCAGCTCGCCAGATCGCGGTTGTCTTCCACCAGCAGGATGCGCATCGCAGGCTTGGCTTCGGTTCGTCTTGCCGCCCCTCATGGCCCGTCCATCATAGCCGATTGCGGGACGGAGGATCGCGATAAACCTTGCATGGACCGGGCGCGCCGATATGGCGGCGGTTCCCGTTCAGACCGCCGCCATGCCGGCCGCCCGGATCAGCCGGTCAGCCCGGGATCGTCGCCTTCAGCGCGGGGCGCTCGAAGAATTTTGCCGCCCAGGCGGCGGTCTGCGGATGATCCTTGCGCCAGTTCATGTCGGCGTAGCGGAAATCGAGATAGCCGAGCGCGCAGGCCACCGCGACGGTGCCGATATCGACGCGCTCGCCGAAGCCCGGCGCCTGCTTCTCGATCTCGGCCAGGACGCCGCGGATCTTGCGCAACTGCCCCTCCTGCCAGGCCGGCCAGCGTTTTTCCTCGGGGCGCACGAATCCTTCGTAGCGCAGCAGCAGCGCCGCATCGAGCAGACCGTCGGCAAGCGCCTGCAGGCGCAGGGCCGTCCAGCGCGCCGCGCCGCTGGCGGGGAAGAATTTCGGCCCCTGGTGCAGGCTGTCGAGGTATTCGCAGATCACCCGGCTGTCGAACAGCGTCTCGCCGCTATCGGTCTCGAGCGTCGGCACTTTGATCAGCGGATTGGCCCGCTGGATGGTGGCGTTCGGCTCGACGGGCGAAGTGGTGGCCGGCAGGCGCTCGATCTTGCCGTCCAGGCCGGTTTCCAGCGCCAGCACGGTGACCTTGCGCACGTAGGGGGATGTCGGGGAGAAATACAGTTTCATGGCGTTTCCTCAGGGGTTTGCCGCGGCAGAGTAAGAGGAAATCGCCGACAAAAAAAGCACCGCAAAAAAGCGCCGGCAATGACGGGGGGACCGTCATGGCCGGCGTGAAGTGTCCGTCTCGCCGCCCGGTCAGGAGGACATCCGGAACCGGGCTTGCAAGCCGACGCGCCTCCGCATCGGAATGCCTGCCGAATGAAGCAGAAATCGTGCCAGGCCTGGGCGGTCCGATCCGCGGCATTTTTGCCGGACCCGCCATGCCATTGCGCAGGAAGCGGGCGGCCGGACGGCCCGTTGCCCAGCGGGCGGGCAACGGCTGCCCCAGCGGGTTCGCCGCTCAGAACCCCACGGCGCCCCCGTCGCTGCGCGGATCGCCGGCGCCTTCCAGCACGCCGTCCGGGTGGCGGACGATCGCGCCGGCATGGCCCATCGTGCCGGTGAAGTCCTCCAGCAGCTCGACCTCATGGCCGGCGGCCTTCAGCTCGGTCACCAGCTCGCGTGGGAAGCGGCTCTCCAGCTTCAGCGTCACGCTGTTCTCGCCCCAGGTCTTGCCCAGCAGCCAGCGCGGCGCGGTGATCGCCGCCTGCAGGCCCTGGCCGAACATGGCGTACCGGCTGAACACGGCGGCCTGGGTCTGCGGCTGCCCCTCGCCGCCCATGGTGCCGTAGACCATGACGCGGCCGTCGTTGAAGCGCGCCAGAGCCGGGTTGAGGGTGTGAAACGGCTTACGGCCGGGCACCAGCAGGCGCGGGCCGCCGCCATCCAGCAGGAAGCTGGCGCCGCGATTCTGCCAGGTGATGCCGGTCTCCTCCAGCACGCAGCCGGAGCCGAATTCGAAATAGATCGACTGGATGAAGCTGACCGCCAGGCCGCTGCCGTCGATGGCACCCATCCAGGTCGTATCGCCGCCCGATGCCGGCTGCGGCCAGGGCAGCGCGCGGCGCCGGTCGATGCGGGCGGCCAGTTCGTCCAGCCTGGCGGCCTCGAGATAGGCCTCCGCCTGCTCCGCCATGCAATCGGGATCGCCGACGATGCGATCGCGCACCAGGAAGGCCTGCTTGGTCGCCTCGACCAGGCCATGGATGTGATCGAAGCTCTCGCCTTCGGCGACACCGAGCCGGTCGAACAGCGCGAGGATCATCAGGGACGACAGGCCCTGCGTCGGCGGCGGAAAGTTGTAAAGCTGCGCCGCGGCGATGGCGACGCTGAGCGGCGCGCAGCGGCTGGCCTGCTGCCGCGCCAGGTCTTCGGCGGCGACCAGACTGCCGATCCTGGCCAGATCGGCAACGATGCGCCGCGCCAGTTCGCCGCGATAGAAATCCTCCGTGCCGCGCGCGCCGATGCTGCGCAGGGTCTGCGCCAGCGCCGGCAGCTTCATCACGCCGCCCTGGCGGGGCGGCTGGCCATCGGGAAGAAACACCGGCGCGAAGCCGGGCACGTCCTTCAGCTCGAGCAGCTTGCTGCGGCTGAGATCCTCCTGGCTGGCAGTCACCGCGAAACCGTTCTCGCCATGCCAGACGGCATCTTCCAGAAGACGCGACAGCGGCAGGCGGCCGCCGCATTCTTCGCTCAGGCGCAAAGCCTCGCCCCAGCCGCTCACGGTCGCCGCCACCGTGTTCGCCGCCAAAGGTCCGCGCCAGGGGATGCTGTCATGTCCCTTGCGGGCATAAAGCTCCGGCGCGGCCTTCGCCGCCGCCCGGCCGCAGGCCTCGATGGCGATGGGCGCCTGGCCCGGCGCGGCGATCAGCCAGAAGCCATCGCCGCCGATGCCGGTCATATGCGGATAGACGACCGTCAAGGTTGCGGCCATCGCCACCGTCGCCTCGATGGCATTGCCGCCCTCGCGCAGAACGCGCAGGCCCGCCTCGCCGGCCAGATGATGAGGTGCAGTGACCATGCCCCGGCGGGCACGCGGTGTATTCAGCATAGTTTCAATCCGCAGTCAGAAGCCGAATGAATGAGGCGGCGCCGCGGCGGATGTCAAGCGCGGCGCGCCGGAGCCGGCTGGAGACGAGCAGAGTCAATCAGAGACGATCAGAGTTGATCCAGGCCGTGCCGCTGCAGCAGCGCAAGCACCAGGTCGGCGGCGCGCAGGCGGTGGGCGCGGTGCAGCCGATGGGCCGCTTCGGCATCGCGGCTGCGGATCGCCTCGATGACGGCAGCATGTTCCGCATTCGACAGGACCGGCTTCGGCCTGATCCGCAACGTCGCCATGCGGGCGCGGTGCGACTGATCGCGCACCGCCTCGACCATGCCCTGCAGCCGCTTGTTGTGCGACAGTTCGACCAGCAGGCAATGGAACCGGGCATCGCCGTCGGCCCAGGCATTCAGATCGTTGCGCGCAAGAGCCGCCTCCATATCGGCAGCGGCCGTTTCAAGCTGGGCCAGTTCGGCCTCGCTCAAGCCGCGCTGCGCGATGATCTCCGCCGCCGTGGCCTCCAGCGCGGCCAGGATGTCGTAGATTTCGCGCAGATCAGCGAGCGACAGCGGCAGCACGCGCATGCCATGCCGCGGCCGCACCTCGACCATGCCTTCCTGCGCCAGACGGATCAGCGCCTCGCGTACCGGCGTGCGGCTCATGCCGAGCAGCTGGGCGACCTCCTGCTCCAGCGCCTGCATGCCCGGCGGCATTTCATTGTCGAGAATGCGCCGCTTGATCTCCTCGTAGGCGCGTCTGGTCTGCGACAGACGCGGCGGCGATGCGATTGCCGCCTTCCCCGTCTTTGCCGCCGCTGTTTGTTTTGCTTCCGTGGCAGGGTCGGTGGCTGGACGTTGCGACACCAAGCTGACATTCATGACGCGACACTCATGCAGACTCCCCCGAATGGCCGCGGCAATTTGGCCCGTCGGCCAGGGCGCCAGAATACCGGAACAGGCGCCGCCTTGGCCACCGATCGCGGCGGAAAAGCGCCGAACGCCATTATCAATTTTCCTGTCCGGCCCGGTCCCTGGCATGAGCAGCACCGGCAGCGATTCCGCCGGCGTGGCATGACGCGATAGCCCAGATGCCGGTACGGCGGCATGGCAGCGATACCGGCACGCAGGAAAAATCGCGGATAACCGGCTTTCGCAGCCGCCTGTTCGCCCCGGTGCACCGGCGCGCGCGCTTGCCCGGCCGCGCCGCGCTCCGTTCGGGCGGACGAGAACTTTCCGGATTCGCGCTGTATGCGGACGATCATCCATGGCCAGCCATCCTGCCCTCCCGGTCGGCCGCCTGCCGCTGCAACAGGAATCGCATGCCAGGTTGAAACGGCTGCACGCCGCATCCGCGTCGCCGGCCCCGGCGGCGACCGGCGCCTCATGCGCCGCGATCTTGCCGCATTTCTTTGTCTGGATGTCGGCATGATGCCTGGACGCGCCATCGCCATCCTCGTCGCCGCGGCTGGCCTTGCGGCTTGCGCCGGCGAAGCCGGAAACATGCAGCCCGGCGATTTCGACCTGACCAGGAATACGCGCGAATCGCCGACCTGGGCCGCGCATCTGCCGCAGGTCTATGGCGGCCTGATGGCCTGTATCGGCGCCTCTCCGGCGCAACCGGCCTTCGCCACCGATGTCGTGCCGCAGAATCATGGCCGGCTGCTGGTGCAGCTGCATGGCGGCGACGGCGGCCTGTCGGAATGCAGCACCGACAGCGCGGGCAGGACAGCACCCAGCCTGAAGCCGCTCGACGCCGCCACGGCTCCGGCGCCCGACGGCCCGATGTTCACGCCGGCCGGCATGTCGGAGCCGCTGCTGCGCTGCGGCCGCAACGAGCCGGTCTTTCACAAGAACGGCCGGCTGCTCGGCTGGGTGACGTTCTTCCGCGCCGATTGCCAGAGCGCGGCGGCGCCGGCGGCACAGTCGCGCTGGCATGCCTTCGGCAGCGATCCCTATTGGAGCATCCGCATCGATCCGGATGGCGTCGTCTTCGATCAGGTCGGCACGCTGCCGCTGGAATACCGGGCGGCGGCGCCGACCGAGAGCGGCAACCGGCGACATTGGCAGCTCAGCCCGCCTCCGGGCGACGAGCGGAAGCCGCTGGAGCTGACGATCCTCAGCGAGCGCTGCCGCGATGCCGTCTCCAACAGCACCTACGATTATAGCGCCGAGGCCGTCTATGCCGGCAAGCGCTTCCGGGGCTGCGCGGAAAAACTGGACGCGCTGCCCTGACGGCTTGACGCGGACCGAGCCCTGGGGCACGCCTGCCCCATGACGCCGCAAGAGATCGAAGCCCGCCTGCTCTACCGCGACGGCCTGATGCTGGTGCTGGACAAGCCCGCCGGCCTGCCGGTGCATGCCGGGCCGGGCGGCGGCGACAATCTCGAACGCTATTTCCAGTTTCTGCGCTTCGGTCTGCCCAGGCCGCCGGCGCTGGCCCATCGCCTGGACCGTGACACCTCCGGCTGCCTGGTGCTGGGCCGGCATCCGAAGGCGCTGCGCAAACTGGGCAAGCTGTTCCAGGAAGGCCGGGTCGAGAAAATCTACTGGGCCGTGGTGCGCGGCAGGCCGGCGGAAGCCGCCGGCCGCATCGAGCGGCCGCTGAAGAAGCTGAGCACCAAAACGGGCGGCTGGCGCATGGTGATCGCCGATGACGGCCAGCATGCCGTCACCGATTACAGGCTGCTGGGCAGCGGTGACGATGTGAGCTGGATCGAATGCCGGCCGCGCACCGGGCGCACGCACCAGATCCGCGTGCATCTCGCCTCGCTCGGCTGCCCGATCCTGGGCGATACGCAATATGGCGATGCGGACCGCGCGCGCGGCGCGAAACTGCACCTGCATAGCCGCAGCGTCAGCCTGCCGCTTTATCCAAGCCGCGCGGCGATCACCGTCACCGCCGGACCGCCGGCGCATATGCAAGCCGCGCTGGCCGCCTGCGGCTATTCACGGCTTCAGCACGAGGCGGATCAGCAGGCTGACCGCGCCGACGGCGGCGACGCCGCCCGCCCATAAGACGGCGAACCACATCAGGCGCTGCCATAGCGGGCGCCGATCAGTGATAGCCGGCATGGCGCTCCACCTTGCCGCGGAAGATCCAGTAGGCATAGGCCGTATAGGCGAGGATGATCGGCAGCAGGACGACGGCGCCGACCAGCAGGAAGCCGAGACTGGCATCGGGGGCCGCGGCATCCCAGATGGTGATCGAAGGCGGCACCATCAGCGGCCAGAAGCTGATGCCGAGGCCGATATAGGACAGCACGAACAGCGCCAGCGAAGCCAGGAAAGGCTGCGCCTCGCGGCGGCGGTCCGACAGCCCGCGCCATAGCATCCAGGCGGCAGCCAGCACCAGGATGGGCATCGGCGCCGAGAGCAGGACGTTGGGATAGCCGAACCAGCGGGTCAGGAATCTCTGATCCAGAAAGGGCGTCCACAGGCTGACGATGCCGATCATGACGACCAGCAGGATGCCGAGCCGGCGCGCCAGCAGGTAGCAGCGGTCCTGCACCGCGCCGCCGGTCTTCATGATCAGCCAGGTCGCGCCCAGCAGGGCATAGCCGATCGCCAGCGCGACGCCGGTGAGCAGGCTGAAGGGCGTGAGCCAGTCCCACCAGCCGCCGGCATAGGCGCGGTCGGCCACGGCGATGCCCTGGATCAGGCCGCCGAGGGTGATGCCCTGCATCAGCGCTGCGACCAGCGAGCCGAGCGCGAAGCTGTAATCCCAGACCCCTTTCCAGCGCCGCGTGCGCCAGCGGAACTCGAAGGCGACACCGCGGAAGATCAGGCCGAGCAGCATGGCGATCAGCGGCGCATAGAGCGCCGGCAGGATGACGGAATAGGCCAGCGGAAAAGCGGCCAGCAGGCCGCCGCCGCCGAGCACCAGCCAGGTCTCGTTGCCGTCCCAGACCGGCGCCACCGAATTCATCAGCTTGTCGCGCTCGTCTTCCCGCTCGAACAGCGGGAAAAGCAGCCCGATGCCGAGATCGAAGCCATCCATCACCACATAGGCCAGCACCGCGAAAGCGATCAGCGCGGCCCAGATCAGCGGCAGGTCCAGCGTCATGGCGCGGCCTCCTTCCTTTCGGCCTCCAGCATGCCGGCCGCCGGCGTAATGCCCGCCGCGCGCGTCGGCTCCTCGGTCAGCGGCTTCTCCGGCGGCAGTCCGGGCACCTGGCGGAACAGCCGGAACAGATAGAAGATGCCGGCCCCGAAAACGACGAAATAGACCACGACGAAGGCGGTCAGCGAACTCGCCACGCCGGGCGTTCCGATCGGCGCCGCCGATTGCGCCGTGCGCAGCAGGCCGTAGATGGTGAAGGGCTGCCGCCCGACCTCGGTGGTGGCCCAGCCGGCGATCACGGCGATGAAGCCGGCCGGCCCCATGACAATGGCGGCGACATGCAGCCAGGCGGCATCGTAGAGCCGGCCGAGCAGACGCCAGAGCAGGCTGAGCAGGCCGAGCGCCGCCATCAGGAAGCCCAGCCCGACCATGATGCGGAAGCTCCAGAAGACGACCGCCGCCGGCGGCCAGTCCGCGCGCGGAAATTCCTTCAGGCCCTTGATTTCGCCGTTCCATTCATGGGTGAGGATCAGGCTGCCCAGATGCGAGATGCCGATGGCGTATTTGGTTTCCGCCGCATCGTTGTCGGGCCAGCCGAACAGATAGAGCGGCGCGCCGCGCTCGGTTTCGTAGTGGCCTTCCAGGGCGGCGATCTTGGCCGGCTGATGCGCCAGCGTGTTCAATCCGTGCAGATCGCCGGCGACGATCTGGATCGGCGCGACGAGCGTCGCCATCCACATCGCCATCGAGAACATGACGCGCGCCGCCGTATTCGTCCGATCGCGCAGCAGATGCCAGGCGCCGACCGCGCCGACGACGAAGGCGGTGGTGAGATACGCCGCCAGCACCATATGGACCAGCCGGTACGGGAAGGACGGGTTGAAGATAACGGCCAGCCAGCTTTCCGGCACGAACTGGCCGTTCGGCGCGATCGCATAGCCCTGCGGGGTCTGCATCCAGCTATTGGCGGCGAGGATCCAGAAAGCCGAGAGCAGGGTGCCGAGCGCGACCATCAGCGTGGCGAAGAAATGCAGGCCCTTGCCGACCCGGTTCATGCCGAACAGCATGACACCGAGAAAGCCGGCCTCGAGGAAGAAGGCGGACAGCACTTCGTAGCCCATCAGCGGGCCGATGATCGGTCCGGCCTTGTCCGAAAAGACGCTCCAGTTGGTGCCGAACTGATAGCTCATCACCACGCCGGAAACGACGCCCATGCCGAAGACGACGGCGAACGGCTTCAGCCAATGGCGGAAGACCTGCAGATAGACCTCGCGCCCGGTGACGAGCCAGAGCCCTTCCAGGACGGCAAGATAGCTCGCCAGTCCGATGGTGAAGGCGGGAAAGACGATGTGGAACGAAACCGTAAAGGCGAATTGCAGGCGGGCCAGGAAGATGGGGTCGAGGAGAGCTTGCATGAGCGGATCCTCTGGGTGCAATGTCGCGTCTTGCGTGATCAAGCTAGATCGGCAGGCGAACGGCGAACAGCGAAAAACCTTGGCCCGCCGCCGTCAATCCAGGGCAGCGGCGCGAATTGCCACACTGTGCTATCCTGCCGCAGGCTGCATGCGGGTGGCTGACGCAGCCGGGCCTGCCGCGCGGCTCATGGCAGCCTTGCTGAAAACGCAACCATCCGGGCCCGGAATCTTTTTATGATGTTGTTTTACATTCCAATGCCCACCAGATGTTGATCCCTCTCATTGTCGCCTGCGCTCTGTTCATGGAGAACCTGGACAGCAGCGTGCTGGCCACGGCGCTGCCCAGCATTGCCGCCTCGCTGGGCGAGAATCCGCTGCGGCTGAATCTGGCGATCACCTCCTATCTCTTCAGCCTCGCCGTCTTCATCCCGGTCAGCGGCTGGGTCGCCGACCGGTTCGGCGCGCGCACCGTCTTCCGCGCCGCGATCGCCGTTTTCACCATCGGCTCGCTGCTCTGCGGCGCGACCGACAGTTTCTGGACCCTGGTCGGCGCCCGCGTGCTGCAGGGCCTGGGCGGCGCCATGATGGTGCCGGTCGGGCGGCTGATCATGCTGCGCGCGGTGCCGAAGGCCGAACTGGTGCGCGCCATGACCTGGCTGACCGTCCCCGCCCTGCTCGGGCCGATCACAGGACCGCCGGTCGGCGGCTTTTTGACCACCTATCTGTCCTGGCGCTGGATCTTCTGGATCAACCTGCCGATCGGCCTGCTCGGCATCCTGCTCGTCACGCTTTTCATTCCCGATGTGCGCGAGGAGAAGATGCCGCCGCTGGATGCGCGCGGCTTCCTGCTCAGCGCCACGGCGCTGACCGGCCTGATGTTCGGCTTCGAGACACTGGGCCGCGGCCTGCTGCCCAATTCCGCCGTCGCCGCGCTGCTGATCGTCGGCGCCATCGGCAGCGGTCTGTATCTCTACCATGCCGCGCGGCATGCGCACCCGCTGATCGATCTCAGCCTTCTGCGCATCCCCACCTTCCGCGCCGGCGTGCTGGGCGGCTCGCTGTTCCGCGTCGGCGTCGGCGCCACGCCCTTTCTGCTGCCGCTGATGCTGCAGCTCGGCTTCGGGCTCAGCGCCTTCCAGTCGGGTTCGATCACCTTCGTCTCGGCGGCCGGCTCGATGACGATGAAGATGATCGCGCGGCCGATCCTGCGCCGCTTCGGCTTCCGCCGCGTGCTGATAAGCAATGCCCTGATCGCCGGCGGCAGCCTGGCGATCTACGGCCTGTTCCGGCCGCAGGACAGCTACGCGCTGATCATGGGGCTCCTGTTCTTCGGCGGCATCTCCCGCTCGCTGCAATTCACCAGCGTCAACACCCTGGCGGTCGCCGACATCCCGCATGAGCAGATGAGCCGCGCCACCAGCTTCTCCAGCATGATGCAGCAGCTTTCGCTGTCGCTCGGCGTCGGCATCGGCGCGCTCACCCTGCACCTGACGCTGGCTTTCGCCGGCGGGCGCGAGAGCATCGCCGCCGGCGATTTCACCCCTGCCTTCGCCGTGGTCAGCCTAGCCTCCGCCGCCTCGGCGCTGATCTTCCTCAGCCTCAGCCACAATGCCGGGGCGGAGGTGAGCGGCCACAAGCTGTTCGCCCCGACCCAGCGGCTGCGCCAGGGCGCGCCCCTGGAAGCCGACAACGACAATCCGAAAGACCAGCGTAACGCAGCCGAATGACAACCGCCGATTTCGCCTGGCTGGCCGTTCCCGCCCGCGGCCTGGCCACCACCCTGTTCGTTTCCGGCGTCATCTGGCTGATGGAGCGCTCCTCGCCCTTCATCGGCGGCATCGTGCTGGCCCTGCCGATCGTCACCGCGCCGGCCTATTTCTTCATCCTGCTGCAGCATGACCCGGTGTTCGTCGCCCATGCCGCCCTGGGCAGCCTGGCCACCCTCGGCGCCGTGCTGCTGTTCCTCGCCACCGCCATCGCCATGCTGCGGCGCTTTCCGATGCGGCTGGCCCTGCCGAGCGCGCTGGCGGCCTGGTTCGCCACCGGATTGCTGATCGACACCCTGCCCGCCTCGCTCGCCACCTCGCTGGCGGTGCTGATCCTGGCGGCGCTGACCGCGGCCTATGCCGGCGCGCGCGTGCCGCTGACCGCACCGGCGGCGCGCGGCAGATCGCCGCTCTACGAAGTCCTGCTGCGCGGCGCCGCCGCCGGCCTGCTGGTCGCCAGCGTCAGCGCGCTGGCCGGCCTGCTCGGGCCGCGGCTGTCCGGCGTCTTCGCCTCCTTCCCGGTGGCGCTGCTGGTGGTCTGCGCCTTCCTGCCGCGCCGGCTCGACGTGGCCGGCATCCGCGCCGGCCTGCGCGCCACGCAGATCGGCCTGGCCAGCCATGTGCCCTTTTTCCTCAGCCTGATCCTGCTCGGCCCGGCGATCGGCGGATATCCGGCCTTCCTGATCGGCAGCGCCGGCTCGCTCGGCGTCGCGCTGCTGCTCGGCCTGGTCCGGCTGGCGGTGACGCGGCGGCGTCCTGGGGCCTGACTCCTTGGAGCCCGGCGCCTTCCGGGCAGGGCCCTGCTGTGCTACATCGGCGCCTCCATCCCCGCAGCCGGAAACCACAGTAAATACCGCCATGAATCCGATTTTCGCCGATCTGCCGACCACCATCTTCGAGACCATGTCGCGGCTGGCCGGCCAGCATCAGGCGATCAATCTCGGCCAGGGCTTTCCCGACGATCCCGGCCCGGCGGACGTGCGCAACAAGGCCGCCGAGGCGGTGGTCGGCGGCTGGAACCAGTATCCGCCGATGATGGGCCTGCCCGAACTGCGCCAGGCGGTGGCCGCGCATTACCGGCGCTTCCACAAGCTCGAGCTGGACTGGCAGAACGAGGTGATGATCACCTCCGGCGCGACGGAGGCCCTGGCCGACAGCCTGCTGGCCGTCATCGAGCCGGGCGACGAGGTCGTGCTGTTCCAGCCGATGTACGACGCCTACCTGCCGCTGGTGCGGCGCGCCGGCGGCATCGCGAAATTCGTCACCCTGCGCCCGCCGCACTGGCGCATCGACGAGGCGGCGCTCGAGGCCGCCTTCAGCAGCAAGACCCGCGCCGTCGTCTTCAACAATCCGCTCAACCCCACCGCCACGGTGTTTCCGCGCGAAGACCTCGAACTGCTGGGCCGCTATCTGGAAAAATTCGACGCCATTGCGATCTGCGACGAGGTCTGGGAGCATGTGCTGTTCGACGGCCTGGAGCATCAGCCGCTGATCGGCCTGCCGAACTTGCGCGAGCGCTGCATCAAGATCGGCTCGGCCGGCAAGATCTTCTCGCTGACCGGCTGGAAGGTCGGCTTCGTCTGCGCCGCGCCGGCGATCATGAAGGTGCTGGCCAAGGCGCATCAATTCGTCACCTTCACCACGCCGCCCAACCTGCAGGCGGCGGTGGCCTATGGCCTGGGCAAGGACGACAGCTATTTCCTCGGCATGCGCCGCGACCTGCAGGCGGCGCGCGACCGCTTCGCTGCCGGACTGACCGAGGCCGGCCTGACCGTGCTGCCCAGCAAGGCGACCTATTTCCTCAACATCGACCTTGCGGCCATCGCCAACGACATCGACGACGTCGCCTTCTGCACCCGCATGGTGGAGGAAGCCAGGGTCGCCGCCATCCCGGTCAGCGCCTTCTATGCCGAGGACCAGGTGAAAAGCGTGGTGCGCTTCTGCTTCGCCAAGACCACCGACAAGCTCGACGGCGCGGTGGAGCGGATCGCCGCTTTCGTAAAGCGGGGCTAGGCCGCGTCGCGCGCCTTGCTTCATCCATACCCCGGTTTCACGCACAATCCTGTGGAATGATTGCAATGACAGCATTGCAACAGGGGTACCGTTTTTGACCGCTGGCGACCGTTTTCGACCGCTGCGGCCCGTTGCGGACCGCTGATGCCCGCGGCGGCCCCGCTGCGACCGCCGCCGACCAGCCGGGTCCGGCCCGCCTGGGACCATGCGTGTTTGCCGGGTTGCAGCCGGATGCGGAGCGGATGGGCGCCCGCTCGAGCCGGCTTCCGGTCGGATTCAAGCCGATTGGGGTCGGATTCAGTCCGGTTGGAGCCGGATTCGGTCCGATTCCGGTCGGATCCGGGTTGAATTCCGCATAAAGGTGTCCTCAGTCCGATCGACGCTGTCCAACAGCGATCTCGCGGCGCACCGGCCCGGAGCATATTGAACATATAGAGAACATGGCGGCCGGAGTCAACCTCCCAGTCGCTGCCCCGCCGGCCGCCCCACCCGCCAAAAAAATCCGCACCCGGCGCATCGCGCCGGCGCGGCCGACCGGCTATGGATGGCGCGCCCGTAAAACAGCCCGCCGCCATGACCGCCTATCTCCGCGCCCGCCTCGTCACCTCGCTGTCCGTCTTCTGGCAGCTTCTGCGCATCACCGTGCCGGTGATGCTGATCGTGCGCCTCGCCGAGGAGCTGGGCCTGATCGCGCTGATGGCGCCGGCCTTAAGTCCGGTGATGGCCGTGGTCGGCCTGCCGCCGGAAGCCGGGCTGGTCTGGCTGGCGACGCTCACCGTCGGCATCTATGGCGGCCTCGGCGCGCTGCCGCTGCTGGCCGATCTGCCGCTCAGCGTGGCGCAGATCAGCATCCTGTCGGCGATGATGCTGATCGCCCATGCGCTGCCGATCGAACAGGCGATCGTGCGCAAGGCCGGCGCCAGCTTCTGGGCCACCGGCGCGCTCCGTTTCGGCACGGCGGTGCTCTACGGCGCCATCGTCTCGGCGATCTCCGGCGCGACCGGCTGGCTGGCCGGCCCGGCCGAGACCGGATTGCTGCGCGCCATGGCGCCGGCCGACGCCGACTGGATCGAATGGCTGATCTCGTCGGCCGCGTCGCTGGCGATCACCTTCGCCATCATCGTCGGGCTGATCGTCCTGCTCGATCTGATGGAGCGATCCGGGATCACGCGGCGGCTGACGCAGGCGCTGCAGCCGGTGCTGCGCGTCTCGGGCCTGAGCGCCGACATGGCGCCGGTGACCACGGTCGGCGTGCTGCTCGGCCTGACCTACGGCGGCGGCCTGATCATCAAGGAAGCGCGCGAGCGCGATTTCACGCCGAAGGCGCGCGTGCTGGCGCTGTCGTGGATTTCGCTCAGCCATTCGCTGATCGAGGATACCGGCGTGGTGCTGGCGATCGGCGCCGATCTCTGGGTCGTGCTGGCCGGCCGCGTGCTGCTGACGCTGCTGCTCGTGCGGCTGCTGGCCACGCTCATGGATGCGCTGCCGCGCGCGGTGCGGTGGCTGGCGGTGTAGAAGCCGACGCATAGGGGGTTGGCGTTTCGCGCGCAACGTCCCGACCTTTTCCCGGCATGCAACGGCAATGTCCCGTCATGCCCGCGAAGGCGGGCATTCAGGGCCGCCCGCGCTTCCGTCCCCGGGCTCCCGCTTTCGCGGGAGCGACGAAGAAACCTGTCCGGCCAGGTAAGGCTACTCGACGCAAAAAAAGCGAGCGGACCTTTCGATCCGCTCGCCAGCACCCCCAACTCAAGGACTTAACTCGAAAACACTCGACTCAACTCTGAAACACTCGAAATCCTGAAAACGGCGGACCCACCCCCATCGCGGCCCAGCGTCTTCGTTGCCGGCATTGTCGCCAGCGCGGCGCGATGGCGCAAATTACTTTCCGATAACGCGAGTTCCGATAACGCGAATTCCGGTAACGCGAATTCCGGCAACGCGCGGGCGCGCTTTCGCTCAGCCGCCGGCTTTTGCCTTCTCGCGCAGGGCGTAGTTGAAGCTGATCGAGATGCGCTCGGTTCTGGTGAAGCTCGGCGGCACTTCATGCCGCAGCCAGCTTTCGAACAGCACCAGATGCCCGACCCTGGGCGCGACGCTGTAATGCAGCCGTTCGCGCGCCGCGATGTCGTCGCGCTTGGGCGGCGCCGCCATCATGCGGTCGAGCCGCGGATCCTCGAACTTGATCGCCGCCGCCCCGCGCGGCACCTGCACATAATAGGTGCCGCTGATGAAGCTGAGCGGATGCAGATGCAGGCCATGCGTTACCGGCCCCGCCATCATGTTGACCCAGCAATCGGTCATGCACAGCGCGCGGCCGCGCAGATCGTAGCCGAGCGCGCGCGCATAAGCCCTGGCATGCGGCGCGATCGCCTTTTCCAGCCCGGCGAAGAGCGACGAGACCCGGTGCAGCTTGTCGTGGCTGCCATAGGAGGTGTAGCCGCCCGGATAATGCCGCGCGCTCCAGCGCTGGCCGGCGACGTCGGCAAGCCGGAGCGCGGCGCATTCGTCGGCCAGATCGCGGTTCAGCCGCCCCAGCCCGCGGCTTTTCAGCGGAGCGAGATAGATGCGGGTGGGAAAGAGGGAGATGGTGGACATGGCATGCATTCTGAACATTTCGCCGCTCCCGCGAAAGCGGCAGCCCGGCGCCGGAGTCCCGCCGTAGCGGAATGGCGATGAAGGAGATGCGTCAGAACATCTCGAAATACTCGCGCTGCTCCCAGTCGCTGACTTCGAGCTGGTAACGGGCGATCTCGGCCTCCTTGATATGGAGGAAGTAGTCGATGAAGCGGTCGCCGAAGCCGGCGCGGTAGCAGGCATTCGCGCGCAGCGCCGTGAGCGCCGCCTCCAGCGAGCGCGGCAGCATCGGCGCGGCGGTTTCGTAGGGCGCGTCGGCCGAAGGCGGCGGCTCGGCCTTGCGCGCCATGCCGTCCAGCCCGGCGATGAGCTGCGAGGCCATGTAGAGATAGGGATTCGCCGCCGGCTCGCCGAGGCGGTTCTCGATGCGGCTGGCCGGATCGCCCGGCCCGCCGAGCACGCGGCACATCACGCCGCGATTGTCCCGGCCCCAGATGGCGCGGTCGGGCGCCAGCGAATAGGGCCGGTAGCGGCGATAGGCGTTTATGGTCGGCGCGGCGAAGGCCGCCGCGGCCGTCGCCTGCTCCAGCAGGCCGGCGAGGAAATGCCGTCCGACGGCGGACAGGGCCTGGCCCGCTTCGGTCGGCATGAAGGCATTGGCGCCGGTTTTGCGCTCGCGCAGGGACTGATGCAGGTGCCAGCCGCTGGAGAAGATGTTGGGCAGTTTCGGCCGGCACATGAAGGTGACGTGATGGCCATGCCGGCGCGCGATCTGCTTCGCCGCCGCGCGGAACAGCACCATCGTATCGGCAGAGTCCATGTTGGCGCCGGGCTGGAAGGTGAATTCGCACTGGCTGGGGCCGAATTCGACTTCCATCGAGCGCAGGGGCAGGCCGAGCGCCTGCAGGTTCCGACGCAGGATTTCGTAGATCTCGTCATAGGCGTCGTAGCGCTGCTCGGTGAGATACTGATAGCCCTGGGTGAGCAGGCTGACCTCCGGCGGCGCGCCGGGCTGGCCGGCATCCTGCGGCGCGAGCTTGGCGTCGAGCAGCTTGAAGACGTGGAACTCGACCTCCAGGCCGGCGACGTAATCGTAGCCGGCATCGTTCAGGTTCGACAGCGTGTTGCGATAGAGCTGCCGCGTCGAGAAGGGCACCGGGCGGCCATCGGCGAAATAGAGATCGCATAGCAGCCAGCCGGAATGCGGCGCCCAGGGCAGGATCTTGAAGGTGCCCGGATCGGGCACCATCAGGATATCGGCCGCGCCCTGCATCTCGCGCAGGCCGAAACCGCCGCCCTGCGTGAAGACCGGGAATACCGTGCGATGCGCGGTGTCCTTCGCCAGCAGGGTGGTGGTGAAGCCGCAGCCGTTGCGCAGCGCGCCGGCAAGCTCGGCGGCGACGATGGTCTTGCCGCGCAGGATGCCGTGCTGGTCGGCGAAGGACAGCCGCACCACGCCCAGGCCGCGTTCGGCGACCTCCTGTTCGACGGCCCGGGCGCGGGCATCCTGCTCCGCGTTCCAAAGGCCGTGCCTGTCGACGAATGTGGCCACGCTTGGCCTCCCTCCCCGTTTCTTCTATCGCGCCGTCTTCTAGCGCGCCGTCTTCTAGCGCGCCGTCTTCTAGCGCGTCTTCTTCCAGCGCGGCGCCCGGCGCCGCTGCGGCCCGTTCATTCCGCCGCTTCCGGCACCGGCGCCTGCCAGGGCGCCTGCTGGCGCTTGCGCCGGTCCGCTTCGCGCCAGTATGCCTGCCATCTATCCGCCGGGGCAATACCGTCCACGGTGACCGGGCCGCGGATGCCGCGCGCCGCCGCATCGTCGAGCACCATCATGGGCGGCTCGTTGCCGGCCTCGACCTGCTCGATCGCCTTCAGCAGCATCGAGCGGTAGTTGACGATCGCCTTGTCGCTGCTGCCCAGATGCTCGCGCGTGCGGTCCTGGATCGGCCCCTGGCTTTCCACCGCCCATTGATCGTGCACGTTGATGTCGAAGCCCATGCCGGTGAAGGTCTGCGATTTCTGCTCGGCCGGATCGAAGCCGTAATTGTTGCTCCTGTTCTTGCGCGGGATGTAATCGGGCAGGGTGTAGAGTTCGAGCCGCTGGGCACGCATCTGCTGCTTGTCCACCGCCGCGCCGAAGCTGGTGAAGATGGCGTACCAGTAGCAGTTCACGTCGTCGATCGGCACATGCCATTGCGTGATCGTCATCTCGACCGAAAGCGGAATGACGAAGGCCTGCGGAAAGACCAGGTTGGTGACGCGCACATGCATGCTGGCGTCGCTGATGCGGCGCAGCGCGAACAGGCGCATGCCGTACTCGGTGCGCTCGACCTCGATCTGCGGCCGGGCGAATTCGCGCAGCACCCTGGTCATCGGCATGTCGGAATCGGCGGAAGCGGCGCGGAACTGGCGGCCGTAATTGGCGCCGGGGTCCTCGTCCTCGAAGAATCTGTGCAGATACGAGGCATGCGCCGGATCGATGCCGACCTCCAGCGCCTGCAGCCAGTTGCAGGCGATATGGCCCTTGAAGGCGAAGACGTGGCTGTCGGGCGCGACGAAGCAGTCGAAATCCGGGAAGGCCGGCGGCGCGCCGGCGCCGAGATAGGCGAACAGGATGCCGCTGCGCTCGACCACCGGAAAGCTGCGCTGCCTGATGCGCTTGCACAGGTTGCTGCGCTCGGGCTCGGCCGGCGTTTCCAGGCATTGGCCGGCGACGTCGAACAGCCAGCCATGGAAGGGGCAGCGCAGGCCGCCATCTTCCGGACGGCCGAAGGCGAGATCGGCGCCGCGATGCGGGCAGTCGCGGTCGAGCAGGCCGTAGCGGCCCTGCTCGTCGCGGAACAGGACGAAATCCTCGCCGAGCAGCTTCACCGGCTTGACCGGCCTGAGATCGTCCAGCTCCTCGCGCAGCGCCACCGGCTGCCAGTAGCGCCGCAGCAGCTTGCCGGCCGGCCGCCCGGGGCCGACCAGGGTCATGCGCATATTCTGCTCGTGGGTCGTCATCGGCGCCTCCTCCCGCATTCGGCGTATTTTGTCCGATTAACGAACATATGTGCGATTTTACCCTTGCCGGGCCGCGCCGGCAAGGCGATAAAGAAGCGAGTCGATCCTTTTGCCGAGCACAAGATGGCCCGCCTTCGTCCGGCCGATGCCGAAAAACGCGCCCAGAGCGGCTACGGCTCCGACTTCCTCGAGGCGCTGGCGCGCGGCCTGAGCGTGCTGACCGCGTTCGATGCGGCGCATAAGCAGATGACGCTGAGCGACATCGCCCGCGCGGTCGATCTGCCGCGCGCCACCGTGCGCCGCGCCCTCTATACGCTGGAGCGGCTCGGCTATCTGGACAGCGACGGCAAGCTGTTCCGCCTGACGCCGCGCGTGCTGGGGTTTGCCGCCGCCTATCTCGGCTCCAGCGGCAATGCCATGGCGCTGCAGGCGGCCTGCGATGCCCTGTGCCGCGATTTCGACGAGCCCTGCTCGGCGGCGGTGCTGGATCGGGACAGCGCCGTGATGGTGGCGCATGCCTCGCCGGCGCGGCAGCTTTCCTCGGCGCCCGGCGTCGGCTTCCGCGTGCCGGCCTTCTGTTCGGCGCTCGGCCGCGTGCTGCTGGCCGGACAGGCGGAGGAGGCGCGCGCGGCCTTCCTGGCGGCGCTGCAGCCCGTGGCGCTGACGCCCAGGACGGTGACCGACCGGGCGGAACTGGCGCGGATCGTCGCGAAGGCCGCGCAGGACGGCTTCGCGCTGTCGGATCAGGAGGCCGAGCTGGGCTTCCGCTCGCTCGCCGTGCCGGTGCGCCGCTTCGACGGCCGCGTGGTGGCGGCTCTCAATGTCGGCCTGCGCATCGAGCGCGCCAGCGCCAGGCAGATGAAGGAGCGCTTCCTGCCGGCGCTGCTGCGCATGGCGGCGGACCTGCGGGGGCAGGTGGTGTAACCGGCAACGCAGCGGGTGGCTAGATCGGATAGATCAGCGAGTTCAGAATCAGTTCGCTGTCGAAGACGCAGAGCCGCTGCTTCAGCTTCAGCTCGCCCGCCTGCCGCACGAAGACATCGAGATAGCGCCCGACATTGTAGACTTCGGAGACCGAGCCCGGCTTGGTGCGGAACACGGCGTAATTCGCGCCGGCCTCGATCGTGGCGCCATCGTCCGCCAGCACGCGCGCCGCGCCGATCACATGCCGCTGGTAGTAAGGCCCGTGGAACAGCGTGTTGGTGATGCCGTAGACGCGGTCCTTCAGCATGCCCTGGCCTTCCAGGGCCATGGTGGCGAGCGGCAGGCCGGCGTCGAAATTCTCGCGCGGCACCACCTTGTAGAGGCAATCCTCGGCGAACATCGCGATCCAGGCGTCGTAATCGCCGCGATCGAGGCAGTCGCCGTAGGCGGCGTTGAACTGATCGACGCGGTATTGCGATTCCAGGACGGTGAGCGGAATGGGGGCCGGGCGCATCCTCAGAGCTCCATCACCTTGCGCCAGTAGGCGTACATGCCGCGGATCAGCGTCTCGGTCACCATATGCGGCGTCGGCGCGACGCCGCGTCCGTCCAGCTCGCAGACCGTCTCGCCCGCGCCGGCCTGGCGGAAGCCCGCCTGCGAGAATTCGATCACCTCGCCGTCGTCGGCCGAGACGAATCCGGCCGGGCCGAACAGATTGGCCTGGCGCAGGCGTCGGCGCGTCATCTCCGCGCTGTCGTCGGCGAAGCCGAAATGCGTCCAGACGAAATCGAAACTGTCCGGCCCCGCCGGCAGGATATGCCGCGTGGACAGCGAGTTGACCTGCTGCTGGATGATCACGCTGGGAAACAGCGTGATCATGGTCACCGTCGGCCCGTTCCACCACGGCTCGACCACCACGTCGAGCAGGCGCGGATCGTGCAGCGTCATGTCCTTCTTGAAACTGGTCACGCCCTCGGTGACCGCCTTGGCCTCGCCGCCCTGATTGCGCTGCGAGATCATCACCGCATGGCGGCCGGCGTCATCCATCACCATGCGCGACTGCTGGTCGGCACGCCACAGGCCGAAGGTGACGAACCAGGTATGCAGCAGGCCGGGATGATAGGGGTCCTTGATATTCTCCATCATCAGCTTCCAGTTGCCGGGAATGCGCTGGCGGTTGGTGCCGAGGATGGTGAGCTTGCGGCCCTTGAAGATGCGGTCCAGCCAGGGCGTCACCGCCGGGCCGAAATACTCGGCCAAAGGCAGCGCCGCGGGATCGAAACTGGCGAAGACGAGGCCATGATAGGTTTCGACCTTCAGCTTGGTCAGGCCGTGCTGCCTGGGGTCGAAATCCGCCGGCATGCCGCCCTGCACCTCGTCGCCCTTCTTCACGCCGTGGCGGAACGGCAGACCGGCGAGGTCGCCGTTCAGCTTGTAGGTCCATTGATGATACGGGCAGACGAAGGCGCGCGCATTGCCGCGCGGCGTCTGGCAGAAGCGCACGCCGCGATGGGTGCAGCGATTCTCGACGACATGGAAGCCGCCGTCGCGGGCGCGCACGACGATCACCGAGCGCTCGCCGACCCGGGACAGCTTGTAGTCGCCGGCATTCGGCAGCTCGGCCTCCAGCGCGACATAGCACCAGTGGCCGCGCCCGTAGAAGAAGCGTTCGAGTTCGCGCCGGTAGATCTCGGGATCGGTATAGGCCCAGAAGGGAATCCGGCTCGCGCCGTCGCCGGCCCATCGGCGGGCCGCGGCACCGGAAACGCCGTTCGCTGCGGTTAGCGCATTCATCCGCTCCTCCCGGGTTTATTTGTATTTGCAAATACTATCGCCGGCTTTCACCAATCCGTCAAGCGCACGCTTGCCGCCACGTAAGCCGTTGATCGCGAGCGGGAAAAGCCGGACGATAGCGGCCATAAACGGAGGAAACCCGACATGTTCGACCGGCATTTCGCCGTCTGGCCGAAAGGCGCGCCGCATCATCTCACCCTGCCCGGGACCAGCCTGTACGAGAACCTGGCCATTTCGGCGCAGCGCTATCCGCACAAGCCGGCGATCCTCTATTACGGCACGGCGCTGAGCTATGCCGAACTGCTGCACGACGTCGACCGCCTGGCCGGCTATCTCGAACAGAAATGCGGCGTGAAGAAAGCCGACCGCGTGCTGCTGTACATGCAGAACAGCCCGCAATACGTCATCGCCTATTATGCGATCCAGCGGCTGACCGCCGTGGTGGTGCCGGTCAATCCGATGAGCCGCACGGAGGAGCTGCGCCATCTCGCCGCCGATACCGGCGCCAGCGTGGCGATCTGCGGCCAGGAACTGCTGCCCTTCGCGCAGCCCCTGCTGGGGCAGACCGGTCTCAAGCAGGCGATCGTCGCCGCCTATCGCGACTACATCCGCCAGCCGACCGACCTGGCCCTGCCCGATGCCGTTTGCGCCGGGCGCGCCGCCATCGACCATCCGCAGGCCGTCTCCTGGCAAGATGCCCTGGCGGCCGGCTGTGTGGCGGGCCCGCATCACGCCACGCCCGAAGACTGGTGCGTGCTGCCCTATTCCTCGGGCACCACCGGCGCGCCGAAAGGCTGCCTGCATACGATCCGCGGCGTCACCGCCACGCTGTTCGGCTCAGTGACCTGGAAGCCGTCATCCGCCGAGGCGGTGCATCTCGTCACCCTGCCGCTGTTCCATGTCACCGGCATGCAGAATTCGATGAACGCGCCGATCTTCATGGGCGCCACCATGGTGATGATGACGCGCTGGGACCGCCGCACCGCCGCCGAACTGATCAAGCGCCATCGGGTGACCTCCTGGCGGAACATCACCACCATGGCGGTGGATTTCCTGTCGGATCCCGACGTCGCCGGCTTCGATCTGTCCAGCCTGACGGCGATCGGCGGCGGCGGCGCGCCGGTGCCGGGTCCGGTCGCCGCCAAGCTGAAGGAGCTGACCGGCCTCGATTATGTCGAAGGCTACGGCCTGTCGGAGACGATCGCGGCCACGCATATCAACCCCAGCGACCGGCCCAAGCCGCAATGCCTCGGCATCCCCGTTTTCGATGTCGATTCGCGCATCGTCAATCCGGACACGCTGGACGAGCTGGGGCCGAACGAGACCGGCGAGATCGTCATTTCCGGACCGCAGGTCTTTCTCGGCTACTGGAACCGGCCGGAAGAGACGGCGCAGGTCTTCTTCGAGCGCGACGGCAAGCGCTTCTTCCGCACCGGCGATCTCGGCTATTACGACGAGGAGGGCTATTTCTTCCTGGTCGACCGGCTGAAGCGCATGATCAATGCCTCCGGCTACAAGGTCTGGCCGACCGAAGTGGAAGGCATGATGTATGCCCATCCCGGCATCCGCGAGGTCTGCATCATCGCCACGCCGGATGCCCATCGCGGCGAGACCGTGAAAGCCGTGATCGTGCCGAAAGACGGCGCCGACCTCAGCGCCGAGGCGATCCAGGCCTGGTGCCGCGAACGCATGGCGGCCTACAAGGTGCCGCGCGTGATCGCCTTCGCCGATGCTCTGCCGAAATCGGCATCCGGCAAGATCATGTGGCGCATCCTGCAGGATGCCGAGCGCAGGGGCGGCAATGCCGCCGCCGCGGCCGATTGATGCCGCCGGCCGCTTCCGGCTGACGGCACCAGACGCGGGGAACGGTGTTTATGCCGCATCGCGATCCAAGACGGACGATGCGGGATGGACGCTGCCGAGATCACCAGGAACTACCTGCTCTATCTGATCATGCCGCTATGGGTTGCGGTCGGTTTCGCCGACTGGCTGTGCCATCGCGCCGCGCGCATCGCCGCCACCGCAGGACCGAAGGAATCCGTCATCCACCTGCTGATGCTGGCGGAAGTCGGCATCGGCGTGCTGGCGGGCCTGTTTTTCGAGATCAACCCGCTGGTGCTGATCGTCATGCTGATGGCGCTGATCCTGCACGAGATCACCGCCTATTGGGATGTCTCCTATGCCTATGGCCGCCGCGCGGTAACCGCCATCGAGCAGCGCGTGCATGATTATCTCGGCGCCATTCCCTTCATGGCGTTCAGCTTCGTCGTCATCCTGCATTGGCCCGCCGCGATGCGGCTCGTTCAAGGGCAGTTCATCGCCGGCGATTGGAGCCTGGCATGGAAGGGGCAGGCCCTGCCCATCGCCTATATCGTCGCGCTGCTGGCGGCGATCGCCCTGTTCGATGCGCTGCCCTTCGGCGAGGAATTGCTGCGCGGCCTTTCGGCCCGCGCGGCAGCGATGCGGCGCAAGGCCGGCGCGGATTGAGAAAATTCCGCGGCACCCCGGCAAATCCGGCTCTGGAACCGCAGCCATCCTGCAGGGTTGAGACATCGATCCGCCGCCGCAAGGCGGCAGCGGAGCCGACCGGCATTCCGCCGATCAACATTCTCTCGGGCAGCAACAATTCAGGGTATCGTCATGGCCCAAGCCACCACTGACCACAACACGATCCGGAAATGGGCGGAGAGCAAGGGCGGCAGGCCGGCCGCCGTGGACCCAACGCATAAAGGCGGCGATGTCGGGATCGTCCGCATCATGTTTCCCGACAATCCGCAATCCGAACATGACAGCCTGGTCGAAATCTCCTGGGACGAATTCTTCCGCGAATTCGAGGACCGCAAGCTGGCGCTGCTCTACGAGACCGACGGCATGTTCAGCAAGATCGTCGGCCGCGACACGGTGCAGCGCCGCGCCGAGGGCGATAACGACGCGGCGCGCTGAGAACGGGCGGGCGGCGGCCGGGTGGGCGGCGCGGCCTTGACGGGAGCCTGCATCATGAGTTGCGCCAATCGATAGGCTGCCTGTTCAATCGGCAATTTCGGTCTGGGCGGCATCGAACCAATCCTTGAATTGGTCCACCACGCTGAAAACGATTTGCCAGTTAGGGCAGCAAAATGCTCATGTCATCGGCAGTTTCCAACATTTTTTCGGATTGCTGAGTCGGACCATATTCTTTAGGTTCGATTGTATGCAAGACATATCGCCGCAGCCTTGGTCTCAGATTCCCGCTGTCGTCGACGTTCTCGGCGCATTGCGCAGGATCGTCGAGGAGCATGCGGCGATGCCGGAGCGGCCCCTGCCGACCGAGCGGCATCTCTCGGCGCGGCTGGGCGTCAGCCGCCGCGCCGTCCGCCATGCGCTGGCCACGCTGGAAGCCGAAGGCAAGATCTGGCGCCGCCAGGGCAAGGGCACCTTCATCGGTCCGGCGCCGGCCCTGTCGGCGCCGACGCTGAGCCGGCTGGCCAGCCGGACGAATTTCTACGAGATCATGGAAGTGCGGCTGCATCTCGAGCCGAGCATCGCGCAGCTGGCCGCGCATCGCGCCAGCGCCGAGCAGATCGCGCTGATCAGCCGGATGGCCGAGCGGCTGTCTTCCTACAGTCCGGATACCGACCCGGCCACGCTGGAGCGCTGGGACAGCGCCTTCCATCGCAGCCTGGCGGAAGCCTGCGGCAACCGCCTGTTCCTCGACCTTTTCGAAGTGATCGACCG
Source organism: Ferrovibrio sp. (assembly GCF_036381655.1). Lineage (GTDB taxonomy): Bacteria > Pseudomonadota > Alphaproteobacteria > Ferrovibrionales > Ferrovibrionaceae > Ferrovibrio. Next base: position 42,599 of record NZ_DASVCJ010000079.1, read on the forward strand.
TATCCGCAACGACGCCGCCTGGCAGAGCATGAGGGCCCGCGCCCGCACGCCGGGCGGCCGCAGGCAATCGGCGCGCCAGCATCTGGAAATCGCCGCGGCGGTCGCGGCGCGCGATGCGGCGCGCGCGGCCACGGTGATGCGCCAGCACGTCGCGCTGCATCAGGAGAATCTGCTGCGCGCCATGCATGGCGACGGCGATCCCGCCCTGGTGCATGCCGCCAACGGCATTCTGCTTTCGCAAACCTAGAATCATCAAGGTCATCATGTTCAAAGCTCCGTTCGCCTTCACCACGCGGCCAGAAATCAAGGGCAATTTCGGCGTCGTGGCCACGACGCATTGGATTGCCTCGTCTGCCGCCATGGGCGTGCTGGAGCGCGGCGGCAACGCCTTCGATGCGGCCGTCACCGCCGCTTTCGTGCTGCATCTGGCCGAGCCGCATCTGAACGGCCCCGGCGGCGATCTGCCGGCGCTGATGTGGAGCGCGCGGAAGCGGAAGATCGAGGTATTGTGCGGCCAGGGTCCGGCGCCGGAAAAGGCGACGATCGCGCATTTCAAGTCGCTCGGCCTCGATCTCATCCCCGGCTCCGGCCTGCTGGCGCCCTGCGTGCCCGGCGCCGTCGACGGCTGGCTGCTGATGCTGCGCGATTACGGCACCATCGATGTGGCTGAGGCACTGGCGCCGGCGATCCATTACGCCACGAACGGCTGCCCGCTGGTGCCGCGGGTGATCGACACGATCAGCACCGTGCAGGCGCTGTTCCGGGATGAATGGAAAACCTCGGCCGCCATCTGGCTGGACAGGACCGGCGCCCTGCCGAAGCCTTTCGCCCTGTTCCGGCAGGAGGCCCTCGGCGCCACCTATGCGAGGCTGGCGCAGATCGGCAAGGACGCCGCCGGCAACCGCGAGCGCAAGATCGACGTGGTGCGCGAGGCCTGGCGCGAGGGTTTCGTCGCCGAGGCGATCGACCGGTTCTGCAGCAGCACGGAAGCCATGGATGCCTCCGGCCGGCGCCATCGCGGCGTCCTGTCGGGCGACGACATGGCGAAGTGGCAGGCGCATATCGAGGCGCCGCTGACCTACGACTATCATGGCTGGACGGTGGCGAAATGCGGCCCCTGGAGCCAGGGCCCGGTCTTCCTGCAGCAGCTTGCCCTGCTGAAGGGTTTCGATCTCGCTGCCATGGACCCGGCGGGGCCGGAATTCATCCATATCGTCGTCGAAGCCGCCAAGCTCGCCTTCGCCGACCGCGAAGCCTGGTATGGCGATCCGGACCATGTGGACGTGCCGATGCACGCGCTGCTGTCCGATGCCTATAACGCCGAGCGCCGCAAGCTGATCGCGGATACCGCGTCGCTGGAATTGCGGCCGGGCGATCCGACCGGCAAGGTGGCGCGGCTGGCCAGCGTCAAGGCCGGTTCCGCCGGCGGCGCCGGCATCGGCGAGCCCACGGTGGGGCGCCTGGCCGGCAGCGACGGCGCAATCAGCAAGCGCGGCGCGGCGAGCGGCGATACCTGCCAGATCGACGTCATCGACCGCTGGGGCAACATGGTGGCGGCGACGCCCTCGGGCGGCTGGCTGCAAAGCTCGCCGGCGATTCCCGAACTCGGCTTCTGCCTCGGCACCCGGGCGCAGATGTTCTGGCTCGAGGAAGGCCTGCCGAATTCGCTCAAGCCCGGCAAGCGCCCGCGCACCACGCTGTCGCCCTCGATGGCCTTGAAGGACGGCAAGCCGGCGATGGCATTCGGCACGCCCGGCGGCGACCAGCAGGATCAATGGTCGCCGCAGCTCTTCCTCAAGGTGCTTCATCACGGCATGAACCTGCAGGAGGCGATCGACAGCCCGGCCTGGCATTCGGAGCATTTCCCCAGCTCCTTCTATCCGCGCGCCTCGCGCCCCGGCCATCTCGCGCTGGAAGGCCGCATGCCGAAGGAGACCGTCGAAGCGCTGAAGGCGCGCGGCCACAAGCTGGAAGTCGGCGGCGACTGGTCGGAAGGCCGGCTCTGCGCCTGCGCCACCGACGAGACGCCGGAGGGCACCCTGCTGCGAGCGGGCGCCAATCCGCGCGGCATGCAGGGCTACGCAGTCGGACGGTAATCATGGGGAGCAGGCAGCCGGCATGACCTGGTCGATCGTCGCGCGCGATGCCGCTACCGGCGCCTTCGGCGTCGCGGTGACGACCAGGTTCTTTGCCGTCGGCGCGCTCTGCCCGCATGCCGCCGCCGAGGCCGGCGCGCTGGCGACGCAGGCCCTGGTCAATCCGACCTGGGGACCGCGCGGCATCGCCATGCTGAAGGACGGCGCCACGGCCGACGAAGTCGTAAGGCAACTCGTCGCCTCCGATCAGGGCCAGGCGACGCGGCAGCTGCATGTCGTCGACCAAAACGGCGGCACCGCGGCGCATACCGGCACCGAATGCATCGGCTGGTGCGGCCACAGGGTCGGCGACGGCTTTTCCGTGGCCGGCAACATGCTGGCCGGCGAGGCGGTTATCGCCGCCACGCATGCATGCTTCGCCGGCAGCAAAAAGCCGTTCGCCGAACGGCTGATCGATGCGCTGGATGCCGGCCAGGCCGAGGGCGGCGACAAGCGCGGCAAGCAATCGGCGGCGCTCGTCATCTACACCACCGAGGATTATCCGGCGCTCAGCCTGCGCGTCGACGATCATGCCGAACCGCTGGCCGAATTGCGCCGGCTCTACGGCATTTCGCAGGGCCGCTATGCCGCCTTCAGCCAGTTCATGGCGACCCGCGCCAATCCCAGCGGCGTGTGGGATCGCGACACGATCGAAGCGGAAGCCCGGCGCCGGGAAGCGGGAATGCGCTGATGGCCCTGCTCGAGATCGAAGATCTGCGCACCTACTTCGCCGGCGACGGCGGCGAGTTCCGCGCCGTCGACGGCGTCAGCTTCAGCGTCGATGCCGGCCAGACGCTCGGCATCGTCGGCGAAAGCGGCTGCGGCAAGTCGGTCACCTCGCTTACCGTCATGGGTCTGCTGCCGCCGCGCACGGCGCGCATCGCCGGCGGGAGGATCAGCTTCGGCGGCCGCGATCTGCTGGCGCTGGACGGCGATGCGATGAGCGATCTGCGCGGCAACCGGCTCGCCATGATCTTCCAGGAGCCGATGACCTCGCTCAATCCGGCCTTCACCATCGGCGATCAGATCATGGAAGGCCTGATCCGTCACAAGAATCTCGGCCGGGCGGCGGCCCGCCAGCAGGCCATCGCCATGCTGCGCAAGGTGAAGATCCCGGCGCCGGAGACGCGCATCGACGATTATCCGCATCAGCTTTCCGGCGGCATGCGCCAGCGCGTGATGATCGCCATGGCGCTCGCCTGCGGACCGGAGCTTCTCATCGCCGACGAGCCGACCACCGCGCTCGACGTTACCGTGCAGGCGCAGATCCTCGATCTGTTGCGCGACCTGCAGCGCGAATTCGGCATGGCGATCATGCTGATCAGCCACGATCTCGGCGTGATCGCCGAAATGGCCGACGAGGTCGCCGTCATGTATGCCGGCCGCATCGTCGAGCGGGCGCCGGTCGAGCGGCTTTTTTCCGAGCCGCAGCATCCCTATACGATCGGCCTGCTCGGCGCCATCCCCCGCCTCGAAGCTGAGCGCGGACGCCTGTCCACCATCGAGGGCAGCGTGCCCGATCCGCTGGCCCTGCCGGCCGGCTGCCGCTTCAGTCCGCGCTGCCCGTTTGCCGATGCGCAATGCCGCCAGGCGAGCCCCGAGCTGCGCGAGATCGCGCCGCGGCATCAGGTGTCCTGCTGGAAGGCGCCGCTATGAGCCCGTTGCTGGAGGTCAGCGGCCTGACCAAGCATTTCACCGCCAGGACCAACTGGTTCGGCCGGCCGATCAGCCATGTCTCGGCGGTCGACGATGTCGGCTTCAGCCTGCAGCCGGGCGAGACGCTGAGCATCGTCGGCGAAAGCGGCTGCGGCAAGTCGACCACCGGCAGGCTGGTGCTGCGCCTGACCGATCCGACGGCGGGCAGCATCCGCTATAACGGCCGCGACATCACCTGTCTGGAGGGCGGCGCGCTGCGCGATCTGCGGCGCGAGATGCAGCTCGTCTTCCAGGACCCCTATGCCTCGCTCAATCCGCGCATGACGGTAGGCGATACTCTGGCCGAGCCGCTGGCGCTGCACGGCCTTGTGCCGCCGGGCAAGCGCAGGGCACGCGTCGAGGAATTGCTGGCGCTGGTCGGCCTGCGGCCCTCGCATGCCCGGCGCTACCCGCATGAATTCTCCGGCGGCCAGCGCCAGCGCATTGGCATCGCCCGGGCCCTGGCGGTGGAGCCGAACCTGATCGTCTGCGACGAGGCGGTTTCCGCGCTGGACGTTTCCGTGCAGGCGCAGGTGCTGAACCTTCTGAAGGATTTGCAGGCGCGGCTTGGCATTGCGATGATCTTCATCGCCCATGACCTGGCCGTGGTCCGGCAAATATCCCAGCGCGTCGCGGTGATGTATCTCGGCCGCATCGTCGAGATCGGACCGACCGCCGCGCTGTTCGCGGCGCCGCGCCACCCCTATACGCGGGCGCTGCTGTCAGCCATTCCGGTGCCGCAGCCCAGGGCCAAGCGGCAGCGCATGATCCTGAGCGGCGACGTGCCGAGCCCGATTGATCCGCCATCGGGCTGCCGCTTCCACACCCGCTGCCCCTTCGCCATCGACCTGTGCCGCAGCAGGATTCCGGCCATGGAAACCGCCGCCGCGGGCCATGACGTCGCCTGCCACCGCTGGCACGAATTGCCGGCCGCCGAGCCCCTGCCCGTCGAAAGCGCCGCTGCGGGCGCCGAACGGCTGGCCCGTCTGCAGACCCGATTTGTCACCCAAGTCCCGAACGTCGAATAAACCAACAGGAGAAGGCTTCAATGCTCAGACACACCGTCTTTGCCGCGCTCTCCGCGGCAGTGCTGGCCGCGGCCATGCCGGCTTCGGCGCAGACGCTTCGTTTCGGCCTGGCGGAAGATCCGGACGCCCTCGACCCCACCCTGGCGCGCACCTTCGTCGGCCGCGTCGTCTTCTCGGCGCTGTGCGACAAGCTGGTCGATATCTCGCCGGACCTGAAGATCGTGCCGCAGCTCGCCACCGAATGGAAATGGTCCGGCGACAACAAGGCGCTGATCTTCAAGCTGCGGCCCGGAGTGACCTTCCATGACGGCGAGAAGTTCGACGCCGCGGCCGTGAAATTCAACATCGAACGGCACAAGACCATGCAGGGTTCGCAGCGCCGCGGCGAGTTGTCGGCGGTGACCAGCGTCGATGTGGTCGATCCGCTGACCGTGAAGATCAATACCGCCGCGCCGTTCGCGCCGCTGCTGGCCACGCTGGCCGACCGTGCCGGCATGATGGTCTCGCCCAAGGCCGCCCAGGCGCTGGGCGACAAGTTCGCCACCGCCCCGGTCTGCGCCGGGCCGTTCAAGTTCGTCGAGCGCGTGGCGCAGGACCACATCACCCTGCAGAAATACGACGGCTATTGGAACAAGGCCGACATCCATTTCGACAGGATCGAGTTCCGCCCCTTCACCGACGCCACCGTGCGCCTGGCCAACCTGCGCTCCGGCCAGCTCGACATCCTGGAGCGCCTGGCCGCCACCGACGTGCCGAGCGTGCAGAAGGACAAGAGCCTGAAGTTCGGCTCGATCACGGAGATCGGCTATTACGGCATCACCATCAATATCGGAAAAAGCGACAAGGCCAAGTCGCCGATCGGCTCGAGCGGGAAGATCCGCGAGGCTTTCGAACTGTCGCTGGATCGCAACGGCATCAACAAGGCCGTGTTCGACGGCCTGGCGACGCCGGGCAACCAGTGGGTTTCGCCGCTCAGCCCCTATTACGTGAAGTCGCTGCCGGTTCCGAAGCGGGACGTCGCCAAGGCCAAGGCGCTGCTGAAGGAAGCCGGCAACGAGCATCCCGTGGTCAATCTGGTGACGCCGACCACGACGGATGCGCGCAACATCGCCCAGGTCGTACAGGCGATGGCCAAGCAGGCGGGCTTCGACGTGCGCATCCAGGCGACCGAATTCGCCACCTCTCTGAACATGGCCGACAAGGGCGATTTCGAGGCCTATATCCTGGCCTGGAGCGGCCGGCCCGATCCGGACGGCAACCTCTACTCCTTCCACGCCTGCAAGGCGCCGCTGAACTACAGCGGCATGTGCAATCCGGCGCTGGACGAGGTGCTGAAGGATTCCCGCCTCACCACCGACCTGAAGCAGCGCCAGGCCTCCTGGGAGAAGGCGGCCAAGATCATCCTGGCCGAACGCCCGATCATTTACCTTCTGCACCGCAAATGGCTCTGGGCGTACAGCGCCAAGCTGAGCGGCTTCAAGGAATATCCCGACGGCCTGATCCGCTTCGCCGGCATGAAGCTGGGTTGAGCCGCCTTGCGCCGGGGCGGCGGCCTTTCGCCGCCCCGGCCCGCCTCATAGTCGAGCCGCCATGACGCGCTTTCTGTTCCGCCGCCTTGCCATCCTGCTGCCGACGCTGGTGTTCGTCTCGATCATCATCTTCGGATTGCAGCAATTGCTGCCCGGCGATCCCGCCATCGCCATGGCCGGCGAGGAGCGCGATCCGGTGGCCATCGCGCAGATCCGCGAGAAATACCATCTAAACGATCCGCTCTATCGACGCTACCTGCTGTGGATCGGCGGCGTGCTCAGGGGCGATCTGGGCGAATCGATCCGCATCCAGCAGCCGGTCGGCCAGTTGCTGGTCGAGAAACTGCCGGTCACCGTCGAGCTGGCGCTGCTGTCCATGCTGATCGCGCTCGGCATCGGGCTGCCGACCGGCATGATCTCGGCGCTTTATAACGGACGATGGCCGGATTACGTGGCCAATGTGATCGGCCTTTGGGGCCTGTCGACGCCGAATTTCTGGCTCGGGATCATGCTGATCCTGCTGTTCTCGGTGCAGCTCGGCTGGCTGCCCGCTTCGGGCTATATCAGCCCGCTCGAAGACCTCTGGGGCAATCTGGAGGCGATGATCATGCCGGCCTTCGTGCTCGGCAATGCGATTTCCGCCGTGCTGATGCGCCATACCCGCAGCGCCATGCTGCAGGTGCTGTCCAGCGACTATATCCGCACCGCGCGCGCCAAGGGCCTGCGCGAGCGCATGGTGATCGGCAAGCATGCCCTGCGCAACGCCGCGATCCCGGTGATCACGCTGGGCGCGCTGGAATTCGGCCAGCTCCTGTCCGGCGCCGTGCTGACCGAACAGATCTTCTCGATTCCCGGCTTCGGCAAGCTGATCGTCGATGCCGTGTTCAACCGCGACTATGCCGTGGTGCAGGGCGTCGTGCTCTGCACTGCCACGGCCTATATCGTGCTGAACCTGCTGGCCGACATCGCCTATTTCCTGGTGAATCCGAGGTTGCGCGCATGACCGCCGCCGCTATCGAGCCCGCAATGCAGAAACAGCCGGCGGAGCAAAGCCCGGCGCGCCAGGCCCTGCGCCGCCTGGTCAAGCGCAGAAGCGCGATGCTCGGGCTGGCCGTGGTGCTGGCCTTCGTCGCCCTGGCGGTTTTCGCCAATCTCGTCGCGCCCTACGATCCGACCGAGGCCGATTGGGGCGCGCTGCGCGGCGCGCCGTCGATCGAGCATCCCTTCGGCGGCGACGAGCTGGGCCGCGACGTGCTGTCGCGGGTCATCTTCGGCGCCCGCGCCTCGCTGTCGGCCGGCGTCATCTCGGTGCTGCTGGCGCTGCTGATCGGCATTCCGGTCGGGCTGCTCTCCGGCTATGCCGGCGGCTGGCTGGACGGCGTCATCATGCGCTTCACCGATGCGATGCTGGCGATCCCCTTCCTGATCCTCGCCATCGCCCTGGCCGCCTTCCTCGGCCCCAGCCTGACCAATGCGATGATCGCCATCGGCATCTCGGCGGCGCCGATCTTCATCCGCCTGACGCGCGCGCAGGTGCAATCCGTCAAGACGGAGGATTACGTGGAAGCCGCCCGCGCCGTCGGCAATCCGCCCTGGCGCATCGCCATCCGCCACATCCTGCCGAATATCTGGCCGGCCCTGATGGTGCAGGCGACGCTCACCATCGCCTCCGCCATCATCGCCGAAGCCAGCCTGTCCTTCCTCGGCCTCGGCCAGCAGCCGCCGGCGCCGAGCTGGGGCAGCATGCTGAATGCGGCGAAGGACTTCCTCACCCAGGCGCCGTGGATGGCGATCTATCCCGGCCTGTCGATCTTCGTCGTCGTGCTCAGCTTCAACCTGCTGGGCGACGGCTTGCGCGACGCGCTGGATCCGCGGCACCGCGGCTGATCGCGGCTACATCCGCGAGGGCAGCCACAGGATGATGTCCGGGATCGCCACCATGATGGCGATCACGACCAGATGGGCGATGAAATGCGGCATCGTGCCCTGGAAGACCTCCAGCACCGGCCGATTGGCGTATCGGGCCACGATGAAGCAGTTCAAGCCGATCGGCGGCGTGATCATGCCGACTTCGGCAGTGACGATCTTGATGACGCCGAACCAGAGCGGATCGAAGCCGAGCGAAATGATCAGCGGCAGCACGATCGGCACCGTCAGCACCAGGATGGCGATCTGGTCCATGAACGAGCCGAGCACGATATAGCCGGCCAGAATGAGTGTGATCACCACCCAGCGCGAGACATCCAGGCCGTCGACCCAATGGACGAGCTGCTGCGTGACCTGCGTCAGCGTGAAGAAATAGCCGAAGATGCTGGCGCCGAGCAGGATCATCGCGATCATGCAACTGCTCTGGGCGGCCCGCATGAAGGCCTTGAGCAGGTCCGCGCGGGTCACGCCCCGTTGCAGCGTGATCACGAAAGCGCCGAAGGCGCCGATGGCGGAGGCTTCCGTCGGGGTGGCGACGCCGGTATAGATGATTCCGGTCACCAGCCCGAAGAGAACCACCATCGGCCCGACTTCGCGCAACTGATAGAGTTTCTCGCGGAAGCTGACCGATTGGGCCTGCGGCGCACGCGACGGATCGCGCCAGACCAGGTAATAGACCGTCAGCATGATGGCCGCCGTGACCAGCAGACCCGGAATCACGCCGCCGATCAGAAGCTTGCCGATATTGACCTCGGCCAGCAGACCGTAGATGACCAGCGCGATGCTGGGCGGGATCAGCATGGCGAGCGTGCCGGAGATCGCCACGACGCCGGCAGCCAGTTTCGGCTCGTAGCCCTGCTTCAGCATCGCCGGCAGGCTGGTCGAGGACAGCGTCGCCGCCGAGGCCGTGCTGCTGCCGCAGATGGCGCCGAAACCGGCGCCGGCCAGGGCGGTCGCCATGCCGAGCCCGCCGGGCACGCGCCCGACCCAGGCCGCGGCGGCGCGGAACAGGCCGTCGGCGACGCCGCTGATCAGCACCAGTTCCGCCATCAGCAGGAACATCGGTATGGTGATCAGTTCGTAGGAGCTTACCGATGTCAGCGGCGTCGTCTGCAGGATGCCGAGCAGCATCGTCATGCCGCCGGTCATGTAAAGGCCGAGCGCGCCGGCAACGCCCATGGCGAAGCCGACCGGAGCGCCGATGGCAAGCAGGATGAAAAGCGTCGAAAGGACCAGCAGCAGCGTCATTCGACCATCCCCTGCTCCAGAGCCTCGTCAGCGCTGCTGATCGGGGCGAGCGCGAAGATTTCGACGCCGGTGATCAACGTATAGATATGCCCGATCACATGCAGGACCAGCCGCAGCGCCAGCAGCCCGGCGCCGAGCGGCACCAGGGCGATGGACGGCCAGGTCGGCCAGGGAATCTGTCCGGCCAGCACGTCGCCGTCGGTGAAGCTGGTCCAGGCGCGGTCGGCGCCGGCATAGGCGATGGCCGCGAACAGAAAGAAGGCACAGGCGCAGATGACGACTTCGCAGATGCGCCGCTGCTTCAGCGACATGTAATGCTGCAGGATATCGACGCTGACATGGGCGTGGTGCGCAAAGGTGGCCGACAGGACCAGATAGAACAGCGCGGTCATCAGATACAGCCCGATCAGATCGTAGGCCCAACTGAACGGACTGTTGAAAATGTAGCGCATGCCCACATCGGCCGTGGCGATCATCATAATCAGAAACATGACCGCCGCCGCGATCACTCCCGCGACAGCCTCGATCCGGCCGATGCCTCGGCCCAATGCCCGTATCATGCCTACCCCTCCCTGTTATGCGCCTAGCTGCCCGCAGCAGACAGGATACGCTCCGCCGCACGCAAATGAGGCTTATCGATCATCTTGTCATCTATCTTGACCACGCCGGCCGACGGCTCGGCGGCAAAGGCGGCGACGATGCGCCGCGCCCAGGCGATCTCGTCGGCGGATGGCGTGAACGCGGCATTGACCGCATCGACATGGTTGGGATGGATCACCGCCTTGCCCGCGAAGCCGTCGCGGCGGGCTTCGCGCGCCTCCTCGCCGATGCGGTCAATATTGCCGATCTCGGTGCTGACCGTGTCGATCGCCGCCACGTTGGCCGCAGCCGCGCCGGCAAGGCAGAGGTTGCGGGCCAGCAGGTAGGGGCCGTGCCAGATGCCGTTGCTGCGGTTTTCGCTGGCGCCCAGCGACGCAGCCAGATCCTCGCCGCCCCACATCATGCCGCAGAGCCGGCCGCTGCAATTCTTGTAGCTGCCCAGGCCGAACAGCGCCTCGGCGGTCTCGGTGACGATGGCGACGATCTTCGTCGTACCCGCCGGAATGCCGTGTGCCGCCTCGAAGGCGTCGAGATAAAGCGCCAGCCGGCCGACATCCGCGCCGCCGGCGCATTTCGGCAGCACGATCCCGTCCGGCCGCGCCGGCATGACGGCGGCAAGGTCGTCGAGCGTCTCGCCGGTATCGAACGCGTTGACCCGCACGAACAAGGCCGCCTTGCGCGCGCCGGCGGTCAGCATGCCGGCGGTGATCCCGCGCGCCTCCGCCTTGCGCGAGGCCGCCACCGAATCCTCCAGATCGAGGATCAGGGCATCCGCCGCCGTGGTGATTGCCTTGTCGAACTTGCGCCGGCTGTCGCCCGGAACGAAAAGCATGGAGCGCATGCCATCACCCCTTCTTGCGCATGAAAGCCGTGCGGCGGCAGATCGCGACCAGTTCGTCATGCTGATTGCGCGCGGTATGCTCGAACTCGACCAGGCCCGCATCCGGCCGTGACTTGCTTTCGCGCTTGGAGATCACTTCTGTGCGGCAGCGCAGGGTGTCGCCATGAAAAACCGGCTTGGGGAAACGCACGTCGCTCATGCCCAGATTGGCGATGGTGGTGCGCAGGGTCGTGTCGTTCACGGTCATGCCGATCATCAGCCCCAGCGTGAACAGGCTGTTGACGATGCGGCGGCCGAACTCGGTTCCCGCCGAGAAATGCTCGTCCAGATGCAGCGGCTGCACATTGAGCGTCAGCGTGCTGAACAGCGTGTTGTCCATCTCCGTCACGGTGCGGGTCCATTCGTGATCGAAGACCTGACCAACGCTGAATTCCTCGAAATACAAACCAGCCATTGTCGTCTATCTCCTCGCTTTGTTCGGACCGGTCAGCCCTGGCGGCGGCGCATCATGCGCAGCGGATTGTAGGTCAGCGTCACCACGCCGGCCTGGGTGATTACCTTGTTCATGGTGCGCACCAGGCCGCGATCCGGCTTCGAGGTCGGCCGCATTTCGATGACCTCGCATTCGACATGGATCGTATCGCCGACGCAGGTCGGCCCCTTGACGTCCACTTCGGCATTGAGGAAGGCCAGGCCGGTTTCCTGCATGCTCGGCGTCAGCAGGCCTTCCGCGATGGCGTAGACCATGACCCCCGGCACGACGCGGCCGCGGATCGCCCTGCTTTCCTGTCCCGAAGCGTCGGTGAACAATTCCTCGTTCATCCAGCTGACGCCGACGAAATTGACCAGATCGGCCTCCGTGATCGTGCGCGCCGCCGTGCGGAACTGAAAGCCGATCTGCAGGTCGTCCCAGATGAATCCACGGCCGATGATATGCATGCTGTCTCCTAGTTCGAACGCAACAGCGGCCGGGCCGCCTTCTCCAGGTCGTCGCGCCATTGCGGCGCGGCAATGGCGATCATGCGGCGCGCCCGTTCGGCCAGCGTACAGCCGCGCAGTTCCGCCGCACCGTATTCGGTGACGATGATATCGGCGTCGCTGCGCGGCGTGGTGACCACGCCGGAGCCGAGGCTGGTGACGATGCGGCTGACAGCGCCGCCCTTCGCCGTCGCCGGCAGGGCGATGATCGAACGGCCGCCCGCAGAGGCATGGGCGCCCCGGATGAAATCGAGCTGGCCGCCAACGGCGCCGACATAGACGCCATCCACCATCTCGGCGCCGATCTGGCCGGTCAGGTCGACTTCGATCGCGGAATTGATCGCGATGAAGTCCCGCAGCCGGCCGATCACAGCGAGGCCATGGGTGTAGCTGGGCGGCGCCAGACGGATCGCCGGATTGTCGTCGGCCAGATCGTAGAGCCGCCGCGTGCCGAACAGCACCCCGGCAACGCTGACGCCGGCGTCGATGCTCTTGCGGGCATTGGTGATGATGCCGGCTTCGATCAGGTCGCAGACGCCATCGCCGATCATGCCGGAATGGATGCCGAGATCGCGGCGATCCAGCAGGCCCGCCATGATCGCATCCGGAATGCTGCCGATCCCCATCTGCAGGGTGGCGCCGTCCGGGATGTAGCGGCCGACATGGGCGCCGATTTGGCGCTCGCGTTCGCCGATCGCCGCGCCGGGCAATTCCAGCGGCAGCGCTTCGGCGGCAACGAAAGCATCGATGCGCAGATCGCCGGGAATCTCGCCGCCATGCAGCCAGGGCACCTGTTCGTTGACTTCGGCGATCACCACGCGGGCCCGCCGCGCCGCCGCCAATGTATAATCGCAAGCCAGCCCAAGGCTGTGGCGCCGGCCGGGACGCGGCGGACTGAGCTGCAGCAGCACGACATCGGCCGGCAGCAGACCGGCGGCGAACTGCCTCTCCAGATCGCTGTAATGCACCGGCAGGATGTCCAGCCGGCCGGCTTTGGCAAGCTGCGCCGCCCTGCCGATGCCGCAATATCCGGAGAAGGCGAGATTGGCGGGCGCGGTCGGCGGGAAGCTGTCGGAAAAGACCGGGCCGAGAAAAAGCCGCAGCGGCCCGAGGCGATCGGCCTGGGCGATCAGGTGCCGCGTCAGGCTGCGCGGCTCGGCCGTGCCCTGCCCGCACAGGATTGTGTCGCCGGGCTTGACCCAGCGCGCAAAATCCAAATCGGCGGGCTTCAACATCGGCGGCGCCAGGTTGCTCAGTAGGATTTCGGCAGGCCCAGCACCCGTTCCGCAATGAAGCAGAGGATGAGCTGCGGGCTGATCGGCGCAATGCGCGGAATCATCACTTCGCGCAGATAGCGCTCGACATGATATTCCTTGGCATAGCCGAAACCGCCATGGGTCATGACCGCGGTCTGGCAGGCCTTGAAGCCGGCTTCCGCCGCAAGGTATTTCGCCGAATTGGCCGCGGCGCCGGCCGGTCTGCCGGTATCGTATTGCCAGGCCGCCGACATCACCATCAGCCATGCGGCTTCCAGCTCCATCCAGCATTCGGCCAGCGGATGCTGGATCGCCTGGTTCTTGCCGATCGGCCGGTTGAAGACGACGCGCTCCTGGGCGTATTGCGTCGCCCGCTTGAGCGCGACGCGGCCCAGGCCGACGGCTTCCGCGGCGATCAGGATCCGCTCGGGATTCATGCCGTGCAGGATATAGTCGAAACCGCGGCCTTCCTCGCCGATGCGGTCCTCCACCGGCACGCGCAGGCCGTCGATGAAGACCTGGTTGGAATCGACCGCCTTGCGGCCCATCTTCTCGATCTCGCGGACCTCGATGTATTTGCGGTCGAAATCCGTATAGAACAGGCTCAGCCCCTGCGTCGGCTTCTTGACCTCTTCGAGCGGCGTGGTGCGGGCCAGGATCAGCATCTTGTCCGCCACCTGTGCGGTCGAAATCCAGACCTTGGCGCCGTGCAGCAGATAATGATCGCCGCGCCGCTCGGCCTTCAGCTTCAACTGCGTCGTGTTCAGGCCGGTATTCGGCTCCGTCACGGCGAAGCAGGCCTTGTCCTTGCCCTGCACGAGCGGCGGCAGCATGCGGCGCTTCTGCTCTTCCGTGCCGAACACCACCACCGGATTGAGGCCGAAGATGTTCATATGCACGGCGGAGGCGCCCGACATGCCGGCGCCGGATGCGGCGATCGTTTCCATCATGATCGCCGCCTCGGTGATCCCGAGGCCGGCGCCGCCGAATTCTTCCGGAATGCAGATGCCGAGCCAGCCGTCCTTCGCCAGGGCCTGATGCAATTCGGACGGAAAGCCGCCTTCCTTGTCCTTCTTCAGCCAGTAATCGTCGCCAAAGCGGCTGCAGATGCCGGCAATCGATTCCCGGATCGCCTCTTGTTCAGCCGTCAATGCGAAATCCATGATTACGTCTCCTCGATCTAAACGGTATCGCCCGGCTCCAGCGTCACCTTCTCGCTCAGCATCCGGGCGATCTCGGCATCGCTGTAGCCCGCTTCGCGCAGGACTTCCCGGCTATGCTCGCCCAGGCGCGGCGTCGGGCGCGTCGGTTCCGGCTGGCTCTGCGACCAGGTGGCGGGAAAGCGCATGCTGCGCAGCACGCCCTCGGTCGGATGCACCGACAGCCTGAAAAATTCCGTCGCCGTCAGATGCGGATCGTCGAAGATGCTGTCCAGATCGTGCATCGGCATGGACGGAATGTCGGCGTCCAGCAGCAGGCGCAGCCATTCCTCCGTCGGCCGGCCGGCAAAGATCTCGGCGATCTCGTTGTAAAGCTCGTTGATATGCCTGGTGCGGACCGCCAGATCGGAAAAGCGCGGATCCTGGTCCAGCTTCTCCGGCTGGCCGATGGCGTTGAAGAAGCTGCGCCACTGCTTGTCGTTATAGATCAGCACGCAGATATAGCCGTCGCTGGTGCGATAGGGTCTGCGGGCCGGCGCCAGAAGGCGGGCATAGCCGGCATCGCCCAGCGGCGGCTCGAAGCTCTTGCCGCCCATGTGATCGCCGAGCACGAACTGCGTCATCGTCTCGAACATGGGGATATCGATGCGCTGGCCCTCGCCGGTGCGCTGGCGATGGTACAGCGCGGCGAGAATGTTGCTCAAAGCGGTGATGCCGACGACGCGGTCGGCCATCGTCAGCGGCACGTAGCGCGGTTCGTGACCGCCGGCGAGCTTGTATAGCGTCGGCAGGCAGGATGCGCCCTGAATCAGGTCGTCATAGGCCGGCCGGGCCGCATAGGGCCCGTCCTGGCCGTAACCGAAAACGCCGGCATAGATGATGTTCGGATTGACCTTCCGGACCTCGTCATAGGACAGCCCGAGGCGCTCCATCGCCTGCGGGCGGACATTGTAGAAGAGCACGTCGGCGCTGCGGGCCAGGCGCAGCAGCGCCGCCCGGCCCGCAGGCTTCTTCAGATCGAGCACGATGCTGCGCTTGCTGCGGTTGGCATGCAGGAAGATCGAGCCCATATCCGCATGGCGACCGGGCCCGATGCCGCGGATCAGATCGCCCTGCGGGGGCTCTATCTTGATCACGTCCGCGCCCATGTCCCCGAGCATGACGGTGGCATAGGGCCCCATCAGAACGGTGGTCAGATCGACGACGCGGACACCCTTGAGAGGACCACTCACACGCGACTCCTTTGACGCGAGGCTGCTGTCGTTACGCCGGCATCGGCCGTACTACCTGGCGCCCTCGGCCAGAGCCTTGCGATAGGCCGCCAGAACCTCCGAGCCCGGCTTGCCGCGCTTGTCCAGCCCCTGCGCCCATTCCTGGGCGATGCCGGCGCTGATGGTCTTCACGGCTTCGCGCTCGCTGTCGGGGAAAGACGCCATATGAGCGCCCTTCTCCCTGATCTTGGCGATGTCGGTCTTCACGTCGCGGTCGGTCGTCTCGCAGGCGTTTTTGGTTGCCGCCTCGCCGGCCCTGGCGATCGCCGCCTGGATGTCGGGCGACAGCTTCTTCCACTTGGCTTCGCTAATCACATAGGTCAGCACGGCCGAGCCGAAATTCTCGCCCGTCGTCGCGCTCTTCGAGAGCGAGGCGAGGTCGTAGGAGATCACGCTGGCATAGGGCAGCAGCATGCCGTCGATCGTGCCGCGCGACAGCGACTCGTAGATTTCCGGCGCGGCCATGCGCACCGGCACGCCGCCGAAGGCCCGCGCGGTCGCGTCCATGGCGCCGCCGGCCGTTCTCAGCTTCAGGCCCTGGATGTCCTTGTAGCTGTCGAGCTTGGCCTTGTTGGTGAACAGCTGGTAGGGCGGCAGGACCAAAGTGAAAATCATCCGCACGTGGTTCGGCGCGAATTCCTTCTTCGCCAGGACGCCGTCGCCGGTGGCCAGCTTGTAATAGGCCAGGGTGCCGGCGCAGCCGGTGGCGAAACTGCCCGGCAATTCCGCCACGGCGGAGAGCGGCATCTTCTCCGAGACGTAGGACGGAACCACGTAGCCGACATCGGCAACCCCGGTCTGCGTCAGGGTCAGCATGTCCTTCGCCTTGCCGAGCTGCTCGGCCGGGTAATATTCGAACTTGACCTTGCCCTTGGTGAGACGCTCGACCTCGGCCATCCAGAATTTGGTGCCGTGTTCGGCGAAGAAATGCCCGACCGGCAGACTGTCGGCGACGCGCAGCTTCTGTTCCTGCGCAAATGCCGGCAGGGCGATCAGGGTGCCTGCGATGGCCAGTGCCGTTGCGATATGCTTGCTCATTGCAGCGCCTCCTCGAACGCCTTCAGTACCTGCGTGCCCGGCTTGCCGCGCTTGTCGAGCGCCTGCGCCCATTCGGCGTTGACGCCGGACATGTGTTTGCGCACGGCGGCCTTGTCGGCGGCGCCGAGCGTCACCAGATGGACGCCCGCCTTGCGCAACCTGTCCTGGTCCGCCACCTCGCCGGCCTGGGAAATCTTGCAGGCGCGGCTGCTGGTCTCCTCGGCCATGTCGTCGAACAGCTTGCGCACATCCGGCGGCAACGCCTTCCAGCGGCGGTCGCTGATCACGTAATTGACGACGAAGCTGCCGAAATTCTCGCCGATGGTGGCGCTCTTCAGCAGGCCCTGCAGGTCGTACGAATAGATGCTGGAATAGGGGAACAGCATGCCGTCGATGGTGCCGCGCGACAGCGCCTCGTAGACTTCCGGCGTCGACATCGAGATCGGCACGGCGCTCAGCTTGCGCACCGCCAGTTCCTTGGCGCCGCCGCTGCTGCGGATCTTCAGGCCTTCGAAGGTTTTCAGCCCCTCGATGTCCTTTTTGCCGAGAAAGACCTGATAGGGCGGCAGCACGATGGTGAACAGCAGATGGATGCCGAGCGGCGCGAATTCCTGCTTGGCCAGGATGCCGTTGCCGTGCGCCAGCTTGAAATACGCCATGGTGCCCTGGCAGGATTCCGTGAAGCTGGCCGGCAGTTCCGCGACGGCGGAAAGCGGCATCTTGTCGGTGACGAAGGACGGCGGCACATAGCCGATATCGGTCACGCCGCTTTGCGTGAGCGTCAGCATGTCCTTGACCTTGCCGAGCTGCTCGGCCGGGTAATACTCGAACGTCACCGCGCCGTTGGAGCGCTTGGTGAGTTCGGACATCCAGACCTTGGTGATCTTCTCGCCGATGTAATGCCCGGTCGGGAAGGAATCGGCGACGCGCAACTTGACGGGCTCGGCCTTCGCCTGGCCGGCAACGAGCATTAAGGCAACAACTCCGCAGAACGCAGAGCGCTTTGCAAGCGCCTTCATCATTTGGTTTCCTCCAGATTGTCGTTCACTGCCTCGCCGGTCTCGCGCCGGCCGGGCAAGGGGGTCTTCGTCGGTTCAGTGCGCCTCCCCCACGGCTGCCTCGACGGCCTTGGCCGCCTTCTGAATGAGTTCGATATGCTGCTGCAGCTTCGGCTTCATGCGGTGGATCGGCCCGACCAGCGAAATGCCGCAGATGTCGCCGCCGACATTGACCGGAACGGCGATCGACATGACGTCCGACACGGTTTCGCCGACATTCGAAAACCAGCCGCGCCTGATCGACTTCTCGATATCGGCGTCGAGTTCCCGCTTGGTGGTGAGCGTGGCCGGCGTGTGCTTGGTCATGCTCATCTGGCCGTAAAGCGCATGGCGCTCGTCCAGCGGCAGATGCGACATGATCGCCTTGCCGATCGAATTCGAATACATCTCGCGGATTTCGCCGATCTGCGCGCTGTAGCGGATCCGGTGCGGCGATTCGAGCACGTCGAGATAGACGACATGCAGGCCGCGGCGCTTGGCGAAGACGATGGTTTCCTCCGATGCGTCGCGCAAGGCCTGCAGCAGCGGCGAGATGCGCGCCGCGATCGGATCGTTTGCGGCGATGACGCGCGCCACTTCCAGGATTCGTTTGGTCGGATAGAGGCTGCCGCGCGGCTTCACCGAATAGAGATAGCCGCGATTCTCGATCGTGCGCAGCAGGTTGAAGCAGCTGGAGACCGGAATCTCCATCTCGCGCGACAATTCCGACAGCGTTGCCGGCCGCTTCAGCGCAGCAAAGACTTCGAAGAGATCGAATACGCGACCGGCAGTTTTCACATCCATGAAAATATATTATACAATTATGAAATCTCAGTCAAGCCGCGAAAATCGCGATGCCGCCCTGCCGAGGCCCGGCACCCGATGCGCTGGCGCCGGTCTGCCGGTTCCGCAACTTCAATTCGCAATCGCAAAACGATCGAGGGGATGTGCGCGTGCAATGCCCGGCGGCGTATCGCCGAAACGCTCGCCGGGCGGCACGGAAAAAACCGGTGTGTCGAATGTCGAATGCAGGCGGACAGCGCCGGTCCGCGATGGCTGCGTTCAGCCGCGCCCCTCGAAAGCGTCCCGCAGCCTGGCGAGATCGAACTTTTTCATCCGCAGGAAGGCTTTCGTCACCCGCGCCACCTTCGGTGCATCAGGATCGCTCAGCATGTCCGGCAAGGCTCTCGGAAAGACCTGCCACGACAGGCCGAACTTGTCCTTGAGCCAGCCGCATGGCCCTTCCTCGCCGCCCTCGCCCAGCCGCTCCCAGAAATAGTCGATCTCCTGCTGGGTGTCGCAGGGTACCTGGAAGGAGACGGCCTCGTTGAACCTGAATAGCGGGCCGCCATTGAGCGCGGTGAATGCCTGTCCGTTGAGCGTGAAACTGACGGTCATCACGGCACCTTCCGGCTGGCCGTGAATCTCGAAGCCTTCCTTGCCGTAGCGGGACATCGTCTCGATCTTGGAATTGGGGAAGATCGAAACATAGAAGCGGGCCGCCTCCTCGCCCCGGCCATCGAACCACAGGCATGGGGTGATGGAATGCGGGGCGATAGCCTGCATGGCCTGGCCGTCCTTGCCGGTCGCGATCATCTCGTCCTCCTTCGCGCGGATTGTAGTCCGAGGACGAATGGGAGGGCGGCGATCCGACAGGGCCGCTCATCATTTTGGCGCCGCTAAAACCGTCGCGGCTCTGCGGACCCGCGGCGCATTGTCAGGCAGCGGCACGCAATGCGGCGGGAAATCCAATCATTTTCGCGGCTTGGAGAATCTGGCGGAGGGA
>NZ_DASVCJ010000080.1:0-15730 GCF_036381655.1 Ferrovibrio sp.
CAACGAAGCGGCGACGCGCGCCGCGTTCACGCCGGACGGATGGCTGAAGACCGGCGATGTCGCCAAACGCGATAGCGACGGCTATTACTATATCGTCGACCGCATCAAGGACATGTACATCTCCGGCGGCGAGAACGTCTATCCTGCCGAGGTCGAGATCGTCATCTACAAATTCCCCGGCGTCCTCGAATGCGCCGTGCTCGGCGTTCCAGACGAAAAATGGGGCGAAGTCGGCTGCGCCTACATACTGCCGCAACCCGGTCAGACTATCGACGCGGAAGCCTTGCGCCAGTTCTGCCGGCAGAATCTCGCCGCCTACAAGGTGCCGAATTACGTCGAGATCGTGCAGGACTTTCCCCGGACGGCGGCCGGGAAGGTCCAGAAGCATGTTCTGCGCAACAGGTATATGAAAAAGTGAACGCCATGACTGTGATTTCCATAGACCGAACTTTGACGCAAAGCGAATTCGACCTTTTCGCCACAATCAGCGGCGACAACAATCCGATCCATGTCGATCCGGCCTTTTCCGCCCGCACCCGCTTTGGCCGGACCGTCAGTCACGGCATGCTGCTCTATACCGTCCTGTGGGGCCTGGTGCAGAAGCATTATCCAGGGGCGCGGCAGACGAACCAGGCCTTGATGTTTCCCAACCCGGCTTATGCCAACGAGCCCTTGCGCTTCGTGATTGGCGAGGATCGCAAGGAAGAAGATCGCATTCTTCTGACGACGAAGGTCGCCCGCCTGGGCGATGGCGCTGTCGTGCTGGAAGGTCAAAGCGAAATTACGGTGGCGTCATGAAAGTCGGCGATCGTGCGCGTGTAACCCGCAGCTTTTCCAGCGCGGATTTAAAGGATTTCCTCGGCCTGGCTGACACTGAAATCGTGCCGGCTGGCGTGCCGGAGCCGCTGATCGGCGCCCTCTTCTCCTACCTGCTGGGCGTCGAATTGCCCGGCTTCGGCACCAATTACCTGAAGCAGGAGATGCAATTCGAGCGCGCCGCGCCGATCGGCCAGCCGTTGACGGCGACAGTCGAGATAACGCGGTTGCGCCCTGAGAAGCACCTCGTCGATCTCGCAACGACATGCATCGATGCGGCCGGATCGGTGATTTGCCGCGGCCGCGCTCTGGTGCTGGCGAAGGATGTCGGCGCCTGAGAAATTGTGATGCATGTCGCCGAATCCGGTCAGGGCCGGCCGATCATTTTTCTCCATGGCTGGTCCAGCCATGGGGGTTATTTCGCGCCTCAGGCGGCGCTGGCGGCCGGCTACCACCTGCTGATGCCCGACCTGCCCGGCCATGGCCATAGCCGAACCGGCTCGGCCGATCTGGGCATCCCCGCTCTGGCTGCAGCCCTGCATGACCTGATCCAGTCCCGCCGCCTGCAGGATATCGTCCTGGTGGGCTGGTCGATGGGCGCCCTGGTCGGCTTCGAATATATCGGCCGCTACGGCAGCGATGCCCTGGCCGGCATGGTCATCGAAGACATGACCGCCAAGATCATCAACGACGCCGAATGGAAGCTCGGGATCCGGAATGGGTTCAACGCGATGCAGAGTGCCGCGGCCGTCCGCGCCATGCGTTCCGACTGGCCCACCTATGCAACGCATTCCGCGCCGCGCCTCTTCGCCGCGGCGAGTCCCGCCACGGATGGCCTGCAATCCTGGGCCGAGGCGGAGATCATCAAGAATGACGGCGCCACGATGGCTGCGCTCTGGGCTTCCATGGCCAAGCAGGATTATCGGCATCTGCTGCCGCGGCTGAGGCTGCCGGTCCTGCTGATCCATGGCGGCGACAGCCAGCTTTACGAGCCTGCCGTCAGCCATTGGATGCAGGCGAACATCCCAGGCGCCGACCGCATCTGCCTCGAACGCGCCGGGCATTCGCCGCATCTGGAGATGCCCGCCGAATTCAACGCCGCGCTCGGCGGCTTTCTCGCGCGCCTTCCCTGAAGCTATTCCCCGGTGACGCTGCGGCCCGCCATGGCTGGAAAGGCCTTCCGCGCCAGGGGCAGCAAGATCGGCGCCAGCCAGATCAGTATCGTCAGCACCCCGAGCGTGCCCGCGATCGGGCGGCCGATGAATCCGATCAGATCCCCCTGGGTCTTCTGCATCGAATTGATGAAATTCTCCTCCAGCATCGGGCCAAGCACGATGCCGAGAATGATGGGGGCCACCGGAAAGGCATTCTCTTCCATCAGGTAGGCGATCATGCCCAGCGCCAGCATGATGGTAACGCCGAAGACCGTGTTGTTGCTGGCGAAGGCGCCGACGATGCAGAACAGCAGAATCAGCGGCATCAATATCGGCCGCGGCACCGACAGGAGGCGGCCGGCCAGCTTGATCGCCACCCAGCCGAATGGCAACAGAAGAAGATTCGCCAGGACGAAGCAGATGAACACCGCATACAGCATCTGCGGATCGTTCAGGAAAATCATCGGACCGGGCGTCAATCCCTTCATGAACATCACGCCGATCGCGATTGCCGTGATCGAATCGCCGGGAATGCCGAAAACCAGCGCCGGAATCCACGCCCCGCCCAGCGCGGCATTGTTGGACGAACTTGCCTCGACGATGCCTTCCGGATGGCCGGTGCCGAATTTTTCCGGGGTGCGCGAGAATTTCCGCGACAAGGCGTAGCTGATCCAGGCGGCGATATCGGCACCGGCCCCCGGCATGGCGCCGACCGTGGTGCCGAGCAGAGAGCCTCGGATAAGGCTGCGCCAGTAGAGGCGCAGCATGCGGCTTTGCTGGGCGAAAATATTGCCGATCCGGTTCTGCGTGATTCTCAGATTGCGATCTTCCGAGAGGACGTACCGGATCACCTCCGGCAGCGCGAACATGCCGATCAGCGCCGGAATCAGCGGCACGCCTCCGGTCAGTTCGACATTGTCGAAGGTGAACCGTGCATAACCACTGGTCGAGCCAATGCCGATGCAGGAGATCAGGAGGCCGAGGATGAGCGCCACCAGGCCCTTCAGTTGCGATTGCGGCGTGATGAAGACGGCGCAAGTCAAGCCGAGCAGGGCGAGCCAGAAGTACTCGAAGGATGAGAAGTTCAGGGCGAATTCGGCCAGAACCGGCGCGCCGAGAATGAGGATGGTGACGCCGACCAGGCCGCCCAGCATGCTGAAAAGCAGCCCGGCTCCCAAAGCCACCTCGCTCAACCCCTTTTGAGTCATGCGGTAGGCTTCATCCGCATAAGCGGCCGAAGCCGGCGTACCCGGAATACGCAGCAGCGCGCCCGGAATGTCGCCGGCGAAAATGGCCATCGCCGTACAGGTCACGATGGCGCCGATCGCCGGGGCCGGCTGCATGAAGAACGTAATTGGCACCAGCAGGGCCGTGGCCATGGTCGCCGACAGGCCCGGCATGGCGCCGACGAACAATCCGAACATCGAGGCCAGGGCGATGACGCCCAAGACCTGCGGATTGAGGATCATCTCAACGGCTGCGGTCATCGCATCCATGACATCACCACAAAATCGGCGCCAGCAAGCCGCCAGGCAGAGGTACCAGCAAAAGACGCGCGAAGAGCAGCCAGAGCACCGCCGCCGCCGCCAATGCCACGACAAGGGCCAGCCAGAGCCGCACGCCAAGGTACAGCATCAGGACGAAGCCAATCAGAAATACGGTAATGTGAAACCCGAGGAGATTGCTGAGATCGGTGTAGAAGAGCAGCGCGCCGAATACCAGCGCGAGCCCCAGCCAGCGTCGCGGATCCCGGGCCCAGGGCCCAGCTTGCAGGATCGCTTCGCCGCTGCGAAAGCCCCGGTAGATCAGCAGAACCGCCGAGCCGCCTAGCAGCACCGACAATACCTGGGGAAAGAAGGCCGGGCCGTAGGTCATGCCAATTTGCTTTGGAAAACCGGCTGCCATCGTCCAGATGAAAATGGCCAGCGCGAGCAGCACCACGCCAAATACCGCATCATTGAATCGCATCGTCGTTCAAAATCGGCAACCGGCTGCGCTCGCAGCCGGTTGCCGATCTCCCACTCTTTTACGATGACTTGGCGAGACCGATGGCTTTCAGGGCCTTGCCGCTTTCGGCTTCCGATTCATCCATGAATTTCCCGAAATCCGGTCCGCCCCGCCACATGAGACCGAAGCCCTGTTTGGTCATGAAGCTCCGGAACTCCTCGCTCTTGTAGATCTTCTCCATCGCCGCGATCAGCTTTGTGGTCGCTTCCTGCGGCATGCCTTTCGGCCCGGCAATGCCGCGCCAGGCGCCGGCCTGCACGTCAATGCCGACTGCTTCCTTTGCGGTCGGCACGTCCGGATACGCCGGCAGGCGCTGGTCGCTCAGCACGGCCATCGCCCGAATCTTGTGAGCGTCGAGCAGGGCCTTTGCCTCCGGCAGGGAGCAAGGAACGACATCGGTGCCGCCGGCGACCAGTTCCTGCAGCGCCGGCGCCGCGCCTTGGCTGGTGATCCAGTTGAACTGCCCCGGATCGATCCCGGCTTTGAGCAGCAGCTGGCCGAAAGCCATCTGCCAAGCACCGCCAACCGACGAACCAGTGGCGAGCTTGTAGTCCTTGGGTTTGGCCTTCAGCGCCGCGAGCAGGTCCTTGGCGTTCTTAAACGGCGAATCCGACACGACATAGAAAGCGCCGGGATCGAAGTTGTAGAGCGCGATCGGCGTATAGTCCTTGCTGCCGGAAAGCTTGGATTGGCCGAGCCACTTATAGGTGCCGATCTCGATGGTGAGCACGCCGATCGTATAGCCGTCGGCCGGCGCCTGGGCGATCGCGGTATGGCCGACGACGCCGCCACCGCCGGTGCGGTTGACGACATTGAATGGCTGTTTGAATTCATCCTGCATCATCTTCGCGATGATACGGCCGGTCGCATCGGTGCCGCCGCCGGCAGCCCAAGGTACAATCACTTGAACCGGCCGCTCCGGCCAAGCCGCCGACGCGGAACCACAAGCAAGCACGGCAAGACTGCCGACCGTCAATGTCAAGCCGGTAAAGAAGGCTTTCAAACGCATGGAACTCCCTCCTGCTGGGTTTCGTTTCCTCTTCGGGCGCATCTGGGTGCGCCTACGCCCCGCTACTATCTACCATATGAGATAGCAGGGCAATGTGGAAACGGCGTCCGCTCCGGGGGGATGCGGCTCGGGAATACGAGAGGCCAATCCGGATTTCAGAAATCAGCCCAGCGAGGCCTGCTGGCGAACATCGAGCCGGACGATCGCCTGCTCCAGCGCCGCGCGATCCGTCAGATAATAGGTCTTGTCCCG
This sequence comes from Ferrovibrio sp., assembly GCF_036381655.1. Taxonomy (GTDB): domain Bacteria; phylum Pseudomonadota; class Alphaproteobacteria; order Ferrovibrionales; family Ferrovibrionaceae; genus Ferrovibrio. Next base: position 5,239 of record NZ_DASVCJ010000080.1, read on the forward strand.
CCGGGTCATCTGACCGCCATGCAGCAGGTTGGCCAGCACGCGCGCGACCGTTTCGCGTGTCGTTGCGGCGCGGCGCGCGATTTCATGCTGCTTCGGCATCGGATAGATCAGCCAGCCCCCCGCATTGATCGGATCGGGCCGGGCCAGTTTGAGCAATTCGCGGTAGACGCGCTGGATGGCGCCGAGCGTCGCCAGATCCATGATGCGTTCATTATTGGCTCTGATGATGACGGCCAGCCGGCGCATCACCTTCAAACTCACGCTCGGCTCGCGCGCCAACAAGGCTTCGAAGGCTTTCGGCGGCAGGGCAGCCAGGCGGCAGGCGGTCTGTGCCATGACGCTGGCCGATCGGCGCTCGCCGTCGATCGCCGCGATCTCGCCGAAATAGCCGCCGGCCTGAACGATGGCGTAGGAAATCTCGCGGCCATTGCCGGAGAAGTTGACCACCTCCACGCTGCCGTCGACGACGAAATAGACATCCCGGCTGTCGCTGTTGCGATCGAGAATCTGCTCCCCGGCGGCAAACCGCCGCCACTGGCAGGCGCGCTCGACCTCAAGCCGCGCCGCCGGGGTCAGATCGGCGAGAAGCTCGATCCGCTCCAGGCTGTCCGGGCCTTGCGGCGGCCTGGCCTTGCCGGCGCTGGTCACCCCGGCCAAGTTGTCACTCTGGCCTGCCATGAAACTCCCCCTCGCCCATGCGTGCGCGTCTTTGGCGTATCAGCGTGCCGCAGTCCGCCCAAGCACGGCGAAAATGTTGAGTAGCATTTGCTTACGGTCGAGATTGACCGATTCCCCACGGTCGAGCAAGCGACCGAACTGCTCCCAGTCCTCGGCCCAGCGGACCGGCGACTGCCATTGCGCCAACCGCTGGGCGACCGCCGTTTCACCGGGAAAGACCTCGTGCCAGCCGGCGCCGCCGATCTGTCCGGCCGCCGCCGCCCGGACCAGCCGCGCCAACCACCAGCGGAACAATTCTCCCAGAAGTTGAAAGCTGTTACCCGACCGATCCCGGGCGAGCTTGTCGCCGAAGGCATGCAGCTGGGCCAGATCGGGCCTGGGCAGCTGTCCCACCAAATCCAGAAGCCCGTGCAGCAGCTTGAGCCCCCCCTGCCCCGCCAGCATGACGGCACGACCGGGGGCGCCCTCCGCCAAGACCCTGAGGCCCCGCCGCTCGGCCGCGTCGAGATCCGGCAGCAGCTTGCCGGTCGCCTGGTCGAGAGCGGCATCGTCCAGCGGCTTGAGCGCCAGCCGGCGGCAGCGCGAGCGGATGGTCGGCAGCAAGCTGCCCGGCGCATGGCTGACCAGCAGCAGAACCGCATTCGGCGGCGGCTCTTCCAATATCTTGAGCAGCGCATTGGCGGCATTGGTATTCATGTCATCGGCGGCATCGACGATGCAAACGCGATAGCCGCCTTCCGCCGCCGTCATGCCGAACCGCTCGATGACCGCGCGGATATCCTGCACCACGATCTCGCTGCGCCAGCGGTCGCCCTTCTCGTCCCAGCTTCGCTCCACCGTGATCAGGTCGGCATGGCCCGCGCTGGCGACCCTGGCAAAGACCGGATGCTCTTCGGGGATATGCAGGCTTTCGGGCAAGGCCGGAGCATCGCCGAACAGGCTGGGACCGGCATCCATCCCCGCGGCGGGACCATGCGCCAGCAGGAAGCGGGCGAAACGGAAGGCCAGCGTGGCCTTGCCAACACCCCGCGGCCCGGTGATCAGCCAGGCATGCGGCAGCCTGCCGCCGGACCAGGCCTGCAGCAGAGCCTTTTCGACCGTCTCGTGGCCGAACAGGTCGGGATTGTGCCGCGGCGCCCAGGAAGCCGCCTGTTCCGGAGCATATCCGCTCATGACGGCAAGCCGAAATGCGTCGTCACCGCCGCCCAGATCGCGGCTTCCACGTCGTCCATGGTGCCGCTCGCATCGATCAGGCGGCAACGCTGCGGCGCCTTGGCGGCGATATCGTGAAAGGCTTGCCGCAGGGCTTCATGGAAGCCAGGCCCCATCCGTTCATACCGGTCCTCGGCGGCGCCTTTCGCCGGCTGAGCGGAAAGCCGGTTCTGCGCGCGCGCCAAACCTGTCTCCACCGGAAGATCGAGCATGATCGTCAAATCGGGCTGAAAGTCACCCAGGACCAGTTGATGGATCGCCGCCACTTTCTCCGGGCCCAATCCGCCAGCGTAGCCCTGATAGGCCATCGTGGAATCGGCAAAGCGGTCGGATATCACCCACTCGCCGCGCTGCAGCGCCGGCCTGATCGTCTTTTCCACGTGGTCGCGCCGGGCGGCATAATGCAGCATCGTCTCGGTCATGGCGTCCCAGCGTCCGGTATCGCCGCTGACCAGCAATGCGCGGATCGCCTCTGCTCCGGCGGTGCCGCCGGGTTCCCTGGTCTGGATACTGTCTATGCCGCATCGCGCCAGCGCCGCCGCCAGACGTTTGACCTGGGTCGACTTGCCGGCGCCCTCACCACCTTCCAGCGAGATGAAGCGGCCGGGGCGGGAACTCACTGCTTGCCGGCGCCCCATAGGAGATAACCGATCGCGGCGCCGATCCGGCCGGTAAAGCCAAGCTGCTGGACATCGGCACCGGCGACCAGCGGCGCCTCGGCCAGGACGCCATCCTTGTCGGACACGGTAACCTTCGCCACCGGCGTTCCCTTCACGATCGGAGCCGGGATCGGATTGTCGTAAGTCACCACCACCTTGAGGCTGCTTTTCGCCTGGCGCGGGATCGTCACGACCAGATTCTGCTCGACGACGAGAGGCAGCCGGGCCTGGCTGCCAAGCCACACATCGGCCTCGTCCACCACGCTGCCCGCGGTGAAAAGCCTTGCATTGTCGAATTGGCTGAACGCCAACTCGAGCAGGCGCTCGGGCTCGCGCGAGCGCTCGTTCATGCTTTTGAGGCCATTCACCACCAGAATCAGGCGCCGGTCGCCGCGCTTGGCCGACGCGACCAGGCCGAAGCCCGCCTCTTCGGTATGGCCGGTCTTCAGGCCATCGACGCCGAGATTCTTGTAGAGCAGCGGATTGCGGTTGCCCTGGGTGATCGGCTTCTTCGTGCTGACGTCGATCCCGTAGGTGAACTCCTTCTCCGCGAAATAATGATAATACTGCGGAAAGTCCCTGATCAGATGCCGCGCCAGAACGAACAGATCGCGCGCCGTCATCAGATGCTCGGGATCCGGCCAGCCGGACGCATTGCGGAACGTGCTGTCCTTCAGGCCCAAGCGCTTGGCTTCCTCGTTCAGCATGTCGGCGAAAGCCGCTTCGGTACCGGCGATGCCTTCGGCCAGAACGATGCACGCGTCGTTGCCGGACTGGACGATCACGCCCTGCAGCAGATCTTCGACTTTGACCCGGTCGCCGACATGGACGAACATCTTCGAGCCCTGCATGCGCCAGGCCTTCTCGCTCACCGGGAAGGAATCATCCAGGCGCAGCTTGCCTTCCGCCAATTGCTTGAAGACGACATACACCGTCATCAGCTTTGACATCGACGAGGGGTGCATCCGCTCGTCGGCGTTCTTCTCGAACAGCACCGCGCCGGTATCGTAATCCGCCACGATCATCTGCCTTGCGATCGTGTCCACCTGGCCCAGCTGAGCAAAGGCTGCCGGGGCAGAAAGAACGACGGTCAGAATGGCGACGAAAGCCGCGAGGGCATGCTTACTCGACGATGATACGCGCATCGGTATGTCCACTGTTAATCGCTTGCTGCAACGCCTGGTCGGCACCGGAAACCTGATCGTACGGCCCAAGCCGGACACGGAAGAATTCCTGCTTGTTGACGAATGTCGAGTTGACCCCGACGGGACCGATCAGCGATAGCCGGGCCGCCAATTTATGCGCATTCTCATACACTGTGAATGCGCCGACTTGTACGTAGATCTGTCCGCCGCGCGCCGGCCCGACCTCGACTTTCTGATGCGACAAGTCGCCCGCCGGAGGCGCGGAGGCGGTCTGCGTCGCCGCTGCCGGCTGTTTCGGATTTTGCGCGGCGAGAATTTGGATCGGCGATGGTTGCGCCGGAGCCGGTTTCGTGACCTCTCCGCTACGGCCCTTCACGCCGGGCGGCGGCGGCAAGGCTTCGGCCGAGACGGCGCTGCGCGGAGCAGCCGCCGGCTGCTCGTCGCTTCCCGTTGCGCTCGAAGCCAGCATCGTCCCGCCGCCCTCGAGCGGCGCCGGGCCGAGATACTGCACCCGGACCCTGGCCGTGCCCTGCTGCTCGTAGCCGAGGAGTTGGGCCGAGCGGCGGGAAAGATCGATGATCCGGCCGTTGACATACGGGCCCCGATCGTTGACCCGCACCACGATCGAACGGCCGTTATCCAGGTTGGTGACGCGTACCAGCGACGGCAGCGGCAATGTCGGATGCGCCGCCGTCACCTCGTTCATGTCGAAAATTTCGCCGTTTGCCGTCGTCTTGGCATGGAACTGATCGCCATACCACGATGCGATCCCGGTTTCGTCGTAATTCGGATCTTCCTTGGGATAATACCAGACGCCGTTGATCTGATAGGGATTGCCGACCTTGTAGACACCGTGCCCGACCGCCTTGGTCGCCGGATTGGGCTCGCCGCTGCGGCCGATCGACTTGCTGGCGTAATTGGCCAAAGTCGTTTCGGCACAGCCTGAAAGCCCCAAAAGCGCGAAGACGACGAGGGCAAAATTGCGGACATGCAGATACAAAGCGGCCCGGGACCCTCCCCGACCCCCCCATGTGATGCAAGGGATGGCGTGTCTTTGATACCGCATAGCTATATATAGTGCATATTAACCGTCCCCCAGCCGATCGGCAAGCAAGCTGACGGTCAAAGCGTAATGGTGGGCGCAGTTATAGCGCAGGATCGAACGGTAATTGCCATAGACCAGGAAACTCGGCCCGCCGGCGCCATCGGGCTGTACCAGGGCGCCATTGATCTGCGCTTTCGGCAGATCGCCGCCATCGACTCGCCGCACGCCAAGCTTTTCCCATTCCGATAGGGGCAGGTCCTTCGTCATTTGATCGATCGCCCGGCAGCCGGACTGGCCCTGGCGGGCGAAATCGCCCAGCCTGGCCTGCAAAGCCGCCGGCACTTTGACCTCGCGCCCCCAGGTCTGGGACGTGGTCCAGCCATGCTTGGCGAGGTAATTGGCGATGGATGCAAAGACGTCGCCGGTATTGTTCCAGATGTCGCGACGGCCGTCGCCATCGAAATCCTCCGCATAGGACAGGTACGATGTCGGCATGAATTGCGGCTGGCCCATCGCGCCGGCCCAGGATCCCTTCAAGGTCGGGAAATCGATGTAGCCGCGGTCCAGCATCGTGAGCGCGGCGAACAGCTCGTTGCGGAAGTAGTTGGACCGGCGACGATCATAAGCCAGCGTGGCAAGTGAATGAAACAGCGGCACATCCGCCTTGATTGCCCCGTAACGCGTTTCGATGCCCCAGATCGCCAGGATGAAGCGCGGCTGCACGCCATAGCGCTGCGCCACCTGATGCAGCAGCACCCGGTTCTGATCGCGCAACTGCTGCCCACGGGCGACATTCTGCGGTGTGATCACCCGGTCGCGGTAGGTCGCGAACGACAGCTTGAACTCCGGCTGGGCCCGATCGCGCTGGATGATGCGCATGATCGGCTGAACATCCGCCAATGCCGTCTCCACAACGGCAGGCCTGATCCCCTTCTGGAGCGCTTCGCTGCGCAATCCGGCGAGAAACGCATCAAACCCGGCACGGTCGAACGTAATCGGCTCTGCTTCCGCCGTGGTGGTAGGTGCCGAAGCCGTGGCGGTCTCCGCGGCCGGCGCAGTCTGACCAGCCTGTCCCGCCGTTTCCGTTGCCGCCGGCTGGCCGGCGCCGCAGGCGGCTATCATGCCCAGGGCGAGCGCCATGAAACCCAGACGCATTTGACGCATCAGCAGCGTCCTCCGAATCGAACTGAAGCAAGCGACAAGCGGTGTTACCTCACTGTGAGCGCTGCGGCCAAGCCTCGGCCCCGATATTTGAAGCTTCTGACGCCGGTTTGGTGCGGGGCGGCAGGATGGTCTTTGTGTGTCCCAGCAGACGGTAGGCGATCAAACCGACCCATTCGCGGGCCCCTCTATCCAGCTCGAATAAATGGCCGAAGGGGCTGAATCGCAGGCGCCTCGCCGGTCCCGTCATGTAATCAACGGGATAGGGCAACACGGGCCAACCGACGGCCTGGAAACAGTTGACGGCGCGCGGCATATGCGCGGCCGAGGTGACGAGGATCCATGTTTCGCCAGGCTTGGGACGCATCAGCGCCTTTCCCGAAATGGCGCTATCAGCTGTATTACGGGACTGATTGTCGAATGCTATGCGAGTTGAAACTAAGCCCAGTTGAACGAATACCCGCCGCGCCACATCCGCTTCGCCTATGGATGTGGGGGGCCACTGGATTCCGCCGCCGGTATATAGCAGCCGCGCCCCCGGGTATTGCCGGGCCAATGCGACGAATTGAATCAGCCTCTCGGCGCTGTCATTCAGTTGGGGAGCATGGCGCTGCTCGCTGAGCCGCGGCTCCTCGCTGCCACCCAGTACGATGATGCCATCGACCTCTGCGGGCAGAGAGGGAACGGGAAAATAATCTTCCAGCGGGCGCTGAACCCAGTCACCGACCGGCAGAAGCCCGATCAGTACCAATAGAACCAGCAAAACACCGCCCAGACGCGCGCCGATCACGCGCGTTCTGCCCCAGCATCCCAAGGCAGCAGCGAACAGCAGCAAACCTAGGATGAGATTGGCGGGACTCAGCAGCCACCAAAGGATTTTGCCGGCGTAAACGACCATAGAGAATTGCCCCGACTGACCCCGGGGCGCGACTTTGCCCGACGGATGGTAAATTTCCGTTAACCGATCCAAATTTCTGACCGTCGCGCTCGATACGCGTCGGGATTGCAATCACGCCGGGCCGGCGGCGCGCCCCGTTGCCGGAGCCGCCGGCCAATCGTTAAACTAGGCGCCCATGGTTCGCTTTCTGATTATTTCGCTGGTGCTGATCCCATTTGCCGCGGCGGCGCAAGGCCAGCCGGCGCCGCGCGCAAACGCGAACAAGAATTGCTTCACCAAAAAGGAAGCCGAAGCGGAGTCGGAAGTGCGGACCGGCATAAAGATCCGGGAAATCCTGCGACGCTGTGCGCTGGTCGATCCGGCAGGCCAGCCGGCACTGGATGAATGGTACAAATTCGATCAGGAGAATGCCGAGCGACTGCGCAATGCCGTCGCCACGCGGCAACAGGCAATCGCGCGACTGTTTCCGAACCGAAGCCAGGCCTCGCAATGGGATACGGACGCCGTCGTGGCGACCAGCAAGTCCGTCCAGGTCAACGAAGGCGTTTGCCAGGCCACTTATGACATCGTCGATCGTCTGAAAAAAGAGAAGTGGACTGGCTTCAAGTATTATGCAGATCTAGAGAACAAATTGCTCGTCAATGAAATCCCGGTCTGCAGCCGCTGATATCGATTAGTTGAGTGCCGGCGCAACCGGCCGACCGTCCGATCCATATGGAAATTGGCGTCCTGTTTCCGAGGTGTGCCATGTCTCGATCGGTTGTCTGGAGCTCGTTTCTTCTTCTGCTCTTCGCGCTGACGCCAATGCGGCTCTATGCGGCTTGCCTGGGTGCGATTTCGCAACGGCCGCAGCAAATCCAGCCCGCTTCGTTTTTGGCCGTGGCAGCGCCGGCCGGCAGCGCGCGCATAACCTTTATCGGCCATGCGACATTCCTGATCGAAAGCCCGGAAGGCGTGGTGGCCGCAACGGACTACAACGATTACATCCAGCCAGCGATCAAGCCCGACATCGTCACCATGAATCATGCGCATTCGACGCATTTCACCGACGCACCGGACCCAACCATCCCCTATATCCTGCATGGCTGGCCTTACGGGGGAAAGCCAGCGCGCCATAATATTCAGTTCAAGGATATGCGCGTGCGCAACGTGCCCACCAATATCCGGAATTTCGCTGGCGGCACGGAGTATGACGGCAATTCCATTTTCATCTTCGATGTCGCGGGTCTGTGCATCGCCCATCTGGGGCATCTGCATCACAAGCTGACGCCCGGCCATATCGCCGATATCGGCAGGATAGACGTGCTGTTCGTGCCCGTGGACGGCGGCTACACGCTGAATATCAGCGAGATGCGGGAGGTCGTCGCGCAACTGCAGGCGCCGCTGGTTATCCCGATGCACTACTTCGACCCGTCGACCCTGGAGCGCTTTCTCGACCGGCTCCGCGATACCTACGAAATCAGGCTGAACGATAGTGCGACGACGATCGTCTCGCGGGCGACCCTGCCCCGGACGCCGACCGCGTTGGTTCTGCCCGGCCCGCACTGAGGGCCAAGCCGAAATCGGCGCCGCGTCCGGAGGTGGCCGGGTTGACGAACCCGCCTGCCAGGCCGTATCACCGGCAGCCGTCGGATGGGTGGCCGAGTGGTTTAAGGCAGCGGTCTTGAAAACCGCCGTACCGGCAACGGTACCGTGAGTTCGAATCTCACCCCATCCGCCACTTAATCAATGATTTCAATAGTTTAGGCAGCGATTGGGCGAAAAATCACTCGTCCGCCCATCCTTCGCGCTTCGATTGGCCGCCTGGGCATTGGCGCACTTACCGTCTGCGCGTCGGCGCCCGGGGCCCGGTCGGCGACTGCTTGGCAATACGCTCCTGCCTAGCCCTTTCCGCAGCGGCCTCTCGCTTCTCCATGAACGTCAGCATCGGGTTTTCGGGCAACGGATGCGGCACTGCCAACACCCGATCGATGTAGGCCAGGGCCTCCTTGATGTTCCCGTCTGCAAGAAGCTCCTTCATCCCGCGCATCACCCGCAGTAGCGCGAAATTGGCTTGCTGTATCGCGCCGAGAAGTTTGATTGTTGTCATATGCTCATCCACCAGGAGATCGACAGGCAGATTGTCGAGCGTGCGGAGATAGGCCCGCTGCAGTTCTTCGTTATCAATGTCGGTATTGTCACTGGCTGACATGGTGCCCCCTTAGAGGTTCGATAGTGTTCCAACCGGGCGCTGCTCCAGTCCAGTTGGTCCGATCGTCGTAAGCACGGCACGCCCGCCGATCATCTGCCGAAAGTGATCGTTGGCGTTCATCTGTGCGGCAGCGAACTCAAACAAAACATCGGCCAGAGGCCGCTTGTCACCGGTTATCTCGGCTGTGGCGCGATCGGATGCTTCTTTCCCGATCCCAGGGGCTGCGAAGAATGTACCCGGCGGGAGATCGATTGCGGCCCACTTGCCGCTGTCATCGATGGAAATGAACCTGGCCAGGATCCTCGAAGCCCGCGACGAATAGCCCGCAAACAGGACCTCGGGGCGGTTCTGTCCGCCTGCTCCGAAGTCTGAAGACAGACCCACGGCCTCATACTCCTGCCGAAGCCGGCGCCAAGCCATGTTGGCCAAATCCGGGAGCCCGTCATGCACATCCGCCGCGTCCGAAGCTTGCGGGATGCCGGCCTGAAGTGCGCTGTAGATCATTCCCAGCAGCGCGGAATAGCCGCGAACGGCTATAGCGAGATGCAGATGAGGAATACAGAGCGATTTGCTGGTCAGGTTTGGCGATCGACCGTCGAAATAGACCTGCTTCGTATCCGTCACGAATGCGACAGACTGTCCCCCGACAAACCCGGTGATTACTGTCATTCCGCGCTCCTATGGAACGATGGCGTGCCCACCGCGGGGGTCGCTGCGCCAGCGATCGCACCGACGGGACCCAGCACCCCGAGAAGCTGGCTGCCCTGCTGACTAAGGGCGACAAGCGGGCGCGTTCCGGCTTGGATTTGAACGGCCATATCCGCAACCTGAAAGCCTACCTGTTGGGCGATTGTACCAACCGAGGATTTTGCCGCCGCAGTGCGCATGGTCGATCGCACGACCGCGTTATTGCTGGCGACTAACGCGGAGTTGGCGGCGATGACCCGCTGAATGGCGTTGGTCCGCTGCAGTAGCGCCCGCTGGATGGCCTGCTCGGACTGCTCGGCGTTGAGCGCGCCAAGCTGCTCCGCCCGGCGAATGTTCTCCAGTTCCTTGATATACCGCTGCTGGGCGGCATAGACCGGATCATATCGGCGCTTCAGTTGCTCGGCGTACTTGGCGTCTGCCTTGGCGAGCGCCTGGGTCCGCTTGTCGATTTCCTGAGTGCCGGCGACAACCTTCTTCTCAAGGTCGTCGAGGTGCCCGACGGCGGCATTGGCGGCGGCCTCGAATCCCTAGACATCGCCGCCAATCCTTACCTCAAGGGTGTTGTCTGCGACTTCACTCATTGGTCGCCTCCTCGAACTTGTCGCCGCCATCGCGACGGTTCCACCCCTCGGCCTCGCGGACCTCGTTGGGGGTGAGGATGCGGTTTTTCACCGCAATCTCGTGGTTCTTCCAGCGCGCCTCGTCGTCGCCGCGCAGCAGGCCTGAGAGGTCAAGCGTGACCTCCAGGGATTGCCGGTCATCCTCGGTCAGCAGCGAGCGTGCCGCCTCGGCCTC
>NZ_DASVCJ010000081.1:0-38935 GCF_036381655.1 Ferrovibrio sp.
GGCGCCGTGCTGTCTTGGTTGGTCCACCCTACTTTATACACCGCCGGTGGCTTAGCTCTGCGACGCGCTTTGGGCGGCTTGCCTCAACTTAGTAAGCCGGGGCATCTGTATGCGTTCATTGCATGCTCATTGCTAATACCGGCGGCAGTAGCACTACTGCTGATCACAATCTTCTGCGTCGACGGCATCATACCCTGGGCGGAGTTCTGGTATGTCGTGCCGAGATTCGTTATCGGTGACGCACTGGGAATTGTAACACTGACACCCGTGTGTCTGCTGATTGGAAGGCCAGTCTATAAGATTGGAATTGGGCATCCAGTTCTGGTCTTTTCTACGGCGATAATCTGTGCGCTCGTTATCCTCTATGTGGAGGTATCCGGACTTTTACTCGGGGGTAAGGACACAGGTCTTTCATACCTTTTGCTGATCCCAGTCGCATGGAATGCGATTACCTTTGGATTAGCTGGCGCGGCATTCTCAACGGCTCTGATCAATGTTTCCGTAGTGTTGGCGAGTTGGTTATCTGCAGACCATGGCGTAGCAGCAAATAGCGCTTACTTCATGTTATCTGTGGGTTATGTCTGCTTGATCATCGCCGGTACGGTGGAGCGCCGGGAAGCTGCAATGCAGGAGCTGCGGCGACAGAAACACATCTTAGATCGCGCATACTCTCACTTCGCAAATTATGAAGCAGCATCAAAGTTGGCTCACGAGATTAGGCAACCACTTGCTAGCGCAACGGCATATATTGGTGGGTTAAGAGAGATAGTCAGCAGAAGCGGCACCTCTGAGGTGTCGCAGCTAGTTCGCCGGATAGAGGAAGAAACCAACAGAATATCAGCGATTCTTAAAGGTCGGCAGAACCTGCTTAATGCATCTGTCCGGTTAAATGAACGCGTCTCAGTTAATGAGACTCTCACTGAAATTCTTCCGCTGCTAAAACAGATTGCTATCGATCACCGCGTTCTGCTCGAAACATCGTTTAGCTCCCAAGGCTTGTTTGTAATGGGTGATAAGACTGCCTTACAGCAGGTCATTGTTAATCTTCTTAAGAATTCTTGCGAAGCTATCGGCGATCTGTGTCAGCATCGCAAAGTAGCAATATCCACCGTTTTGGCGAGCGACACTGTCTTAATCACAGTCGAGGATAGTGGCCCTGGTTTTCCACAAGACGTTCTAGAGCAAGGCCATGCCCTATTTGCTTCGAATAAAGTGGGCGGGAGCGGCTTCGGTCTACCTATCTCGGCCATGATACTAAATCTCATGGAGGGTCGTATGGAGCTTTCAAATACGCCGAACGGGGGAATGGTAACCGTTAGGTTGCCGGCTGCATAAAATGTCGAAAGTCGGGAACACAATAAGCGTCGTAGATGATGACGAAGGCTTTTGTGCTGCAATTACTTGGCTACTACAGCTAAATGGATATAGCACCTCGATTCATAATAGCGCTTCCTCCTTTATGGAGCACCTCCCAATACAAGATAGTTGTGCATTGCTCGATCTTCAGTTGGGGAGCGCAAACGGAATCGACTTGATCAAACGGGCGCGCTCAAGTGGTTATTACGCTCCCATTATTATTGTGTCTGCATTTGGTACGATCCCGACGGCGATGCGTGCTGGACACAATGGAGCCTTTGAGTTTCTGGAAAAGCCCGTAGCCAATGAAATATTGCTAAGTTCTGTTCACCGAGCCTGTGAAGCGCATCAGGTCCATCGGCAGCGACTTGGGGAAGCCGTTCATATAGTCGAGCGATTTAGGGACTTGACCGAACGGGAGCGAGAGGTTTTTTGGCTGTTGTCTGATGGCTACACCACTAAGGCAATCGCCGAACGACTTAATATAAGCGCTCGTACTGCCGAAGTGCATCGAAGCCGGGTTCTTGAAAAATTTCATACGAATAGACTGGCTGACATAATTAGGGCTTCCAGGACGATTGGCTCCTTAAGGTCGTAAGTAGATTTCCACAATATGGTTGCTGCAAGAGTCGCTGCACATTCCTGTCGAGGCAATTGTGCTTTGGGGGAAATATGCGGTACGCGCTTATTGCTTTATTCCTTGGTAGCTTGTGTACCGACGCAGCATTTGCGCAGATCCTAGAAATGACAGAAGTTGAGAAACTGCATGTCGTGGTGGAGGAGTGTGAGAGCGAGTATCCAAGTTTTAACGCACCATCACCAGTAACCTGCGTGAAGGCGCGTGGGAGATTGATGGGCCATTACGGTTCTGACGAAGCACTGAGAGAGGGAGCGGCAAATCTCAAGGCAGCGGCTCTCTTCAATCGCAAGCGACGTAACACCGAGCCTTTAGCAAAAGGCGGCAGAGAGCTGCGAGATGACCCCAAGCACACGGTCAAGAAGTAGCACGAAGGATGGAAAATTTGATGATTCGTCAGAACTGATTATTTGACTGCATGGCAACAGCTTTTGGATTAAGTCGCATCGCCCAAGCCGTGTCTTTGAGCAGTCGTTCGAGACTGCGGTTTGGCTATTTCAGCAAAATAGCTTAAGGTTTCGGTAGCTTTTCGGCACAGTGCCTAAGGCATTGCTGATTGTGCTAACTGGGGGATAGCATGCATTCTGGCGTTCCGACAGATGCTAATGAGGCAACATCACAGTCGATTCTCCGCCAGTTTGGCAAAGGGCTGGATCAGGTATGTCTTATCGCCGGATTGACTCGCAATTTTGAATACAAATTCGTAGTTCCCGGCTTATCGGTTTCAGCTGGCGAGAAGGTTCAGATCGTATGTCGGTCAAGACCGAATGGTGTTTCGCGTATCCACGGTGTCGCCTTCAGTACCACCGTGCACGAAGATGTCGTCCATTCAGTGCACCACATACTTTCTAGGTACGCCTTCTTCAATCTGCGCGTTTTCCATGATCTGAAGTGGAGATCAGACGAGTTTATCGAAAAAAGTTCCGCCCAGCATGGGCGGTACTCGATCCACTCAATCTATCGATCGTACTTTCGCGATTTTAAGGCGTCGAAACCGAGTGGGCTTCCGTTCGAGAGCGAAATGATCTACAGGGTGGATTTTGATCTTCAGTCAGAATTTTCGCGTGATTTGGAGGAGTTCTTGAGTTTGGCTATCGAATATCCTGCCGAACTCAAGGAGCACAGACGACCGCTTCTACGCAGCTTGCTTGGGATAGGGCATATCTGAAGGGCGGAGCCATTTCATGGCGACCAGAAAGGTGGATACTCAGTCAACCGGCGCTCATGGTGAAGTCATAGTACTTCACGAGCTCCTTTGGCGCGGATGGTTACCAGCGAATGTGAACTTCGTCGTAAGGAACGCAAGAAACGTTGATGTAGTTGCGCTGAAGGGGGACAAGCGAGTCACTCTTTCGGTGAAAACATCGGGGAAGAAGAGCAATGGAAATTTTCAGTTGGGAAAGTTGGAGTTCAATGCCCATTCCGGCGCAAAGGCAGAGTACGTAGTTTTTGTGATTATCGGTCAGAAGTCAGCAAAGGAATATCGCTGCTTTGTTGTGCCAATACAGGTGGCAGAGCGTGAAGTGAAACGGGCTCACGCGCATTGGATCAACCAACCAAGACGTGATGGCAAGCCCCACAGCGACGCGGGTAGAGGTATAGGATTTTTCGGTAATCCTACTGAAGCAAACATAGCGAGGGGCTTCTCGCAGAAGTGGGCTAAGTTTGAAGATAATTGGGAGCAACTCGAAGCTATTTGAGCTGTTGTGTTTGTTACTCGCTGTCCATCCTTCCAAGATGCAGATCGAGAGTAGTGAATTCCGGCTCCGGCGCTGAGCAAGCTCGGATTTCGTACACTTCTTCCACACGAATTACCTTTCCTGGTGTAATTAGTTGAATTTATTTGGATATTGGACAGCGGTTTTTAACTCGCGCTGATCCCGGCTTTCGGGTTTCGGATTACGAAAGGCCGCTCTTCGGAGCGGCCTTTTTGTTTGCCGCCGCAGCGCCCGGCGCGGCGCGGTTTTCCGCCATCGCCACCGCAGGTGATCGAATAGTAAGTTTCGCGCCTTCGCGGGCTTGCGCTACTTAGGTCGCTCCCCGAGCAAATGCAGGCCGCATGTCGCATCATCGAATCTTCTTTCTGCAGCCGCTGGACGACGGGCTTCGCCTGCACCATGCGCCGCTGCTCGATTTGCTGAAGCTGTGGTACGCCAGGCGCGAGGCGGACGGCCTGCCCTCGCGCCGCAGCCTGGACATGCAGGCGCTGAAGCCCTTCCTGCCCCATGTCTTCATCGCCGAATGCGAAACCGTTCCGGCGGACAGGCCGGCGCGGGAGTATCTGCGCTGGCGCTATCGCCTGATCGGCACCGCCATCGTGGAGGCCTGCGGCCGCGACGCCACCGGCAAGTATATCGACGAGCTTTATCGCGGCGCCGAGCTGGGCGGCGTGATGGCGGCGCTGAGCGAAACCCGCCAGGGCGGCATGCCGCGTTCGCTGCACGGCAACGCGCGCTTCGCCGGCCGGGCCGGCATGGAACTGGAAACCCTGCTGCTGCCGATCGGCATGCCGGCGGGACAGAATGCGCAGGTGATCGGCGCCGCCTTCTTCCGCTATGCCGAGCCGGCGCGGCCGGTGCGCCGGCTGTCCCGCATCTTCAATTTCGCCGCCTAGGCGGCAGCCTCATTCCGCCGCCTGGCGCGGCGGCGCCTCTTCGCGGGCCGCATCCTCGCGCGCCTCATCCTCGCTCTGCCAGCGCAGCGCGATCTCCTTCAGCGCATCCAGCATCGGCGACAATTCCGCGCCGCGCCGCGCCAGGCTGTAGGTCACCTGCGGCGGGATGGTGGCGACATAGCTGCGGTGGACCAGCCGCGCCTCTTCCAGCATGCGCAGCCGCTCGGTCAGCACTTTCGCGGAGATGCCGCCGACCTCGCGCTTAAGCTCGCCGAAGCGGCGCGGCCCCTGGGTGCGCAGCACATAGAGGATGTAGGTCGTCCACGGCCCCATCAGCAGGCGCAGCACCACGTCGACCGGACAGACATGCGCCTTGGCTGCCTCGGGCTTGGACGGCGTCGGCTTGGAAGCGGTCTGGGCCATGGCTCGATCCTTTCGCGGCAGCCGCGCTCGGCGGCGGATGCCCGGGTTTCCTCGGCCATCGCGGCGATTAGCGGCGGCAGAAGTAGGTTACTATAAGGTACCTACTTTACTCGCGAAATCAATAGCCCATATACGGTCACTCCAAGTAAGTGACTTGCTTTTTGTTATCTCAAATCTACCAATCCAGACAAGGACTTATAGCATGACCAAAGTTGCCGTCGTCTATCACAGCGGCTATGGCCATACCCAGAAGCAGGCCGAGGCCGTGGCCAAGGGGGCCCAGGCCGTCGCCGGGGTGCAGGTCGCCCTGATCCCGGTCGCCGAAGCCCAGGCGCGGGTCGAGGAGATCACCGCCGCCGATGCCATCGTTTTCGGCGCGCCGACCTATATGGGCAGCGTCTCCGGCCCGTTCAAAACCTGGATGGACACCACCTCGAAAGTCTGGGGCCAGTGGAACGGCAAGCTGGCCGCCGGCTTCACCAACTCGGCCTCGCAATCGGGCGACAAGCTGAACTCGCTGCTGCAGCTCGCCATCTTCGCCGCGCAGCACGGCATGGTCTGGGTCAGCCTCGGCCTGATGCCGGGCAACAACAATTCCAAGGGCAGCGTCAACGACCTCAACCGGCTCGGCAGCTTCCTCGGCGCCATGGCGCAGTCGAATGCCGACGAAGGGCCGGACAAGGGCCCGATCGCAAGCGACCTGCTGACCGCCGAGCATCTCGGCAAGCGCGTCGCCACGCTCGCCAGGCAGCATGCCGCCGCGGCGCGCGAGCTGGTCGAGGCGTAACAGCAAGGCGGAACGCCACCGCAAAAACCGAAATCCCGGGCCGGCGCCATGAACCCCCTGAACGCCACGCACATGGGCCATGGCGCCGGCCCGGGACGACGATCCGGGTTGTGACGATCCGGGTTGTGCCGGCCGGCTTAGAGCGCGACCGCCTTCACATCGAGCGAGGGCAGCGCCTGATCCGGCCAGTCCCTGGCGGTGAAGACCTCGGCGTGATCGCGGTTGGCGCGCAGCGCCGCGAAATCGAGTTCGGCATGCACCCAGCCGGGCTGGCTGAGCGCGCCGCAGGCGATCGTGCCGTCGTCGGGAAAGCCGCGATCCGGCGGCGCCAGCACGCTGCCCCAGCCGACATTGACATCGACGGCGAGCGACCATTCGGCCAGGCCGACGGTGGGCGAGACGGCGACATAGACCTGATTCTCCAGCGCCCGCGCCCGGGCGCCGACCTGCACCCGGTTGGCGCCGGCCATGGTATCGGTGCAGCTCGGCGCCAGGATCAGATCGGCGCCGGCGGCCGCCATGGCATGGGCGATCAGCGGGAATTCGATATCGTAGCAGATGGCGATGCCGAGCCGGAGCGGCTCGCCGCCATTGACGGCGATGTCGAACACCTTGAGCTCGTCGCCGCCATGGATGTTCCACACCTCGCGCTCGAAGCGGGTCATCTGCCGCTTCTCCTGGAAGCCGACGGCGCCGTTCGGGCTGAGCAGATAGGCGCGGTTGCGCACGCCGTTGCCGACGGCGACCGGCAGGCTGGGCGCGACGATATGCACGCCGTGCCGCGCCGCCAGCTCGCTGAAGCAGGCGACGAAATCCTCGTGCAGGTCCTGCAGCGCGGCGATCTGGCGGCCGAGATCCTGCTGCAGGTCCTCGGGCAGCAGCGAGGCGAGCTCCAGCGCGCCGTATTCGGGAAACAGCAGCAGCCTGGCGCCCTGGCCGGCGGCGCCCGCCACCCAGTCGGTGATATGGGCATGCCAGGCGGCGAAATCGGCAAACCGCCCGATCGGATATTGCGCCGCGGCGATGGGCAGCGTGGTCATGCCTGGCCCTTTGCGCCGCGCAGGTCCTTCATCCAGTAGACCATCGGCTTGGCGCTTTCTTCGCGCTCGCCGATATCCCGCCAGGTGAAGGTCGAGACCAGATCGGGCCGCCGGGCATAGCCGCGATGCGTCCAGAAGGCATCCAGCGGCACGTAATCCTTAGGCTTCAGCGGATGATCCTCCGGCCGCTGCACCGCGCAGAAGCAGCAGATGCCGTAGCCGAAGCCGCGCGCCGCCGCCTCGCGTTCGGCGAAGAAGCGCACGCCGATGCCCCGGCCGCGATAGCGCGGCAGCAGCACCGATTCGCCGAAATAGAAGATCTTCGCGATGTCGAGCCCGGCCGCCCTGAACGGCGCCTGCACGTAATCGGCTTCCTCGTCGAGGGCCAGCGCGGTGGCGGCGCCGACCGGGCGGCCGTCGTCCAGCGCGACGACGATGGTGCCGGTGCGCGCCCGGGCGTAGCGCAGCAGATAGTGGCGCTCGTAATCCATCGCGCCTTCGTAGAGATAGGGCCAGGCGCGGAAGACGGCGATGCGCAGGCGGGCCAGATCGTCCAGCCGCGCCCGCATCTCGTCGCCGGTATAGCGGACGACGGACAAGGCTGCGGGCAGCATCATCCGGCGACCTGCTTCAGCCAGTCGGTGAGATTGTAGGTGTTGGAAATCCGCGCCACCTTGCCGTCGCGGATTTCGAAGAAGGCGCCGGCGGGCAGGGTGTAGCGCTGGCCTTCCGCCGGCGGCAGGTTGTCGTCGGTCTCCAGATAGACGCCCAGCACGGTGAACTCGGCCGCCGCGCGGCTGCCATCCTCGTTGCTCATGACGAAGAGGTCGACGACCTTCTCTTCGTAGCAGCGGTTCATGCGCGCGAGGAACTGCCGGAATTTCTGCTTGCCGACCTCGCGTTCGCCCTGGTTGATGTCGTGCACGACATCGTCGGTCAGCAGGCTCAGGAACCCCTCGACATCCCTGGCATTGAAGGCGTCGTAATAGGCGTGGACCAGTTCTTCGGCGGTCTGCGGCATGGCCCACACTTAACGCAAAGCGGCGGCGCTGCAAAGTGGGATCGGCGCGCGGCCAGGCCGGCGCTTCGGCGCAAAACGCAATCCGGTCCGAACCGTCAGGCCGGGCGGCCTTTCAGCTCGACCATGTTGCCTTCGGGATCGAAGAAATACAGCGAGGGGCCTTCGCCCTCGGCGCCGAAACGGCTTTGCACCGCGCCGGGGTCGATGCCGTGGCGCCGCAGATGCGCGATGGCGGAAGCGGGCTCGAAACCATCGACGCCCAGACAGATGTGATCGACGTTGCGCTGCGGGCGGGCAGGGGCGGCATCGCCGGCCTCGGCCAGCGCGCCGCGATAATCGACGATGTCGATCAGCGCCGAGCCGGCGCGCAGATGGGTCAGCCCCAGCTTGGGCTGCTCATGCTCGACCCGGCAGCCGAGCACGTCGCGATAGAAGGCGATCAGACGCTGCGGGTCTTGCGCCCGCAGCACCACGTGATCGATCTGGCGGATGGAAAAGGGCGGCATGCCTCGGGCGCGGCTTACGCCTCCTGATAGGCGATGCCCTTCTGCTTCAGCAGGTCCTGCAGCTCGCCGGACTGATACATCTCGCGCACGATGTCGCAGCCGCCGACGAATTCGCCCTTCACATAGAGCTGCGGGAAGGTCGGCCAGTCGGAGAATTCCTTCAGATGCGTGCGCAGCGCCGGATCGGCCAGGATGTCGACGCCCTTGAACTTCAGCCCGAGATGCGACAGCACCTGCACGACGGTGGCCGAGAAGCCGCATTGCGGGAAAACCGGCGTGCCCTTCATGAACAGCACGATGTCGCTGCCCGACAGCTCCTCGCGGATGCGTTCGAATGTCTGTTCCTTCTCGCTCATGGCTGGTCCTCTGGTTGCGAGCGTTACGGGGTCTGCGTGGTAAGCGCCAGCGCGTGAAGCTGGCCGCCCATGCGGCCTTTCAGGGCCGCGTAAACCATCTGATGCTGCTGCACCTTGGTCTTGCCGGCGAAGGCGGCGGAGATCACCGTCGCGGCGTAATGGTCGCCGTCGCCGCGCAGGTCGTCGATGCGCACCTGTGCGTCGGGCAGCGCGTCCTTGATCATCTTCTCGATTTCGCCGGCGTCCATCGCCATCGCTGGTAGTCTCCCGTCAGCAGTCCGTCTTTGTCGGGCAGCAAATATCCCCGATCAATCGTCAAATTTCATGGGCCATATAGCGCGGCAGCCAGCCCTCATGGGCATCGCGCAGGGCCTGCAGCGATATGGTGCCATGCCCGGCGAAGGTCAACTCGTCGCCGCCGGTCATGCCGAGCCGCTGGACCGGCGCCCCGGCGGCCTCCGCGGCGGCGATGACGGCCTCGACGCTTTCCGCCGGGCAGGTGACGACATAGCGGCCCTGGTCCTCGCCGAACGCCATGGCGAAGGCATCGCCGCCATCGCCGGCATCGCCGGGCGCGGCCGGCAGCGTCACCGCGGCGCCCATGCCGCCGGCCAGGGCCATTTCGGCCAAAGCCGCCGCCAGGCCGCCATCGGAGCAGTCATGCGCCGCCGAGACCAGGCCCTGCCCGATCAGCATCCGCACGGCGTCGCCGTTGGTCCTTTCCGCCGCCAGATCGACCGGCGGCGGCGGGCCCTCGGCCTTGCCGCAGATATCGCGCAGATACAGCGACTGGCCGAGATGGCCGGCGGTCCTGCCGATCAGCAGGATGGCCTCGCCCGGCAGCTTGAAGGCCAGCGTCGCCATTTTCGACACATCGTCCAGCACGCCGACGCCGCCGATCGCCGGCGTGGGCAGGATGCCCTTGCCGTTGGTCTCGTTGTAGAGCGAGACATTGCCCGACACCACCGGGTAGTCCAGCGCCAGGCAGGCGGCGCGGATGCCCTCGATGGCGCCGACGAACTGCCCCATGATGTCGGGGCGTTCCGGATTGCCGAAATTCATGTTGTCGGTGATCGCCAGCGGCCGGCCGCCGACGGCGGTGATGTTGCGCCAGGTCTCGGCCACCGCCTGCTTGCCGCCCTCGACCGGGTCGGCGAAGCAGTAGCGCGGCGTGCAGTCGACGCTCATCGCCAGCGCCTTCTTCGGATGGTCCGCGACGCGCACCACGGCGGCGTCGCCGCCCGGTACCTGCGCCGTATCGCCGCGCACCAGATGATCGTACTGCTCCCAGATCCAGCGCCGCGAGCACATATCCGGGCTGCCCATCATCCTGAGCAGGGCTTCCGCGATCGGCAGCGGGTGGTTGACCTTGCCCAGCGGCTTCTGCGGCGGCGTCTTCACCCAGGGGCGGTCGTATTCCGGCGACGCCTGCGCCAGCGGATCGATCGGCAGGTCGCCGACCTGCTCGCCGTCGAAGCGCAGCACCATGCGGCCGGTATCGGTCAGATGGCCGATCACGGCGAAATCGAGCTCCCATTTGCGGAAGATCGCCTCGGCCTGCTTTTCGCTGCCGGGCTTGAGCACCATCAGCATGCGTTCCTGGCTTTCGGAGAGCATGAATTCGAACGGCGTCATGCCGGTTTCGCGCGCCGGCACCTTGGACAGGTCGAGGTCGATGCCCATGCCGCCCTTCGAGGCCATCTCGAAGGACGAGGAGGTGAGGCCGGCGGCGCCCATGTCCTGGATCGCGACGATGGCGTCGGTCGCCATCAGTTCGAGGCAGGCCTCGATCAGCAGCTTCTCGGTGAAGGGATCGCCGACCTGCACGGTCGGGCGCTTCTCTTCCGAATCCTCGCTGAACTCGGCCGAGGCCATGGTGGCGCCGTGGATGCCGTCGCGGCCGGTCTTGGAGCCGACATAGACGACCGGATTGCCCAGGCCGGCGGCGGCGGAATAGAAGATCCTGTCCTTCTTCGCCAGGCCGACGGTCATCGCGTTGACCAGGATATTGCCGTTGTAGCTGGGATCGAAATTGACCTCGCCGCCCACCGTGGGCACGCCGACGCAATTGCCGTAGCCGCCGATGCCATGCACCACGCCGGCGACGAGATGCCGGGTCTTGGGATGATCCGGCGCGCCGAAACGCAGCGCGTTGAGATTGGCAATCGGGCGCGCGCCCATGGTGAAGACGTCGCGCAGGATGCCGCCGACGCCCGTCGCCGCGCCCTGATAGGGCTCGATGAAGGAGGGATGGTTGTGGCTTTCCATCTTGAAGATGGCGGCCAGGCCGTCGCCGATATCGATCACGCCGGCATTCTCGCCCGGGCCCTGGATCACCCAGGGGGCCTTCGTCGGTAGCGTCTTGAGCCATTTCTTCGACGACTTGTAGGAGCAATGCTCCGACCACATCACCGAGAAGATGCCAAGCTCGACCTGATTGGGTTCGCGGCCCATGATCTTAAGCACGCGGTCGTATTCCTCGCGCGTCAGACCCATCAGGTCCTTGGGATACCGGACGGCTTTCTTGGAAGCTTCACTCACGCCAGGCTCTCCGCGATGCTCTCGAACAGGCCGACGCCGCCGGTGCCGCCGCAGACCGGGTCGGTGGCGTTTTCCGGGTGCGGCATCAGGCCGAGCACCGTCTTCTTCTCGTTGTAGATCCCGGCGATGTTGCGCACCGAGCCGTTCAGATTGGTGTCGTCGCTGACGTTGCCGAGCGCGTCGGCATAGCGGAAGGCGATGCGGTCCTCGTCCTCCAGCCGCTTCACGGTGGCCTCGTCGGCGGTGTAGTTGCCGTCGTGATGGGCGACCGGCACGCGGATCGTCTGGCCCTTGCGGTATTTCCGGGTGAATTCGCTGGCCGTGGTCTCGACGCGCAGCACGACCTCCCTGCAGATGAATTTCAGCCCGGC
This sequence comes from Ferrovibrio sp., assembly GCF_036381655.1. GTDB lineage: Bacteria > Pseudomonadota > Alphaproteobacteria > Ferrovibrionales > Ferrovibrionaceae > Ferrovibrio. The sequence continues at coordinate 11,653 of NZ_DASVCJ010000081.1, forward strand.
ATTGGACATCAGCGCGCCGGGCAGCAGCCCGGCCTCGCAGGCGATCTGAAAACCGTTGCACACCGCCAGCACCCGCACGCCCTGGTCGGCGCGCTTCTTCACCTCGCGCATGATCGGCGAATGCGCCGCCATGGCGCCGCAGCGCAGGTAATCGCCATAGGAAAAGCCGCCGGGCAGCACGATCAGGTCGATGTCCTTCGGCAGGTCGCTGTCGCCATGCCAGACATCGCGCGGCGGCTTGCCGTCGTTGATGCGGGTCAGCGCCAGGCGCATATCGCGCTCGCGGTTCGATCCGGGGAAGGTGATGAGGGCGGCTTTCATGGCAAAGACTCCACCGTCGCTCCCGCGAAGGCGGAAGCCCAGGCGACGGGATACCGCGCCTGGAAGCTGGATTCCCGCTTGCGCGGGAATGACGAAACAAACCGCATGGCGCTCAGCCCACCAGCTCCACCGAATAATTCTCGATCACCGTGTTGGCGAGCAGCTTCTGCGCCATCTCCTTCACCGCCGCCTCGATCTCGGCCCTGGGCTTCTTGGCCAGCGCGCCGGTCAGTTCCAGCTCGATCAGCTTGCCCTGGCGCACCTCGCCGATATCGGCGAAGCCCAGGCTGTGCAGCGCCTGGCCGATCGCCTTGCCCTGGGGATCCAGCACGCCGTTCTTGAGGCTCACATGCACACGGGCTTTCATCTCTTCAAGGTCCTTGTCAAAAACCAACCTCAAAATAGCAGCGGCGGCCGGAAATGAAGGCGGCCGCCGCTCGGTTCACGGCGCCTGCCGGCGCCTTACTGCATCGTGTCGGGTCCCTTGAAGTCGCGCGGGCCGCCCTCGGGCAGGATGCCGAGGCGGCGGGCGACTTCCTGATAGGCCTCGGCGACATTGCCCAGATCGCGGCGGAAGCGGTCCTTGTCCATCTTCTCGTTGGTCTTCAGGTCCCACAGGCGGGCGCTGTCCGGGCTGATCTCGTCGGCCAGGATGATGCGCATCTCGTCATTCTGCCACCAGCGGCCGAATTCCAGCTTGAAATCGACCAGCCGGATGCCGATGCCGAGGAACAGGCCGGACAGGAAGTCGTTGATGCGCAGCGCGAGATGCATGATCTCGTCGAGTTCCTGCGGATTGGCCCAGCCGAAGCAGGTGATATGCTCCTCCGAGACCAGCGGATCGCCCAGTTCGTCGTTCTTGTAATAGAATTCGACGATCGAGCGCGGCAGCGTGGTGCCTTCGGCGACGCCCAGCCGGGTCGCCAGCGAGCCGGCGGCGACATTGCGCACCACGACCTCAAGGGGAATGATCTCGACTTCCTTGATCAGCTGCTCGCGCATGTTGAGCCGGCGGACGAAATGGGTCGGGATGCCGACCTCGCCGAGCCGGGTCATCAGATATTCCGAGATCCGGTTGTTCAGCACGCCTTTCCCGGTAATCGTGCCTTTTTTCTTGTTGTTGAACGCGGTCGCGTCGTCTTTGAAATACTGTACCAGAGTGCCCGGCTCCGGCCCCTCGAAGAGAACCTTCGCCTTGCCCTCATAGACCTGTCTGCGGCGCGTCATGGCACACCTGTAGGCTGTTGGGGGGAAGCGCGGAATTGCAGGGCTCTTGATAGCGCAAGGGGGCGGCTGCCGCAATCGGCGGGGGGCGGCAAGGATGGAAAAGCGCGCCCGGAACCGATGCGGCGGGCAGGGCGGCCGGGCGCGGTTTTCCGCCGCAAACGGCAATGACGCCGTCGCCTTGGGCCGGGACTTGCGGCGAAGCCGGCCGGCCTTCTATATAACGGCAACCAGACAAGCGCTTAGGCGAGGCCCGGATGACCACCTTCGATGACCGCAAGGACGCCTTCGAGAAGAAGCATGCCCATGACGAGGAGGTCGCTTTCAAGACCACCGCGCGGCGCAACAAGCTTCTCGGGCTTTGGGTGGCCGAGCAGATCGGCCTGAAGGGCGAGGAAGCCGAGGCCTATGCCAAGGAAGTCATCGTCGCCGATCTGCAGGAGGCCGGCGACGACGACGTGATCCGCAAGATCATGGCGGATTTGAAGGTCTACAAGATCGACATCTCCGAGCACCGGGTGCGCGGCAAGCTGGCCGAACTGGCCGAGACCGCCCGCCGGCAGATCGGCACCTCGGCCTGATCGGCGTCAATCCTCGATTTCGCCGCCCGGCCGCGGCGGCGCGCCGCCGGCAGGGTTGAGGCCGCGCCGGAAGGCGCCGCGGCCTGAAAGCCGCCTGCGGCCCCCCAGCAGCGCCTCGATCACGTCCATGGCGGCGACCACCCGCGCCCGTTCGGCCGGGGCGAGCTGTTCCAGCAGCGGCCGCAGCACGCGGCAGGAGGCTTCCTCCAGCGGCGCGAAGGCCCTGGCGCCGGCCCTGGTCAGGCTCAGCAGGTTCTGCCGCGCATCCTCCGGCGCCGGGCGGCGGCGGATCAGCCCCTTTTTCTGGAACCGGCGCAGCATGCGGCTGAGATAGCCGGGATCGAGGCCGAGATCGCGGGTCAGGTCGCTGGCGGTGACGCGCTCGCGATGCGCCAGTTCATAGAGCACCCGGGTTTCGGCCAGCGAGAACGGCGCATAGAGCTTGCGGTCCTCGAGCACGCCGATCCGCTCGGTGTAGAAGCGGTTGAAGCGCCGCATGCGCTCGACCTGGGCGGCGAGGCTGGATGGCGGCTTCGGCCTGGCGCGGCGGCGTGGCGCTCCCACGATGCGATTCCTCCCGAAAAGGCCGGCATGCTGCGGGATCGGAAGGATGGGGTCAACGGCGAGCCGGTCTGCAGCAGCCGCCCAGGACAGCCGCCTGGAGCAACCGCCTAGGACAACCGGTCGAGCAGGGCCTTGAGCACCGGACGCAGCCGGCGCAGCTCGTCGCGATGGCTGGCCGAAAGGGCGGCCAGCTTGGCCTCCGCCGTGGGGGTCAGCGCCAGCAGGACCTGCCGCCTGTCGGCCGGCGCGGGGCGGCGCTCGATCAGGTCCTGCGCCGCCAGCCGGTTGGCCAGCTCGACCGCGGTGTTGTGGCGGATCGCCAGCCGCTCGGCCAGTTCGCCGGGCGTCACCGCCGCCTTGCCTGGATAGCCCTTGATGGCGAGCAGCGCCTGATGCTGCTGCGGCGTCAGCCCCAGCGCGGTCGCCGCGCCGCCGCTGAAATCGAGGAAATGGCGCAAGGTATAGCGGAATTCCGCCAGGATTTCGTATTCGGCCTTGCGCAGGGGCGGTTTGCGGCCGGACCCGCGGCCCGGCTGCGCAACCCCTGTGGCGGCGCGCGGCGACTTGCTCATTGCTCCCTTTCCCGTCGCATACCCGACGGCTTGCATATGTATCGTATTACGATATATATCCGGCCACCCCAGACATCAGCCGCCCAGTCTTGACCCGATGGCGGCGCAACCGCAATCCATACGATGACCGCTCCAAGCTCCCATGCCTTTCCCGCCGGCGGCAGCCGGCCCGTGACCGACCGTCAGATCCAGCACCGCCTGCGCGACGTCCGCATCGACCGCCGCACGCCGATGATGATGGCGATGGCAGTCCTGATCGGCGCCGCCGCAACCCTGGCCGGCTGGGTGCTGATGGCGCTGATCGCGCTGGTGACCAACCTGGCCTATCACGGCCGCTTCTCCTTCGCGCCGGCCACGATCGACCTGCAGCTGCTCGGCGCCTTCTCCATCGCCGTGCCAGCGCTCGGCGGCCTGATCATCGGCCTGATGGCGCGATACGGTTCGGAGAAGATCCGCGGCCACGGCATCCCCGAGGCGATGGAGGCCATCCTGATCGGCCAGAGCCGCATCCAGCCGAAGGTCGCCATCCTCAAGCCGCTGTCCTCCGCCATCTCGATCGGCACCGGCGGGCCGTTCGGCGCCGAAGGCCCGATCATCATGACCGGCGGCGCGCTCGGCTCGCTGTTCGCGCAGTTCTTCCATCTCACCCCGGTCGAGCGCAAAACCCTGCTGGTCGCCGGCGCCGCCGCCGGCATGACGGCGATCTTCGCCACGCCGGTCGCCGCCGTGCTGCTGGCGCTGGAGCTGCTGCTGTTCGAATGGAAGGCGCGCAGCTTCCTGCCGGTGATCGCCGCCTGCGTGGCCGCCGCGGCCCTGCGGCCCCTGCTGTTCGATGCGGGACCGATCTTCGCGCTGGCCGGCGCCGCCGATCTGTCCGCCGCCGGCGCGGCGCACCAGTTTCCCATCATCCGCGACATCCCCTGGGCGCTGCTGATCGGCCTGGCGGCCGGCCTGGTCTCGGCGCTGCTGACCCTGATGGTCTATGGCGTGGAAGACCTGTTCGCGCGCCTGCCGCTGCACTGGATGTGGTGGCCCTGCATCGGCGGCCTCATCGTCGGCCTCGGCGGCCTGTTCGATCCCGCCGCGCTCGGCGTCGGCTACGGCAATATCCGCGCCCTGCTGGCCGGCGGCATGGACACGCATGCCGCCACCACGCTGCTGCTGGTGAAGGCGGTGGTCTGGGCGGTGGCGCTCGGCTCGGGCACCTCCGGCGGCGTGCTGGCGCCGGTGCTGATGATCGGCGGCGCCGTCGGCAGCCTGCTCGCCCTGCTCTCGTCGGGCGCGGGCGACGGGCAATTCGCGCTGTTCGCGCTGCTCGGCATGGCGGCGGTGATGAGCGGCACCATGCGCGTGCCGCTGACGGCGACGCTGTTCGCGGTCGAGCTGACCGGCGCATTGTCGCCGCTGTTTCTGCTGCTGATCGCCTGCGGCGTCTCCTATGCCATCACCGCGCTGCTGATGAAGCGCTCGATCCTGACCGAGAAGGTGGCGCGGCGCGGCCATCATATCCTGCAGGAATACGGGCTCGATCCCTTCGCCACCACGCGGGTCGCCGACGTGATGGTGCGCGAGGTCGCCACCCTGACCGGCGAGATGACCCTCGAAGAGGCCGTCGCCTATTTCTCCACCGGCGAGCGGCGCTTCAAGGGCTATCCGGTGGTCGATGCCGCCGGCCGCTGCCTGGGCATGATCACGCGCGGCGACATCCTGCTCTGGGCGCGCGACAAGGAAGACACCAGCCTGACGCTGGCCGAGGTGCTGTCCGACCGCGAGCTGTTCGCGACCACCGCCGACGAACTGGTCGGCGAACTGGCCGACCGCATGGTCCAGGCCGATGTCGCCCGCGTGCCGGTCATCGAACCGGCGAGCGGCAAGCTGGTCGGCCTGATGGCGCGCAAGGACTTGCTGGCCGTGCGCGGCGCCATGCTGCGCCAGGAACGCGAGCGCGCCGCCTTCCTGCGGCGCCGGCGCTGATCCGCGCTGCCGGCGCAGACAGGCGGCGGCGGCTCATCCCGGCGCCGCCTCCTTCCGCACCGGGAAGCGGGCGGCGAAAACCTCCTTGGCGGCAAACAGCCCGTTGAGCGCGGCGGGAAAGCCGGCATAGACCGCCATCTGCATGATGATTTCGGTGATCTCGTTCCTGATCAGCCCGACATTCAGCCCCGCCTCGATATGGACCTTGAGCTGCGGGCTCGCGGTTCCCATCGCCGTCAGCGCCGCGATGGTGGCGATCTCGCGGGAGCGCAGATCGAGGCCGGGGCGGCTGTAAATGTCGCCGAACGAGAACTCGAACACGTAATTCGCGAAATCGGGGGCGATGGCGGCCAGGGCGGCAATGACCTTGTGGCCGGCTTCGCCGTCGATTTCAGCGAGCGCCCGCTTGCCGCGTTCCAGCCGGCTTTCGCCGGCGTTGGGGGATTGCTGCGTCATGGTTCTTCATCCTCTGTTCCGCGCCGGCATATCCGGCGATCTTGCCGTCGAGGACGAGAAGGCAGGCCTGCAGCCTGGCCAGATGCGCGCGGACGCGCTCGCGGTGCTGTTCGAGCAGCGCCTTGCGCTCGGCTTCCGTGGCGACGCCGCCCTCCCGCAGGGCCGCATAACGCAGCATTTCCCGGATCGGCATCCCGGTCGTCTTGAGACGGTCGAGGAAATCCATCCAGGTCAGGATCGACGCGTCGTAGTCACGCTGGCCCGATCGGGTCCGGTCGGCATGGGGAAGCAGTCCGATCCGCTCGTAGTAGCGGATGGTATGGGCCGACAGCCCGGAACGCCTCGCCAGCTCGCCAATCCTCATCGACGCCTTCTTTCGTCACGACGCATCAGAAGCTACCGGTTAGAGCGCGCTCTAAGTCAAGAGGCGTTCGGGCGGAAAAAGCCGCCGCACAGGCCGGCTACGAAACCGGGCCGTTGAGCGCTTTCAGGAAACGTTCCCGCCAATGGGTGATGGTGTTGTTGCGCAGCACGTCCATGTTGTAGCGCCAGCGCTGCGCGCGCTCCTCCAGCGGCATCTTCAGCGCGCGGGCCAGCGCCTCGGCGAGATGCTCGGGATCGTAGGGATTGACGATCACCGCGCCGCCCATCTCGCGCGCCGCGCCGGCGAAGCGCGACAGCACCAGCACGCCGGGATCTTCCGGATCCTGGGCGGCGACATATTCCTTCGCCACCAGGTTCATGCCGTCGCGCAGCGGCGTGATCAGCCCGACGCGGGCGACGCGGTAGAAGGCGGCGAGGTGCTGGCGCGGGAAGGACTTGTTCAGATAGCGCACCGGTACCCAGTCGAATTCGGCGAACTTGCCGTTGATGCGGCCGGTCAGCGCGTCGAGCTCGTTGCGCAGCTTGCGGTATTGCATGACCTCGCCGCGCGAGATCGGCGCCACCTGCATGAAGGTGACCTTGCCGCGGAATTCCGAATTGTTGCTGAGCAGGTCGTAGAAGGCCTCGAAGCGCTGCGGGATGCCTTTGGAATAATCCAGCCGGTCGACGCCGATCACCAGCGAACGGCCGGCCAGGCTGTCGCGCAGGCGCAGCGCCTCCGGGCCGTCGGCGGCGGCCGCGCCCAGCTTGGCGAAGCCTTCGGTATCGATGCCGATCGGAAAGGCGGCGACCTGCAGGGTACGGCCGAAGGCGGCGATATGGCCGTTGTCGCCGACCTGGCCGTTGACCTCGTGCAGGATGTATTCGGTCAGCGCGCGCACGTCGTTCTTGGTCTGGAAGCCGACCAGGTCATAGGCGCACAGATCGCGCACCAGCCGCTCATGCCCCGGCAGGGCCGCCAGCACCTCGGGCGCCGGAAACGGCACATGCAGGAAGAACCCGATCCGGTTGGCGACGCCGCGCCGGCGCAGCGCCGCGGCCATCGGGATGAAATGGTAATCGTGCACCCAGATGATGTCGTCGGGCTGCAGCTGCCTGGCCAGCACATCGGCGAAGCGGTCGTTGACGGCGAGATAGCCTTCCCAGGCGGCGCGGCTGAAATCGATCAGGCCGAGACGGTAATGGCAGAGCGGCCAGAGAATCGAATTGGCGAATTCGAGGTAGAACAGCCTGTGCTCTTCCGGGGTGAGGTCGATCACCGCGAATTCGACCCGGCCCTGGCTGGCCTTGCGCGGCTCGCCGTCCGGCGTCGCCGACATCTCGCCACTCCAGCCGAACCACAGGCCGCCATACTGGTTGAGGGCTTCGCGAATTGCCACCGCCAGGCCGCCGGCGCGCGACAGCCGCTCGCGCGGCATCGACACCCGGTTGGAGACGATTACGAGCCGCGCCAAAAGGCTTCCTCCCAGCTCTTGGACAGCCGCATCGCGCAGACGATCAGGCCGACCATCGAATAGGTCTGCGGGAAATTCCCCCACAGGCTGCCGTCGCGCGGGTCGATATCCTCCGACAGCATGCCGAGCCGGTTGCGCGAGGCGAGCAGGGTCTCGAAGATCGCGCGCGCCTCCTCGCGCCGGCCGGTCGCCGCCAGCGCGTCGACATACCAGAAGGTGCAGATGGTGAAGGCGGTATGCGGACGCCCGAAATCGTCCGGCACCACGTAGCGCATCAGATGATTGCCGCGGCGCAGCTCGGCGCCGATCGCCTCGACCGTGCCGAGAAAGCGGGGATCGTCGGCGGCGACGAAGCCGATCTCCTGCAGCAGCAGCAGCGAGGCGTCGAGGTCATGCCCACCGAAACTCTCGACGAAGCTGTTGCGTTCCGCGTTCCAGGCATGGTCCAGGATCGCCTTGCGGATGCGGTCGGCATGATCGCGCCAGTAGGCGGCGCGCTCGGACAGATCCAGCGCGCCGGCGATCTTGGCCAGCCGGCGGCAGGCGGCCCAGCACATCGCCGCCGAATGGGTATGCACCCGCTCGCGGCCGCGGAATTCCCACAGGCCGGCATCGGGCACCAGCGCCAGCGCGGCCGCCTTCTCGCCCAGCCCTTCGAGCTGGCGGAACAGCGCCGCATCGCCGCGGCGCGGCAGCCGGTGGTCGAAGAACATCTGCGCCACCGCCAGCACGATGCTGCCGTAGGTATCGTTCTGGCGCTGCGAGAAGGCGGCATTGCCAACCCGGACCGGGCCCATGCCGCGATAGCCGCGCAACGAGGGCACCGTGCGCTCCTCCATCGAGGAATTCGGCACGATGCCGTAGACCGGCTGCAATTCCTCGCCGGGATGCTGCGCCACCACGGTGGTGATGTAGCGCAGGAAATCCTCCATCGTCTTGGTGGCGCCGAGCCGGTTCAGCGCCTGCACGACGAAATAGGCGTCGCGCATCCAGCAGAAGCGGTAATCCCAGTTGCGCGGCGTGTTCGCCGCTTCCGGGATCGAGGTGGTCAGGGCGGCGACGATGGCGCCGGTCTCTTCGCAGGAGCACAGCTTCAAGGTGATCGCCGCGCGGATCACAGCATCCTGCCATTCGAACGGCACCGAGAGATAGCGCACCCATTCGATCCAGTATTCGATGGTGCGTTCGAGGAATTCGCGGCTGATATGCTGCAGCGATTCCGTGAAGCTTTCGTCCGGCCCGAGGATCAGGGTGCAGGACTGGGTCAGCACGAATTCGCTTTCGTTGTCGATGAAGGCGATCGGCGCATCGGTGGTCAGCCGCAGGGCGGCGCCCGGCGCGGTGAAGCGGATATGGTTGCTGCCCAGCGTGCGGCTCGGCTGGGTGGCGCCGTAATCGAACAGCGGGCGCACGCGAATGCGGATCACCGGCGTGCCGGCGACGGTTTCGATGCGCCGGATCAGCATGGCCGGGCGGTACATGCGGTCGTATTGCTTGAAACGCGGCGCGAAATCGGTGATGCGGATGCTGCCGCCCTGTTCGTCGGTCAGGGTGGTGACCAGCACGGCGGTATTGTCGATATAGCTCTGCTGCGCCTCGGCCAGGCCGCGCAGCTCGACCGACATCATGCCGTCGCCGTCGTTCATCTTCGGCTCGAGCAGGCGGCACAGCACCGGATCGCCGTCCAGCCGGGGCACGCAATGCCAGACGATGTTGGCGTATTTGTCGATCAGGGCGGCGACGATCGAATTGCCGATGACGCCGAGCTGCAGATCGCCCTGCCGCAGCCGATCCGCGCCCGACTTCCCCGAACGTGCCCTGGCCGCCGCCGTCATGCCGCGGCTCCGTCGACCAGGCGGGCATAATCGCCGAGCCAGCGCCGCACCGCCGCCGCATCGGCGAAGCCCGGCCGTTCGGGATGCACGGCACCATGCACCGCGGGCCCGACCGGCAGCGCCATGCCGCCCATCGCCTCCACCGCCCTGAAGCCGTCGATATCGGTCGTATCGTCGCCGATGAAGACCGGCAGCCGGCCGGCGAAGCGCGGCTCGGCCATGAAATGGCGGACCGCCGTGCCTTTCGACTGGCTGGCATCCTTGACCTCCCAGACCTGGCGGCCATGCAACAGCACCAGGTGCCGGTGATCGGCCAGCGCCGCCTTCAGGCGCTCGCCCAGCACCGCGCCCAGCGCCGGCGCATGGCGGTAATGCACCGCCAGGGCATGCGTCTTCTGCTCCACCACGATGGCGGGATCGAGCTGCTTGAGGTCTTCCGCCAGCCGGCGCAGCGGCTCGGGCACCGGATGCCGCGCCACCACTTCCGTCATCTGCTGCGGGCCGCGCCGCCATTCGCTGCCATGCTGGCCCGAGGCGGCCAGCCGCAAGGGATCGAACAGGCGGTCGATCTCGATGATCGGCCGGCCCGAGATCAGCGCCAGCGCGCCGTCCAGCGCCTGCTGCACGGCGGCCAGATGACGGCGCAGCACGGGCGGGACGGCGACCTCGTCCGGCCGGGCGGCGATATCCAGCAGGGTGCCGTCGATATCGAGGAACAGGGCCCAGTTCGGCGCCGGCGCAGGGGGCAGGCGGCGCGAGCCCCCCGGACACGATTCGGGCTGCGAGTCCGGGAGCGACCCAGGCTGAACGGGAAACTTGTTTTCGGTCATCGCCTAACTTTGGCCCGTTTCGGGCCGGGGGGTCAAATGCAAGAAAATCGTGGAATTTCTTGGTTTTCCAAGAAATATATAAGCGGCCGGTGCGAGAAAACAACCCTCTGCCCAGATTTTCGGGACAGCCGCGCCCCATGCAATCAAACGGCGAAACACTACCCGGTTTTTACTATGATCCATCCGTCCTCGCCCGCCGGCTTCCCGCAGCGCCCGGGCGCACATCAGGGCGGCGGCGGCATGGCGGGCGGCCTCGATCCGGGTCGGTTCCAGCAGGTCGCGCGGCGCCGTTCCTTCATTGCCGCAATGATCTCGAATTGTTGTTCGGCCGCGCGCCATCTGTTGTGGACGGGCCAGGCGCCGCCTCCTAGGCTTGGCGGCATGAGCAAAACCGGGGGAAGGTGGGAAGACCTCTATAGCCGGACCAAACTGTTCTCCGGCCTGTTGCTCTTTGCCTTCCTCGTCACGCATCTGCTCAACCATGCGCTCGGCCTGCTGTCGCTGCAGGCGATGGAGTCCGGCGCCGCGCTGTTCAAGCTGCTCTGGCGCACCTGGCCGGCGACGATCCTGCTCTATGCCGCCGCCTTCACCCATCCGCTGCTGGCGCTGTTCAACTGGCTGCGCCGCGGCCATTACCGCCGCATCCCCTGGCAGGGCTGGGCGCAAGTGGTGCTCGGCCTGCTGATCCCGCCGCTGGCGATCGAACATATCCTCGGCACGCGGGCCAGCCATGCCTTTCTGGGCCTGAACGATTCCTATGCCTATGTGCTGATCGTGCTGTTCGTGCAGAAGCCGATGCTGGGCCTGCAGCAGAATCTGCTGGTGCTGATCGGCTGGGGCCATGGCTGCATCGGCGTCTATTACTGGCTGCGGCTGAAGCCCTTCTTCGAGCGCGCCTGGCCTTTCCTCTATGCCGCGGCGCTGCTGCTGCCGATGCTGGCAATGCTGGGCTTTCTCTCCGGCGGCCGCGCGGTCGCCCTGGCCATGCACAATCCGGACTGGCTGGCGGCCTTCCGCGCCGGCCTGAACTGGCCCGGCGCCATTGCCGGCGAATTCACCGCCTATTTCGTCGATCTCGCCTATCTGCTGATGGCCGGATTGCTGTTTGCCGCCCTGGCCGGGCGCGGCCTGATCGCGCTGATCCGGCGCCAGCGCAGCAGCCTCGTCATCACCTATCCCGACGGGCGGCGCTATCGCGGCCCGAGCGGCGGCCTGAGCGTGCTGGAAGCCAGCCGCCTGATCGGCTATCCGCATGCCTCGGTCTGCGGCGGCCAGGGCCGCTGCTCGACCTGCCGCGTGCGCATCACCGGTGCCGGCGCCGCCAAGCTGCCGCCGCCGGATGCCGCCGAGGCCAAGGTGCTGGAGCGCATCCATGCGCCGCCCGGCGTGCGGCTCGCCTGCCAGATCCGGCCGACCGACGATGTCGCCGTGGTGCCGCTGCTGCCGGCCGGCGTGCCGCCGCGCATCGTCTACGGCGCCGCCAGCCATGCGCAGGGCGCCGAGCGCCGCATCGCCATCCTGTTCGCCGATCTGCGCGGCTTCACCAAGCTGTCGGAAAGCCGTCTGCCCTACGACGTGGTGTTCCTGCTGAACCAGTATTTCAAGGCGATGGGCGAAGCGGTGGAGGCGGCCGGCGGCCGGCTGGACAAGTTCATCGGCGACGGCGTGATGGCCCTGTTCGGCATCGAGGAGGGCGCCGATGAAGGCTGCCGCCGCGCGATCGACGCCGCGCGCCGCATGACGGCGGCCCTGGCCCGGCTGAACGAGGCGATGCAGCACGATCTCGGCCTCAAGCTCAAGCTGGGCATCGGCATCCATTGCGGCCCCGCCATCGTCGGCGAGATGGGCCATGGCCGGGCGATGCATCTGACCGCGGTGGGCGATGCGGTCAATACCGCGAGCCGGCTGGAGAGCGCGACGAAGGATTTCGGCGCCCAGATCGTCATTTCGGCCGAGGTGGCGGAACGCGCCGGGCTGAACGGGCAGGCCGGCTGGCGGCGCGCCGACGTTTCCCTGCGCGGCAAGTCGGAGCCGCTGGCGGTGCTGGTGGCGGAACGGATGGATGCCGGAACGGGCGGATCGCCGGCGGATTGACGAAGGTCAAATCCAGGCCGGCCGGTAACCGGCTAAAGTCGCCTATACTTGCCGCTTTCGCCGCAAGACCGGAGCCGTTGCCATGCCTGCCGCCCCCTATCTGATCAGCGACCGGGACCGCACCCTGCTGCACGAATTGCGCCAGCACAGCCGGCGCCGGCGCGACAGCCATCGCGCGCAGCCGCCCCTGCCGCCGCGCGGCGCGACGACCTTCGGCCAGCGCATCGCCGATGCGGTGACCGGCGCCGTCGGCTCCTGGGGCTTCATCCTGACCCAGACCGCCCTGCTGGGCGCCTGGCTGATCGGCAACGCCCTGGTCGGCCGCGAGGCCTGGGATCCCTATCCCTTCATCCTGCTCAACCTGCTGCTGTCCTTCCAGGCGGCCTATACGGCGCCGATCATCATGATGAGCCAGAACCGCGCCGCCGAAATGGACCGCGCGCGGGCCGAAAGCGATTACCGCATCAACATCAAGGCGGAACTGGAGATCGAGCTGCTGCACCAGAAGATCGACCTGCTGCGCGAGCAGGAATTGCTGGCGCTGACCAACACGGTGCGCGCGCTGATCGCCAGGCTGGACGGCGAGAAAGGCCCGGGCGGCCCGCAGGAGACGCCGGCGTGACGCCATGCTGACGCTCAAGCGCATCGCCATCGACACCCATCGCGAAAGCATCGCCTATCTGAGCCGCGATTGCCCGCTGTACCGCGCCGAGGAATTCCTGGCGCTGGCCAAGGTCGAAGTGACCGCGCGCGAGGATCGCGGCAGCGGACCGGGCAACGGACCGGGCAGCGGCCTGCGGCTGCCGGCGGTGCTGAACATCGTCGACGATCCGCATCTGCTCGGCGCCAACGAGCTTGGCCTGTCGGAGGAGGCCTTCCGCCTGTTCGGCCAGCCGGAGGGCATGCCGGTCTGGATCGATCATCCCAAGCCGGTCGAAAGCCTGGATTGCGTGCGCGCCAAGATTCAGGGCCGCGTGCTGTCGCAGGCCGAATACAACGCCGTCATCCGCGACGTCGCCGCCCGGCGCTATTCCAAGATGGAGATCGCCGCCTTCCTGGTCGGCTGCGCCAGCTTCATGACCGCGGCCGAGGTGCTGAGCCTGACGCGCGCCATGGCCAATGTCGGCCACAAGCTCGACTGGGACCACAGGCCGGTGGTCGACAAGCATTGCATCGGCGGCATCCCGGGCAACCGCACCTCGATGATCGTGGTGCCGATCGTCATCGCGCATGGCCTGACGATCCCGAAAACCTCCTCGCGCGCCATCACCTCGCCGGCCGGCACGGCGGATACGATGGAAGTGCTGGCCCGCGTCGATATCGGCACCGACGAGATGCGCGCCATCGTGGAAAAGACCGGCGGCTGCCTGATCTGGGGCGGGCGCGTCAATCTCTCGCCGGCCGACGACGTGCTGATCACCGTCGAACGGCCGCTCGGCATCGACACGCGCGAGCAGATGGTCGCCTCGATCCTGTCGAAGAAGGTCACGGCGGGCGCGCGCCATCTGGTGCTCGACATTCCGGTCGGGCCGACCGCCAAGGTGCGCAGCCGCGCGGATGCCGTGCGCCTGCGCAAGCTGTTCGAATACGTCGCCGGCGAACTCGGCCTGCCGATCGAGATCGTCATCACCGAGGGCCTCGAGCCGATCGGCCGCGGCATCGGGCCGATCCTGGAGGCGCGCGACGTGCTCGCCGTCCTGCGCAACGAGCCGGGCGCGCCGGCGGATCTGCGCGAACGCGCGCTGCTGCTCGCCGGCCAGCTGATCGAGGCCGATCCGGCGGTGCGCGGCGGCCAGGGCATGCGCCGCGCGCGCGAGCTGCTGCAATCCGGCGCCGCCCTGCGCGCGATGGAACGCCTGATCGAGGCGCAGGGGCCGAGCAGCCTGGCGCTGGTGCCGGGACCGCTCGGCTACGACGTGCCGGCGCCGCAGGACGGCGTTGTGCAGTCGATCGACTGCCTGCGCATGGCGCGCATCGCCCGGCTGGCCGGCGCGCCGGCCTTCAAGGGCGCCGGGCTCGACCTGTTCAGGAAGACCGGCGAGACCGTGCGCAAGGGCGAGCCGCTCTATCGCATCCATGCCGGCCTGCAAAGCGATCTTGGCTTCGCCGCCGACCTCGCCGGGCGCGACAACGGCTACGTCATCGCGGCGACATGAGCGCGGCTGAAACGGTGCACGGAGAAGAAGGACGCCCATGCCCCTGACCCTTTCCTTCCACGGCGCCGCCGGCACGGTGACCGGCTCCTGCTACCGGCTGGAGATCGGCAGCAAGGCCATCCTGATCGATTGCGGCCTGTATCAGGGCGACAAGACGCTGAAGGAGCTGAACTACAAGCCCTGGCCCTTCGATCCGCGCGGCATTGCCGCGCTGCTGCTGACGCATGCGCATATCGACCATAGCGGCCTGATCCCCAAGCTGTTCAAGGCGGGCTATGCCGGCCCGGTGCTCTGCACCGAAGGCAGCGCCGATCTGCTGCGCTGGATGCTGCCCGATTCCGGCGGCATCCAGGAGATGGAGGTGGAGAAGCTGAACCGGCGCAACCTGCGCCGCGGCAGAAGCGCCGTGCAGCCGATCTACACCGAGCAGGATGCGCAGGATGCGCTCAAGCTGCTGCAGGCCCGCGATTACGAAAGCTGGTTCGACGTCATCCCCGGCGTCAGGGCGCGCATGTGGAATGCCGGCCATATCCTCGGCGCCGCCTCCATCGAACTGGCCGTCGAGACCGGCGAGACGAGTCCGATGCGGCTGCTGTTCTCCGGCGATATCGGGCCGGAGCACAAGGCCCTGCAGCATGGTCCGGATGCGCCCTGCGATCTCGACCTGGTGGTGATGGAATCGACCTATGGCGGCCGGCCGCGGCCCAAGCTCGACGCCGCCGCGCGCCGCGCCGTGCTGGCCGGCGAAGTGAGCGCGGCGCTCGATGCCGGCGGCAACCTGATCATCCCCGCCTTCGCGGTCGAGCGCACCCAGGAGCTGCTGGCCGATCTGGCCAAGCTGATGGCCGACGGCACCGTCAGGCGCGTGCCGGTGATCGTCGATTCGCCGCTGGCGCTGCATATCACCAATGTCTTCGCCAAGTATCTGCACGAGGCGAACGGCCTGCGCGCGGCGACCGGAAATCCCTTCGCGGGCGGCAGCCTGCATTTCACCCGCAGCGTAGCGGAAAGCATGCAGATCGAGCAGATCACCGGCGGCGCCATCATCATCGCCGCCAGCGGCATGTGCGAGGCGGGCCGCATCCGCCATCATCTGAAGAACAATCTCTGGCGGCCGAATGCGACCGTCCTGCTGGTCGGCTATCAGGCGCCGGGCACGCTCGGGCGCTTCCTGGAAGACGGCGAGCGCGCCGTGCGCATCCAGGGCGACGAAGTGCTGGTGCGCGCCAATGTGAAGAAACTGGAAATCTATTCCGGCCATGCCGATCACGACGAATTGCTCGACTGGCTGCGCGAACGGGCGCCGGTGCGCCGCGGCCTGATGCTGACCCATGGCGATCTCGACTCGATCGGCATGCTGCGCGCGGCCATCGCGCAATGGACAAAAAGCGATTGGAAGGGCGCGGCGCCGCTCGTCGTTGCGCCGCGGCTGGACGAAACCTACAGCCTGCTTGGCGCGCATCCCCGGCTGCTGCGCGCCGCCCGGCCGCAGGCGGCGCGCCGGCTCGACCGCTACAGCGAAGCCGAGGCGCTGGCCGGCCATGACTGGCATAACGATTACGCCCGGCTGATGCTGCGGATGCAGCAGCAGTTGCGCGACGCGAAAACCGACGCCGAACGCCGGCGGCTTCTGAAGAAGATGCAGCGCGCGCTGGGGTGAGGATTCAGGCGCCCAGGCTGCCATATGGAAGTCCCAATGAGCATCATGGCCGGGCTTGTCCCGGCCATGACAGCTTGGCGGACTTAAGCTTCCGGCAGCTGGTCCGGCCAAAGCTGTGCGCCGTGCAATGGGCGCAGGATGCGAACCGCATCGCTGCTGATGCAGTAGGCTGCAATATAGGGCGTATGGTTGATCACAAGCTCGCGCGTGCCTTCGATGCGTCCGGGACGGCCGCTCTCGGGAAACGCTGCCAGCAATTCGATCTGCTCGCCGATCCGTTCCTCGAGCGCTACGGCCGCGTGCGGATTGTCTTGTTCGATGTAGTCGAAAATCCTGTCCCGGTCCTCGCCAGAGGCGACCATTCCAGCTTCATGCGCTCGGGTCAGCCGCGCTTGAGGGCCGCCGCGCGGCGCTTGGCAAAATGGGCTTTCACCTCGTCCTGCGGCAGAGCCGGGCGCAGATCTTCGAGCGCCTCCTGCACCTTCGCCCTGAACCAGGCATCGTGGGCGGCTGGGTCGGTGGCCAGACCGGCCGGCAGCGTTCCTTCCGTGGCCACGCGCGTCAGCAGGATGCGTATGGCATCCGAAACGGTCAGCCCCATAGTCTCGAGCACCACCGCCGCGCGCTCTTTCACATCGGCATCGATACGGGCCTGCACCAGCGCGTTGCTCGCCATGAAACGATCCCTCGTCTGCGTGGATGAACGCACGCAGGCATTGGAATTCATTTGAATGACGACTTCCACCCGCGTTGCGGCACCGGCCTGCATGGCCCGCGCCGGACCTCACCCCCGCCAGAAAGGCCTGCTTGCCTCGCGCAGGGCGTCGGCGCGGCTCAGGCCCATATCCTTCAGATAAATGTCGCTCAATTCGGCGAGCTGGCCGCGTTCGCGCGCCCGGCGCTGCCAGGCAAGCAGGCCGCCGATGCGGGCAGCCAGCAGCCGCGCCAATGCCTTCGGCTGGTAATCCGGGAAAAACCGGTAAGCGATCCGAGCCTGTGCCATGTCATCCTCCGGTGAGGGCCGATCGTTGCGGGGCGAGACTTAGGCGTTTCGGGCTTGCCGGACAAACGACGATTCCTCATATTCGAATAAGCTGAACTAATGCGAGGAGAGGCATGGCCCGGCATCTGCCGCCGCTGAACGCGCTGCGCGTCTTCGAAGCCGCGGCGCGGCATCTGTCCTTCACCAAGGCGGCGGCGGAGCTGAACGTCACGCAGGCGGCGGTCAGCCATCAGGTGAAGCTGCTGGAAGACGTGCTGGGCGCGCCGCTGTTCCGCCGCTTCAACCGCCGCCTGGTGCTGACCGAGGCGGGGCAGGCCTATTGGCCGGATCTGCGCAACGCCTTCGATCAGATCGACCTCGCCACCAGGCGGCTCAACCGCCGCAGCGGGCCGCAGCAATTGCGCATCAGCACGCTGCAGAGCTTCGCGGCGAAATTCCTGGTGCCGCGCATACCGCGCTTCCAGGCGCGGCATCCGAAGATCGAGCTGATGATCTCGACCTCGCCGCTGCAGGTCGATTTCGCGCGCGACGATTTCGATCTCGCCATCCGGCTCGGCGGCGGCCGCTATCCCGGCCTTTATGTCGAGCATCTGATGGACGACTACGCCTTCCCGGTCTGCGCGCCGCAGCTGCTCGCCGGCCGGCATCCGCTACGCCGGCCGCAGGACCTGAAATTCCACACGCTGCTGCACGATACCGCGGTGCTGCCCGAGGAAAAGGCGCCGACCTGGGAGAACTGGCTGCAGCAGGCCGGCGTGCCGGATATCGATACCATGCGCGGCAGCGGCTATAGCGACACGTCGATGGCGATCCAGGCCGCCGTGGCCGGGCAGGGCGTGGCGATGGGCCGCCGCGCGCTGGTGATCGAGGAACTGGCCGCCGGCCATCTGGTGCAGCCTTTCGGCCCGGTGGTGAAGAACCGTTTTTCGTATTATCTCGTCTGCCCGAAGGCCAATGCGCAGGGCCGCCTCGTCGCCGCCTTCCGCGACTGGCTGGTCGAGGAGATCGCACAGGCCGGCCTGAACGGGCCAGACCAGAAGAAGCCTGGCCTGAAGAAGCCGGCAGCGAAAGGAGGCCGGCCGAATGGGCGGGCGTGACGGGATGGGCATGCAGCGCCTGCCGGTGCACCGGCTGTACTTCGCCGGCGCCAGCATACAGGGCCTGCTTTCGGTGGGCTTGTGGATCTTCGCGCGGCCGGCGGGCGTGCCGGCCTTTCTGTGGCATGGCCATGAGCTGGTCTTTGGCTATGCGATGGCGGTGATCGCCGGCTTCCTGTTCACGCGCACCGGCGAGAGGACGGCGCTGTTCGTGCTGCTGCTCTGGGCGGCAGCGCGCCTGGCCTGGCTGCTGGATTACGGCGGCCTGCCGGCAGCCCTGCTGTCGCCGGCGGCGACGCTGGCCATCGCCGCGATCGCGGCGCAGGGCTTCCTGCGCGGCATCAAGCGCGGACAGAATGCGCCCTTTCCGCTGCTGCTGCTGGCCTTGGCGGCGGGCGATGTGCTGGCCCAGACAGCGCTGGCGCGCGGCGGCGTGCTGCTCGGGCTGTTCGCCGCGGTGATCCTGATCGTGGTGATGGGCGGGCGCATCGCCGGCGCCGCCCTGTCCGGCCTGGTGCAGCGCGCCGGCGGCGCGCGCATCGCGCCGGAGCTGGTGCTGGAAAAACTGGTCCTGCTGGCGCTGGCGCTGAGCGGCCTGGCCATCGCGGCCGATGCGCCGGCCGTTGCGACGGCGCCCTGCGCGGCGGCGGCGGGCGGGTTGATGCTCTG
Source organism: Ferrovibrio sp. (assembly GCF_036381655.1). Lineage (GTDB taxonomy): Bacteria > Pseudomonadota > Alphaproteobacteria > Ferrovibrionales > Ferrovibrionaceae > Ferrovibrio. The sequence continues at coordinate 30,527 of NZ_DASVCJ010000081.1, forward strand.
GCGCATGCGGCGCTGGATCGGCGCGCTGGCCCTGGCCGGCGCCGAGCTGCGCGCCCTGGCGGCGGGCCAGGTTTTCATTGCGCTCGGCCTCGTCGGCAGCGCGCTGAATGCGCTCGCCGCCCTGTGGCCGAGCAGCGCGCCGCTGCATCTGATCACCGTCGGCGGCATCGGCCTGACCACCGTGACCATGATGCTCAAGACGGCGGCGCAGCGCGAGCGCAGGGCGCCGCCCGATGGCGCGATCGCGGTGGCGGCGATCTGCATGGGACTGGCGGCGGTGCTGCGTGCCGCCGGCGATGCCGCGCCGGCGATCGCCTATTCCCTCGCCGCGCTGCTATGGATGGCGGCGCTGGCGATCTGCCTCATCGCGCTGAACAGGAAATAGGCGTGTCCCGCGAAGCCGCCCGGGCCCGGCGATGCGCAAGAGGTATGGCGCAACAGGAAAAAACCGGCCGCCGCACGGACCGCACGCCTAGCGAGGGAGTTGACGGTGCGCGCGGGCGGCCGGGCCGTCGCGAGGTAACGCTTAGCGGCTGGCAACCTGGCTTTCGTCGAACAGTTCGGCAAAGACCTGCTTGGCCTTGCCCGGATGCTTCACCGCCTTGGCGGCGCTGATATTGTCAGGCTTGCCGACCACCACGAGGCTGACCATGCCCATGCCGTAATGCGGCTTGCACTTGAAGCCGTAGACGCCGGGCTTGTCGAATTTCACCGTGACTTCCTCGTTCGGCTTGCCATGCACCTCGGCGGCGCCGGCCGGCGCCATGCCGGGAATGGTCTCGACATTGTGGCCCTTGCTGACGGGCACGAATTTCACGGCGTCGCCGGGGTTGATCTTCACCAGGGCGGGCTCGAACACCATCATGCCCTTGGCGCCCTTATCCAGCATCTTGACCTCGACGTCCGCCGCCGAGGCGATGCCGGCGGCCAGAACGAGCGCCAGGGCGGCGGCGAGGGCCAGACTTTTGCGCATGTCACACTCCATGGTTCGATGTCGTAAGCGGCCGAGCGGTGCCGGCGTCACGGCGACTTCTAGCCGGGCGGCGCCGGCGCCACTTTGCGCCATGACAAATTCGCCGCGATTTTTGCCGTTACGGCCGATATCCGCGGCCGCGCCCCGGCTCGCGTCGCTGGCCGGACGGGCCGCAGCCTGCTAATTTCCCGGCATGCCTGCGCTCGACCCCTCTCTCGTGGCCCATCTGCCGCTGTTTCGCGCCTTCAGCCGCGAGCAGTTGAAGGACCTGCTGGGCGGTGCGACGTCGCGCCGCTATGCCAAGGGCAGCAACGTGTTCGAGCAGGATGCGCCGGCGCATTCCTTCTTCGTGCTGCTCGACGGCCGGCTGCGTGTCGTCAAGATCACGCCGGACGGCCAGCAGGTGGTGGTGCGCTATATCACGCCCGGCGAGATTTTCGGCATCGCCATGGCGATCGGCCGCGACAGCTATCCGGCGACGGCGACCGCGGTGGTCGACAGCGTGGCGCTGGCCTGGCCGTCGCCGCTCTGGCCGCAGCTCGTCGCCAAATACCCGATGCTGGCCACCAGCACGATGCAGACCCTGGGCGGCCGGCTGCAGGAGACCCAGACCCGCGTGGTCGAGATGTCGACCGAGGAGGTCGAACGCCGCGTCGCCCATGCCCTGCTGCGGCTGGCGCAGCAATCGGGCAAGAAGGTGGAGCGGGGCATCGAGATCGATTTTCCGATCAGCCGCCAGGACATCGCCGAGATGACCGGCACGACCCTGCATACGGTGAGCCGCATCCTGAGCGCCTGGGAGGATCGCGGGCTGGTGGAAGGCGGGCGCCAGCGCATTGTGCTGAAGGATGCGCATCGGCTGTTCATGCTGGCGGAGGGCCAGTCCGGGGATCGGCCGGGCTGATACTGCGCCGCAAGGCCGCCAGGAACGCCTCTTGGTCGACCTGGTGCTCGCGGCAGGCATCGGCGATGCTGTGGAAGCAGGCGATCGGACAGCCGACGCAGCGCAGCCGGAAATCGAGAAACACCCGGATCGTGCCCGGCCAGCGCCGCATCACTTCCTCCACGGTCCAGTCCTCGCTGATCGCCATCGCACGCTCCTCGAAACTTGACGCAGTTTAACGATGGCGGCGACTGCGTCTTTGCGCCGGCGCAACCTGACGGGCAGAGCGCCGCCGCTTTACGTGTTTGTGGCAGCGCAAAGAAAGCCCGGAGCCGGATCAGCAGAATGCCCGCCATCCACAGGAGGCGGCATGACCCAGTCGCAGATATCTGCCGAAGCGCTCGATCCCGACATCCTCGATTGCCTGCAATCGGTGCTCGATCCGGAAGTCGGCTTGAGCGTCGTCGATCTCGGCCTGGTCTACCGCGCCCGCCGCATATCGGATCATGCCGAGGTTGCGTTGACGCTGACCACGCGGGCCTGCCCGCTCGGCGCCATGATCAAGCGCGATGCCGAGCAGCGGTTGCTGGACCGGTTCCCCGAACTGGCCGGCGTGGATGTCGAACTGGTCTGGGATCCGCCCTGGACACCAGACCGCATCACGGAACGCGGCCGGGCGCTGCTCGGCCACAGACGAGGAGTAGGACGATGAGTTCAGCCAGCGTGGCAACCACGATCGACGTGCGGCAGATTCCGCCGCGCGAGCGCCATCCGCTGATTTTCGAAACCTTCACCCGGCTCAGCCCCGGTCAGGCCTTCCGGCTGGTCAACGACCACGATCCGAAGCCGCTTTACTACCAGTTCAACGCCGAATTCCCCGGCAGCTTCGCCTGGGATTACGAGGAGCAGGGTCCCGATGTCTGGCAAGTCCGCATCAGCCGCACCGCGGCCTGACCTAGCCGGCCTGCTGCAGACGATGCGGAGCCCGATCGGGCTCCGCGTCATCCTGCTGCTGCTGGGCGGCCTCTCCCTGTTGGCCGGGCTTTGCGCCGGCCTGTGGCGGCTCGGCTGGACCTTGCCGCATGGCGCCTCGCTCGCGGCCCTGCACGGACCGCTGATGGTCTCGGGCCTGTTCGGCACCTTGATCGGCCTGGAGCGCGCGGTCGCCGCCAACCGGTCCTGGGCCTATCTCGCGCCGCTTTTCGCCGGCGCCGGCAGCCTGCTGCTGATCCTCGGCGCGCCGCCGACAGTCGCGGCGGCGGCCTACAGCCTGTCCGGCATCGTCTTCGCGCTCGTCACCCTGCTGATCCTGCGCCAGCAGCCGGAGCTGTTCAACGCCGCGCTGCTGGCCGGCGCGGTCGCCTGGACGGCCGGCAACGTCTTCTGGCTGCGCGGCGACGAGGTGCCGGCTTTCGTCGGCTGGTGGCTGCTGTTTCTGGTGCTGACCATCGCCGGCGAACGGCTGGAGATGAGCCGCCTGCTGGAGCGCAAGCGCGGCAGCGAGGCCTGGTTCATCATCGCCATCGGCTTTCTCGTCACCGGCGCGCTCAACGGCATCGCCGGCGACAACGGCGCCGATCTGTTCGGCATCGGACTGGCGGCCGTCGCGCTGTGGCTAGCGCGGCACGACATCGCCTGGCGCACCGTGCGGCAGGCCGGACAGACGCGCTTTTTCGCGCTCTGCATGCTGCTCGGCTATCTCTGGCTCGCCTGCGCCGCGGCCGCCCTGCTGCTGGCGCCGCCGGCGAAGGCCGCCTTCGGCTACGACATCGCGCTGCATGCCATCCTGATCGGCTTCGTCCTGTCGATGGTGTTCGGCCATGCGCTGATCATCCTGCCGGCGGTGACCGGCTGGCGCCTGCGCTATAGCGCTTTCCTTTATGCCCCGCTGGCCGTGCTGCACGGCTCGATGCTGGCGCGGCTGACCGGCGGCCTGCTCGAACTGGCGGCGCTGCGCATGGCGAGCGGCCTGCTGACCGTTCTCGCCATCGCCGGCTTCATCGCGACGATCGCCGCGGCGAGCCTTGTGCAGAACGGTCGGGCGAAAGCGGCGATCCGCCGTCCGCGCCATTCCTCCTAGACGCCGTCCCGAGAAGTTTCGCGGCGGCCTTACGGCGGCGTCTCGGCGGCTGCCGCGCCTGCGGCATTTGGTGTAAACTCCATGCCATGTCCCGCATACTGATCGCCGTCGGTCTGCTCATCGCCGCCATCGGTCTGCTCTGGCCCTGGCTGGGCAAACTGGGATTGGGGCGCCTGCCGGGCGACATCCTGATCGAGCGCGGCCATTTCACCTTCTACGCGCCGATCGGCACCGGGATCGTGATCAGCCTGGCGCTGTCGCTGATCCTCTGGCTAATCAACCGCTGATCGCGGCGCGCGGAAAAGCGGCCTTGAAAAGCGCGGATAAAACGGCAAATTTTAAACCCGCGTAAGATGAATTCCGGCTAATTTCCTCTTGTTCCTGCATAGAGTCGTTTGCGATCTCAATAGTTTTTGTTACCGTGGCGGTAGGCTCGACGCGATCAGGGGGTGCTGGTCATGTCTCGGGAGGTCGACCGATCCGTTGGTATGGCTTTCGAGTCCAGCCAGCTGAGCCATCAGCTGCTTGTTGACGCTGCCGTCGATTACGCCATCTACATGCTCAACGAGCGTGGCCAGGTGGTGACCTGGAATACCGGGGCGGCGCGCGTCAAGGGCTATGCGGCCGAGGAGATCATCGGCCGGCATTTCTCGACCTTCTACACCGAAGCCGATATCGCCGCCGGAAAGCCGCAGAAGGCGCTGCAGATCGCCCGCGAAACCGGACGCTACCAGACCGAGGGCTGGCGCCGGCGCAAGGACGGCTCGCGCTTCTGGGCCGCCGCGCTGCTGGATGCCGTGCGCGACGAGACCGGGCGGCTGGTCGGCTTCGCCAAGGTCACCCGCGACCTGACCCAGCAGCGCCAGCTTACCGAGATGAGCCAGCAGCTGGCGCAGTCGCAGAAAATGGAGGCGCTCGGGCAGCTCACCGGCGGCATCGCCCACGACTTCAACAACCTGCTCGGCATCATCGGCTCCAGCATCGAAAGCGTGCAGCGCCAGATCGCGCGCAAGGATCACGACATGGCGCGCATCCAGCGCCGGCTGGACCATGCCCTGCGCGGCACGCAGCGCGCCAGCGCCCTGATCCGGCATCTGCTCGCCTTCGCCCGGCGGCAGCCGCTCGAGCCCAAGCCGATCGTCGTCAACGAGCTGATCGGCGGCATGCTGCCGCTCCTGCGCCGCAGCCTGGGCGAGACGATCGAGGTGACGGAAAAGCTGGATGACGGCCTGTGGCGCTCCTTCGTCGATCAGAACCAGCTGGAGAATGCGCTGCTCAATCTGGCGATCAACGCCCGCGACGCCATGCCCGATGGCGGCAGGCTGACCATCGCCACCCGGAATACGGAACTGACCGCCGGCCCGGCGCTGCAATCCGGCCTCTCGCCCGGAGCCTATGTCGCGATCAGCCTGAGCGATACCGGCGTGGGCATGAGCCGCGACGTCATCGAGCGGGCCTTTGATCCCTTCTTCACCACCAAGCCGGCCGGCGCCGGCACCGGTCTGGGGCTGAGCCAGGTCTACGGCTTCGTCAAGCAGTCGGGCGGCCATATCGAGATCAGCAGCGAGATCGGCTGCGGCACGACGGTGACGATCCTGCTGCCGCGGCATTTCCAGCCGCAGGAGAGCGACAGCATCGCCGCCGCGCCCCAGGCCACGGTCGCGCCGGCCGGCAGCGAAACGGTTCTGGTGGTCGAGGACGATGCCGATCTGCGCGCCGCCGCGGCCGAGATGCTGCGCGAACTGGGCTATCAGGTGCTGGAGGCCGGCGATGCCGCCGCCGCCCTGGCGCTGCTGCGCAGCCGCCTAGACATCGCGCTGCTGTTTACCGACATCGTGCTGCCCGGAGCGATGAACGGGCGCAGCCTGGCCGACGAGGCCAGCAGCATCAATCCGCATCTGCGCGTCCTGTTCACCACCGGCTATGCGCAGCATACCCTGGCGCGCCAGGGCAATCTCGAGCCCGGCCTGCACCTGATCGCCAAGCCGTTCAGCTTCTTCGATCTGGCGGTGAAGACCCGCGCGGCGCTGGATTCGCCGCCGCAGCGGCCCTGGGCGCTGCTGGTCGAGGACGAGGCGCTGGTGCGCGCCGCCGCCGCCGATGCCCTGCGCGAACTCGGCTTCGAGGTGGAGGAATCCGCCTCGGCCATGGGCGCCATGAACAAGCTGCGGCTGGCGCGCAGCCGGCTGACCCTGGCCATCATCGATATCGGCCTGCCGGATCTGACCGGCGATATCCTGGCCGCCGAGCTGCGCGCCAGCCGCCCGCATCTGCCGATCATCATCGCCACCGGCCGCGATACCCATTCGATTCCCGATCCGCTGCGCAGCGATCCCCTGCTGCGCCTGTTGCCCAAGCCCTATGACGAGCGGGATATCGAAGTGACCCTGCGCAGCCTGCGCGTGCCGGTGCCGGTCGCGCTGGGCGATCCCGAGCCTGTGTGACACGATTGCCGCGCCGCGGGACAGGCAGTAAAGCAGAACGGCATGAGCGATTCTGATTCCAGGTCTCCCCTGCAGCGCGTCGGCGATTTCCTGTTCGGCCGCGAGGAGCGCCGTCCCGCCGGTGCGGCGAAATCGCGCGCCATCGAACGCCGGCCGGCGGAGCCGAAGATCCTGCCGTCCGCACCGCCATTGCCGTCGCGGATGCAGGCCGGCACGCTGCAGCTCGTCGGCCTGGACTATATCCGCCGGGCGCTGGCCGAGACCTGGGAGAGCCACCGCGACAAGGTGCATGCCGTGGTCGAGAGCACGTTCCGCCGCTATCTCGAACCGGCCGACGCCTATTACAAGATCGACGACGAGCGCTTCCTCGTGCTGTTCACCCGGCTGGCGCGGCCGCAGGCGGAAGCCAAGGCCACGGCGATCGCCCGGGAGGTGCAGCGGCTCGTTCTCGGCGAACTGCCGGCCGGCCATGACGTCACGGTGAAATCCCGGGTCGCCGAGGTCGACCGCAAGCTGCTGATGGAGAAGGTCAGCACGCTGGAGCAGTTGCTGGAATTCGTCGAGACCGGCCAGCTTGCGCCGGAGGATGGCGGCGGAATCGCGCTGTTCGAGAATCTCGGCGCCGACGAGCCGCCCCCGGCGGCGGCGGCGGTGACCGGGCCGGGGCCGGACATGGCCGATCTCGACCAGTCGCTGGCCGCGCTGTGGCAGAAGACCTCGGCGGCGCAGTATCTCAAGCAATGCAGCGTCCGCTTCGACCCGGTATTCAGCACCAGGCGCAAGGCGTTCACCGCCTTCGACGTCAGAATCCTCCATCGCGGCGCCATGCCGCAGGAGGACGACATGATGCTGGTCGACGATCCCGAGGCCCTGCAATTCCATCTCGACCGCTACGCCCTGCTCAGCGGGGCGCTCGGGTTGCAGCATATGCTGACGCAGACGATGCAGGCTCTGATCGTCATGCCGGTGCATTTCAGCACGTTGGCGACGGCCAAGACCCGCAACGTCTATCTGCAGCGCCTGCGCGAGGTGCCACAGAGCTTCAAGCGCTTCATCGGCTTCAGCATCACCGGCGTCGCGCCGGGCACGCCGCCGGGCCGCATCGCCGATATCCTGTCCTACCTGCAGCCGCTGTCGATCATGCAGGGCATGCGCCTGCCGGCCGATCCCAAGCTGGTCGATCTGTATGCCGCCGCCGGGGTGCAGTCGCTCGCCGTCTCGGCCGCCGAGACGATGGCCGGTGGCGAAACCGCGCATCAGCAGGGCGTCGATCTGGCCGCCTTCGCCCGGCGGGTGCGCGCCCATCAGATGGACTCGGTGCTGCTCGACATCGACGATGCCGACATGCTGCGGCTCGGCCTGGGCGGCGGCTTCAGCCTGCTCGCCGGCGCCGCAGTGGCAAGAGGCGCCGCCGAACCGGCATTGCCGGAAGCGCAGCAGCTCGACCGTCTCGCCGGCCTGACCGGCTGACCGGCTGACCGGCTGACCGGGCCGCAGCGCCACAATCTTGCCGCAGAGGCCCGCTTTTCATACGCCATGAACAGATTCGACGAACAGATCATTCTGGTGCTGCAGGGCGGCGGCGCGCTCGGCGCCTATCAGGCCGGGGTCTATGAGACGCTGGTTGCGAATGACTACCTGCCGGGCTGGGTGGCCGGCATCTCGATCGGCGCCATCAACGCCGCGCTCATCGTCGGCAACCCGCCCGAACGACGCCTGGAGCGGCTCAAGACCTTTTGGGAGAGGGTATCGTCGCGGCTCTTGATCGACCCGACGATTCCCGGCGAGAACGGCCGCACCCTGTTCAACGAGACGAGCGCGGCGCTCGCGCTTGTGCTCGGCGCGCCCGGCTTCTTCGAGCCGCGGGTCCCGCCGCCGCAATTGCGCGCCGAAGGCACGATCGGCGCGCTCAGCTTCTACGACACGACGCCGTTGCGAAACACGTTGCTGGAACTGGTTGACTTCGACCGCATCAACGGCGGCGACATCCGCTTGAGCGTGGGCGCGGTCAACCTGCGGACCGGCAATT
>NZ_DASVCJ010000082.1:0-123337 GCF_036381655.1 Ferrovibrio sp.
CATCGCCGCGGCGCGCGGCGAGGTCGTCTTCTTCCTCGACGCCGACGACCGGCTTCGCCCCGGCGCCGCCGCCCGCGTGCTCGCGGCGATGCGCCCCGGCGTGAGCGCCGTCCAGTTCTGCCTCGAGACAATCGACGGGCACGGACGCTCGCTGGGCGGGGTCTACCCGCCGCTGCCGCCGAACTGGACGCCGGCGCGCATTCGCGAAACCGTGCTGCGCGACGGGCTCTATCCCTGCCCGCCGATGAGCGGCAACGCCTTCGCCCGCTGGTACCTCGACAAGGCGATGCCGCTGCCGACGCAGCTCTTCCGCTATGGCGCGGATGGCCCGCTCAACGCCGTGGCGCCGCTCTACGGCGATGTCGTGGCGCTGCCGGACGTGCTGGCCGAGTACAGGTTCCACGGGCGCAACCATCATGCGCAGGCCGGTCTCGCGCCGGAGAAGTTCGTCTACAACGTCGCGGTCGATCGCCGCCGCGCGACATTTCTCAGATGGCACTCGGAGGCGCTCGGGATCTTCCTCCCCGACGACGTCCTCGACCGCTCCTGGTTCCACCTGCAGTTCCGCCTGGCGGCGCTCAAGCTGTGCCGCGACCAGTACCCGGTGCCGACCGACACGCTGCCGCGGCTCGTCCGCTACATCGCGCGAATCGCCTGCCGCGCTCCCGCCCCGCCGCTGACGCGCGCGCTGGTCGTCGTCTGGGCCATGCTGGTCGCCGCCGCACCACGTCGCCTCGCCGAGCGGCTCGTCGCGGTCCGCTTCGTCGGCGGGAACCGGCCATCGTCGCTCGACGCGCTCCTGCGGGCGTTCGGGCTCGTGCGCCGCACCGGCCGGCATGCGCGCACGCATCAGGACCCCAACATGCTCCCGGTGGTGACCTCGGCCGACTGATCAGCGGCCGTTCGCCTTGCGGTATGGCGCGCCCTGCGGGACTCGAACCCACGACCTGCCGCTTAGAAGGCGGCTGCTCTATCCAGCTGAGCTAAGGGCGCCCAATTCAGAGTGGGCCGGCGGGCCGCCGCTGACACCGCGCCCGACCGGCTCGAGATTACCGGATTCTGGTAAACGCAAAATTGTCCGCGTAGGCGCGCCGGATCAGCTTGCGCGGCTGCGGCTCCTCGACTTCGTAGGGAATCTTGTATTTCTCGGCGTAGGCGATCGCCTCTTCCTTGGTGTCGAAACGCAGGTTGAGCTGGCCGCGGGTATCCCGCGCGCCGGTCCAGCCCATCAATGGCTCGACGAACCGCGCATCAGCGGTGTCGTATTCCAGCCGCCATTTTCGGGTCTGCGCCCTGCCTGACTGCATCGCCGTTTTGGCCGGCTGATAAATCCGTGCCTTAACCATGCCATCCTCTGAATCGCAATCTTGCCGATCGAGCCATCATGGTCGGGGTGACTGGATTCGAACCAGCGACTTCTTGCTCCCAAAGCAAGCGCTCTACCAGACTGAGCTACACCCCGATGCCAGCAAAACCAGCTATTTCGCGGGGAAAGCTACTTCGCGAACTCGGCAAAAACAAGAACGTAGCCGCCCCTATTTGGAACATCGCGTCACGTATGCGTCACGCCGTGTTCGCAGGGTGTTTCAGCCATGGGCATAATGACACCGCTGAAACGAGCAAACCCGGCGCCGCTGGCGGGCGACAACCGGGCTGATGACTCATCGAAACTCGACAACCAAGAGCATACCTCAACCGAATCGCCGGAGCAACCAGATCGGCAGATTTTCGCCCGGCTGCCCCAGGCGGCAATCTTCGATCCCAACCTCCCCGCCTCTGCGCTGCGGGTGCTGGCCGCCCTGTGCGCCTACATCGACCAGGAGGGCAAATGCTGGCCCTCAATCGGCACCCTCGCGGAGCGTCTGGGAGACGGATACAGCCCCCGCATGGTGCAGAGGCACCTCCGGGCACTGGAGGCGGCCGGACACATCTCGATCGAGCTGCAGCCGAACGGCGTTGGCAAGTCCTCGAATCTCTACCGGGTGCGCTTTGAAACTCGGCCCGCCGCAGAGGGACGGGTGACACAGTGTGACACCCCTACCCCTGACACCGTATGTCACCCGGGGGTGACACAGGATGACACCCGGGGGTGTCACAGGATGTCACCCTAACTATACCACTTAACCAGACTCACTTAACTAAACCAAAGGGAACTATACCAAGCGCTGATCAGGGAGCGCCCAGTGACGCGTCACGGCATGACGGACCCAGCAAGCCACCTAGTCAAGCGCTGCAGTCGATACGACGGCTCTACAGAGCAGGCATGGGAATTCGCCATGAGCCTCAGTCCTGCCGAGCTGCCCGTCATGGCCTACGACAACAGCAACACCCCCATGCGGGCCTTTCTCGACTTCCTGGCCAAGCAGCCAAGCAGCGGACAGGCTGCATTGCATTCAAGGAAATGAGGATCGGCAATGGATGAACTGGACGAAAAGGCTAAGCAGGCTCAGGACCAGCAACAGCCACTTTCACCGAATCTGGATGCAGCCGTAATAGCGCTTGCAGAAGCGCTCGGCCAGAGCCTAGCACAGCGGGACCATGCCGCAGAACTCAGCAGGCGTGCTGAGGAGGGTGGCAGTGAAGAGGCTTGATGCCTACGCCTATCCGCCGCGCGGGATGTCGCGGGATGAAGCCTCGCGATACGTGGGGGTTGGCGTTACGCTGTTCGATGAAATGGTTGCTGATGGCCGGATGCCCAAGCCCAAGCGGATCAATAGCCGGTTGGTTTGGGACCGCTTTGCACTGGATGCGGCTTTTACCGATCTACCCGAATCGGGCGGTAACAAGCTGGACCAGCTCCTCCGGAGACCGCGGCATGGCTGAATGGCCCTATAGCCCAGCCATGCAGCCGGCGGCGGCCCGTCCGAGATATGAACCTCCGGCCCCACCCATGTGAAGGGTATGCTCTACCGCTAAGCTAACCGCCGGCGGGAAGCGCGCGGGTGTTTGCTTTAGCGCTTCGTCGCAATGGCATGGGCGGACACGGCAATATCCTGCAAGACATGCCTGATGTTCAGCAGCTCGTCGGCGATCTGGCCGAGTGCTATTCCGCCCCTGTGTTCGATCGAGGCGTTGTTCGAACATCCCGAAGGGTTTTGCGCTCAGCGGGGCGCGCGGCTTCTACATCCATGGCTTCCTCCCTGTGCTGCCTGCGCGGTTAGCCTAGCAAGCCCGGTACGCCCTGCCTACAGGAGCGAGGAGGCGATGCTCGGTACTATCGCGGCCCGGAGATGCAAGAATCTCTCCCAAACCCTCCGCAATGGACCAGTGCGGCAGTCGCGCGTACTCTCTGTCAGATAAAACTTTCGGATCTGAGGAGCACCGAGAAGCAGAAAGCCCCGCTGTTTCCAGCGGGGCTTTATCTAGGTGCCACAGGCTTGGTATCGCCAGGTCGCGGCACCTGCCAACCCGAAGGCTGGTCTTCCAAGCCCGATGCCGAGGCAGAGCGGGTACAGCGATAAGATGGTGCTTTACGTGATTCGGGTCAAGGAAGTCCTAATGCGTGTTTTACGCATACCCGGATTGCCGCCAAGTCATTGGCTGGTAACTGAAATGTGCCATATTGCCGCGCGCCGCCATTCGGTCTGGTCTTTATCCGATCAAGGCGATTCAGGGATACCGTGGCCTTGGCGGTATTTTTGCGCCCCAATTTTGAGTCGGGGGTGCGGCGGATACAATACCCGATAGGGAAAGAAGCCCGCTCGTCCATACGCGAGTTATCAGCCCCCGGCGCCCGCGCCGCCCGCGGGTCGGCCTGATAGGCCAAATGTATGGACGCACCATGACCAAGCACACCCGCACGACCGAAACCCGCCAGTCTCTCATTCTCACTCTGGCCATGCAGTTTCCCGTCGAAATCGCCACCATGCACCGCTGTGAGGATGATAGGCAAAAGGCGGATCGCGAGAGCGACGAATGGTATCGTCATGATCGAGGTTGGCACGCGGCGTTTAACCGCCTTACCGCCTTGGGCGATGCCGCTATGAAGCTGCCTGCGAAGACCCCAGCGGAAGCCGCCGTCCTGATCATGTTGGCACTTTCTCGCGTTGACAGCCTCGATTCCGAGCATGAAGAGGATCGCAAGTCGGCACTGACGGCGCTGGAAACGGCACTGCCAGTCATCTTTAAACACGCTGGTTTGGACCCCGCCACGGTAGCCGGTGAATTCTTTGCCGGCATTGCGTTCGAAGATTACCCCACGTGACGCAGGAGCGAATTACATTCCAAATCGTAGGTCGCAAGTAGATTCCCAAGATGGGACGCATAAACAGCAATTGGAGCGCCGGATGACGGACCAGATCAAAGCGACAGGAACGGACGGGGCGGCATAGCTGCCCCGCCTTCTCTACACAACAGCCGAAGCCTGCAGGATGCTCGGCATAAAGTCTGATAAGACGCTGAACAAGCATATCCGTGACGGCCGGTTGCGCTACGTCCTGATCGGCCGCCGGCGCATGTTCGATCCTGCAGACCTCCGGGAATTCATTGACGGGAGCAAGGTGTCATGGCCCTCTACAGGCGCGGGGATAGCCCACACTGGCAGTATGATTTTACCGTCAAGGGTCGTCGGTTTAGAGGCAGCACGGAAACGGATCGCCGCTCGGACGCCGAGATCGTCGAAGCCAAGCTAAAGCACGATGCCATCATGGGGCTGGTGACGGGCCAAAAGGCCCGGTTCACCCTCGATCAGGCATTCGGCTGGTACTATGAGCAGCACGGCGCGCACCTTCCCGGTGCCGACACGATCTACCGAACAGGCCAGCGATTGCTGCGCATTATCGGCAAGGATTTCCAACTGCACTTACTCTCTAATTCGGTTGTGGCGCGCTACATAGCAAAGCGCCGAGGGGGAAACAGCGAAGGGCACCTTTGCTACCGATGATCCGAGCGTCCGCGTGAAACGGCTGATATCGAATTCCTCGGTCAATCGCGAACTGCAGCTACTCCGGGCGGTCGTCTATCGCGCCAAGATCCACCTGGAAGCGGAAGTCGGAACCGTCAACTGGAAGGAATTGAAACTCCGGGAGCCCGATCACCGCACCCGCTACCTGAGCAATGATGAAGCGGCGCGCCTGATCGCAGCCGCTTCCCCTCACCTCCAACCGATAATCGAATTTGCCCTGCTGACCGGCGCCAGGGCCGCCAACATCATTGGGCTGGACTGGAGCCAGGTCGACCTGCCGAACCGGCGGATCACCTTCAAGATCAAGAGCAAGAAGCAGGGAGGCAAGAATCACATCCTGCCGATCACCGACGACCTCGCCGCGCTACTGCGGAAGCAGGGGCCGGCCGAGAAAGGCCCCGTATTCACCTATGAGGGCGCCGCGGTGAAGTCGGTCAAGACGGCATTCCGGGCAGCCTGCCGCCGGGCGGAGATCAAGGATTTCCGGTTCCACGACCTGCGCCATACGGCAGGCAGTTGGATGGTGCAATCGGGCATTCCGCTGGAGATCGTCAAGGAGGTGCTGGGCCACGAAGTCATTCAAACGACGATGCGATATGCCCACCATGACACCGAAGCAAAGGATCGAGCGCTGGCAACGCTCGCGTCACGTATGCGTCACGCTGACAGTCACCAGAAAACCAAGCTATTGATTAGCAAGGTGAAATAGAGACGATGTCTGCCGTCCCAAAGCAAGCGCTCTACCAGACTGAGCTACACCCTGCCCGAATGGCGGGAAATCGAGGGCCTTTTAGCATAAAGCGCCTACCCCCGGCCAGCCCCGTCACCACGAAGATATCCCGGAATTTCCGCCGGTCAGCGGCCGGCTGACTTCGGCGGATTGCCGAAGATGGCATGCTCGACCTTGTCCCCCGGCTTGATGCCAAGCCGCGAGACCGTGCCGCCGTTGAGTTCCAGCACCGCCCGCACCGGACCGGCGGAATTGATGCCGCTCTCGTCATGCGGGATGGCGCGCTGGTGGATGTTCAAGATGGTGCCGTCGGCCTTGATGAACAGCATGTCGAGCGGGATCAGCGTGTTTCGCATCCAGAACGACGTCATCTGCTCCTGCTTGAAATCGAACAGCATGCCGGCATCGGCGGCCATGCTGGTGCGGAACATCAGGCCGCGTTCCCGGCTGATGTCATTATCGGCCAGTTCCACGGTGAAATGCTTCGGTCCGTTTGCGGTCCGGATCACCAGATCGCTTTTTGGCAGGGCCGGCTGCGGTTGCGCGGCGCCGGGGGCGGCAAGAAAGCCCGGAAGGGTCAAGAAGACGGCAAACAGCAAAGTCAGAAACAAGCGTCGGGTGATCACGTCATCCTCTCATGGACTCGCCGTATCAGGTCCCGCACCGCGCTGCGGACGGGACCGTGGTGCGGGGTGTCGGTCAGGGTAGTGAACCAGTGCTCCGGGGGATTGCGCCCCGCCGCCCGGTCCCAGCTCAGGCTGCGCAGGAGCGTTTCCGCCGCGGGCGGCAGCCGGTCCGGCTTGTCCAGGCCGTTCAGCTCCGCCCAGATGCCGGTCCAGCACCGCGCCACCGACCACGGATTATATCCTCCGCCGCCGAGTACCAACAGCCGGGGCGACAGGCTTTTCAAATTCCGCACCGCTGCCCACAGGGCGTTGTTCGAGAGTTCCTGCTTGGCCAGGGGATCGTCCGCCAAGGCATCGGCTCCGCATTGCATGATCAGTGCGGCGGGCCGGAAATTCTCCACCAGCGGGCCGATCGCCCCCTCGATCAAGGCAAACATCTCGTCGTCGCGCATCCCCGGTGGAACCGGCAGGTTGAAGAGGTTGCCCCGGCCCTCCTCATCCAGGCCGCCGGAATGCGGCCAGCGGCCGGCTTCATGCACCGAAATGACAAGCACACGATCGTCGGCGGCAAAGGCATCCGCCACGCCATCGCCGTGATGTACATCGAGATCGACATAGGCGATGCGCCCGAGGCCGCCATCCAGAAGGCATAGAATGGCCAGGACGGGGTCGTTGAAATAGCAGAAACCGGAGGCCTGTGCCGGCCGGCCATGATGCGTGCCACCCGCCGGGCTGTAGACGATTCCCCCTTCGCGCAGCAGATGCTCCGCCGCCATCAGGCTGGCGCCCACACCGGTGGCCGGCCGACGGAACATGGTGCCGTAGATCGGGTTCCCGCCGCGCCCCAGATTGTAGCGGAGGGAATCCTCTGCGCTGATCGTCTGCGTCCGCTCGGCTGTCCGCACGGCGGCGACATAGTCCGGCCGGTGAAACCGCTGCAGCCGCTCCGCGCTTGCCGGATGGCTTTCGCGGTACTTGGCCGGAGCAAGCCAACCGAGGCTTCGGGCCAGGTCCATGACGGTGGACACGCGCGGGATCGCGAGCGGATGTTTTCCGCCCAGCGACGAGCGACGATAAATCTCATTCCCGATGAAAAGCGGCATCGCCCCGTCACATTTGCGTCCGGCGTTTTCTTACCGCTTTTTTACCTCTATCCAGGGTCAAAGCGGCTATTATCTTCCCATCGGCATCAGGTTTCGCCGCAAGGCATCTCGACCGAGGCAGGGAGATTGTCATGTGGAGTCCGATATACGAAGACCTACACCCGCGATATGCCTGGATGCGCGACTATCTGCAGCGCATCGCCCGGCCCGGCCGGCTGGCCGGACGACAGGATCTCGATCCGATCGTATTTAAGACTTTGCTGCCCTACATCAATCTTGTCGATGTCGAAGGCGACGGCAGGCCGCGCCGCTTCCGCTACCGCCTGATCGGCACCATGCAGACGCTTGTCGCCGCCCGCAACATCACCGGTCTCTATCTCGAAGATGCGGTGCTTCCGGAATTCTACGACCGCATCAAGTCCAACATGACGGCCTGCGCCGAACAGAAGCGGCCGCTCTACGACGCCTTTGCCATGCCGCATCCGGGGCGCGATTTCATCCGCACCGAGCGCGTATACTACCCGCTCTCCGGCAACGGTGAGAGCGTCGATATGCTGCTCGTCCTGAACGGCTATCCAGACGACGAACTGGCGCTGAACGCGGAACTGCCGCCGCTTCCCGAGCCCAGGGCTGGGAACACCGACAGCGGCGACCGGCAGCGGCAATAGAAACGCCGGCGCTTGACCGGCGCCGGCGCTAAAAAGACTTCAAAGCGGGCTTGGATCAGTCGACCCGGATTTCCGCAACCTGCGGCCCCTTCGGCCCCTGGCCAATGCGGACGCGGACCGATTGCCCCGGCTGCAGTTCCTGAATCCCCTCGCGGCGCAGGACCTCCATATGCACGAAGATATCCTGCTGGCCATCGCCACGCGATACGAAGCCATAACCCTTGACCGCGTTGAACCACTTCACCTTGGCCTCGAAGAAGTCGCCCTGAGCGACCACAGACGGGAACCGCGGCGCGCGATCGCCGCCAAATCCGCCGCCGAAGCCGGGACGATCACTGCCGAAGCGCGGCGCCCTCGGAGGCCGCGGGCCGCCGCCCATGCCTCCCGGAGCGCGCCCCGCGCCGCCGGGAACAGCCGTGCTGGTATCGACCGAGAGGACGCGGACCGCCTGCATGCCCTTGGGCCGCCTTGCGACCTCCAGCACCATCGTTGCGCCTTCCTCGATGCTTTCGTAGCCGGCCTGCCGCAAACAGGAAAGATGCAAGAACACGTCACCGGAGTTGTCGTCGGGACTGACGAAACCAAAACCTTTGACGGCGTTGAACCACTTGACCTTGCCAGAAATCTTTACGATTTCCGCGTCGCCGAAGCCCCCTTGATCCACTCTTGTAATCCTTCAATAGTCGCAATACGCCCCTCAGCGTAACATCTTTTAAGTGTGCTGCCAAAGCGATTCTAAAGAAGCCTAAGGGGGTTAGGCCCGTCTGTGAAAGTTAGATGGTTGGTCCGTCGACCCGGCGTTTCGGCCGCCAGCGGGTGACCGAGCGGCCGTCGGCCGTGAAACGGACCTCCTGGCTGTCGGGCGGCGCGGCGCGCAAATGCCCAACCGCTTCGGCGACGGAGGCGGTCCGGCCGGCCTGAGCCTTTCCGTTGGGGGACTTGACCGGCTGCCCGCGCATGGCCCGGGTCAGCGGATGCATCGCGCCGCCGGCATGCTCGGCGATCTTGGCCCGCAACTCTTCCTCGAATGGCGGCAGTTCGACTTGCTGCCGGACGGTCGAGGCCGCCGCACTGGGCTTGGCGGCCTTGCCGCTGGGACTGCGATGGGTTTCGACGTGGATTTCGCTGCCCGGGCCGTTCTCCTGCGCCTTGCGCCAGGCCGGGTCGCCAACCACCAGCTTGTGCAACGCAACCGCAGGCAGCGCCCCGAACCGTTTCCAGAAGCCCTCCAGGAAAGCCTCGGCCGTCTCGCTCAGGGACGGGCTCCAGGGATTTTCGATGCCGGCCTGAAAGACCAGATCGAGCGTCGGCTCGATCGGCCCGTCATCGCCGACCAGAAAGGTCGCCGGCATCAGCTTGGCGCCCTCGCGCGCAATCGCGTAATGCGCCTGGGCCAGATACAGCAGCCAGCGCAGCTTCGGCAGCGACATGGCGATACGTTCGCCGGCTGCGCGTTCTAGCAGCCAGAAGCTGACATCGATACCGGAGCGCGTCGCGGGGACCATCCCTCACCTTGCGTCAAGCCTGAAACTGGTTATTGCCACAATAGGCAGTTAATCTTAACAGGTTCTGAATCGAAAGCGCCCAGATTTTGGAGACTTATCATGGAATTGACCGGCGAACAGATCATCCCTGCGCCACGCGAGAAAGTCTGGGCGGCTCTCAACGACCCCGACATCCTCCGCCAGTGCATACCGGGTTGTGAAACCGTGACCAAAACGTCGGATACGGATTTTGAAGCCGCGGTTCAGGTCAAGGTTGGCCCGGTGAAAGCCAAGTTCAAGGGCAAGGTCACCCTCTCCGACCTCGATCCGCCCAATAGCTGCACCATCAGCGGCGAGGCTCAGGGCGGTGTCGCGGCCGGTTTCGGCAAAGGCGGCGCCAAGGTCCAGCTTTCGGACGCCGATGGCGGCGCGACGCGCCTGACCTATCAGGCCCAGGCCCAGGTCGGCGGCAAGCTGGCGCAGATCGGTGCCCGGCTGGTCGATGGCGTGGCGGCGAAAATGGCCGAGGACTTCTTTGCCAAATTCAACACCATCGTCGGCGCGCCCGCCGCGGCGGAGCCGGCGGCGGCGGCCGAACCGGTGGCGGAGCCGCAGCCCCTGCCCGCCGGGGCGACGCAGCCCGAAATGCGCTCGGCGACGCCGCCCTCCGAACTGCCGGCAGTATCCAAGGGGATACCAAGTTGGCTGTGGATCGCCGGCCTGATCGCGATCGTTTGCGTCGTAACATTCTTTGTGTTGCGTCGCTGACAACCTCATCCGTTTTTGCAACTTGCGCCTTCGCCGCGATTCGCTCACAGTCTGATCTGTTGAGGCGTATCGCAGCGTTTCGTTCTGTGCTTTGAGGGAGGAAAGCATGACCATTTCCGTGACGATGACCGTCAACGGCCAGTCGGTGACGCGCGACGTCGAGCCGCGCACCCTGCTGGTCCAGTTCCTTCGAGACCACCTCAACCTCACCGGCACGCATGTCGGCTGCGATACCAGCCAATGCGGCGCCTGCGTCGTCCATGTCGACGGCCGCAGCGTCAAATCGTGCACGATGCTCGCCGCGCAGGCGCAAGGCGCGAAGGTCACCACCATCGAAGGCCTCGCCAAGGACGGCAAGCTGCATCCGATGCAGGAAGCCTTCCGTGAACATCATGCCCTGCAATGCGGCTTCTGCACGCCGGGCATGATCATGAGCGCGGTCGATCTCGCCCAGCGCCATCCCAATCCCAGCGAAGAAACCGTCCGTCACGAGCTGGAGGGCAACCTCTGCCGCTGCACGGGCTATCACAACATCGTCAAGGCCGTGATGGCCGGGGCACAAGCTATGCGGGGGTAATGCCATGAACGACCAGGCCAGCAACAACGGTATCGGGCAAGCCGTCCGCCGCAAGGAGGACTTCCGCTTCATCACCGGTCAGGGCCATTACACCGACGATATCAACCGCCCCGGCCAGGTCTACGCGGCATTCCTCCGTTCGCCGCACGCCTTCGCCAAGATCAAGAAGATCGACACTTCCGCCGCCAAGGCCATGCCGGGCGTGATCGCCGTGTTCACCGGCCAGGATGTCGCCGCCGACAAGGTCGGCGGCCTGATTTGCGGCTGGACCGTCAAGGACAAAAAGGGCGAACCGCATAAGGCGCCGCGGCATGACATCATTGCCGTCGAGTATGTCCGCCATGTCGGCGATCAGGTCGCCGTCGTCATTGCAGATACGCCTGCCCATGCCAGGGACGCGACCGAAGCGATCGAGGTCGATTACGACGTGCTGACGCCCGTCATCGACATGCGTGAGGCCCTGAAGCCGGGCGCGCCGCAGGTGCATGCCGATGTACCCGGCAATCTGTGTTACGACTGGGAGTTCGGCGACAAGGCAGCGACCGAGAAGGCTTTCGCCGGCGCGGCGCATGTGACCAAGCTGGAGCTGGTCAACAACCGTCTTTCTCCCAATCCGATGGAACCGCGCAGCGCGATCGGCGAATACGATCCCGGCACCGACACGACGACGGTCTACACCACCTCGCAGAATCCGCATGTTCTGCGGCTGATCCTGTGTGCCTTCGTCTTCGGCCTGCCGGAACACAAGGTGCGCGTGATCGCGCCGGATGTCGGCGGCGGCTTTGGCTCCAAGATCTTCAACTATCCGGAAGAGACCGCCTGCGTCTGGGCGGCGCGCAAGCTGAAAAAGCCGGTGAAATGGACCGCGGACCGCACCGAGGCCTTCCTCACCGACGCGCATGGTCGCGACCATGTCACCCATGCCGAACTGGCGCTGGACAAGACCGGTAAGTTCCTCGGTCTGCGCGTCGCCACCATGGCGAATATGGGCGCGTATCTGTCGACCTTCGCCTCGGCGGTGCCGACCTATCTCTACGCGCTGCTGCTGGCTGGCCAATACACCACGCCGGCGATCTATGCCGAGGTCAAGGCGGTATTCACCAACACCACGCCGGTGGATGCCTATCGCGGCGCCGGCCGGCCCGAAGCGACCTATGTGGTCGAGCGCCTGGTCGAGGCGGCGGCACGCGAGTTGAAGATCGATCCGGCCGAAATCCGGCGGCGCAATTTCGTGCCGCCCGATGCCTTCCCGTATCAGACGCCCGTCGCCTGCGTGTACGATTCCGGCCAATACGCCAAGGCGCTCGACAAGGCCTGCGCACTGGCCGACTACAGCAACTTCGCCAAGCGCAAGGCGGAGGCTGCCCGGCAGGGCAAGCTGCGCGGCATCGGCATCTGCGCCTATATCGAAGCCTGCGGCATCGCGCCGTCTGCCGTGGTCGGCTCGCTCGGCGCCGGCGTCGGCTTGTGGGAGTCGGCGCAGATCCGCTTCAACGCGACCGGCAGCGTGTTCGTCTATACCGGCTCGCACAGCCATGGCCAGGGACACGAGACGACCTTCGCCCAGATCGTCTCCGACAGGCTCGGTGTGCCGATCGAGCAGATCGAGGTCGTGCATGGCGACACGGCTCAGGTGCCCATGGGCATGGGAACCTACGGCTCGCGCTCGCTGGCGGTTGGCGGCTCGGCGATCATCCGCGCCACCGACAAGATCATCGAGAAGGGCAAGAAGATCGCTGCCCATCTGATGGAAGCCTCGGTCGAGGACATCGCCTACGACAAGGGCGTCTTCTCGGTCAAAGGCACCGACAAGCAGGTGCCGATGGCCCAGGTGGCCTTCACGGCCTATGTGCCGCACAATTATCCCGCCGATCTCGAACCGGGACTGGAGGCCAGCGCCTTCTACGATCCGGCCAACTTCACCTTCCCGGCCGGCGTCCATATCGCCGAGATCGAAATCGACGGCGATACAGGCGTCACCGAGATCGTGAACTGGGTGGCGGTGGACGATTTCGGCAAGGTGATCAACCCGATGATCGTCGAAGGCCAGGTGCATGGCGGCATCGCCCAAGGCGTCGGCCAGGCGATGCTCGAGGGCGTCGTCTACGACAAGGAAAGCGGCCAGCTGCTTACGGCCTCCTTCCTCGACTACTGTATGCCGCGGGCGGACAATCTGCCATCCTACAAGATCGACATGATCGAAACCCCCTGCCCGCATAACCCGCTCGGCGTCAAGGGCTGCGGCGAGGCCGGTGCGATCGCCGCTCCGGCCGCGCTGATGAACGCCATCACCGACGCGCTCGGCACGGAACAGATCGACATGCCGGCAACGCCGCTGAAGGTCTGGAACGTGATCCAGAGCCGCAACCTCGCTGCTGCAGCGGAATAGTTCGTATTGGAGAGCGCCCCATGTATGCATTCAACTACCATCGCCCGTCGTCGCTTGCCGATGCAGCCAGGCTTCTGAGCAATGCCAGCGACGGCAAGTTCATCGCCGGCGGCCAGACCTTGCTGCCGACCCTGAAGCAGCGGCTGGCCTCGCCCTCCGACCTGATCGACCTGAACGGCATCGCCGAACTGAACGGCATCAAGGTCTCGGGCAGCAGCGTAACCGTCGGCGCGGCGACCCGGCATGCCGCCGTCGCCTCCTCGGCCGAAATCCAGAAGGCGATCCCGACCCTGGCCAAGCTTGCCGGCGGCATAGGCGACCCGCAGGTGCGCAATATGGGCACCATCGGCGGCTCGCTTGCCAATAACGATCCGGCAGCGGACTACCCGGCCGCCGTGCTCGGACTGGGCGCCACGGTGCATACCAACAAGCGCAAGATCGCGGCCGATGATTTCTTCACCGGCATGTTCGAGACCGCCCTGGAGGATGGCGAGATCATCACCACGGTTGAGTTCCCGATCCCGAAGCGGGCCGGCTATGTGAAATTCCCCAATCCGGCTTCGCGCTATGTGATGGTCGGCGCCTTCGTGGCCGATACCGGCACGGGCATCCGTGTCGCCATCAACGGCGCGGCGCCCTGTGTCTTCCGGCACAAGGAGATGGAAGCGGCGCTTGCCAAGTCCTTCTCGCCCGACGCCCTGAAGGGAATCAGAACCGATGCCGGCCAGATGAACAACGACATCCATGCCAGTGCCGAATACCGCGCGCATCTGGTCGGCGTCATGGCCAGGCGCGCCGTGCAGGCCGCTCTGGGTTAAGGTCGGTCCTGACTTTCGTTCACAGCGGCGCGCTCTCGATGGCGCGCCGTTTTCTTTTTCGGATGGAGCGATGACCACACGCTACAGCGCAGACGCCCTCACCGCCTTTGCCATCGCCTTGCTGGTCGAGGCCGGGCTGGATACCGACAAAGCCGAAGCGACGGCCCGCATTCTGGTCGAAGGCGATCTGATGGGCCATAGCACCCACGGGCTGCAACTGCTTGGCGGCTATCTCGGTGAGGTCGAGGCCGGCCGCATGGCCAAAAGTGGTACCCCCATTGTACTCGCCGAGCGGCCGGCGGCGCTCACCTGGGATGGCGGCTGCCTGCCGGGGCCCTGGCTTGCCCTGGAAGCCATCGACGCCGCCATCGAGCGAGCGAAGATCTACGGCACCGGCACGGTGGCGATCCGCCGCTCGCATCATATCGGCTGCCTGGCCGCCTATCCCCTGCGCGCCATCGAGCAAGGCATGGCGCTTCTGCTCGCCTGCTCCGATCCGGCTGCCGGGTCGGTCGCGCCTTTCGGCGCCATTGCCGGCCGCTACACCCCCAATCCGATCGCCGGCGGCTGGCCGCTGGAAGAGGACGACGCGGTGATCTTCGACATCAGCGCCTCGACCACCACCAACGGCATGGTCAACCGGCTCAATCGGCTTGGCCAGGGCGGCAAGCTGGGCGGCCCGTGGCTGGTCGATAACCAAGGCAACGCCACCGACGATCCGGCCTGCTTCCTTGCCGATCCGCCCGGCGCCATCCTGCCGCTCGGCGGCATGGATCTGGGCCATAAGGGCTTCGCGCTCGGCCTGCTGGTGGAGATGCTGACCTCCGCTCTGAGCGGCCATGGCCGCGCCGATGCGCCGAAGCAATGGGGCGCCAGCGTTTTCGTTCAGGTGATCGACCCGGCGGCTTTCGGCGGCAGAGAAGCCTTTCAGCGCGAAACCGAGTGGCTGGGCCGGGCCTGCCGCACCGCGCCGGTGAAACCTGGCGATCCGGCTGTGCGTCTGCCTGGCGAACGCGGCCTGAAGCTGCGCCGCGAACAGCAGCAGAGCGGCGTGGCCCTGCATCCAGAGATCATGCCGAGCCTGAAACCCTGGGCCGAAAAGCTCGGCGTGCCGCTGCCTGCGACGATCTAGCTGTATTCATGCAGCCCGGCGGAAGCGGTCGACCAGCAAGTCGAAAGCGCCGCGCAGCTTCAGCCTTGCGCTCGGGGCATGGCCCCAGTCGCTGGTCCGGGTCTTGACCTCCGGCTGATGGCTGGCCGGATCGATCTCGCCGCTGCCGACGCCGATCTCGAAATCGAAGCCGGACGGCGTCGCCGCGTAAAAGGAAATCGTACCGTCGGGATCGGGATGCTGACCCAATTCCAGGCTCAACGGTATCCCCGCCGCCTTGGTCCGTTCCAGCGCAAGGCCCACATCGCGCAGCCGATTGGCCTGGAGCATGAAATGCAGCAGCCTCTTGCGGCTGGGGACCGCGATCAGCGCCAGCGAGTGATGGCGCCGGTTGCAATGCAGGAAGACGCCCTCGACCCGGAGCGGGCCGACCTTGGTGGCGATGTTCTCCGTCAACGCAAGACCGAGTGCCTCGATATAGAACCGCTCGAGCTCGGCAGCCCTGTGCCCGGTACTCAATACGGCATGGCCCAGCCCCAGATCGCCGGCGGTGAAGCCGCCCGGCATGGTTTCGGAACGGAAGCTGCTTTTCGCGCGCGGCAGATCGACGACGGCCTCGTTGATCAGCCCCAGCGGATCGGCAAACCGAAGCCCCGCTTCGACTCCGCGCGCTTCGCAGTCCCGGGCGGACATCTCGATGGCATCAACGCCGCAGGCCCTCAGCCGGTCCGCCAGCCGCGCCAGTTCCGGCCGGTCTTGCAATCCCCAGCCCAGCGCCACGATGTCGTCGGCCTTGCCTTCGCGCAGCAGCAGGCGGTAGGCAGCGTCGTCGACCCTAAGACCCAGCGCCTCGCCGCCGCGATCGCCTTCCATGCAGCCGAGGATCGTGCCGGCGAATTCCTGCCAGCGTTTCAGGTTGCGGACTTCGAAGACCAGATACCCCAGCTGCATGGCTTTCCCTTCCGGTAACGCATCGTTAAGGTAAATATGAGATAACTCTCATATTGAGAGTCTTGTCATTTATGAGAGGTTTCTCATTTTGTCAACCGCCAAAAAAACCGCCCCGCCGCTGCCCAAGCGCGAGCGAACCCGCCAGCAACTCCTGCTGGCTGCCGCCAAGGTATTTGCGGAAAGGGGATTCGACGCCGCGGCGATCCAGGAAATCACCGCGGCAGCGGGGGTCGCGAACGGGACCTTCTACAACTACTTCCCCACCAAGGAAGCGATTCTCGAAGCGGCGGCCATCCAGTACGGCGTCAGCTTTTGCGAGCGGATTTCCGCCAGCTACGCCCATATCGAAGATGGCGCCGAGCGCATGGCAATCGGTGGCCGCAACTACATGACCTTGGCCTTGGAGCAGCCGCAGATGGCGCGCTTCATGCTGTCGGTCGCCCTGTCGTCGAAGGTCTGGGACGAAAAGATTCGCCCCTATATCCATGCCGACCTCATGCTGGGCATTCGGCAAAAGCGCTTTCACGTCGCCAGCAAGGAAGCCGCGATGGACCTGATCAGCGGCACCAACATGGCGGCAATACGCAGTCTGCTGACAGGCGCCGCCGGGCGCAGCCACATCAGCGCTGTGGCGGCGAGCATCCTGCGCGGGCTCGGCATGGCGCCGAAGGACGCCGACGAGGTGGCGCGCCGGCCGCTCCCGCCTCTGCCGCCCCTCGCCTAGGCTTTCAGTACGATCGGCTGGCCGTGCGGCGTAGCTCGCGCCGCGCGATCCCAGGCCTTGGCCCGCTCCTGCAGCCCATCGGTCGAGGCCGCCCCTTTCTCGACCACCAGCCGTTCCAGCGCATTCAGCCAATGCCGGTAATAGGTCTCGCCGGTATCGGGATCGCCGGCAGCCTGCGCGGCCCTGATCTCGGCGCTCAGCGCCGCCGCCCATTCCGGCCAGGTGAACAGACCCTTCTGGTGCAGCGCCACCGCCATGGCGAAAGCCTGTGCTTCCCAGGGGGCGCGGAAGACCGGCCCCTCCGCGTCGCAAGGCAGATCAGGCAGAATGCGATGATCCGGTCCTTTCGCTGCGCCACTCACGATGCCGGCTCCAGGTAGCTCTCCCAGGCATCGACCGACACCGACAGGGTCGGATCGGCCGCTGCGCCCCACAGCTCGGTCCCGGCGAACCGTACGGTATACAGCCATTGCGGCTGCTCGCCCTGCCCCAGGGCATTGCTGTCGGGGAAGACATGCGCGCCATGCAGCAGTTCGATCACGCCGATATGGCCGCGCACATAGCGGGGCAATCGCGTATGGGTGACGGGATGCATGTTCCTGGCGCGGACCTTGTCGCCGAGTTTGAATTTTGCCGGCGAAGTGGCTGCGCGCTCGGTCGGGCTGCCTTTGGCCAGGGCTCCTGGTACCGCCTCCGCTTTCAGGATGCGCGGCAGCGGCTTGGGCGGATGCAGCATCTTGCCGGCGGCGATTTCGTCCCCCGTCACCAGGCCGCGCTCGGCCATCAGTTTCTCCATGCCGCCCAGCCAGATCTCGTAATAGCTGCTCGCCAGATATTTCGGCGGCGGCAGGCTTTCACGGGCGGCGCGCGACATATCGAGATTCCATTGCCCGGTGGCGCCCATTGCCAGCGCCAGCGCAAAGGCCCGCCGCTCCCATTCGGTATGAAAAATCGGCTCGTTCTTTTCGGGCTGCACCGGGCCGAAGCCCATCATGCCGCCCATATCGGCAGCGCCATTCATCGCGACACCTCCGCCGGCGCTTTGGCGAAACCGGTGCCGATCATGCTGTCGCGCGTGACCAGTTTGGCCAGATCCGCCTCGGCCCAGTCCTCGGTGCCGGCCGGCCGTTCCGGGATCACGAGGTAGCGGATCTCGGCGGTCGAATCCCAGACGCGAATCTGCTTCTCCGGCGCCAGTTCGATGCCGAAATCCCGCAGCACGCCGCGCGGATCGAGAACCGCCCGCGATCGATAGGGCGCCGACTTGTACCAGACCGGCGGCAATCCCAGCACAGACCAGGGATAGCAGGAGCAGAGCGTGCAGACGACCATGTTATGGACGAGCGGCGTATTCTCCACGGCAACGATATGCTCGCCCTGCCGCCCGCTATAGCCGAGCGAGGCGATCGCCGCCGTCGCATCCTTGCGCAGCCATTCGAGATAGGCCGGATCGCTCCAGGCCTTGGCGACGACCCGCGCGCCATTGTGAGGCCCGACCTTCGTCTCGTAGGTCTCGATCAGGATGTCCAGCGCGGCCGGATCGACATAGCCTTTCTCGACAAGGACGGATTCCAGGGCACGGACGCGCAGCTCGACCTCGGAAAGCACCGTGCCTTCGTGATGGTCATGATGATGGTGATCGTGGCTATGGGACATGCTGACTCCCGCAATGACGCCCGGCCACGATAGCAGAAATCGCCGGCCTGTGAACGGCAAGAGAAAGCCCTTCCAAGTTGCCTTGGAAGGGCGAAGAAGACGCGATTGACGGGGGGGAAAGGGAGGCTTAACTGGCCGAGGTTTCGATCTTGCCGTTATCCGGGTCGACCAGAACCGTCTGGGTCTTGCCGTTCTGGACGACGGTTGCGGCGAAATCATCGCCTTGCTGATGGAAATTCTGGAAGTCCGTATAACCGCCAGCCATCAGCAAGTTCAGCGCACGAGTGGCGCGAGCATCATACTGACGCTCGCCTTTGGTCTTCGGAACCGGCCGGCCGGGAACGTCGATCTGCTTCAGCTCATGCATCTTCGCATGGCTCATCTGCGACGGGCCGGAATTGGTCTGCGACGGGCTCATGTCCATCGGCTTGTTCTGCGCCGAGGCAGCCCCGGCGATCATCGCCGATGTCGCAAGCCCGACGGTGGCTGCGAGCATCAATTTCGTAAACCGGATACGCATGGTGGTCCTCCTTATGCCTGTCTGACTGGCCTATGACCACAACGCGCACAGACTGCCAAAACGTCGCTAACAGCTGGGTGAAAGGCGCATTAATTCGAATTCATACTTGGCAGCGGCAGGCTGATGACGGCCATCAAACCCGGGCTGTTGTCGGTCAGCGCCAGTCTGCCGCCATGCAGCCGCACCACCGCCTCGACCAGGCTCAGGCCGAGGCCGGCACCGCTAGTACTGCGGCTTAGATCGCCGCGGTAGAAACGTCTGGTGACCAGTGCACGCTCGGCTTCAGGAATCCCGGGGCCGCTGTCGCTGACCCCGATGCGGCAATACCCGTCCTCGCCGGCTTTGAGCGCGAGAGCGATGGTGCCGCCCGCGGGCGTGTATTTCACAGCATTGTCGAGCAGATTGCCCACCGCCTGGGCCAGCAGGTAGGGGTCGCCGTCGACCTGCAGATCGGCAGCGATGTCCTGGCGCAAGGAGATTCCCTTGGCTTCCGCCGAAGGGCCATAGAGTTCCGCCACATCCTCCATCAGCGGCTTCAGATCGACCTTGGTGAAGCCGGCGCGCTGCAATCCGGAATCGACCTCGGCAAGCCGCAGCAGGGCGTTGAATGTGCCGATCAGCCGGTCGATGTCGGCGACTGCCTCGCCCACCTCGTCCAGCATCCGCTCCGCAGCCGGCTTTTCCCGCAGCAGCGCCTCGAGCCGCGCCCGCAATTCGGCGAGCGGCGTTCTCAGGTCGTGGGCCACGGCATTCGACACATTGCGCACGCCTTCGACAAGCTGCTGGATCTGATCCAGCATCTTGTTGATCGTAAGGGCCAGGTGATCGAATTCGTCATCGCCGCCCTGCAGCGCCACCCGCCGGCCAAGATCGCCCTGCATGATAGCGCCCGCCGTGCGGTTGATGGTTTCGATGCGGCGCAGCACGACCCGCCGGATCATCAGGCCGCCGACCACGGCCAGAAGGAAGGCCGCCACCACGGCCCAGACGACGCCGCGCAGGAACAGCGCCCGCATGGCGATGCGCTCCTGCACGTCGCGGCCGATGATCAGCTGGAAATCGCCCGGCAGCACCACATGCAGCAGCCGGGTTGCATGCAGATGGTTCTCATAGACGAGATCCATCTCGTACCAGCCCGGTGTCCGGCCGATCTTCAGCGGCCAGGCATCGAGATTGCCCGCCAGCGGATTGAGCAAGGGATCGGTCAGCAGGTAGATCGCCTTCTGATCCGTATCGGCCAGCACGCGTTCATTGACGGTCTGGATCGCGCCCGGCACGCCGAAATCCTTCAGACGGTCGCCGATCGCCCTGACATCGGCCGCGATCACCGCATCGGTCTCGCGCTCGAGATAGCCCGCCGTCGTCCACCACAGGAGTCCGATCAGCAATATCGAGGATACGACGAACAGCGCGGCATAGGCGAGCGCCAGCCGCAGCGAGGTGGATCGCAGCAGCTTAGTCATCCGTCGACAGGCGGTAACCGGCACCCCTGACGGTGTGCAGCAGCGGCCGGTCGAAGCCGGCATCGATCTTCTGACGCAGATTGCTGATATGGACGTCGATCACGTTCGTCTGCGGATCGAAATGATAATCCCAGACATTTTCCAGCAGCATGGTCCGCGTCACCACCTGGTTGGCGTGACGCATGAGGAATTCGAGCAGCTTGTATTCGCGCGGCTTGAGCTGGATCGGCTGGCCGGCGCGGCTCACTTTGCGCGAGAGCATGTCCAGCTTGAGGTCGCCGACCTCCAACGTGGTCTGCGTCTCGCTCTTATGGGCGCGCCGCACGAGGGCCAGAAGGCGCGCTTCCAATTCGCCATAGGCGAAAGGCTTGGTCAGGTAATCGTCGCCGCCGGCCTTGAGCCCGCGGATGCGCTCGTCGACATCGGCAAGCGCGCTCAGGATCAGAATCGGCGTGCGGTTGCCGGTCTTGCGCAGGGCCTCGATGATGCCGAGGCCGTCGACGCCGCCCGGCAGCATGCGATCGAGGATCAGCGCGTCGTAGGTCTCGGAGGTCGCCATGAACAGGC
Source organism: Ferrovibrio sp. (assembly GCF_036381655.1). GTDB lineage: Bacteria > Pseudomonadota > Alphaproteobacteria > Ferrovibrionales > Ferrovibrionaceae > Ferrovibrio. The sequence goes on from NZ_DASVCJ010000082.1 coordinate 21,059, forward strand.
CGTCGCGGCCGTTATCGGCATGATCGACGACATGCCCGCCTTCGGCGAGCCCCTTGCAAACGAACTGGCTGACTTTCGGATTGTCTTCGACCAGTAGAACCTTCATGAAGCACCGGGCCGTCTGAGGCCAGAACGGGCCGGGGCAAGCCGTCCGCCCCGGCCGCAATCGTTACGCGAGTGGCAGGGCCAGATAATACGTGGTGCCGCCACGGAGCACCAGTAGGGTTACGGCCTCCTTCTTGGCCCGCCGGGCGGAGCGGATCTTGCTGGCCACCTGATCGGGCGAACTCACCTTCTCGCCGGCGACCTGGACGATCACGTCGCCCTGATGCACGCCGCTTTCCTCGGCGCGGCTGCCGGAGACGACATCGGCGACCACCACGCCGCTGACCTGGCTTTCCAGGCCAAGCTGGCCGCGCAGCTCCGGCGTCAGCGGCGCCAGCGCCAGCCCGACTTTGTCGTCGCTGCTTTCCTCGCCGGCCGAGGCGGTCTGATCCGCCGGCTGCGAACCGATGGTGACGTTGAGCGTCTGCTCCTTGCCGTTGCGCCAGACCTGGAGCTTGGCCTTGTCGCCCGCCTTCAGATCGGCCACCGCCAGGGCAAGATCGCGCGGTTGTTCGATCGTGTCGCCATTAATGCCGATGATGACGTCGCCCTGCTTGACGCCGCCACGCTCGGCCGGCGAATCCGGCGTCACCATGCTGACGATCACGCCCTTGTCGTTCGGCCGGCCGACCGCCTTGGCGAGGGTATCCGTCATCGGCTGCATCTGCACGCCGAGCCAGCCGCGCTCGACCTTGCCGCTCGACTTGAGCTGCTCGACGATATGGCTGGCCAGCTTGGACGGAATGGCGAAGCCGATGCCGACATTGCCGCCGCTCGGCGTGTAGATCGCGGAGGAGATGCCGATCACCTCGCCTCGCTGATTGAACACGGGACCGCCGGAATTGCCCGGATTGATCGGCGCGTCGATCTGCAGGAAGTTGTCGTAGGGGCCGGCGTTGATCTCGCGGCCGCTGGCCGAGATGATCCCGGCGGTGACGCTGCCGCCCAGGCCGAAGGGATTGCCCACCGCGACCACCCAGTCGCCGATGCGCGCCTTCTCGGAATCGCCGAACACCACATGCGGCAATTCCTTCTTGGCGTCGATCTTGAGCAGCGCCACATCGGTTTTCGGATCGGTGCCCTTCACTTCGGCCGGATAGGTGGTGCCATCCGACATCGTGACTTCGATCTTGGTCGCGCCTTTGACCACATGGTTATTGGTCACGATGTAGCCGTCCGAGCTGATCAGGAAGCCGGACCCCAGGGCATGGCGCGGGCCGCGCTGCTGCTGGTCGAAGAACTGCTTGAAGAATTCCTCGAACGGCGAGCCGGGCGGGAAGTTCGGCATGCGCTGCTGCATCTGCGGCGGCGCCTTCTCGGTGGTCGCGATATTGACCACGGCGGGCCGGACGCGCTGGACCAGGTCGGCGAAACTCTGCATCGGCGCCGAGGGCTGTATCGGCTGGATGGTCTGCGCCATGGCATCCTGGCTGAAGCCGCGGGCGGCCAGCCAGCCGCCGCCACCGGCAAAGATCGTGGTTGCCAGCAGCGCGGCCGCTATGGCGCGCTTGCTCCGGCTCGGCTGGGCGGAATGCGATTCGGTCATTGGTCTACTCCTGCGCTGGGAAGAACTCTCAAACACAAGATGACGAAATCGGGTTTCGCCGGAACTGAAAGGCGGATTAAAAAGAATTAATCGGTCGCGGCGGCGGGATTCGCCGGAAAACCCGGCCTAAATCACCCGCAGATAGCCCATCATCCCGGTCTCCTGATGCTCGGTGATGTGGCAATGGAACATCCAGTCGCCGGGCGTGCCGGCGACGAAGGCGATTCTGACCCGCTCCTTGGGCCGCACCAGCACGGTATCGCACCAATGCGGGCGCACATCCTCCTCGGTCGAGCCAACCACCTTGAATGTATGGCCGTGCAGATGCATCGGGTGGGTATGCGGCGTGCCGTTGAAGATTTCCGCCACATAGCTGCGGCCGCTTTTCAGCTCGAAAAGCGGGTCGGCCTTCAGCCCCGGCCCCATGCCCGGCCAGGCCTGGCGGTTGATCGACCAGAAGACCTGCCGGGTGAGGCAGAGATCGTCCAGGCCGCCGCCGTTCTCCTTCGCCCAGGCCGCGAGCCCGGCATCCTCGTGGCCGGCCAGCAGCGAGAAATCCAGCCGCCCTGCCGCCTTCAGGTCCGGCTCGGGCAGTTCGGCCGCGGGCAAGGTCAGCGGCTGCCCGGGATCGCGCCGCACCGCCTCGCCCCTGGTGACGATCCGGGCCAGGAGATGCGGCTTGCTGCTCCAGATGTCCTCCAGGAAGGCTTCGGCGCCTTCCCTCATGGGCATCACTAGGGCGAGATCGGCGCGCATCGCCGGTCCGAGCCGCCAGCCATCCACCGCGAATGGCGCGCAGGCATTGCCGTCGGTGGCGACCACCATGGCCCGCTCGGCGCCGCGCAGGCCCAGCATGGGAATCCGCGTCAGGTCGATATTGAGCAGCCGCAGGCGCAACCGCGCGCCGGGCCGCACCACGATAGTGGGCGCCGCGCCGCCATTCACCGTGCGCAGGTTGCCGAACGTGCCGGCCTTGGCGGCGCCCGCCGCGGTGCTGAATTCCCGGAAGCTGCCGTCCTTGCGCACGCGCCAGTCCTTGATCACCAGCGTCTGTTCCTGATCGAACAGGCCGGCATCGCGCGGATCCTCCACGATCAGCACGCCGGCAAGCCCGCGGCCAAGCTGCGCGACCGTGTCGCAATGCGGATGGAAGAAGAAGGTGCCCGGATCGGGCGGCGTAAACGCGTAGCGGAAGCTCTGCCCCGGCTCGACCGGGTCCTGGCTGAAATACGGCACGCCGTCCATCGCGAAGGGAATGCGCAGGCCATGCCAGTGGATCGCGGTATGCTCGGGCAGCGCATTCTTCAGCACGGCTGCGAAAGGCTGGCCGCGCCGCACCCGCAGCTCCAGCGGCCAGGTGCCGTTATAGCCCCAGAACCGGCTCGGCTCGGAACAGCCGGGCAGCAGATGCGGCATCTCGCCCGCCGTCAGCGTCACCGGACCATCGCCGGCGGCCGCCGCCGCGGCGCGCGGCAGCAAGGCCGCGATACCCATTGCGGCACCGGCCTTGAGCAGCGACCTGCGGGAGAAACCAGAATGCATCACACCCTCACTTCACGCGCGCCGGCGTCGCAAGGCTGCGCGACCAGACAACGGGGCATGAGCCGGTCGGAACAGACAGGTAAGTGGCGGAGGGGAAGGGATTCGAACCCTCGATACGGCTTGACGCCGTATAACGGTTTAGCAAACCGCCGCCTTCAGCCACTCGGCCACCCCTCCGCACGCGAGTGGGTATTAACACGGCGTATGCGGGGCCCCTTCTAAGGGCGCGGGGTGGCTCTGTCAACGATCAAGCCCGCTTCATGCCTTGCCCAAACCCTCCGCTGCCACGCCGCCCGTCCAATCCAGCAACTCCTGATAGCTCAAGGGAAAAACGGCATGCGGGTGGCCGGCGGCGGCATGCAGCCTGTCGAAGCGCCCGAGGCTGGCATCGATGGCGATGGGCAGCGTCTCGGCATGGCCCAGCGGCGCGACGCCGCCGATGGCGAAACCGGTCGCCCGACGCACCAGATCGGCATCGGCGCGCTTGGGCGCAGCGCCCAGCCCGAGCGCCCGGCCGAGCGCCGCGAGGTCGCATTGCCGGTCGCCGGCGACCAGCGCCATGACCGCCTTGCCGTCATGGGAAAACACCAGCGACTTGACGATGGCGCCGACCGGGCAGCCCAGGGCATCGGCAGCCTGCTGCGCGGTGCGCGCGGAATCGGACAGTACGATGACCCGCTCGCCCGCGCCCAGGGCCCGCAGCGCATCGCGCACGCGGCGCACCGAGGCATTCTCCAAGATGGCGGCATTTTCCGAAATCGCTTCCGTCATTCCTTCGTCTCGCATTTGTCAAACCAGGGTTTTGCCGCCCAATCGAAAGCCTGTTCGAGGCGGTCATTGCCCCAAAACATCTCGCCGTCGTCCAGCACCAGGGTCGGCGCGCCGAATATGCCTGCCGCCATCGCCGCCTCGACCTGATCCCGCAGGCGCCGCTTGACGGCGTCATGCTGCGCCCGCTCGATCAGATCGGCGCCGTCGCGGCCCAGGGCATCGACAATGGCGGCCAGCACGGCCGGATCGGCGATATCCCGGTTCTCGCCGAAGGCGGCGCGGAACACGGCCCGGATGCATGCCTCGCCCCAGCCCTGATCCTGCGCCACCAGGGTCAGCCGCGCCGCGCGCAAACCATTCGGCGGATAGCGCTCGGGCCGCCGCCAGGCAATACCGTAGAGCGCCGACGAACGCTCGATATCGCGCCAGCGATAGGCGCGTTCGGCCGGGGCGACCTCCTGGAACGGGCCGGGATTCTGCGGCCGGCGCTGGAAGATCGGACCGAGCAGAAACGGCCGCCAGTCGATCGCCGCGCCGGGCAGCCGCAGATCGCGCAAGGCAGCGATGCGCGATGCCGCCAGATAGGCATACGGACTGGCATAATCGAACCAGAACGCGATCCGCCGGGCCGTCACCGCCGCCTCCCCCGCCTCCCGGTCCTACGGCACCTCGAAGCCGCGCTGCACGGCGGGACGCGCCTTGATCGCCTCGAACCAGCGCTGCACGTTCGGATAGGCGGCAAGGTCGATGCCCTGCCAGTCATGCCGCGCCACCCAGGGATAGGTGGCGATATCGGCAATCGTATAGTCCGCCGCGGCGAGATAGGCGCTCTCGCCCAGGCGTTCGTTCATCACGCCATACAGCCGCGCCACTTCGGTATCGAAACGCTTCAGCGCATAGGGCACCTGCTCCTTCGCCGCGCGGCGGAAATGATGCGCCTGGCCGAAATTGGGACCGACGCCGCCCATCTGGAACATCAGCCACTGGATCGCGATCATGCGCCCGCGCGCATCCTGCGGCATGAACCGGCCGGTCTTTTCGGCGAGATAGATCAGGATCGCGCCCGACTCCCACAGCGTGAACGGCCCTTTGCCGTAGGCGGCCAGCGGATCGTGATCGACGATGGCCGGAATCTTCGAATTCGGGTTGATGCGCTTGTAGTCGGGCGCGAACTGCTCGTTCTTGGTGATGTCGATCGGAAAGACCTGATAGGGCAGCCCGGTTTCCTCCAGCATGATGGAAACCTTGCGACCATTCGACGTGCCCCAGACATAAAGATCGATCACGAAAGACTCCTTTTCATTGTTTTGCTCACCCTACAGCTTCTTCACGAAATGAAAGCTGGAGATGCTGTAGCGCTGGCGGAAATAGAAGCGGTGCGCCTCGGTGCGATGCGTGCCGCTGTCCAGATCGACCACCTGGCGGCCTTCCTTGCGGGCCAGCGCCTCGACCCAGTCGAGCAGCAGCGCGCCAAAGCCGCGCGAACGGCCGCTTGCCCTGGTGACGAGATCGTCGACATAGATCACCGCGCCATGCGCCAGGCGATCCAGGCGGCGAAAGCCCATGCAGGCGGCCGGCAGGCCGTCGCCGTCCGTCGCATAGGCCAGCACGAAGCCCTGCTGCTGCTGGCGCCTGACCCGCTCAACGAGTTCGGCGGCGTCCTTCAGATGCGGCCGCAGCTCGTGCATGACCGGGAAACAGGCAGCGATCTTTTCGTCGGTATCGGCGATATGGACGGCAGGTTTTTGCATTCTCGGTTCCACTTTTTTGTCATGCCCGGGCTTGTTCCGGGCATCCATTTTTTCATGCAAAAGAACGTGCGGATGGCCGGGACGAGCCCGGCCATGGCACGGTCGTTTTGAGCGCGCTATCCCTTCACCACGGCGGCGGTCTGGCCGAACAGGACCTTGCGGGCCTCCTCGGTGACGGTCGGCACGCCCTGGTTCACCGCCTTGCCCTTTTCGTAGGCGATCTTGGTGGCCGGGCGGGCCCAGATGCTGTCGAACCAGCGCTTCAGGTTGGGGAAATCCTCCAGCTTCTGGCCCTGGCGCTCATGCGGCACGATCCAGGGATAGGCGGCCATGTCGGCGATGGTGTATTCGTCGCCGCAGATGAACTCGCGCCCTTCGAGCCGCTTGTTCAGAACGCCGTAAAGCCGGTTGGTTTCGTTGACATAACGGTTGATCGCATACTCGATCTTCTCGGGCGCGTACTGGCTGAAATGATGGTTCTGGCCGAGCATGGGGCCGAGGCCGCCCATCTGCCAGAACAGCCATTCGGTGCAGACGACGCGGCCGCGCAGATCCTGCGGGATGTGCTTCTTATACTTGTCGGCCAGATAGAGCAGGATCGCGCCGGATTCGAAAACGCTGATCGGCGCGCCCTTGTCGGCGGGCTCGTGATCGACGATGGCCGGCATGCGGTTGTTGGGCGAGATCTTGAGGAAGTCCGGCTGGAACTGCTCGCCCTTGCTGATATTGACCGGCTTGATCGTGTAGGGCGTGCCGGTCTCTTCCAGAAAGAGCGTGATCTTGTGGCCGTTCGGGGTCGGCCAGTAGTAGAGGTCGATCATCGTGCGGGACTCCAGGTTGAACGATGGACAGATTGAGACATCGCTGCCGGCCCGGCAAGGCGCAGACGGCCCGCCCGCACCGGAGCATGTCGGGCCGAACTAGAGCCCGAACAACGGGTTATCAAGCACGGAGCGCCCATCCGCATCGCTGCATCACGATCAGTTGCGAACCAATTGCAGCCCATTCGAGCCAATTGCATGACAAGTGCGCGCCAAGCGGCAGCCAAGGGCGGCACGATGGCGGGCCAATTCGATGCCAGGCGCGCACCGGGGCCTTGCCCGTTTTCGCCCGTCTCTCTCATATGTCTCTCTCATATGCCGACCCGCCTCTCGGCGGCCCCGCCCTCGGCGGCAAAGAGCTTCTGCGCCTGATAGTTGACGGCGAGTCGGCTCTGCTCGGCCCTGATCACCGCCTGCACCATGCGTTCGCCGCCGACGCAAGTGGATGCGATTAATGCCGACGCAGCATACAGCGAAATCGACTTTGACCGCGAAGATGATGAGGATGAAATCCATGTTCAGCACGACATAGCCACTTACCCGTCGGATTATACCCTCAGTGGAATTGCAGATATGCTCAAAGGGGGAGACATAGTCATCCGTTATAGAAACTTACGTGAGGATGTCGATAGATTTGGCGCGAGATATGTCCGCAGATTTAAGAACAATGTAGAAAAAGCTGAAGAAGATGCTTTGCGCAGATCAAAGCGGAGCATTCTATCGAGCTAGAATAGTGTTATTGTCTGGCGTCACGAATTGCACATGAAGGCAGAATCCCATCACACGCCACATTTAGTGAAGCAGTTGCATCATATGAGATTGGCAAGCGAATGATCGAATGTCTAGCCAATGCGATGCGACGTTGAGTGGGAGAGTGTAGCGTCAGGCAACGCATCCGCTGGCCTGTGCCCCGTGAAAAACGCCGCCGCCTACCCTGCCCTTGCCAGGAACGCCCGCACCTCCTCCGCCGTCTCCTGCGGAAAGGCATCGACGAAGAAATGGCCGCCGGGCAGCGAAGCCGCGCTGACATTGGCGCAGCACTTCTTCCATTCGGCGGGAATGTCGAAAAGCTGCGCCATCACGCCTTTCGATCCGTAGAACACCAGCGTCGGGCATTGCACCTTGCGGTCGATATCGGCCTCGTCGTGTTCGAGGTCGATGCTGGCCGCCGCGCGGTAATCCGAGCATGAGCCGTGAATCATGCCGGGCTCGCGCCAGCAGCGGCGGTAATCGGCCAGCATCTCGGCATCGAAATCGTTCAGCGTCGTCGCGCCCCAGCCGACCAGACAGGTTTCGTAGAAGAAATCCGGGTCCTTGCCGATCATGTGTTCGGGAAACGGCTCGGGCTGCGAAAGGAAATACCAGTGCCAGTAGGCGCCGGCGACCTTGCGGCTGGTGTCCATGAACATCGCGTAGGTCGGCACGATATCCATCACGGTGAGCGACAGGAGCGCGTCGGGGTGGTCGAGCGCCATGCGATACCCCGTGCGTCCGCCGCGGTCATGGCCGACCAGGTGGAAACGCTCGAAGCCGAGCTGGCGCATCAGGCCGAGCTGGTCCTGCGCCATGGCGCGGAACGCGTAATTCGAGCGGTCGGGCAGGCATTGCGGCTTCGATGAATCGCCATAGCCGCGCAGATCGGCGCAGACGACGGTGTAATCGCGCGCCAGGATCGGCGCGACGCGCACCCACATCGCGCGGTTCTGCGGAAAGCCGTGCAGCAGCAGCACCGGCGGGCCCTTGCCGCCGATCACGCAGGCGATGTCGATGCCCGCCACGGTGACGCTCTTGCGCGAAAAGCCCTCGAACAATGCCATGCCTTCCTCCTTTTGCTTCGTTTTGCCGAAAATCGGCTGCCGAAGACTAGCGCCGCCGCGCGCCAGCAGGCGTTGAATTCTTCGCAAGGACCCGCCGGTTTTTTTCAGCATCCGCCGTAATCGCCCGCAGCGGCGGCGGTTTTCGCCGTTGATGCCTGGTGTATTCTGGCATCAGCGAATCATCGCGCGAGGCCCGCCATGTCCGAAGCCGCAGCCAATCCCGCAGCCGGCGCGAATGCCGCCCAGGTCGAGGACTGGAACGGCGAGACAGGCCAACGCTGGCTCAGGCAGCATGAACGGCTGAATCCGCAGATCGCGCCGATCGGTCAGGCCGCGATGGACCGCGCCGCGCTGGCGGCGGGCGAGCGCGTGCTGGATGTCGGCTGCGGCTGCGGCGAAACCAGCCTGGAGCTGGCGCAGCGCGTCGGCCCCGGCGGCGCGGTGATCGGCATCGATGCCTCGCGCATGCTGCTGGACGCAGCGAAGGCGCTTATGCGGCGCACCGGAACGGCGAATGCCAGCTTCCTGCTGGGCGACGCGCAGAGCTACGCCTTCTCGCCGGCCAGCTTCGATCTGATCTTCTCGCGCTTCGGGGTGATGTTCTTCGCCGATCCCGTCGCCGCTTTCCGCAACCTGCTGGGCGCGCTGCGCTCCGGCGGGCGGCTGTCATTCGCCTGCTGGCGCGCGCCGCAGGAAAGCGAGTATGTCGCGATCCCGATGCAGGCCGCCTTGCGCCATGTGCCGCGGCCGGACGCCGCCGATCCGCCCGCCCCCGGGCCCTTCGCCTTCGCCGATGCCGATTATGTGCGCGCGATCCTCTCCGAGGCCGGCTTCGCCGCCATCGAGATCGCGCCGTTCGATCACAAGGTTGGCGGCGGCACGCGCGAGGAGACCGCCGCCATGCTGCTCGAGATGGGGCCGGCCAGCCGGCTTTTCCGCGGCCAGGACGCGGCGGTCAAGGCGGCGATCAGGGCCGAGCTGGATGCCCTGCTGGCGCCGCTGGAAACGCCCGAGGGCGTGCGGCTGGGCATCGCGACCTGGCTGGTGCGTGCGACGAAGGTCTAAAATCCGCCCGGAAATGCTGGCATTTCGGGGACAATCCTATACAGTCCTGCCGCAAGACAGGGAATGCGCGGCGAAGCTTGGATGCCCCATAAGAAAACAACGCAGATCCACTGCGGCCGCTCGAACGATTACGTCCATGCCGAAATCAAAAACGGCATTCTGTTCATCGAGGTCGTCGGCGCCCCTACCGGGCCGCAGATCGAGGCCGTGATCGAAAGCAGCCTTGCCGGCGGCTGGATCGGGCTGGCCCAGCCCTGCCTCGTCGACGTCTCGCGCTTCAGCGGCATCGTCGATTGGACGGCGATCCGCGCCGTGGCCAACATGGCGAAATGGGGCCCGCCGCCGGGCGAGACCGGGCGTATCGCCTATGTCGTCGGCAATCCGGCGATCGCGCTGCTGGTCAAGGGCGCCGCCGGCTTCTTCCCGCGCTTCCGCCATCGCGTCTTCCACGACCGCGACAGCGCCCTGCACTGGCTGGCGCCGGCCGAGGCGGCCTAGCAACGACGCTCCTGACACAACCCTGTCAGCAGGACGCCCCTAGGATGGCAGGCTCAGCAAGCAGGGGGAGTGCATGTTCCGTCTATATTCCGGTCCGCTCAGCATGTACGGCGCCAAGGCGCAGATCGCCGTGCTGGAAAAGGGCATCGAGGCCGAGCTGGTCATGGTGCCCTTCGCGATGAAGACGCTCTACGAGCCCAAGCATCCGGAGGTGCTGCGCATCAACCCGAAGCGCCAGGTGCCGGTGCTGATCCACGACGATCTGGAGATTTTCGATTCGACGCAGATTTTCGAATATCTCGAAGACCTTTGCCCCTCGCCCGCCCTGTGGCCGCAAGAGCCGGCGGCGCGGGCCCGCGCCCGCCTGCTGGAGCTGAAATCCGACGAGGTGTATTTCCCGCATATCATCCGCCTCATGGGCCTGCAGGACGCGCCCGAGGATCCGGCGGCAATCGCGGCCCGCGCGGGCGCGGCGGCCTATTATGCCGACATCGAAACCCTGCTGGCCGATGGCCGGCCCTGGCTCGCCGGAACGCAATACACCTATGCCGACATCGCCTTCTACATGGCGCAGCTATTCGGCGAGCGCATGGGCGCGCCGATCCCCGGCGCGGCCGGGCGGCTGATCGCCTGGCGCGAGCGGATGGACGCCCGGCCCGCGGTGCGGCAGGTCGCCGGCGCCATGGGCCGCTATCTTTTGAGCCAGAACCGCCGGCTGCCGGCATTCCTTCAGGCGCTGACCTGACCTATATTAGGTCCATGACCGCCGCATCGCCTGTCATCGACAACGCCGCCCATCACCGCTTCGAGATCACCGTCGACGGCGCCGTGGCTTTCGCCAGCTACCGGCGGGCCGACGGGATCGTCACCATCGCCCATGTCGAGGCGCCGCCGCAATTGCGCGGCACCGGCGCCGCCTCCAGGCTTATGCAGGGCATCATGGAACGGCTCCGGGCCGAGGGCGTGAAGGTGGTTCCGCATTGCAGCTATGCCGCCGCCTGGCTGAAGCGGCACCAGGAATTCGCCGACATGCTGGCCTGAGCCGGCGGCGGCGCATTTACCCGGCATTAGGGGCCCTGCGGCAGGCTGGGCCGGATGTCTGTCAGCCATCATCAGAACGAGACCGAGGCGCGCAACCTCAACAAGGCCCTGCGGGCGGCGGAATTCCTGCTGCGCCGGCAGCCGAAGGATACGCAACTGCTCAGCGTCGCCGCCAGTTGCTGCGAGAACTTGAACCAGCCCCTCAAGGCGGCCGGATACTGGAAACGCATCACCATCCTCGAGCCGGACCGCATCGAGGCCTACCGGCAACTGGCCCGGCTGCTGCAGCGGCTGGGCCGCATCGACGAGGCCGCCGTGATCCTGCGCCGGGCGGCGGACAGCAAAGCGCCGCCCGCGCAGCGCAGCGTGGCGCTGAACGACCTCGGCAGCCTGCTGCAGGAGGCGGGCCGGCTGGCCGAGGCGGAAACGGCCTTCCGCGCGGCGCTCGATCTGCGGCCGGAGCATGCGCCGCTCTGCTACAATCTGGGCAATGTGCTGGAGGCGCAGAACCGCCTCGCCGCCGCCGAGGCCGCCTATCGCCAGGCGCTGGCGCGGCAACCCGATCTGGTGCCGGCACTGAACAACCTCGCCAATCTGCTCGGCGATGCCGGCCGGGCGCAAGAGGCAATCGCGCTCTACCGGCAGGCGCTGGGCGTTTCGGCGCAGCAACCCGACCTCTACTGCAACCTCGCCGCCCTGATGCACGAACAGGGCGACAGCGACGGCGCACTTGCGCTGATCGACCAGGCGCTGGCGATCGCGCCGGATCACGCCCTGGCGCGGCTCTGCCGGCTCACCTTCAGCCTGCCGGTGCTGCCGCGCGACGGCAAAGAAGCCGATGCGGCGCTGGCCGCTTTCGACCGCCGCCTGGCCGAGTGGGCCGATTGGGCGAGGCAGCCGCCGCATCGCGACGCCGCGGCGGCCGTCATCGGCGACAAGCAGCCGTTCTATCTGGCCTACCGGGCCGGCAATCACCGCGACCGGCTGACGCGTTTCGGCGACGTCACCGCCGAACTGATGCGCGCGCGCTGGGGCCAGGACCTGCCGGGTATGCCTGTGCGGTCGCGGCCGAAGCTCGTCATCGTCAGCAAGCATGTCCGTCGCCACTCGGTCTGGACGGTGCTGCTCGAAGGCCTGCTGCGGCAGATCGACCGCACGCGCTTCGAGACGGTGCTGCTGCATACCGGAAGCGCGCCGGCGGATGCCGCCGAGGCCGATCCGCGCCACATGGTCGAGCGCTTCCATGCCAATCCGGGCAGCTTCGCCGCGGCGCTGGCGATCCTGCGCCGCGAGCAGCCGGACATCGTCTACTATCCCGAGATCGGCATGTGCCCGCTGACCGCGCGGCTGGCCAGTCTGCGGCTGGCGCCGCTGCAGGCGGCCGGCTGGGGCCATCCGATCACCAGCGGCCTGCCGGAAATCGATCTGTATCTCTCCGGCGAGCTGCTCGAGCCGGCCGATGCCGAGGCGCATTATCGCGAACGGCTGGTGCGGCTGCCCGGAACCGGCGCGGCGACGCTGCCGCCCGCCGTCGCGGCCGAGCCGCTGCCGCCGGACATCGCCGCCGCTTTGCCGGCGGACCGCAACGTCGTGCGCTTCATCCTGTGCCAGCATGCCTTCAAATTCGATCCGGCCGCCGATGCGCTGTATGCGCAAATCCTGGCGCAAGCCGCCCCGGCACGGCTGTTCGTCATCGTGCGCGAGAACGAGCCGGCCATCACCGGGCGGCTGCTGGCGCGGCTGCGCCGCGCCTGCGCCGCTGCGGGCGTGGACGGCGACGCGGCCATCGTGCCGCTGCGCTGGCTGCCGACCGGGCCGTTCTACAGCCTGCTGGACGCCATGGATGTCTACCTCGATTGCCCCGGCTTCTCGGGCTATACGACCGCCTGGCAGGCGCTGCATCGCGGCCTGCCCGTCGTCACGCTCGAAGGCGCCGGCCTGCGCCAGCGTCTGGCGGCCGGCGCGCTGCGCCAGACCGGCTGCACCGAGACGATCGCCGCCACGACAGACGCCTATATCGCCCATGCCCGGCGGCTGGCAGCGCAGCGGCGCGACGATCCGGCCGGCTTCCACGCGCGGCGCGACCAACTGCGCCGGCGCGCGGCGCGGCTCGACAACCAGGTCGAGGTGGTGCGGGCTTTCGAGACGGCGCTGCTTCAGGCGCTGGAGCAGCGCCGGGCTTCATAGCTCCTGCTCGAAGATGACGCCGCGCTCGGGCGCGAAGACATAGACCCGGTGTTCCAGGATGCTCTCGTCGTCCCTGTTCTGCAGCAGCCATTCGACGCGCAGGCAATGGTCGATGCCGCGGAAGCTGTAGTCGATCTCCTGGATGATGATGGTCGCCCGCTCGAACTTCGTCTGGCCGGCGACCCAGCAGACGTAATCGAACTTGCGCAACTCGCCCTGGCGCCAGCGGCCGAGCGGAAATTGCGCCGGCTCGTCGCAGGCCTCGATGCCTTCGCCAGCATCGGCGACGCGGCCGAGGGCGCGTTGGTCATGGCGCACCGCGAAGATCTGCTTCGAGGCGCCGCGCAGGCGGTCGTAGACGGTCCGCATCTCGCCGGTCCGCGGCTGCTTCCATTGCCGGGGACCCGACCAGACGATGCCGGGATTGAAGGGTTCGATGAACTGCCCCTGCGGATAGCTGATCCTGCGCTGGCCGTCCCATGCCCCGCCGATGATGAGCTGCAGCGGGATGAAGCGCACTTCCTGGGCCGCATCATAGGCGCGGTCCCAGACATCCTGGCCGGCGCCCGCCCGAACGGACGGCGCGAAAACGCCGCAGCCAAGCGCAAAGACCAGACCAATCGAAAGCCGCAGACGGCGCATTCCCCCTCCTTGCTGCCTCACTGTGCGTTGCGCGTCACCAGCCGGCCGGCGCATTCGCCGGTCACCCCCTTGCCGCCGACATAGGAGGACACGCCATTGACCCAGACCTCCTCGATGCCCCTGGCGGGCGTCTTCGGCGCCGTGTAGCTGGCGGTATCGACCACCGTATCCGGATCGAACAGCACGAGATCGGCATAGGCGCCTTCGCGCAGCACGCCACGATCCGTCATGCCGAAGACGCCGGCGGTCAGGCCGGTCATCTTGTGCACCGCCTGCTCCAGGCTGATCAGGCCGAGCTCGCGCGCATAATGGCCGAGGACCCGCGGAAAGGTTCCCCATAGCCGCGGATGCGGCATGTCGTTGCTGGGGATGCCGTCCGAGCCGATCATGCTGCGCGGATGCCTGAGAATACGGCGCACATCGTCCTCATGCATGAAGAAATAGATCGCCGCAGCGGGCAGCAGGCGCTTCGCCGCCCCCACCGCATCGATGCCCCATTCGGCGGCGATGTCGTTCAGCATGCGGCCGGCCATTTCGGGATGCGGCTCGGATGAGCTGATCTGGATCGGCAGATCGGCGCTGACCCGGTCGGGCATCAGCGCGGTCGAGCCGGCAGGATAAGGATAGACGTCGAAATCCACTTTCTGCGTCTTCGCGGCCCGGTCGATGCGCGCCAGCGTCTCCGTTGAGCGGCCGAAATTCTGCGGCAGCATGCATTTGTGATGGCTGATCACCACGGCGGAGCCGGTGTCACGGCCGATCTTCAGCGTTTCCTCGATGCTGTCGAGCACGCCATCGCCCTCGTCGCGCATATGGGTGACGTACAGGCCGCCGTGATTGCGCAGCGCTTCGGCCACGGCGATCACCTCGTCGGTCGGCGCATGCCTGCTGGGCGGATACCACAGGCCGGTGGAGAAGCCGGAAGCGCCCTGCATCAGCGCCTCGGCCAGACGCCGGCGCATGCGCTCGGCCTCCTTGTCGGTGGCGGGCCGGTCGAGGTCGAAATCCATCGCCTCGCAGCGCAACACCATATGGCCGATCAGGGCATAGACGTTGGTCGCCGGCGGCGCGCGGCGCAAAGTGTCGGCATAGGCCGAGAAGCTGTCGAACTGCCAGGCATCGGCACCGCCGATCAGATCGAGCGGCGCCGGCGGCCGCTTGCGCATCGTCGCCGGCGACAGGCTCAATCCGCAATTGCCGATCACCACGGTGGTGACGCCCTGCGACAGCTTGGGCAGCATGCAATCGGCGCCACAGAGAACGGATTGATCGTCATGGGTATGGGCGTCGATGAAGCCCGGCGCCAGCGCCCTACCCCCGGCATCCACCTCGCGGTCGGCGGTGGCAGCCGAAAGATCGCCGATCGCAACAATGCGCTCGCCCGCAACGCCGACATCGCCCTTGCGGGCCGGGCTGCCGGTGCCGTCATAGATCGTGGCGTGGCGGATCAAGAGGTCGTAGCGCGGCATGGGCTCCCTCCCCTGTTGTCTATCCCCGGGCTATCCGGCGGCTGTGCTCCAGCGCGGCATTGATCAGATTTTCGCTCGCTTCCGGCGTGCGGAAGGCGGAATGCGCGGAGAGCGTGACGTTCGGCAGTTGCGTCAGCGGGTGAGCGGCCGGCAAAGGCTCGACATCGAAAACGTCCAGCCCGGCATGGGCGATATGGCCCGATTTCAGCGCCTCGATCATCGCGGCCTCGTCGACCAGGGCGCCGCGCGCGGTGTTGATCAGCAGCGCCCCGGGCCGCATGCGGCCGATCCGCTCCTTCGACAGAAAGCCGCGCGTTTCATCGTTGAGCAGCAGATGCAGCGAAACCACATGGCTCTCGGCCAGCAGATGGTCGAGTTCGACGAACTGCACGGCCGGATCCTTCTCCTTCGGCGTGCGGTTCCAGGCCAGCACCGTCATACCCGCGCCGGAGCAGAGCCGCGCCATCTCGGCGCCGATCCCGCCATAGCCGATCAGGCCGACGGTCTTGCCGGTCAATTGCATGCCGTCGGACCGCAGCCAATTGCCGGCGCGCATCTCGCGGTCCATGCGGGCCAGGCCGCGCGCCGCCGCCCACATGAGGGCAAAGGCGCATTCCGCCACGGCGGTATCGCCGTAGCCCTTGATCAGATGCACCGCGATACCGAGATCGGCAAGCTCCTCGACATTCATGTAGCTGCGCGCGCCGGTGCCGAGAAAGACGACATGGCGCAGCCCCTTGCACTGGCGGGCAATGGCGGTCGGCAGATAGGTATGGTCGATCCAGGCGATCTCGGCGCCGTCGAGAACCGCCGGAAGCTGTTCGGGCTTTACGTCAGGCTGGCGATTGATGCTAAGAGGGGGATCGCCCTGGCGGTGCAGGCGCTGGGCCAGTTCGCCCAGGGTCGGATTGGCATCGACGAAAACGGAACGCACGGGATATCTCTCGCTGCAGGGAATGACGGGCCCCTATACTGGCGGCGAGCGCGGCAAGAGTCACCCCCATCCCGGCCAGCAGGACCCAGATGCCCGGCCGCACCCCCATATCGATGCTGAAATTCGCGGCCAGCACGCGCGGCACCAAAGCCAAATTGGTCCGCTGGGCGAAATAGACGGCCTCGCCCAGCATGGTGAGAACGGCAGAACCGAGCCCGAGCATCGCAAGTAGCCAGAGCGGCAAGGCCGGGCGGCGCGGCAGCCTGGCCTTGAGCAGGCGATAGGCCAGCAGCCAGAGCAGCAGCCCGGCCAGCAGCGTCGGCTCGGTGACATCAAGCTTCGACTGCATGAAGAAATGCAAAAGCCCGAACCCCGCGATCGGGTAGACCAGACGATGCAGCGCCTGCCAGCGCCGGCCGCCGAGCCGGCGGATCATTCCGTCGGTCGATGTCGCCGCCAGCACGGCAAGGCCGAGCAAGGCAACCAGCCCGATGATCAGGTAATTGGCCTTGGCGATCTCGCCCAGGATGCGCGGCAGATCGAACATCACATTGGCCATGTAATACAGCAGATGCACGGCGACATAGGCCGCCGCCCCGAGACCGATCATGCGCCGCACCAGGACCAGGCGTCCCCAGCGGAAAATATGCCGGGCCGGCGTGACCGCCAGCGACAGCAGCAGAAAACGGAAAGTCCAAAGCCCGGTCTGATGGATCACCTCGGTGAGCGGCCGCGGGCCAAGATCGGCCATGGCCATGCGCGCCAGCAGCCACAATCCCGGCGCCAGCAGCAACGCCAGCACGCCCGCCTTCAGGAAGGAGAAACGGCCGGCGCGATCCAGCCAGGGCCAGGACCAGCCGCCGACGCCGAGGGCCGGCCGGGGAGGCAATGCGGTATCGGTCATGCCGCATCTTTCGCGGAGAGCATCATCCGCAGCAAGGCTTCCCGAAACGAATGCACCGGATTGTGAACGTTACGGCCGCACGCTCTCCGATTTTTGATGGGCCCTGCAAGCGGGCACCGGTCGCCCCGCCTCAGCCCTTCACATCGCGCGGGAAGCTGATGGTGAAGCGCGCCCCCTCGCCTTCGCGGCTGGAGGCGGCGACCGTGCCGCCAAGCACCTGGCTGACGAGATTGTACACGATATGCAGGCCAAGGCCGGTGCCGCCCGCGCCGCGTTTCGTGGTGAAGAAAGGATCGAAGACGCGCGGCAGGTCCTCCATGGCGATCCCTTTGCCGTCGTCGCTGAATTCGATGGCGATGCGGCCCTCGCGCGGCTCGCTGACCTTGATCCGGAGCAGGCCCGGTTCAAAACGCCCCTCGAAGGCATGCTGCAGGGCGTTCATGACCAGATTGGTGACGATCTGTCCCAATGCGCCCGGGCGGCTGCGCACCATGATCCCGGGCGGAGATTCGATTTCGACCTTATGCGGCGTACGGCGCACGACCGGCGCAAGGCTGAGCAGGATTTCGCGCAGATACTCGCCGAGATCGAAACTGCGGATCACGTCGCTGGTCTGATCGGTCGAGACCTGCTTGAAGGCCTGAATCAGGCGGGCGGCACGGCCCAGATTGCCCTGCATGATGCGCAGGGCCTCGCTGGCCGTCTCGAGGAAATCCTCCAGATCGGCGCGCTTGAGCCGATCGCCCCGGAAGGCCTCGGCGAGCCGGCTGAGCTCTTCCTTGAGGTGGGATGCGGCCGAAACGCCGATGCCGAGCGGGGTGGAAATCTCAT
This sequence comes from Ferrovibrio sp., assembly GCF_036381655.1. GTDB lineage: Bacteria > Pseudomonadota > Alphaproteobacteria > Ferrovibrionales > Ferrovibrionaceae > Ferrovibrio. Next base: position 38,983 of record NZ_DASVCJ010000082.1, read on the forward strand.
GGCTCATGCCGGCCACCAGAGAGCCGAGCGACGCCATTTTCTCGGCAAGGACGAGATTGGCCTGGGCGTCGCGCAGATCGGCGAGCGTCCGTTCGGCCTCCTCCTTGGAATGGCGCAATTCGTCTTCTATCCGGCGCCGGGCGGTGATGTTGGTGAGGACCGTCACCAGATCGCCGGAGGGCGTCAGCCGCTCCTGCACGAGATACCATTCGCCCGTCATGGTATGCATCTCGATCACCCGCTCTGGCATGCGCCGCCGCGTCAGGCCGGCGGCGGCCGGCGAGCCGGAGCCGCGGTCGTTGCGGTCGAAAACGCCGCGCTCGAAGTTCCGCTCCACCAGCTCGTCGAATGTCTTGCCGATGGTCTGCTCGACGGACAGCCCATAGAGCGCCGCAAAGCGACTGGAGCAGATGGCCACACGGTCGTTGACGTCGTAAATGGCGAAGCCGTCGCCGGCAACTTCCACGGCATGGCGCAGCCGCCGGTTCAGGGCATAGCGTTCGGATGCGTCGTAGATGGTGACCGCGACCGACTGGTCCGGCAGCCGGTCGAGGGTGAATTCCAGCACCTTTCCGGTGCTGCGCGAGCGCACGGCGGTCGCCGATGCCTTGCCGTGCAGCAGGCGGTCGATATGGAAGCGGAAATCGGCAAGCTGGATGTCGCGGAAGTCCTGCCGGTCGATCAGCAGCCGCAGCAGCTTTTCATGGTGGTCGCCCGGCAGGATGCTGCCCGGCGGCAAAGCCAGCAATTCGGCGGCGCGGCGGTTGATCGTATGCAGCCGGCCGTCCGGATCGACCAGCAGCACGCCGACCTGCAAGGCATCCAGCGCCCAGGCCTGGTATTCGCTGCGGCGGTGGCTTTCCTGGCGCGCCAATGTCAGCGCCTCGGTCACCCTCTGCGCTTCGTCGCGGGCGAGGAAATTGCGCCGCCGCTCCAGCTTGAATTGCCGCATGCCGACGATGCCGAGGCCATTGCCTGTCGCCAGCAGCAGGGCCATGCCGAAGACGATCTCCGGCGGATGCGCCGTCAAGGCAAGATTGATCAGCGCCGTACCGGCGGTCAGCAGCGCGGCATTGCCCAGGATCGACCAGGCCGGCCCCGGCGTGATCAGATAGAAGGCCAGCAAAATGGCAAAGGCCATTGCGGCGCCCGACAATCCCTGCGGCGGCGTGACATACCAGATCAGCGCGCTCAGGATCGAAAGCAGCAGCATGCCCGCGGTCGCCGCCGCATGCAGCGTGTTGGTCGTGGTGGCGCGGGCGACGACGAGCTGGAAAACGATGCCGGTCAGAAGGCCGATGCTGCGCAGCACCAGGTCCCAGTAAAAGACGATGTTCGGCCCCTGGACCAGATAATCGCGGATGATCAGCAGGCAGAAGGAGCCGGTTCCGGCAATGCCGCAGGCGCGCAGCATGGCGCGGATGGTCTCGATCCGCTGTTCGCGGTAACGCCGCTCCTGTCGGTGATCGCGGAACTCGCCCGTCCACGCGAAAATGCGTGCCTCGTCCTCGGTCAGCTTGAATGGCAGTTGCAGCATGTCCGCCTTTTGCGGCTCGGCCGGTATATCGCCGGCACATTATGACCGTTGCCGCTCGCCGCGCCTAGCCGGGCGGCAAAAATTGCCGGGTCAGTGGCGCCTGTCCAGGCGGCAACATACACGAAAACAATGACTTAGAGGGTCCGCCCGGGCGGCACGCGGCTTGCTTTGCAAAGCGCAGCCATAGATTTCGAACGACAGGAGTCGTGCATGAGCGGTTTCGGCTCATTCGATACAGCGCTGCTGGGTCTCACCGCCCAGACCATCGCGATCGGACATATTTCCGACAATGTCGCCAATGCGGGGACGAACGGCTACAAGCAGGTCGACACCGCCTTCTCCGACCTTGTCTTCACCAAGCTGCAGGGCGCCGGCGGCAACAGCGACGCGACCCGGAACATGGGCGTCAGCGCCATTCCCGATTTCGCCAACCGGCGCCAGGGCACGATCATCCACGACGACAGCCTGACCTCCATTGCGGTCAACGGCGCCGGCTTCATTCCGGTGGCCAAGCCGACCGGGTTCAACGCCGCCGACGGCACGCCATCGGGCTTCGAGGATACGACCTACTACACCAGGCTGGGCGACTTCCGCCTGGACAATTCGAACCGCCTGGTCAATTCGGCGGGCTATTATCTGCAGGCCGCCGCCGTGAACGGCACGACGCCGGGCGATTTCGTGATCGACGACAGCGACATCGCCGCCGTGCCGACCTCCACCATCAGCTACAAGATCAACCTGCCCGCCTCGGCGAATACCGGCACGACGGTCGCCAATGGCATCGGCTTGATCGATGCCAACAGCGTGCAGCAGGATTTCGGCGTCACCTGGACGAAGACGGCCGCCGATACCTGGGATCTGACCATCAACACCGCGGGCGGCACGCCGTCCAGCTTCGGGCCGGTGACCGTCACCTTCGCCAATGGCGTACTGGCATCCATGACTACCGCCGATCCGAACCTGACGGTCAGCGGCGCCGGCGCGGCGACGATCGGCTTCAGTCCCGATTTCGGCGCCGGCGCGCAGGCCATCACGCTCGATCTCGGCACCTATGGTTCGGTTTTCAGCACCGATTCCACCAGCGGCCTGACGCAATATGCCAGCCAGACGTCCGCGGCGACCAATTTCGACATCTCGCAGAACGGCCTGCTGTCCGGCCAGTTCACCAATGTGAGCTTCGACGAAGACGGCCAGATCATCTACAACTATACCAATGCCCGCTCGCAGGTCGGCGGCCAGATCCTGCTCGCCAATTTCCCCGAGCCCGACCGGCTCGACCGGGTCGATGGCACGGCCTATCGCGGCACCACGGTGGCCGGCGACGTCGTCTACGGCATTCCCGGCGATCCGACCGGCACCACCGGCCTCGGCCATATCGTCGCCAGTTCGCTGGAGCAATCGAACGTCGATGTCGCTGAGCAGATGACCCGGCTGATCGTCGCCCAGCAGGCCTATGGCATGAACAGCCAGGTGATCAAGGCATCCGACGACATGCTGTCGCGCGCCATCGACATGAAGCGCTGATCGGGGATTCAGCCCGGCGTGCAGCGCGTGATCTTGTCCGGCGCCGTATAGCGGCAGACCTGCTGCTCGCCCTGCGGCGGCACGACGTGGAAGGTATTGCCCTCGAAACGGCGTACGGCATAGCCGTTCGAGAAGCGCAGCCAGCCGAAGCTGTCGAAATACGCCTTGATCCCGTTCGAGAAGATCAGGTCGCGCCGCCGATTTTTCGATACCCGCACCTTGCCGCCGAATTCCAAGGTTCCGTCGGCGAATTCCTTGACCACGAGATCGTTGCTGCACAACGCTTCCTTGGGATCGTTGGTCAGCCGGCAGCCGAAGCCAGCCGCGCTCGGATCCGGGTTGCTGATCAGAATGGCGAAGATGGTCGCTTCCATCAGGTTCATGCTGCCCTCGCGAGTCTCGCCGGCAATTTACCACAGCTCGCCCGCCATCTTGACCTTCCCATATGGGAATCCCATAGATCACGGGCGGCATGATCCGGTCGGCATCAGAGAACGGCATCCGATTGTGGCGTTGCGCGACAGCGGCGCTGGCCGCGCTGACGCTCGTCTATGCAGCAATCCTGGCGCTCTCCGCCCCAAACCTGGCCCTTTCGGCGGCGCCGGCGGTCGCCATGGCGGCCGGTTACGCCGGCCATGGCGTCGACGGGCCGGCAAAGAAGCCCTGCGATACCGGCTCCGCGCTTTGCAGGGATTGCGCGCCGTGCAGCATCGCCGCGCTGCCGACACCGGTAGACGAACCGGCTTTACTGGCCGCGCAGGACTTCATCGCGCCGACTGCCGCGCCGCCGGCGAATCCTGCTTTCCCTCCTCCGCCCGAACCGCCAAGAGCCTGATACCGGCCCGATGACCGCGGCGATCTTGCCGCAGCTGCCCCGGTCGATGCCGTCACCGTCGACAGCGGCATGAAGGGCAATTTCGTCGTCAAGCGAATAGGCAACAACCGCAAGAGCATTCGAATGAACAAGCGTTTCCGGTCCGCAGCGCCCAGATTTGGCCTGCATATCCTGCTGCCCGTCGCAGCAATCGGCTTCTCGGTCTCGGTCATCGCCTGGGCGCAGGGCGCCGGCGTGAAGCAGCCGCAGCAGTTCAGCGTCCCGGCCAGATTCGGCCGCATCGCTTTCGATAAGGCCTGTGCGGCCTGCCACGGCGATTGGGGCAGTGGCACCGACAAGGGGCCGCCGCTGATCCACCGCATCTACGAGCCGTCGCATCATGCCGACATCGCCTTCACGCTTGCGGTGCAGCGCGGGGCACGGCAGCACCATTGGAATTTCGGCGACATGCCGCCGCAGCCGCAGGTCACGCCGGAGGAAATCCGGGCGATCATCCGTTTTGTCCGCGAGGTCCAGGAGGCGAATGGCATCCGTTAGCCGATCCCGCCGCCTCTTTCGCGGATTGATCGCAAAATGGTTCCAGCGGCATTCGCCTTGCGAAACCGCCCGCGCCGACTAGATAGCGACCAGCTCTCGCCCCTGCCCGCGCCCAGGGGCGGGCGAACAGTATCGCTCTTGCGGTGTTTCTATGGCGAGAGCACGAAAATCCGCAATTTCTGCCCAGGAGGGTGACATGAAAGTCAGCGAAGCGATGAGCCGTGATGTCCGCATCGTCAATCCAGACCAGACCATCGCCGAAGCGGCCCAGATCATGGCGGAAATCGACGCCGGCAGCCTTCCCGTCGGCGAAGACGACCGCCTGGTCGGCATGCTGACCGACCGCGATATCGCGATCCGCGGCGTTGCCAAGAATTGCGGCCCGGACACCAAGATCCGCGACGTGATGACGACGGATGTGAAATATTGCTACGAGGACGAAGCGCTCGGCCATGTCGCCAAGAATATGGGCGATATCCAGGTGCGCCGCCTGCCGGTGGTCAACCGCGAGAAGCGCCTCGTCGGCATCATTTCGCTGGGCAATATCGCCACCGAAGGCAACACGCGGCTGGCAGCCGACGCCGTTCGCAAGGTCTCCGTTCCGGGCGGACAGCATAGCCAGAGCATGGCCGGCATGCGTTGACCCGCAGCCAAATCCCCCATGGCCGCCGCCGCATGCTGCCAGGCGGCGGTCATGGGTCTGGCGGCTTTATCGGCCGACCCAATTCTCCCGTTCCGGCTCGGGCACGAGATCGTTCGTCTGCCAGGAAAAGAAGATGAGCGCCGACCAGTCGGTCTTATGCGCGAATCCGTAAACGGGATCGAGCGACTGCACCAGCATGCCGGTTGTGGCATTGTACTGCGTGGTCGCGATCTTGATCACGCCCTGCTGCGTATCGCGCTTGAACAGGGCGATCTCGGGAAAATTCAGCGGCCCGGCGAGCGGGATCGGAATGCCGAAATCGGGGATGCCGACCAGCGTCCTGTTGCGGTCGACCGACATGGCGCCGATGCGCGGCTCGATCACCACATCGGCCGCCTCGCGCTTGTTCACCAGATCGCCGCCGGCGCGCAGCACGCGGTCGCGAATGGTACCGATCAGGTATTTCGAATCCAGCCCCTCGGCATAGGTGGCATCGACGAAGACCTTCTCTCCCTCCGCAATACTCAGCGCCAGCTTGTCGGCCGCGCGCTCCGCCGCGGTGGAGAATAGAAGCTGCTCGGTGGCGGTCCGCTCGGGCTCTGTCTCGCGCCTGTTCGAACAAGCCGTCAGCAACAGAACCAGCGTGGCAGCGAGAACGAGACTGCGAAACATCGGTCATCCATCGGTTGCGGAAGCAGGTTTTATCCAACCCAAAAATGACAGAAAAAAGGCCGGAACGGCAGGCGTTCCGGCCCCGTTTCACAGCAAGGTCACACGATCACCCGGCGAGCTTGCGTTTCAGCAGCTCGTTCACCGCGGCCGGGTTGGCCTTGCCGCCGGAGGCCTTCATCACCTGGCCGACGAAAAATCCGAACAGCTTCTCCTTGCCCGAGCGGTATTCGGCCACCTTGTCGGCATTGGCCGCCATCACCTGATCGATGACGGCTTCGATGGCGCCGGTATCGGTGACCTGACGCATGCCTTTTTCGTCGACGATGGCGGCGGCGTCCTTGCCGGTCTCGACCATCAGCGCGAAGACATCCTTGGCCAGCCGATTGGAGATCGTGTTGTCGGCGATCAGGTCGATCAGGCCGCCCAGTTTCTCGGGCGTGATGGTGAAATCGGCCATCGACTGGCCCGACTTGTTCAGCGCGCCGAAATACTCAGTGATCACCCAATTGGCGCACAGCTTCGGATCGCGCCCCTTGGCGACCGCCTCGTAGAAATCCGCCGCTTCCTTCTCGGCGACCAGCACCGAAGCGTCGTAGGCGCTCAGGCCCAGCTTCTCGATGAAACGCGCCTTCTTCTCGTCCGGCAGTTCGGGCAGGCTCGCGCGGATCCGCTCGACCCACTCGCCATCGAGTTCGAGCGGCAGGAGATCCGGGTCAGGGAAATAGCGATAGTCATGCGCCTCTTCCTTCGAGCGCATGGAACGCGTGATCCCCTTGCCCGTGTCGAACAGGCGGGTTTCCTGGTCAATCGTGCCGCCATCTTCGAGGATTTCGATCTGGCGGCGCGCCTCGTACTCGATCGCCTGCTGCACGAAACGCACGGAGTTGACGTTCTTGATCTCGCAGCGCGTTCCATAAGGCTCGCCCGGCCGCCGCACCGAAACATTGACGTCGGCGCGCATGGAGCCTTCCTCCATGTTGCCGTCGCAGGTGCCGAGATAGCGCAGGATCGTGCGCAGCTTTTTCAGGTACAGGCCGGCTTCTTCCGCGTTGCGCATGTCGGGCTCGGAGACGATCTCCATCAGCGCGACGCCGGCGCGGTTGAGGTCGATGAAACTCTCGCGCGGGCTCTGGTCGTGCAGGCTCTTGCCGGCATCCTGTTCCAGATGCAGACGGGTGATGCCGATCTCGCGGGTCGTTCCGTCCGGCATGTCGAGCAGCAGCACGCCCTCGCCGACGATCGGCTGCTTGTACTGGCTGATCTGATAGCCCTGCGGCAGGTCGGCGTAGAAGTAGTTCTTTCGGTCGAACACGGAATGCAGATTGATCTGCGCCTTCAGGCCAAGCCCGGTACGCACCGCCTGCTCGACACAATAAGCATTGATCACCGGCAGCATGCCGGGCATGGCGGCATCGACCAGGCTGACCTGATGGTTCGGCTCGGCGCCGAACTGGGTCGAGGCGCCGGAGAACAGCTTCGACCTGGAGGTCACCTGGGCATGGACTTCCATGCCGATGACGACTTCCCACGGACCGGTCGCGCCCTGGATGTAGTCTTTCGCGTTGCCTTCTCTTGGCATCTTACTGCCTCCACCAAGCTTCCGGCCGGGCCGTAAAATTCGCCGCCTTCTCAAGCGTGCGGCCGACGCGCAACAGGCCCGCCTCGTCGAACGGGCGGCCGATCAACTGCAGTCCGAGCGGCAGACCCTGGCCATTCAACCCGGCTGGCACAGCCAGACCAGGCAGCCCGGCGAGATTCACCGGCACGGTGAAGACGTCGTTCAGATACATGGTCACCGGATCGTCGGTCTTGGCGCCGAGCGGGAAAGCCGCATTCGGTGTCGCCGGCGTCAGGATCGCATCCACCCGCTGGAACGCCTGCTCGAAGTCGCGCTTGATCAGCGTGCGCACCTTCTGCGCCTTGGTGTAGTAGGCGTCGTAATAACCGGCCGACAGCACATAAGTACCGATCATGACGCGGCGCTGCACCTCGCGGCCGAAGCCTTCGCCACGGGTGTTCTCGTACATCTCGATCAGGTCCTTGCCCGGCACGCGCAGGCCGTAGCGCACGCCGTCGTAACGGGCGAGATTGGACGAGGCTTCCGCCGGCGCGACGATGTAATAGGCCGGCAACGCATAATGGGTGTGCGGCAGATGGATATCGACGATCTCGGCGCCGGCATCCTTCAGCCATTCCTTGCCCTTGGCCCACAGCGCCTCGATTTCCGGGTCCATGCCCTCCATGCGGTATTCGCGCGGGATGCCGATGCGCATGCCCTTCACGCCGCCCTCCAGGTCGGCGAGATAGTCGGGCACCGGCTGGTCGACGCAGGTGCTGTCCTTCGGGTCGAACCCGGCCATGGCCTGCAGCATCAGCGCCGCATCGCGCACGCTGCGCGTCATCGGGCCGGCCTGATCCAGCGACGAGGCGAAGGCGACGATGCCCCAGCGCGAAACGCGGCCATAGGTCGGCTTGATTCCCGTGATGCCGCACAAGGCGGCCGGCTGGCGGATCGAGCCGCCGGTATCGGTGCCGGTGGCGCCGAGCGCGAAGCCGGCGGAAACCGCGGCGGCCGAGCCGCCGGAGGAGCCGCCCGGCACGAGTCTGGTGCCGTCCTTGGCGCGCCAGGGATTGACCGCCGGGCCGTAATAGCTTGTCTCGTTCGACGAACCCATGGCGAATTCGTCCAGGTTCAGCTTGCCCAGCATCACCGCGCCGGCCTGCCATAGATTGGCCGTCACCGTGCTTTCATAGGTCGGGTGAAAGCCATCGAGGATATGGCTCGCCGCCGTGGTCAGCACGCCCTCGGTGCAGAACAGGTCCTTGACCGCCAGCGGAATGCCGTCCAGCAGGCCGGCCTCCCCCTTGGCGCGGCGCGCATCGGAAGCCTTGGCCATCTCCAACGCCTTCTCCGGCGTTGCGGTGATCACGGCGTTGAGCGGCTTGGCCGCCTGCATGGCGGCAATGCAGGCCTCGGTCAGCTCGACGGCGGTGAAGTCCTTCTTCGCCAGCCCGTCCAGGGCAGCGGCAATCGTCAGGGCGGCAGGATCGATGCTCATCACTCCACCACCTTCGGAACGGTATAGAAATCGCCCTGGCGCTGCGGCGCGTTCTTCAGCACCCGCTCGGCATCGCCGCCATCGGTCACGACATCCTCGCGCCGGCGCAGGGCCATCGGGGCCACCGAAGTCATCGGCGGGACATTTTCCGTATCAACTGCCTGAAGTTCCTCGACGAACGAGAGAATCTGGTTCAATTCCGAGGTCATCCCCTCCAGCCGGTCCGGCTCCATCTTCAGCCGGGCCAGCTTGGCGATCTTGGCCACTGTGGTTCTATCCAATGACATATGCTGTCCGCTCGTTGCTGGGTCCGCTATATATAGGCGCGAATCCCTTTGAAATGGCGGCGGAAAGTAACACCCGGCATGCCCACCGGCAACCCTAACCCACCCCTGGAAAAACCCCGTTTCCGCCCCGCCGAAGGTCCGATCCGGCTGCTGCCGGGGCAGCGGTATCTCGGCCTGGATCTGGGCACCAAAACGGTCGGCCTGGCGCTGTCCGATGCCGGACACCGGATCGCCAGCCCCTACGCCACGATCAGGCGCCGCAAGTTCACGGAAGACGCCGCCGAGCTGGCTGCGATCATCGAAAAGGAGGGGGTCGGCGCCCTGGTGCTGGGCCTGCCGGTCAATATGGACGGCACCGAAGGCCCGCGCTGTCAGGCTACCCGGGCCTTCGCCCGCAACATGGCCCGGATCGCGCCGCTGCCGACCGCCCTGTGGGACGAGCGGATGAGCACCATGGCGGTGGAGCGGATGATGACCGACGAGGCCGATCTGAGCCGGGCGCGGCGGGCCGAACTGGTGGACAAGCTAGCCGCCAGCTACATCCTGCAGGCCTATCTGGACTGGCTGGCGCGGCAGCCGGCCTGACTGGCGCTTCCCTGATCGCCTGGTCCTTGGCCGCCTTCTCCTCGGCCGCCTATTCCTCGATCAGCCCCAGCCGCTTGAGCGCATCCTGCGTCGCCGGGATGCGCTTATCCGCAATCGACGGATAGTCGGGGCCGCGCAGCAGCGTCGCGAAGGTGTAGGTGCCGTCGTGTTTTTCCAGATAGCCGACGAACCAGCCGATTGCGCCCTCCCCGTCCGGCGCGGGACCGGCGCCCGTCTTGCCGCGCAGCACATAGACGCCGGGCTTGCCGCCCGCCGTCATGATGGTGCGCAGGATATCGAGGTCGCGCTGGGTGAATGGCATTTCGCCGCGGACCAGACGGGTCAGCAGTTCGACCTGTTCGTCCGGCGAGATCTGCAAGGTCGAATTGAGCCAGAAGCGGTCGATGCCGCCGGAAATGTCGGCGTTGCCATAACCGATCCGGCGCAGCATCCATCCCATCTGCCCGGCCCCGACCCTGGAGGCCACCTCGCGGTAATACCACACGACCGAGTTCTGGAAGGCGGAAGCCAGGTCATGCCCGCGTTTCCAGCTTTCCGGCCAGAAATCCTCCGGCGGGTATTTTTCCGGATCCCACTCCAGCCGGAAATCGAGGCCGCTGATCGCCCCGGTATCGAGGCCGATCAACGTATTCCAGATCTTGAAGGTGGAATACGGCGACAGGCGCTGGGCGGCCAGCTCGGGATTGTAATGCACGATATCCGCCTTCTTGCCGACATCGTGCAGCACGAAGGCTCCCTCCAGGCCCGCGAAAACCGGCGCCACCTTCGCCGCGGCGTCACCGGCATCTGCGGCCCGGCCCGGACTACCGGCCAAGGCGAGCAGGAGGAAAGCGGATAGGACAACGAGGTGGCGTTGCATGCCTCCAGCTAGAGGCTGCAATTGCGGCAAAATTTTTACCGCGGTTCAGGCCGGGCGGCTGGTTTCCGTCCGGTTTCCAACTTTTGGGCAACTTTCCCCTAGCCGTACACAAACAATCTGTTACCCTTGCTCCAACCGGCGGTGCTACAGCCGGGGTATCGAAACGCCCACAAAACGAGCAGCCCTCTCGCAGGCCCCCCATGACCGACTTCGCCCTTCCCGCGGGCCAACCCGCTTCCGTCCCGAACCGAGATCTGAAGGTCATGGTGCTGATCGGCGCCGCGCATGGCTGCAGCCATTTCTTTCAGCTGGTGCTGCCCTCGCTGTTCCCCTGGCTCAAGGATGCCTTCCAGGTCAGCTATACCGAGCTTGGCCTGATCACGACCTGCTTTTACGTGATATCCGGCACCCTGCAGACGCCGGCCGGCTTCCTGGTGGATCGCATCGGCGCGCGCACCGTGCTGATCGGCGGACTGGCGATCTTCTGCCTCGGCATCCTTCTGCTGTCCGTGGTGCCGGTCTACTGGATGCTGTTTCCGGTCATGCTTCTGGCCGGCCTCGGCAATTGTGTGTTTCACCCGGCCGATTACTCGATCCTCAGCGCCAGCATCGATTCCAAGCGGCTCGGCGTCGCCTATGGCAGCCACACCTTCGCCGGCAATCTCGGCTGGGCGCTGGCGCCGGCCATGATGGGCGGCGTGGCGGCCTTTGCCGGCTGGCATTTCGCGCCGCTCATCGCCGGCATTATCGGGCTGGTGATCCTGGCCGCACTGATCCTCAATCGTAACCTCCTGCGCGACGATGCCGGCTCCAGCCGCCGCAATGCCGGCAAGCAGGGCCAGGCGGTGCCGGCGCCATTACCGTTCGGCGCCATCCTGACGCTGCCGGTGGTGATGTGTTTCTTCTATTTCATGTTCACGTCGATCGTCGCCATCGGCCTGCAGAATTTCCTGCCCGCGACCTTGCAGACCCTGTTCGGCACGCCGCTGGCCATCGGCACCTCGGCGCTGACCGGCTTCCTGCTGGCCTCTGCCGTGGGCATCATGAGCGGCGGCTGGGTCGCCGACCGGGGCATTCCGGTCGAGGTGATCGTCGTCGGCGGCCTGCTCATCTCGGCCGCGCTGATGCTGGTGGTCGCCCTGCTGCCGCTGCCGGCCGCCCTGCTGGTGGCCTGCGTCGCCGGCGCCGGCTTCCTGTTCGGATTCACCACGCCGTCACGCGATCTCATCGTGCGCGGCGCCACGCCGAAGGGCGCGTCCGGCCGCGTCTTCGGCTTCGTCTATTCCGGCCTGGATGCCGGCTCGGCATTGGTACCGCTGATCATCGGCCAGTTGCTGGACCACGGCCATGCCGATAAGGTGCTGCTGTTCGTGGCGGCGATCCTGGCCTGCGGCAGCGTCACGGCCTTCACCGTGCGGCGCAAGTCGCAAGCGGCGACCGCCGCCGCCGAGTAAGAATCAGGTCGGCGGACGGCCTCAGCCGGCCGGCTGAAGGTCGAAATGGTAGGTCTTGTTGATGACCTGCCAGCGGCCATCGAGTTTGATGAAGGTCAGGCAGTCGGTGAAGACCTTCGGCAGGATGGCGCAGTTCAGGGCCACCACGGCCATGGTCGGCGCGAGGAACTGAACCGATAGGATACGATCATGCTGACGCCCCTGCCCGGTCGCGCGCGGCGCGGGGCGGTTCTGTACCATGGCGCACCATTGCTCGAACGGCACGTCCACCAGCTTGCCCCCGGTCGCCGAAAAAAGGTGCGAGGCCGGATGAAAGACCTGACGCAGCTTGGCGGTATCGCCCTCGTAAAGCCCATCGAGATAGAGTTGAACGACGGGAAAAATCTCTTCGGCCTGCGGCATGCTCATGGTGCTGTCCTCCTCATGCGGCAGCAGAGCAACCGCGGCCAGAGCCGTCAAGCGATGCCTGGCACGGGATCATTTCCGGCCGCCGGCCGCCGGAACGGGGTGCGGCGACAAAGCCGCTTGCGTCGGCGGGCTACAATGCATACGCTTGGTACAAGTATATGAGATACAACCTCGGCGGCGTCGATGACCGGGGCAGGAGTGAGGAAGCGTCGAAGCGCCCGTGCCAAGCGGGCACCCCAGACTTAACGAGTGGCGTTCGCAGTTCACGTAAGCCGCCTTATATGCGGCAGTTGCGAGTTTCATCATCGCCCGCCCACGCATTCCGCGGGGCTGGCGGAAACGAAAAGAAGCCATGGGAGGGCGTATCCGCATGTCAGATTTCACCAGGCGTGATGTCCTGAAGACCACCGTCGGCGCGGCTGCCGTCGGTGCTGCCGGCGGCGGCCTGCTGCTGCCGAAACATGTGATGGCGCAGCAGGCGCCGAACCTGAAGATCGAGAAGGGCGCGAAACTGCGCGTGCTGCGCTGGAGCCAGTTCGTCCAGGGCGATATCGACCAGTGGATGGCGAACACCAAGAAGTTCACCGAGAAGACCGGCGTGGAAGTCCGGATCGACCGCGAGAACTGGCCCGACGTGTCGCCCAAGGCGTCGGTGGCGGCCAATGTCGGCTCCGGCCCCGACATCATCGTCGACTTCTTCGATTCGCCGCAGCTCTTCGCCGACAAGCTCGTCGACCTGACCGACATCGCCACCTATCTCGGCAACAAATACGGCGGCTGGTTCCCGGTCTGCGAAAAATACAGCATGCGCGGCAAGAAATGGATCGGCCTGCCGCTGGGCGCGGCCGGCGCCTGCATGGTCTACCGCAAGAGCCATGTGGAAGCCGCCGGCTTCAAGGAATTCCCCAAGGACATGGACGGCTTCCTCAAGCTCTGCAAGAGCCTGCATGACAAGGGGACGCCGGCCGGCTTCGCGCTCGGCAACGCCGTCGGCGACGGTTCCTGGACCTACTGGCTGATGTGGGCCTTCGGCGGCAAGATGGTCGACGACAAGAACAATGTCGTCATCAACAGCCCGGAGACGATCAAGGCGCTCGAATACGCCAAGGAGCTGTATCCCAACCTCATCCCGGGCACGCTCGGCTGGCTCGATCCGAACAACAACAAGGCCTTCCTCGACGGCCAGATCAGCCTGACCAATAACGGCATCTCGGTCTACTACGCGGCGCTGAAATCGCCCGATCCGAAACTGAACGAGATGGCCAAGGACATCTACCATGCCAACTTCCCGGTTGGCCCGGTGGGACATCCGACGGAGCTGCATCTGTTCAGCCAGTCCTATGTGTTCAAATACACCAAGTATCCGAATGCCGCGAAAGCCTATCTCCTGCACATGATGGAGAAGGAGCAGTACGAGCCGTGGCAGTCGGCGGCGATCGGCTACGTCACTCATCCGCTGAAGGCGTATGAGAACAATGCCGTCTGGAAGTCCGATCCGAAAAACCTGCCCTACCGCGATACCGTGAAGAACATGCTCTGGCACGGCTATTCGGGCACGCTGGGTTATTCTTCGGCGGCGGCGCTGAACGACTACATCGTCAACAACATGGTGGCGCAGGCAGCTTCCGGCTCGAAAACGCCGAAGGAAGCGGCGGCCGAAGCCGAAAAGCGGCTGCAGCGCGTCTACCGCGTGTGATGGCCGGGCGGGGCGATATGAGCTATCGCCCCGCCTCCTCCCCAACAGTATCGTCTGCTACGGATCGGCTTGGTATGCCCCCCCACGTTCCGCTTTGGGACCGCGTGCGCGACAACACGCTTTTTCTGACCATCGTTTTCATGGCGCCTGCGGGCCTGCTGCTGCTGGTCTTCCTGACCTATCCGCTGGGCTTGGGAATCTGGCTCGGCTTCACCGACACGCGGATCGGACGTCCCGGCGTTTTCATCGGCTGGGAGAACTATGCCTCCCTGCTGCAGGATTCGATTTTCCTGAAATCGGTGTTCAACACGGTGCTGTATACGAGCGCGGCCACGGTGGTCAAATTCGCCCTCGGCCTCTGGCTGGCGCTGCTGCTGAATCGCCGCCTGCCGTTCCAGGCCTTCATCCGCGCCATCGTGCTGCTGCCCTATATCGTGCCCACCGTGCTGTCGGCGATCGCCTTCTGGTGGATCTACGATTCTCAATTCTCCATCCTGTCCTGGATGCTGACCAAACTGGGGCTGATCGATCAATACATCGACTTCCTCGGCGACGAGAACAACGCGCGCGCCGCGGTGATCGCGGCCAATATCTGGCGCGGCATTCCCTTCGTGGCGATCTGCCTGCTGGCCGGCCTGCAGACGATCTCGCCCAGCCTGTATGAAGCGGCGTCGCTGGACGGCGCCAACGCCTGGCAGCGCTTCTGTTACGTCACCGTGCCCAACCTGATGCCGGTGCTCAGCATCGTGCTGACCTTCTCGATCCTGTTCACCTTCACGGATTTCCAGCTGATCTACGCGATCACCCGCGGCGGCCCCAACAACGCAACCCATCTGATGGCTACGCTGGCCTTCCAGCGCGGCATCAATGGCGGCATGCTGGGCGAAGGCGCGGCCATCGCCATTGCCATGGTGCCCTTCCTGATCCTGTCGACGGCGGTCAGTTACCTGGCGCTGCAGCGCAAGAAATGGCAGTGAGGAGGTGATGCGATGAGCGCTCAGGCAGAAAGTACCGCCAAGATCGCCAAGCCCGGCCGCGAAGGGATGCAGTATCTCGAGACGGTCCCCTACCGTTTCGTCACGTTATGGCTGCCGCTCGGCGTCTTTCTCATCGTGCTGCTGTTCCCGTTTTACTGGATGGCGCTGACGACCGTGAAGCCGAACGGCGAGCTGCTGAACTATCACGATTTCGATCCGCTCTGGGTGGTGCATCCGACGCTGGACAATATCCACAAGCTGCTGTTCGAAACCCAGTATCCGCAATGGCTTGTCACCACCATGACCGTGGCGGTGGCCTCCACCGCCCTGTCGCTGTTCTGTTCGGTGCTGGCGGCCTATGCGATCGCCAGGCTGCGCTTCAAGGGCGCGGACACCATCGGCCTGCTGATATTCCTCGCCTATCTGGTGCCGCCCAGCATCCTGTTCATTCCGCTGGCCACGATGATCTTCCAGTTCGGCCTCTACGATAGCATGTGGGCGCTGATCCTGACCTATCCGACCTTCCTGATTCCCTTCTGCACCTGGCTTTTGATCGGCTATTTCAAGACGCTGCCTTTCGAGCTGGAGGAATGCGCGCTGATCGACGGCGCCTCGCGCTTCCAGATCCTGGTGAAGATCATCCTCCCGCTCAGCCTGCCCGGCCTGATCTCGGCGGGCATCTTCGCCTTTACGCTGAGCTGGAACGAGTTCATCTACGCGCTCGCCTTCATCTCCTCCTCCGAGAACAAGACCGTGCCGGTCGGCGTATTGACCGAACTCGTGGAGGGCGACGTCTACCATTGGGGATCGCTGATGGCCGGCGCATTGTTCGGCTCGCTGCCGGTGGCGATCCTTTACTCCTTCTTCGTCGACTCCTACGTCGCCAGTCTGACGGGCGCCGTGAAGGAATAGCGCCGCGCCGGCGCGATGCTGCGAAGGCGGAGCGATCCCGAGCCGGGCGGCAAGCCCGGGCATCCGGGTTTGACCCGGCGGCAGGCATTGGCCGCCGGCACTGCCTTGGGCCTGTTTGCCTGGGCATCGCTCCCTCTGTCCGCGTCCGCAGCCGCGGCGGAAAATCCCGAAACGCTGAAGCTGCTGTCTGGGGCCGTCACCATCGACATGCACAGCCATGCCGGCTCGGTCATCGGCCTGCGCCGCATCGAAACCCATGCACCGTTCTCGGCGGTTGCAGAACCGATGCGCGAAGGCGGCATGGCGGTCATCTGCCTGGCCATCGTGGCCGACAGCCCGGCAACGCGGGCCACCAAGGATCGCCGCATCCGCCCCTTCCGCCAGCCGGCGCCCGGCGAACTTCATGACTATGCCCAACGCGCCTTTGCGCGTGCCCATGCCATGATCGGGGCCGAGGGCCTGACGCTGATCGCCGATGCGGCAGGCCTGCGCAATGCCCGATCAGCCAGACCGGGCGCGCTGATCGCCAGCGAGGGCGGCGATTTCCTGGAAGGCCGCCTGGAGCGGCTGGACGAAGCGTATGACCGCTGGCGCCTGCGGCACCTTCAACTGACGCATTACCGTGTCAACGAACTTGGCGACATCCAGACCGAGCCGGCCGTGCATGGCGGCCTGACGGCTTTCGGGGCGGAGGTGATCCGGCGTTGCAACGGGCGCGGCATCGTCGTCGATATCGCCCACGGCACCTTCGACCTGGTCAAACGCGCAGCCGATGTCACGACCAAACCTCTCGTGCTGTCGCACACCTCCCTGAATCACGCTCCCGGCCCGAGGAGCCGCACCGTCTCCCCCGAGCATGCGAAACTCGTTGCGCAGACAGGCGGCGTGATCGGCATCTGGCCGCCCAGCACGATCTTTCCCAATATGGACGCTCTCGCCACCGGCATGGCGCGCATGGCAGACGTCGTCGGCGTCGACCATGTCGGCCTCGGCTCGGACATGATGGGCCTGCTCAGCCGATCGGCGCTGCCGAATTACCGGCACCTGCCGGCGCTTGCCGCCGCCCTGCTGGCGCGCGGTTTCACTCCCGCCGATATGCTGAAAATCCTCGGCGGCAATTATCTGCGCGTGGCGCTTGCCACAATGGTTTGAGGCCTATTCCAACCGCTGGTACTTGAGCGGCAGCAGATCGGCCGGGTTGTAGGCCGTCAGACCGCCATTGGCGGCCAGCAAGACCCGGGCATCCGGCGCAAAATCGCGCAGCATCTCGCGGCAGATGCCGCAGGGCGCCACCACCTGCGGCTCCTTATGCTGCTCGGTCGGGCGCGGATGACGGATCGAGACAATCGCTTCGATCGGATCGTCCTCGCCTGCCCCGGCGGCCATCGCCTGGCCGACGGCGACAGCCTCGGCGCAGACCGAGGCGCGGCCAACATACGTATCGAGATGCAGACCCGTGAAGATGCGCCCCGAGCGCGTGCGCAGGGCAGCGGCAATATGGTGCCGGCCGACCCGGTAGCGCTGCTTGATCAGTGCCGTGGCGGCATCGATCAGCGCCTGATCTTCCGGTTTGACGGGCTGAATATTCATCCAAGCTGCTGCAATGCTTCTTCAAGCTTCCCGGCCAGGGCGGCCTGGGCGGCGCGGCGTTCACGCTGCTCCTCCACCACATGCTCCGGCGCACGCGCTGTGAAAGTGGCATCCCCCAGCTTGGCATCGAGCTTGGCGATCTCGGCCTGGGCCCTGTCGCGCTCCTTGGCGAGCCGCGAGCGCTCCTTGGCGATGTCGATGACGTCGGCGAGCGGCAGCACGAAGGTGGTTTCATCCACCACGATCCGGGCCGAACCCTGCGGCGCGTCGACATTCCGAGACATCGTCTCGATACGCGCCAGGCGCTTGATCGGATCGGCATGCCGCTCCAGCCGCGCCAGCGTCTCGGCATTCGCCCCATTGGCGATCATGGCGATCTTCGCCGCCGCGGGAACGTTCAGCGCCGAACGCGCGCCGCGCACGCCTTCGATCAGGCGGATCAGCCAGTCGATCTCGGCGGCGGCGGCCTTGTCCTCTGCGCGGGCGCCATCCGCCGGCCAGTCGCGCAGCATCAGATAGCCACCGGGCTTGCCATACAGTTTGTCCCATAGCTCCTCGGTGACGAAGGGCATGAATGGATGCAGCAGATGCAGAAGCTGGCGCAGCGCATAGGCGCAGGTTGCCTGCGTCTCGGCTTTCAGCCCGGCATCCTCGCCGTTCAACGCCGGCTTGATCAGTTCGAGATACCAGTCGCAGAAGGTGCCCCAGGTGAAATGATAGAGCGCGCCGGCTGCTTCGTTGAACTTATACGCATCAAGCGCAGCTTCCACGTCGCGCGCCGCCTGGCCAAGCCGGCCGAGAATCCATTTGTTGATCGTGCCCTGCACCTCGGCCGGATCGAAATCGGCCGATAGAACGCAGCCGTTCATTTCGGCAAAGCGTGCGGCATTCCACAGTTTGGTGGCGAAGTTGCGGTAGCCCTCGACCCGCTGCTCCGACATTTTCACGTCGCGGCCCTGGGCGGCGAAGATGGAAAGCGTGAAGCGCAGCGCATCGGCGCCGTATTTGCCGATGATGTCGAGCGGGTCCATCACGTTGCCCTTGGACTTCGACATCTTCTGGCCCTTTTCGTCGCGGACCAGGGCATGGATGTAGACCGTATGGAACGGCACCTGCGTGGTGAAATGCAGCCCCATCATGATCATCCGGGCAACCCAGAAGAAGATGATGTCGAAACCGGTCACCAGCACATCCGTCGGATAATGCGACTTCAGCACCGGGGTCTGCTCCGGCCAGCCAAGCGTCGAAAACGGCCACAGCGCCGATGAGAACCAGGTATCCAGCACATCGGGATCGCGGGTGAGTTCGACTGCCTTGCCATAATGCCTGTCGGCTTCGGCCTGCGCCTCAGCTTCGTCGTAGGCCACGAAGACCTTGCCATCCGGGCCATACCAGGCCGGGATCTGGTGCCCCCACCAGAGCTGGCGCGAAATGCACCAGGGCTGGATGTTGCGCATCCATTCGAAATAGGTCTTTTCCCAGTTCTTCGGCACAAACTGGATATCGCCTTTCTCCACCGCCTCGATGGCCGGTTTGGCCAGAACTTCGGCGTTGACGTACCATTGCTCGGTCAGCCAGGGCTCGATGACGACCTGCGAACGATCGCCATGCGGCACCATATGCGTGTTCGGCTCGATCTTCTCGACCAGCCCCAGCCCTTCCAGATCGGCAACGATCTGCTTGCGCGCGGCGAAGCGCTCCATGCCACGGTATTTCTCCGGCACGGCATCGTTCAGATGAGCATGCTTGTCGAAGATGTTGATCATCTCCAGGCCATGCCGCTTGCCGACTTCAAAATCGTTGAAGTCATGCGCCGGCGTGATCTTCACCGCACCGGAGCCCTTCTCCGGATCGGAATATTCATCGGCGACGATCGGAATCCTGCGGCCGACCAGGGGCAGCACGGCATGCTTGCCGATCAGGTGTCTGTAGCGTTCGTCTTCCGGATGCACGGCGACGCCGGTATCGCCCAGCATCGTCTCCGGCCGCGTGGTCGCCACCGTGATGTAGGTGTCGGGCATCCCCTCGATGGGATACTTGAAGTACCAGAGGTGGCTTTTGACCTCATGCTGCTCGACCTCGAGATCGGAGATCGCGGTCAGCAGCTTGGGATCCCAGTTGACCAGCCGCTGGTCCTTGTAGATCAGGCCATCGCGATAGAGTTCGACGAAAACCTTGCGGACGGCAGCCGACAGGCCCTCGTCCATGGTGAAGCGCTCGCGGCTCCAGTCGCAGCTTTCGCCGAGCCGGCGCTGCTGGCTGGTGATCATGCCGCCGGATTCCGCCTTCCATTTCCAGACGCGCTCGACGAAGGCTTCGCGCCCCATCTGATGGCGGTTCATCTGCTGCGCGGCCAGTTGGCGCTCGACCACCATCTGCGTGGCGATGCCGGCATGATCGGTGCCGGGCTGCCAGAGCGTATCGCGGCCGCGCATGCGCTGATAGCGGATCAGGACATCCTGCAGCGTGTGATTGAGCGCATGGCCCATATGCAGGCTGCCGGTCACATTCGGCGGCGGCAGGGCGATGGTGTAGGGCTTGCCGGACTTCACGCCATGCCGGAAGCAACCGGCCTCCTCCCAGGCCTTGTAGAGGCGCGGTTCCACATCCTGCGGCGAATAGGTCTTGTCCAGCATAAGCATCAACTCGGGTACGGCGTCCAAAGGGGCGAAAAATAAAGACGATCCGGACCGGTCAGTCCAGACCCGGACGCGCCAGAAACCCGGATTTTACAGGAGATCCTGCTCTTCTTCCGCCTGGATCGTCAGCCGCGCGACCTCGCGCTCGACAATCCGCTGCACGATGGTGGCCAGATGCGCGTCCAGCCATTCCTTCAGCATCGGGCGCAGCAGCTCCTTGACCAGCTCTTCCAGGGTGCGCTGGCTGTTCCCCAGCCCCATGGCGCGCGAACCGGCCACGGCGCCGGAAAGCTGGCCCAGATGAGCGGCAGCCCGGGCGGCGGTCGGCGGCGAGACCAGCCCCTCCACCTCGTCGCGCACGACATCGGTGAGTTCCAAAATGTTTTCCCGCGGCTGCGGCCGCGGCGCAGCCCGGCGAGGCGGCGGCGGAGGTGGCGGCGGCTCGTAAGCCGGTTCCTCCTCGGGCTCCGGTTCCGGCTCAGCCGCGGCCATCACGGCCGGCTCGGGCTCAAGCTCCGGTTCGGGCTCGAAAGCGGGTTCGGGCATCGGCGGCTCAGGCTCAGGCTCAGGCTCCGGCGCCGTCATCATCGGCTCAGGTTCCAGCTCGGGCTCGGGCTCGGGCGCAGGCGGCGGCGCAGCCGCTTCCTCAGCCGGCGTTGCCGGCTGCTCGGCTCCGTCTTCCGAAATGATCCGCCGAATGGAGGCGAGGATTTCCTCCATCGTCGGTTCATTCTGCCCAGCTTTAGGGTCGCTCATCCCCTCGCTCACAAAAAACCTGCCAAAACATCAGTTTACTCAGCGGCTGCCATATGGTCCCGCAGCCGCGGGCAGTTACCGACCCAGCCAAGCCGAATCAGCACATCCACGATATGCGCTGGCAAAGATAACCGAACTGTTAACCAGGGTTAAGGGAATTTTCCGGAATCTCCCTCCAACCTTGGTTTTCGACCGATTCCGCGGCCGGGATTTACGGTTTACTCGGCGTTCAGACCGCCATCGGTGCCAAACCACTTGTTGCGGACGCGGTCGTAATTCTCGATCGGATCGTAATATTCGACCGGCAACGACAGCTGGCGGGCGCTCAAGCGGCCGATCGACGACAGCAGCGCAAAGCCGGCGACATACTCGTTGCGCCGCGCCTGCACCTCGGCAACCCGGGCATTGAGGTATTCCTGTTCGGCGTCCAACACGTCCAGCGTGGTGCGCGAACCGACTTCGGCTTCCTGCTGCACGCCTTCGAGGGCGACGCGGGCAGCCTCCACCTGCGCGCGGCGGGCCTCGATATTCGAGCGGGCCGTCATCAGGTTCTCCCAGGCCTGTACCACGGCCTGGCGTACCGCCCGCCGCTGCTCCTCCACCTGGATACGGCGCTGATTATGGATCTGCTTGCGCTGGCGGGTCTGGCTGTAGATGGAACCCGACTCATAGAGGGGTACGGTCAGCTGCAGCGACACCCGGGCGGAATCGGTTTCCAGATTGGCGCGCGAGGTTTCGTCCGCCTTGCTGAGCGAGCCGTTCAGCGACAGCGTCGGCAGCAGGGCGCCGGAGACGGCACGGACGTCGTACTTCGCCGCCACCTCGCGGAACTTGGCGCCCACCAGGTCCGGGTTCTCGTCATAGGCGATCTGGATCGCCTCCTGCTCACTAGCCGGCAATTGTGGCAGCGGCGGCGGCGAGGACAGCGTACCTGGCATCTCGCCGATGATGCGGGCCAGCACGGCCCGGCTGGAAACCAGGACGCCTTCGGCGGAAATGCGGTCGGCAATGGCCCCGCTCAAGCGCGACTCAGCCTGCGCGACGTCGGTGCGGGTGATCTCGCCGACGCGGAAACGCTCGCGCGTCGCCTCGAGCTGCCGGCGCAGAACCTCCTCGTTGTTGCGGTTCAGGTCCAGCACGGCCTGGTTCTGCACGACATCCATGTAGGCGGTCACGGCGTCCAGCAGGACGCTGCGCTCGGTGCTGGCAAGGTCCTGCCGGCCGGCGAGAACCAATGCCTCGGCGGCCTCAGTGGCCGCTTCGGTGCGGCCGCCGCGATAGAGCGGTTCGGTGATCGTCAGCGACAGGGTTTTGGGCGTGATGGTGTCGCTTTGAAAGCTGGAGGATTGTGGATCGTAATCCTGCCGCAGCGTGCCGATCTCGCCGTTGACGCTCACCGTCGGCCGCCAGTTCGACAATGCCTGCGGCACGCCTTCATCGGTGGCGCGCAAGGCGGCGCGGGCGGAGAGCAATGTGGGATTGTTGTTGTAGGCGGCGCTCAATACTTCGTTGAAAGTCTGTGCCGAGGCCGGTTGCACGGCGATCAAGCAGCTTCCGGCAAGCGCCGAAGCAAGAAAGGCCTTAGTGAAGTTCATGCCGTGTATCCATTTCTTTTTGTTGCCTGCGTGGCGTCGCGCCATGCCGAACTCGTCTTCCCCGGAACTCTTGTTGTTATTTGCACACGGAACTCAGTATTTGGCCATCGAGGGATCAATCTGCTCAGCCCAGGCATGAATACCGCCCGCAAGATTGATTGCCTGCGAAAAACCGTTCTGCCGCAGCCATCCCGTCACCTGACGGCTGCGGCCACCGTGATGGCACATCACCACCAGCGGCTTGTCCTGCGGCAGTTCGGCGGCCCGGGAGGGGACCTGCCGCATCGGGATGTGCATGGCGCCCGCAAGCGCACATGCCGTCACTTCCCAATCCTCCCGCACATCCAGCACGGCGATGTCGCGACCGCCCTTGCGCCAGGCATCCAGCTGGGCGACATCGATCTCGAGCGGGGCAGGGTCAGTCATAACAGGCTTTCAGCGGTCTCTTAAAATACAAATCCGGCCGGCCGTTCGAATCCGGGCATCGGCGGCGTCCCGGCATCGAACAGCACCCGCTGCGGGAACAGATCGCCGGTGCGCTTGACGATGACCGCCTGGCCGATGGGCGCTTCGGGGGGCCGCACCACGCCGACCAGCCGGCCGCCATCGGCGAGCTGGTTCAGCAGCGCGGGGGAAATCTCCGGCACGGCGCCGGCCAGCAGCATGACGTTGAACGGCGCCTGCTTCTGCAGCCCGTCCTTCAAGGCGCCTTCCACCACGGCGACATTGTCGATCCCCAGGGCCTGCAGGGTCTGGCTGGCCTGCTGTGCCAGGGCCGGATCACTTTCCAGCCCGATTACCGTATTGGCGATCTTGGCCAGCACGGCGACCTCGTAGCCGGTGGTGCAGCCGACCACCAGGGCGATGTCCTGCTGCTGGACCTCTGCTTCCTGCAGCAACCGCGCAAGCACCATCGGCTCCATAAGGTAGCGGCCCGGGGCGACCATGACGTCCTCGTCGACATAGGCCACGCCACGATAGGGCTTCGGCACGAATTGTTCGCGCGGCACCGCCTCCATGGCGTCGATCACCTGCTCGTCGATGACCCGGTTCGGGCGGAGCTGGGAAAGCACCATCTGGCGGCGAGCTTCGGCATATTGGCGGTCGGCGAGAGCCATGGGTCTGGAATCCTGGCTAGACAGAGAAAAGTTCGCGCCGTTTATAATGCTGCGATGCGGTGAAAACAACGCCTGTATGCTGGCTTAGCCGCAATTGGTAATGCCCGTCACAGGCGTGCCGCCGCCGGCAGGCTCTTGACCCCGCAGGAGCGAAACCCTTACTAAGGGGCGCGCTCGCGAGGTCCGGTGGCGGAGTGGTGACGCAGCGGACTGCAAATCCGCGTACGCCGGTTCAATTCCGGCCCGGACCTCCATTCTTCCCCAAAATTGCAACCTGACCCTTCCCGCTCGCGCATGGCCGCGGCCATAATCGGCATGCGATTCGATGAGGCTGCCATGCCGCCGGGAACCACCCCGCCGTTAACGACCGGCCCGTTGCAAAACAATGCTGTAGCCCGGGACCCTTTGCGGGAAGCGATCCGGGCCGCGCACCGGATGGATGAGACGGCCTGCATCTCCGAGCGGCTGAAATCGGCGGCCCTGCCGCCGGAACGCGCCGCCCGCATCTCCACCGAGGCGGCAGCCCTGGTCCAGACCCTGCGCGACCGGCGCAGCACCAATTCCCCCGTCGAGGCCTTCATGCGCCAGTACGGGCTATCGTCCCAGGAAGGCGTGCTGCTGATGTGCCTGGCCGAGGCGCTGCTGCGCATCCCCGACAGCGACACCGCCGACGCCCTCATCCGCGACAAGCTCGGCGGCGCCGACTGGACTCGCCATCTTGGCCGGGCCGATGACCTGCTGGTCAACGCCTCGAGCTGGGCGCTGGTGCTGACCGGGGAGTTGCTGCGCCGGGACGTCGCCGCCCCCCGCCCCTGGCATGACGGCTTGCGCCAGGCCGTCGCGCGGTTGGGCGAACCGGTGATCCGGGCGGCGATCCGCCATGCCATGCGTATGCTTGGCGATCAGTTCGTGCTGGGCGAAAGCATCCAGGCGGCCTTGCGCCGCGCCCGCGACGACGAGGCGAACGGCTACCGCCATTCCTTCGATATGCTCGGCGAGGCGGCCCGCACCATGGCCGATGCCGACCGCTATCTGGCCGCCTATTCCAATGCCATTGCGGCAATCGGCAAGGCGGGCGCCGGCCGCGGCCCGGTTGAGGGTCCGGGCATTTCGGTCAAGCTGTCCGCATTGCATCCCCGCTACGAGTTCGCGCAACGGCATCGCGTCATGACCGAGCTGCTGCCGCGGCTGATCGGGCTGTGCCGCGAAGCCAAGGCGGCCAATATCGGATTGACCATCGATGCCGAGGAAGCCGATCGCCTCGATCTGTCGCTGGACCTGATCGAAGCCCTGGCGGAAGAGCCGAGCCTGCGCGGCTGGCAGGGATTGGGGCTAGCCGTCCAGGCATATCAGAAGCGCGCCCTTCCGCTGGTCGAATGGCTGATCGCCCTCGGGCGGCGCTGCAACCGGCGCTGGCTGCTGCGGCTGGTCAAGGGCGCTTACTGGGACAGCGAGATCAAATGGGCGCAAGTCGGCGGCTTCGATGGCTACCCGGTTTTCACCCGCAAGGCGGCAACGGATGTGTCCTACCTCGCCTGCGCATGTGCGATGCTGGCCGCGAGCGATGCGATCTATCCGGCTTTCGCCACCCATAACGCCCATACGATCGCGGCAATCGTCGATCTGGCCGAAGGACGGCGCGATTTCGAATTCCAGCGCCTGCACGGCATGGGTGAAGCCCTGCATGACCGCGTCGTCGCCAGGGACGGCTATGCCTGCGCCTGCCGGATCTACGCCCCCGTCGGCAGCCATCAGGACCTGCTGGCCTATCTGGTGCGCCGGTTGCTCGAGAACGGCGCGAATTCCTCCTTCGTGCATCGTGTCGGCGACCGCACCGTCCCGGTCAGCGAAATCGCCGCAGATCCGGTCAGCCGGCTCGCCGCGCTGGAGCCGAAGCCCAATCCGCGCATCCCTTTGCCGCGCGATATCTACGGTCCGGGGCGGAAGAATGCCAATGGCTTCGATCTCAATGCGCCCGACAGCACCGCGCATCTGCTGTCGCAATTCACGCAGTTGCAAAAGGTGCAGCACGCCGCCGCGCCGATCATCGGCGGCCGGAGTTCCAGCGGCAATCCCGTAGCCGTAACCAATCCGGCAAATCGCCGCGAGGCCGTCGGCCAGGTCGTCAACGCTACACCCCGGGACGCAGCAAAGGCCTTTGAAATCGCTGCCGCAGCACAGCACGCCTGGTCGGCGCTATCCGCGAAACACCGGGCCGATTGCCTGCGGCGCGCCGCCGACCTCTACGAAAACGAAATGCTGCCGCTCATGAGTCTGGCGGTGCGCGAGGCGGGCAAGACCTGGGCCGACGCGGTGGCCGAGATCCGCGAGGCGGTCGATTTCCTGCGTTATTATGCCGCCGAAGCCGAACGCCTGGCTGCCGCGCCGCAGGTCATGCCGGGCCCGACCGGAGAGCGCAACGAGCTGACCTTGCATGGCCGCGGCGTCTTCGTCTGCATCAGCCCGTGGAATTTCCCGCTCGCCATCTTCACCGGCCAGATCGCCGCAGCGCTGGCGGCCGGCAATGCCGTGCTGGCCAAGCCGGCGCCGCAGACGCCGCTGATCGCCGCCGCCGCGGTCCGTCTGCTGCATCAAGCCGGCATTCCCGGCGACATTCTGCATCTCCTGCCTGGAGGGCCGGAACTGGGCGCGGTGCTGATCGGGGATCCGCGCGTTGCCGGCGTGTGCTTTACCGGCTCTACGGCGGTCGCCCGCAAAATCAACCGTGCGCTGGCCGCCAAGGATGGTCCGATCGTGCCGCTGATCGCGGAAACCGGCGGCGTCAATGCGATGATCGTCGACAGCTCGGCGCTGCCGGAACAGGTGGTGCGCGATGTAATCACCTCCGCCTTCCAGAGCGCCGGGCAGCGCTGCTCGGCCCTACGGCTGCTCTGCCTGCAGGAAGATGTCGCCGACCGCATGATCGAGATGCTTGCGGGCGCCATGGCGGAGCTGCAAGTCGGCGATCCGGCACAGCTTGCCACCGATATCGGTCCGGTCATTGACGCCCAGGCGCTGCAGCGGTTGCAGACCCATGCGGCAAAGCTGGATCGCGCAGCGCGGCTGATCGCCCGCGCGAGGCTGAGCGCATATTGCGAAAACGGCACTTTCCTGGCGCCGGCAGCCTACGAGATACCCGATCCCGGTTGGCTGCGCGAGGAGGTTTTCGGACCCTTGCTGCATGTGGCGCGCTTCCGTGCCGATGCGCTCGATCAGTTGCTGGATGCAATCAACGGCACCGGCTACGGCCTGACGCTGTCGATCCACAGCCGGATCGATGCCACCGTCGCCCGCGTCCGCAGCCGTGCCCGTGTCGGCAATCTCTACGTCAACCGCAATCAGATCGGCGCCGTGGTCGGCGTGCAGCCCTTTGGCGGCGAGGGTCTGTCCGGCACCGGACCCAAAGCCGGCGGGCCGCATTACCTCGCCCGCTTCGTCACCGAGCGCCATACCGCCATCGACACGACGGCGGCCGGCGGAAATACCAGCCTTCTGGCGGGCGAGGAATAATCCTCGTTCCGCTCCGCCTGTTAGCACCCCGTTAAGCGGGTTTCACACATACTCGAGCCGATCCTATGATTGCGCCAGGAGGCGATGATGAAGATTGTCGGCTACGGCAAGAGCGACAAGGTTGACCATCTCGTCAGCAAGGACATGCTGGATCGCGACACCGCGCGAAAGCTGCAGAAGTTCCTCGAAGAAATCGAGATGGCGATCTTCAGCGCCAACCGCGAGGTAATCAAGAAGGCGGTTCCGGAGCTGAACCGGGACTCCTTCATGGCCTTTGCCGTGCGCGTCGCCGAGGCGCGGGCCCGCTATATCAAAGCCGCGCTGGACCTCTCGGCCAAGGCCAATCCCTCGCCCGAGGATATCGCGCATCTCAAGGCCGCCCGCGAGGCCAACGACGAGATGATGCACGCCTTCGAGGCGACCAAGCGGATCATCGAACGCGGTTATACGCTGCTGGTCCGCTAAAGGCCCGTTTCCGCCCAGCGGCGGGCCTTTTCAAGCGCCTCGGCCGCGATCCGCTCCCGCCCGAGCTGACGGAACAAGGTGGCCAGATCGTAATAGAAACGCTCTTCCACGAACAGGCCGTCGCGGAACTTGACGAAAACGGTAAAGGACAGGACGAAGCTTTTTCCCGTGGGTTCCAGGCCGAGAAACGGCCCGACATGGCGGCCGACATATTGCGGCTCGGCCACATAGGTCTCGTCGTCGATCCAGCGGGCGGTACCGATCGGCGAGCGCTCAACCACATTGCCGAACGCCGTCCACCATTGCCGGTAATGCCGCTCCGCCCCTGCCAGGCCGGGAAAGACCTGCCCGATAGCCAGATCGCGGAAGGTGCAGTCCGGATGCACCGTGGCAAGCGTGCCCTGCATATCATGGGCGTTTTCGGACGCCAGATGCCGCTGCAGCGTCAGGCGATTGGGATGTGGATCGGTCGGAGCATGCATGGCGCTTTTCCTTTAATCGTCTGTCCGGGAAGACGAGCCGCAGTCCGACCTTGTGACAGCCGGCCGAAGCGGGCATGATTTCTTCTCTCCCTGACCTATTTCATGCCAATGCCCATAGCCGCCATGCCTGCCCTGCCCGATTCCATCGATGCCGTCGAAGCCCTGCTGAACCGGGGCGACTATGTTGCCGACCGCCCCCTGGCGACGACGCTGTTCCTGGCCCTCAAGATGGGCCGGCCGCTCTTCCTCGAGGGCGAAGCCGGGGTCGGCAAGACCGAAATCGCCAAGGTTCTCGCAGCGACGCTGGATCGGCCGCTGGTGCGCCTGCAATGCTATGAAGGCCTCGATCTGGCCTCCGCCGTCTATGAATGGAATTATCCGCGCCAGATGCTGGAGATCCGCCTTGCGGAGGCGACCGGCGAAGGCGACAAAGGCACGCTGAGCCATGATCTGTTCAGCCCCGATTTCCTGATCGAGCGGCCGCTGCTGCAGGCGCTGAAGCCGGATTCCAAGGGCGCGCCGGTCCTGCTGATCGACGAGCTCGACCGCACCGACGAGCCGTTCGAAGCCTATTTGCTCGAAGTGCTGTCCGACTTCCAGATCACCATCCCCGAAATCGGCACGATCAAGGCGAGCGAGCCGCCAATCGTCGTCATCACCTCGAACCGCACGCGCGAAATCCACGACGCGCTGAAGCGCCGCTGCCTCTATTACTGGGTCGACTATCCTACCGCGGAACGCGAGCTGGCGATCCTCAACCGCAAGATTCCTGGGGCGCCGGAACGGCTGAGCCGCGAGATCGTCGCTTTCGTGCAGCATCTGCGCGAGATCGAGCTGTTCAAGCTGCCTGGTGTGGCGGAAACCATCGACTGGACCCGGGCCCTGGTTTTCCTGAACAAGGTCGCCCTCGATCCGGAGACGATCGACAACACGCTTGGCGTGCTGCTGAAATACCAGGACGACATCGCCAAGATGAAAGGCTCGGAGGCGGCAGCCATCCTGCGCCAGGTGCAGCAGGACATGGCCGCACTGGGGATGTGACGCAATGAACCTGCTGCCCGAGTTACCAGCAGGTGAGCCCGGCGCATTCGCCGAGAATATCGTGCATTTCGTGCGGCTTTTGCGTGCCTCCGGCCTTCCGCTTGGCCCCGGCAAGGCGCTGGATGCCGTGCGCGCCGTGGAAGCGGCCGGTATCCGCCGGCGCGACGATCTCTACTGGACGCTGTTTGCCGTCCTGGTCAACCGCCGCGATCAGCGCGAGTTGTTCGATCAAGCCTTCCATATCTTCTGGCGCGACCCGAAGATATTGGAGCGCATGATGAGCCTGTTGCTGCCGGAGGCGGAAGGCACCGCCGAACCGAAGAAGAGCGAGGTTTCCCAACGCGTCCGCCAGGCCCTGCTGTCGGCGCATGGCCGGAACCGCAAGGCCGGCGAGCAGAAGGATGTCGAGATCGACGCCACGCTGACCTTCTCGGCCGAAGAGCTTCTGCAGCAGAAGGATTTCGCCGAGATGACGGCGGAAGAACTGGACCGGGCCAAAGCGGCCCTAGCCCGCCTCGAATGGCCGTTCAAGCCGCAGCATGTCCGCCGCCTCAAGCCCGACGACCGGGGCCATCGCATCGACCTGCGCGCCAGCCTGCAGGCCAGCCTGCGCAGCGGCGGCGCCATCATCCCGCTCAGGCGCAAAAGCCCGGGGGAACGGCCGCCGCCGCTTGTCGTGCTCTGCGACATTTCCGGCTCGATGAGCCAATACAGCCGCATGTTCCTGCATTTCATGCATGCGCTCACCAACGACCGGGCGCGCGTGCATTCCTTTCTGTTCGGTACGCGGCTGACCAATGTGACCCGCCTGTTACGGCAGCGCGATGTCGACAAGGCCCTCGCCGCCGTCAGCGAAAAGGTCCCCGACTGGTCCGGCGGTACCCGGATCGGCACCACCTTGGAGGAGTTCAACCGGCTGTGGTCCCGCCGCGTGCTGGGCCAGGGTGCCGTAGTGCTGCTGGTGACGGATGGCCTCGACCGCGAAGGCGGCGCCGGGCTGGCGCGGGAGATGGAGCGCCTGCACAAATCCTGCCGCCGCCTGATCTGGCTCAACCCCTTGCTCCGCTGGGACGGCTTCGAGCCGAAGGCGGCAGGAATCCGCGCCATTCTGCCCCATGTTGACGATTTCAGGCCGGTTCACAATCTTAACTCCATCGCCGATCTGGTGGCGGCGCTGAGCCATGGCAGCAATGCCGGCAATCGCCTGCAGCAGACTATGAAAAGGATGGCGGCATGATCCCGGAGACGATGAAGACAGCGATGAACGAGGACATCCTCTCCACGGCGCAGGCCTGGAAGAGTGCCGGCAAGGGCGTCGCTCTGGCCACGGTGGTGACCACCTGGGGCTCGGCTCCGCGCCCGATGGGCAGCCAGCTCGTCGTGGATCAGGATGGCAAATTTCTCGGCTCCGTTTCCGGCGGCTGCATCGAAGGGGCCGTCATCACCGAAGCCCTGGATGTGATCGCCGATGGCAAGCCGCGGTTGCTCGATTTCGGCGTTTCCGATGCTCAGGCCTGGGAAGTCGGCCTGGCCTGCGGCGGCAAGATTCAGGTTTTCGTTGAACGGTTGGACGAATGAAGAAGACAATCCTCGATCAACTGCAGCAGGACCGCGCCGAGAAGCGCCCGGTCGTGCTTGCCACATTCCTGAAGACCGGCGAACAGCGGCTGCTTTACCTTTTCGGCAAGAAGGGGCTGAAGCACATCGATCCGCGCATTGGCGAAGCGGCCCGTGCGGCGCTTCTGGAAGACAAGCCGCGCACCATCGAGACCGAGCAAGGCCCCCTCTTCCTGAATGTCTTCAATCCGCCGCTGCGGCTGATCCTGATCGGCGCCGTCCATATCGCCCAGGCGCTGGTGCCGATGGCGCAATTCACCGGCTATGAAGTCACCGTCATCGATCCGCGCAGCGCTTTCGGCTCGGCAGAACGCTTTCCCGGCGTAACCTTGTCGAACGACTGGCCGGACGAAGCGATGGCCGAGCTGAAGCCCGATCTGCGCACCGCGGTCGTCACGCTGACCCACGATCCGAAGATCGACGATCCGGCACTGATTGCGGCGCTGAAATCGGACGCCTTCTATATCGGCGCGCTGGGCAGCAAGAAGACGCATGCCGCCCGGCTGGAGCGGCTGCGCGCGGCGGGTATCTCCGAGCATGAATTCGCCCGCATCCACGGCCCGGTGGGCTTGAGCATCGGCGCCAAATCGCCGGCTGAAATCGCCATAGCGATCCTGGCGCAGATGACGGCCGCGTTGCGCCAGCCGGCCGAGCGCAGCCCCGCCACGGAGGCGGCCTGAGCCATGTTCTTCGGATCCGTGCCGGTACAGGAAGCGGTCGGCGGCGTGCTTGGCCACAGCATCGGCGTCGGCAAGGAGCGCTTCAAGAAGGGCCGCGTGCTGAGCGCCGCCGATGTCGAAGCCTTGCTGGCGGCAGGCCACAAGCAGGTGCATATCGCCCGGCTCGATCCCGATGACATGCCCGAGGATGAGGCTGCGGGACGCATCGC
The DNA here is from genome assembly GCF_036381655.1 of Ferrovibrio sp. Taxonomy (GTDB): domain Bacteria; phylum Pseudomonadota; class Alphaproteobacteria; order Ferrovibrionales; family Ferrovibrionaceae; genus Ferrovibrio. The sequence goes on from NZ_DASVCJ010000082.1 coordinate 70,691, forward strand.
CGCCGCCGCTGCCGGCTCGGGCGTCCGGGTGGCCGCCGCTTTCACCGGGCGCGCCAACCTGTATGCCGAAGCCGCCGGCCTGGCCCGCATCGACACGGCGCGGCTAGATGCCGTCAATGAGCTCGACGAAGCGCTGACCATAGCGACGGTGGCGGATTACGAGCCGGTCGAGCCGGGCCAGATGCTGGCCACGGTGAAGGTCATTCCCTTTGCCGCCCCCCGCAAGGTGATCGAGCGCGGCGAGAGCATTCTGCGCGAAACGACGCCTCTCGTGCAGGTCGCCGCCTTCCGCCCCTGCAATGCGGGCCTGGTGGTGACTTTCGTGCCGGAAACGAAGGAGAGCGTTCTGGCCAAGACCGAGCAATCGGTCGCGCAGCGCCTGGCCCATCTTGGCGGGCGCATCGCCGCCACCTGCAGGGTGCCGCATGACGATGCCGCGGTGGCCGAAGCCATCGCCGAACTCAAGGCGCGCGGCTGTGCCCCCATCTTCGTCTTCGGCGCATCGGCCACCGTCGACCGCCTCGACATGGTGCCGGCCGGGCTGACCCGTGCCGGCGGGGTGGTCGAGCATTTCGGCATGCCGGTCGATCCGGGCAACCTGCTGATGCTGGGCCGCCATGGCGACGTGCCCGTGGTCGGCGTGCCGGGCTGCGCGCGCTCGCCCAAGCTCAACGGCTTCGATTGGGTGCTGCAGCGGCTTTGCGCCGGCATACCGGTCGGCCGCCGGGACATCATGCGCATGGGGGCCGGCGGCCTGCTGAAGGAAATTCCCACCCGCCCGATGCCGCGCGCCGGCGGCGCTGCCGATGAGCCGGCATCCGCCGCGCCGCGGCGGCCGAAAATCGCCGCCCTGATCCTGGCCGCCGGCTTGTCGCGCCGCTTCGGCGATGGCCATAAGCTGCTCGCCGAGATCGACGGCAAGCCGGTAATCCGGCATGTGGTCGAGGCTGCCCTGGCCTCCAGCGCGCGCCCGATCCTGCTGGTTGTCGGCCATCAGGCGGAAGCCATCCGCCAGGCCGCGGGGACGGGCGATTTCAGCGTGGTCGACAATCCGGCATACAAGGAAGGCCTTGCCGCATCCCTGCGCGCCGGCCTGACCGCCCTGCCACCCGGCCTGGATGGCGTGCTGATCTGCCTCGGCGACATGCCGGATGTCGGGCCGGCAGCGCTTGAAAAGCTGATCGCCGCCTTCAATCCCACCGAAGGTCGCGCCATCTGCCTGCCCACCCATGACGGCAAGCGCGGCAACCCAACGTTGTGGGGTCTGCAGTTCCTGCCCGACCTGCTGCGCTTGGAAGGCGATACCGGTGCCCGCAGCCTTTTTGGTCCTTATGCGGACTGGATCTGCGAGGTCCCGGTCAACGAGCCCGGCATTCTACTTGATTACGACACGCCTGCCATGCTCGCGCAGCGACGCCCGTCCGGCCCAGCCGGCTAGGATTTTTGCGGGGTTAATGAAATATTATCTACAACCACGCATTTATATGAGCTCATCCGGCTTTTGCCGTAGCGTGGAATTTGCCATATTGGACCGGCCGCGGGGGCAAAAACTACAGCTTAGATCGGCAGGTTGCCGCCCTCTCCACGACCGTTACCGGAGAAGCGACCGTTGCGATGAGCGAGGCAGTTACACAAAACCAAGTGTCGTATGACGACGACAAGATGTTCGCCGATTTTGACCGTCTGGTGCGCGGCAAGATCTTCGGCGGGCGTCTGGCGGCCATCATCCAGTTCGCCAATCCTAAGACCTTCGAGCGCAACCGCGAGAGCTACAATATCGTGGTGCACTCGATCCGGTCGCTGATGTCGAAATACGAGGGCACGTTTTACACGTTGCACGATTATACGATCGTGCTGTTCGTCCGCCTCTCCGAGCGTTTTTTCGACCAGACCTTCGAGAAGCTGGTCCTGGAAATCGACGACATCCTGACCCGGAACAACGTCGCCATCGGCCTGACGCCGGAGGAAGCCGAGAACGCCGTCCGCTGGTATCGGTTCGACAGCCAGCTCGAAGACCTGCAGGACTTGCTGGACAACGTCCAGCAGCGCTACCGCACGTTTTCCGAACGCCGCAAGCGTCTGCTCGCCAAGGCCGGCACGTCCGCCGGCGCCGGCGAAGGCACGCCGCTGACCCCCGGCGCCCTGCAGCAGATCGACGACATCCTCAAGAAGGCGGACGTCTCCACCTTCATGAAACGGCAGCCGGTCGCGTTATGCTTCGGCAACCAGCCGCCCCGGCCGATCTTCCAGGAAATTTTCGTCGGCGTGAACGAACTGCGCCAGGCAATCGCGCCGAATGTCAATCTGCGCGGCGCGCGTTCGCTGTTCCATCATCTTACGCGCACGCTGGATACCCGCGTCTTCCGCGCCCTGCTCGACGGCTATGTGACGCGCAACAGCGGCCCGTTCAGCATCAACCTCAATGTCAGCACGATCCTGAGCGACACCTTCCGCGATTTCGACAGCCGCATCGGCAATATCGTGAAGAAGGAGCAGATCATCATCGAGATGCAGCGCTACGACGTGTTCTGGGATTACGGCGAGTATCAGCTCGCCTGCGAGTTCCTGCACAATTCGGGCTATCGCATGCTGATCGACGGCATCACGCCGGATCTGCTGCAGTTGTTCGGCCGCAAGGAACTGAAGGCCGACTTCATCAAGCTATTCTATTTCCGCGACCGCCACGAGGATTGGGTGGACAAGGAACTGGCCGCCCGGATTTCGGAAGCCGATCCCAACCGTGTCATCATGGCCCGCTGCGAAACGGAAGATGCGATGAAGGCTGGCATGGCGGCCGGTATCCGGCTGTTCCAGGGCTGGCATATCGACAATCTGATCCGCGCCTCGCGCGAAGTTGTGAACTAACCGGGCGGGCAGCCCTCAATCTGGGACATCACGGGGTCAGCCGATGTGGAACCGTTCTTTCAATTCCAAACCCAACCAGACTGAGAATCAGGTGACGGAAATCCGCGCTCCGGCTACACCGGCGACGCCGAAGAGGGTCGCATCCGCGAAAGACAACGAGCGGATCGAGAAGATCCTGGCCAGCATCGCCATCGATACGTCGCAAACCTTCAACGCGATGCTCGATTCCCTGATGGGCGAACGCCCGGTCGCGCATCACGAAAGCACCCAGACGCGCGATTTCGTTCTGTCCGTATTCGACGAGATCCGGCAGGAAAGCAACCGCGACGCCGTCATCCTGGCCCGCAAGTTCGCCGATATGTGCATGCGCGCGGCGGATCAGTTGAACGACAATCACCAGCGGACGGTTGCGCGCTGCGTCAGCGAGTTGTTCGAACAGTTCGCCGCCAAGCTCGACCGCCGCGAGCCGGCCAATACGAACTGAGCCTACCGTCAGAGCGCGACCGGGCGATACTGTTCCAGTTCGCTGAGGAAATTGCCGGCGACCCGCGCCGGATCGTCCCCCGTGGTTTCCTCGAAAAGTTTGGCGTCTTCAGGCGGAAGCTTGGCGATGGGCCGGATCAGGCCATCGAAAAGCAGATAGAATTCCCGATCCCCGAACGGCAGCGCCGCCCCTTCGAACGGACGCTCGACATAAACCGTCGAGGAGATGCCGACGGCGGTCGGATCATGCTGCATGACCTTCATGAGCCAATCGCGGCGCGTCTCGAACACCCGGAAAGCGCGGATGACACGGGCCACCACCTTGAAGAATATCCGCTTCGCCCGCGGATCGGCGTAATAGGCATTCCAATCCAGCTTGCCGCTCGATTGCGAACGCAACTCTTCCGCGAGCGCCGCCGCCTCATCGGCCATGACGTCAACCTCGTCGCCGAACAGCGAGCGGACGAAGAAGAAGTAGTTGCCGATCAGGCGCCGGTCCAGCTTCTCCTGGGCGAAGAGCCGGTCCAACGGCTGCACCAGCAGGCGGCCGAAGGCGTTGACGCGCGCACCGCGCCGCTGGTCCTCCTCGATAACCTTGATCAGCCCGTCATAGGAGGCCCGGTAGTAATGGTCGTAGTCGGGCGAGGTCTTCATCGCCTCGATCAGCTGCCTCAGCGTCTGCTGCGATACCACGCCGTCCTTGGCATGCATCGTGGCGCCCTGCAGAAGAGCCTCCAGCAGCTTGTTCGCCATCTGCCTCAGATAATCCGGGCCCCGGTTCAACATACTGGCTTCTATGTGGTCCATGGCTTCGCCGACTCGCGTTTCCGTTTCCGGCAGCTTAAGCTTCGCTTTTTTTGGAAGCGAGGCAATTCTTGGTCAAAGACAGCGACTTGCAATAGTTTGTTAACCTTGACATTGCGGTGTGGCACAACCGCCGCTACAGTGCGATCCCTTGTTTTCCTCGGTAGTCCCATGAGTCTCATTCTTACCCTCTCCTGCCAAGACCGGCCGGGCATCGTGGCCGCCGTCTCCGGTTTCCTGGTTCAGCAGAATTTCAACATCCGCGATTCCGCCCAGTTCGGCGACGCCGAAACCGGCCTGTTCTTCATGCGGGTGAGCATCGACGATCTCGAGGGCAGCCGGACGGCCGAAACCGTTCGCGCCGCCTTCGTCCCCGTCGCCGCTCCATTCGGCATGACCTGGGCGATTCACGACGAGCGGGAAAAGGCCCGCATCCTGATCCTGGTCTCGAAATTCGGCCATTGCCTGAACGATTTACTGTATCGCTATTCGATCGGCGCGCTTCCCATCGAGATTCCCGCCGTGGTCTCCAACCACCGTGACTGGTATCAGCGCGCCGCAGGCTACGATATTCCGTATCACCATTGGCCGGTAACGCCGGACAATAAAGTCCAGCAGGAGCAGCGACTGCTGGAGCTTGTGCAGGCCGAGAAGATCGACCTCGTCGTCCTGGCCCGCTACATGCAGGTGCTTTCTCCCGCCTTGTGCAAGGCGCTGGCCGGCCGGATCATCAATATCCATCACTCCTTCCTGCCAAGCTTCAAGGGGGCCAGGCCCTACCATCAGGCGCATAGCCGCGGGGTCAAGCTGATCGGAGCGACGGCGCACTACGTTACCGAAGCGCTCGACGAAGGCCCGATCATCGAGCAGGAAGTGGCGCGGGTCGATCACGCCTACTCGCCGGAGCAACTGGCCGCCACCGGCCGGGACATCGAAAGCTTGGTACTGGCGCGTGCCGTGAAATACCACGTCGAACACCGCATCTTTCTCAACGGCAATAAGACCGTAGTGTTTCGCGGCTGACCATTCCGCAGCGCAGCATGAACTGCGCTGCAACTTCACCCTTGAATTCGCCTGAACGCACCTGCCGATGCGTCGCGTGCGGCGGCCTCATCGGCATTGTCTTTCTGCGGCAAAATTACCCTCGAATTGGAACTGCCGGCCTGCGGAGACGTTGTGGGAAGGCTCACGAGCATTGGCGCTCGGCCTTGAAACAATGGTTTCAGGTGATCATCCGGGCCAAGGGAGGACACAGATGCCACACATCATCGAAAAACTTCACCAGGATCACGAGCGCGTCGAGCAGCTCTTCACCAAGCTGCAGGCAACCAGCACGGGCGCCAAGAAAACCCGCGAAAACCTTTGCCGGACGCTGGCCCAGGAGTTGAAGGCCCATACGCAGTTCGAGGAACGGATCTTTTATCCGGCTGTGCGGGAAAGCGGCGACGGCGCCGGCCCCAAGGTAAAGCATGCTCTTGAAGAGCATCGCGAAGTCGAACGCATGCTGATGCGGCTGGAGAAAATGGATGTCGCCAGCGAGGAATTCATGGACCTGATCGGGCAATTGCAGGAAGCCGTGCAGGAGCATGTCCGCGAGGAGGAAGACGAGATATTCCCGCTCGCCAGGAAAGGCATCGAGGAAGAGGATTCCACCCAAATGGCCATTCGCCACGACAAGATGATACGGGACGTCCGGCATCACGTCACACGCTGATGAAGGAGTTCGAGCCGCGACGGGTCAGGGAGTAGCGTTATGACACAGCGCCGTGCAAGCAAGGACGATACCGAGGAACGCATCCGCCGGTACATGCATCAAATCTGGCTGGACGAAGGCCAGCCGGAGGGGCGCGAAGAGGTGCATCGGGATATGGCGCGTGAGCTGGTCGCGCAGGAAGACCGGCGGCAAACAGCGACCGAACCTAATCCGACAGAGACGGACAAAACCTGGGGCAGAACCGGCGAGCCGGGAATGGAACCTGCAGAGCCGCTTTTGTCCGCGGAAAATCAGGGCGATGTTCCCACCCTGACCGACCAAGGCGAAGAAGAAACCCACCCCCGGCGCCCCAAGACATTGCGGCGCCGGGGCTGATCTGACGCGCCTGGCAACGTTCCGGCTAGGCGCATTCGGATAAGGCATCCAGCGGTGATTTCTGGTATGCTGAATTAAAATCGTCGATGTGGCAGCCAACTCCGTGTTCAACGCCGAGATTGATCGCCGCAGTTTCCTGATCGCAGCGACTGAACTGGCTGCGGTGGGGAAGGTATTCGCAGTCGCGCAGGCTTGCGCGCAGGATGTTGGTGCGGATTTGGCCCTCGCCCTAGCCGCCGATTGCTCGGGCAGCGTCACGCCGGAGAACTATGCCTTGCAGCAACGCGGCTATGCCGAGGCATTCCGGGATCACGAAATCATCGAGGCGATCCGCTCCGGACCGGGCGGCAGCATCATGGTCTGCTATTTCCAGTGGTCCGGTTATGATGCGCAGCAGATGAGCATTCCCTGGACGCTGCTGAACAGCCGCGAGAGCATTGCGCATTTCGCCTCCAGGCTCGATGAGGCGGACCGCACGATCTACAGCGGCGGCACCGCACCCGCCGGCGCCATCGCCTTTGGACATAAGCTATTGATGAATCTTCCGACGAAGGTGGCGCGGAAGGTGATCGATATCTCCGGCGATGGCCGCACCAATAACGGTCCGCCGCCGGAAAAAGACCGCGACGAAGCTCTCGCGGACGGCATCACCATCAACGGCTTGCCGATCCTGCATCTCGAGCCGGATATCGAGGATTATTACAAGAATCACCTGATCGGCGGCCCCGGCGCCTTCATTGTCCCGGCGGTCGATTTCAATGCCTTTGGTGAAGCGATCCGCCGCAAGTTCATGCAGGAAATTGCCGGCAGAGCCCCGTCAAGTGCGGTGAAAAGCTGACGGATAGCCCCCTCGGGCTTTGCCGGCCCGAGGGAGTCTGATCCGGTGCCTTACAGGCCGGCGCAAAGCTGGCGCCAGAAACCCATAACGGATGGTTTGCGGCTGATCGAGCGAATGCGATCGGCAACGACCTTGGCTTCCATCCTGCCGTTGTAATGGCAATCGCACAGCAGGAAATGGATCTCGCCCTCCGACAGGTTGAAGAATTCCATCGCATCCTTGACGGTATCGCCGGCCAATCCCTGCCCCTGCAGGATCGGATCCTCGTAGGCAATGGACAGAGGCGATCCGTCCGCCCGCGCCCGCATCCGTTCCGCCCGGCTGAGGAATTCAAGCTGCATCAGCGGCCGCAGCCTTTGATCCTGCCCCCGCTCCAGCAACTTTGCCCAATATTCGAGGCGTTCCGTACGGGACATTTTCCCGACGCCGGCACGGAACACCTGCGCCATCTGTTCGACATCATGCAAGGTTCTGTATTCCATTGTGTCCTCCGATACAGTTCGAAATCGGTCAACCGCAAACCGGCCTGAAGCCTTCGCAACACAAAGAACCGCCCCCTGTTCAGCGCAACAGAGGGGACGTCTGATTTGTTTTTGGCTTTATCTCAGCCGCCGGAATTCTGGCCGGCGCACTTCGTCTTCATACTATCCAATCCTATGGGAAAGAGAAGATCAAAGTGATTCCGGGTGCGCCGCGTCAATCGACGTCGATTGGCAAAGCCTCAAATTGGAAACGGCAGAAAAGCAGACCGATTTCCCTAAAAGCGGCGATTTACTCGACTGCTTCGCTGCCCAGGCTACGGGCGATCTTTTTCAGACTTTTGAGCAACGCCGCGCGTTCGGCCGAGCTCAGCCCCGCCACGATGTTTTGTTCATGCCGGCGGACCTTGTCATCCAGGCTGTCGAGCAGCGCTTCGCCCCGTTCGCTCAGCCGCAATGCATAGGTGCGCCGGTCGGCAGCCGTGCGCTCGCGCACGATAAGCCCCTTCCGCTCCAGCTGGTCGAGTGCCGGCGTAAGCGTGGATTTATCAAGCCCGACGGCCCGGCTGAGGTCGGTTTGATTGATGCCGGGATTGTGCCGCAAAAGCGTGAGCAGGCTGAAGCGTCCCGGCGTCAACTCGCCCATGCGGTCCGCGAGACGACCGACGATCCGCGCGAAATCTTCGAATACCGCTACCTGCGCGATGCGCAGGTTATAACCGTAATAACTCGGCAGCGGGCCACGGTCGATCTTTCGCGGCGTCGACTCTTTGCGCGGCACCGCAGCCCTGTTGCCACTCGGCCGCTTCGGTTCGATTTGCCGGCCTGGGGCAGTTCGTCTCTTACGCATGGAATCAATTCATATGATTGGGGAGAAACAGAGAAATGATGGGAAAGGCAACCAGCAATATCATGCGCAGGATGTCGACGAGGATGAAGGGTGCGACACCCTTGTATATCTGTCCAAGACTGAGGTCGCGGGCGATCGAGTTGATCACAAAGACATTGATGCCGATGGGTGGGGTCACCATGCCCAGCGTCGTCTGCATTACGACGATGACGCCGAACCATATCGGATCGAAGCCGAGCTGGATCATCACCGGATAGATGATGGGCACCGTGACCAAAATGATCGCCAACTCATCCATCAGGGCGCCAAGCACGACGTACATCGCCAGGATCAGGGCCAGAATGCCGTAGCGGCCGATCGGGAGGCCGGTCAGAAAATCGCTCACCCTCTGCGGCGTCTGGGTGATCACCAGGAAATAGCCGAACAGGAAAGCGCCGATCACGATGGTCAGGATCGATGCCGATGTCCGCACACTCTCGATCAGGCAATCGCAGATTTTCTTCCAGTTCAGCCTGCCGCGCAGAATGCCGATCAGCAAGGCGCCGACGGCGCCGCAGCCGGCTGCTTCGGTCGCAGTGAATACGCCGCCATACATGCCGCCGATCACGGCGACGAAAAGCAGGATCGTCGCCCAGATGTCGCGCAGGGAATGCAGCCGCTCGTTCCACCCCGCCTTTTCGCCGCGCGGCAACAGGTCCGGCCGCAGAATGCCGATCATCTGGATCAGCAGCATGTAGAATGTCACCGCCACGATGCCGGGGCCGATGCCGGCGATGAACAGCTTCGAGATATCCTGCTCGGTAAGGATGCCATAAAGCGCAAATACCACCGAAGGCGGGATCATGATGCCGAGCGTGCCGCCGGCGGCGATCACGCCGGCCGAAAGGCTGCCGTTATATCCGAAGCGGCGCATTTCCGGCAGCGCGACATTGGTCATGGTAGCCGCCGTCGCGACGGACGAGCCGTTGATGGCGGCAAAACCGGCACAGGCAGCAACCGTTGCCATTGCAAGGCCGCCGCGGCGATGCCCCAGCCAGGCCTCGCTGGCGCGGAACAATTCGCGGCTCATCCCGGCGGCCGTGGCAAAACTGCCCATCAGAATGAACATGGGAATGACGGCCAGCTCATAGGACGTCACGGTGCGGATAGGCGATTGCGCCAGAAGATTGAGCGCCGGCTGAAACGCGGCAAGCAACCCGAACCCGGCGATGCCGACGATTCCCATGGCGACGCCCACCGGAACGCGCAACACCATCATGGCAAATAATGCGACGAAGCCGCCGATCGCGATGAGGTCCTGCTCCAAGACTAGTTTCCCCTTCCCCCGCCGATGAGTCTGATCAGGCGTAGCAGCAACAGGATGCTGGCCAGAAGAACGCCCAGTGCCGCAAGGGCATAAAACGGCCAGACCGGCAGCCGCAAGTCAAAAGTCTGCTCGGAGCTGGCGTATACGCTCATCACTTTCGAATGCAGCATCCACGACATCAAGCCGAAGAAACCGAGGGTCACCGATGTGGCGAAGATGTCGATCGCCCGCTTGGCCCAGGCCGGCATCATTTCCCACAAACCGTCGACCTGGATATGCCGGTTGCGAAAGCCGGCCGAGGCGATCCCCCAGAACATTGCCGTGCCCAGCAGCAGGCGGGAAATGTCGAACGCGTCCGGGATACCGAAATTGAACAGCCAGCGCGCCATGACGGCGGTGAAGGTCAGGAGCGCGATACCTCCCAGCAACAGGCCGGCTATCAGCTCAACTTTTTCGATGAATCGATCCATGAGCCATCCCGATCAGCAAGGCGGGCGGCCACCGGATGTACGGCAGCCGCCCGCCCCTTCCTCCCAACCCGGCCTGTCAGAACGCCGCGGCGTTATGCTTCTTCAGTTCAGCCTTCAATTCGGCCAGAGCCTGCTTGCCGTCAACACCGACCTTCTTCACATCCTCGTACCAGGCCTGCGCCATCTCGTCGGCCAGCTTGTGCCAGGCGGCCATATCCGCAGCGGTCGGCTTGACCGCCTCATGGCCGGCCAAAGCCAGCATCTTGCCGCGGCCGGCAGATTCGAAGTCGGCCCACGGCGTATTGATCTTCTCCGACCATTCCGAGGTGCAGTGGGAATCGATCACCTTCTTCTGGTTCGCCGACAGCTTGGCATAGCTGTTCTTGTTCATCGCCATCACGAAATTGCTGATGTAGAGCGGCGTATCCATGTGATACTTCACCACCTTGTCGATGCCGAAGATGAACAGGCTGCCCCACGGGAACGTGATGGCGTCGGCCACGCCGCGCTCCAGCGCCTCACGCGCCTCCGGCGCGGTCACCTGCACATTGGTACCGCCGGCAAGGGTGACCAGGCGGGCGACCGAAGAATTTCCGGGGCGGATCTTCAATCCCTTCAGATCGTCCGGCTTGGCGATCTTGACCTTGCTGTGAAAGGTGCCCGGGTCGTGCACGAAAGCCATGCAGACTTTCACGTCGCTCATTTCCTTGGGCGCATACTTGCGATACCAGGCATCGATCGCGGCTGAGCCGCCCTTGGCGTTCGAGAACAGGAAGGGCAGTTCCGCGCCGGCGATGATCGGGAAGCGGCCGGGGGTATAGCCCGGATTGACATAGGTGATATCCGCAACCCCGTCCCGCGCCATGTCGTAGTGATCCTTGGCAGCACCCAATTGCTGGGCAGGGAAAATCTGCACCTTGATGGTGCCGTTGGAGGCCTTCTCGATATCGGCACCCCAGGCCTGCCAGGCCGGGTGCAGCGGGTGCTGCGGCGGCAACCAATGCGCGAGCCGCAGGGTGACGGTTTTGTCCTGCGCGATAGCCGGCTTGGGCGCGGCAAGGCCGATGGCACCAAACGCAACCGCGGCCGCGCCGATACAGGCCGCCCGCAACAAAGCCGATTTCTGATGAGCCATGATTTTCCTCCGCATGCTGGGCGGCTCTCTATTGATTGCCGGACCGCCCTATCGTTATGCGGCGGAAGCCTAACAGCGGCGATGGCCTGAGTCCAGTCGATTTCGTTTGAACTCCAACTAATCGTTGACGCTCCGCCGGGGCGGTGCGAGACTCGACGCCTCACAGGAGGAAACGATGGAACGCTCTTTCGCGAAAGAGATCGAATCCCTGCGGCTGGGCGATGGCGATACGTTCCGCGGCGAAGGCATTCTCGCCGTCACCAAGGCACTGCTGCAATCCGGCGTATCCTATGTCGGCGGCTACCAAGGCGCTCCCGTGTCGCACCTGCTCGATGTCCTGGTGCAGGCGCAGGACATTCTCGACGATCTCGGCATCCATCTGGAGACCTGCACCAATGAGGCCTCCGCCGCGGCCCTGCTCGGCGCCTCGATCAATTATCCGGCGCGCGGCTGCGTCACCTGGAAATCGATCGTCGGCACCAACGTCGCTTCGGACGCCTTGAGCAATCTGGCCTCGGCCGGCGTGGTCGGCGGCGCAATGATCGTTCTTGGCGAGGATTACGGCGAGGGCGCCAGCGTGATCCAGGAACGCAGTCATGCCTATGCGATGAAATCCTCCATGTGGCTGCTCGATCCGCGGCCCGATCTGCCGACGATCACCCGCTGCGTCGAGCATGGATTTGCATTGTCCGAAGCCTCCAATACGCCGGTCATGCTGGAATTGCGCATCCGCGCCTGCCACGTCACCGGCGAATTCGCCGCCAAGGACAATCAGCCGGCCAGCGTGTCGCGCAACAACCGCCTGCCCGATCCGGCCAAATTCAATTACGACCGCCTGTCGCATCCACCGGCGACCTTCATGCAGGAACGCCTGAAGCTGGAACAGCGCCTGCCGGCGGCGCGGAGATTCATCCTCCAGCAGGGATTGAACGAAGCGATCCCGGGCGATCTGCAGCAGATCGGCATCATCGTCCAGGGCGGCCTGTACAATGCCCTGAACCGCGCCCTGATGAATCTCGGCCTGAGCGATGCCTTCGGCAAAAGCCGCGTACCGACTCTGGTGCTCAACGTCACCTATCCGCTGGTGCCCGAGCAGATCAGCGAGTTCTGCGCCGGCAAGCAGGCAGTGCTGATGATCGAGGAAGGCTCGCCGGAATATATCGAGCAGATGATCCACAGCATCCTGCGCAAGGCCGATATCAACACCCGACTGCATGGCAAGGGCATGCTGCCCGCGACCGGCGAATATACCATCGAGGTGCTGACCCGCGGCCTGCTCGCCTTTTTCAAGGCTGAGCAGCCTCAGATCGATCTCGGCGCCGCCGAGGCGGCCTTTGCCAAGACACTGGACAGCCGCAAGGCGGCGCAAACCCTAATCGGCCCGGATCTGCCGGCGCGTCCGCCGACCTTCTGCACCGGCTGTCCCGAACGGCCGGTCTTCACCGCGATCAAGCTGGTGGAGCGTCAAGTCGGCAAACTGCATGTCGCGGCCGATATCGGCTGCCATGCGCTTGCCACCTTCGCGCCGTTCAGCCTGGGCAACTCCATTCTTGGCTATGGCATGTCGCTGGCCTCTGCCGCCGGCGTCGGGCCGCTCTCCAACAAACGCCCGCTGGCGATCATGGGCGATGGCGGCTTCTGGCATAACGGCGTGCTGAGCGGCGTGGCCTCCTCCGTCTTCAACCGCGGCGACGGCGTGCTGGTGGTGATGCAGAACGGCTATACCTCGGCCACCGGCGTGCAATACCTGCCCTCCTCCACGGATAATCGAGTCGATCATCAGGCCGGCGGTTCGGATATCGAGACCACGGTGAAAGCGCTGGGCGTGCGCTGGGTGCGGCGCATCCGCAGCTACAGCCTGTCGGATATGGTGAAATCCCTGCGCGAGGCAGTTACCACTGCGCAGAAGGGCCTGAAGGTGATCATCGCCGACGGCGAATGCCAGCTGGCCCGCCAGCGCCGCCTGCGCGTCACCGAAGCGCAGGCGCTGAAATCCGGCCGGCGCGTGCTGCGCACCCGCTTCGGGGTCGATGAGGCCGTCTGCACCGGCGACCACTCCTGTATCCGCCTGTCCGGCTGCCCGTCGCTCACCATCAAGCCCAACCCCGATCCGCTGCGCAGCGACCCGGTCGCCTCCGTCCTGAGCAGCTGTGTCGGCTGCGGTCATTGCGGCGAGGTCGCCCATGCCGCCGTGCTTTGCCCATCCTTTTATAAGACCGAGATCGTGCATAACCCGACCTGGTGGGACCGCATCAGCGATCGGCTGCACCGGACCGTGATCGGCTGGCTGGCCGGCCGTCCGGCCATGCAGCCGGCGGCGGGAGAGTGACCATGGCAACCCGTCCGATCTGCATCCTGATCGCCGCCATGGGCGGCGAAGGCGGCGGCGTGCTGACCGGCTGGATCACCGGCGCCGCCGAACGTGCCGGCTATCCGGTCCAGGCGACCTCGATCCCCGGCGTAGCGCAGCGCACCGGCGCCACCACTTACTATATCGAGATCTGGCCGGAGCAGACGGCGGAACGCCCGGTGATGTGCCTCAATCCGGCGCCGGGCCAGGTCGATGTAATGATCGCCAGCGAATTCGTCGAGGCCGGCCGCGCCATCGCGAACGGTTACGTCACGCCCGACCGCACGCTCCTGATCGCCTCCACGCACCGCGTTTTCGCCATCGCCGAGCGCAGCGCCATGGGCGACGGCCGTTACGATACCGGCCGGCTGTTCCGGGCTGCCAAGGAATATGCCCGCCGCAGCATTCTGTTCGACATGGATCAGGCCGCCAGGGATGCCGGCAGCATCCTCAATGCCGTGTTGCTCGGCGCCCTGGCCGGTTCCGAGGCCCTGCCGATCCCGCCCGACGCCTTCGAGGCCGGCATCCGTGCCGAAGGCAAGGCGGTGGAGAGCAATCTCGCCGGCTATCGCTTCGGCCTGGCGCATGGCCAGGGCGAGATCGCGGCGACCCAGCAGGCCATCGCACCGCTGGCCGAGCTTGCGCCGCGCTTCGCCGACCTTATCTCGGCATTGCCTGCCGCCAGCCGGCGCTTCGCCGCCGAGGGCATCAAACGCCTGATCGATTACCAGGACGAAGCCTATGCACGGCTTTATCTCGACCGGCTGGCGCGCGTCGCCAAGCTGGGCGACGATGTGCTGACGGCCGAGACGGCGCGGCATTTGGCCTTGCGCATGAGCTTCGAGGATGTCATTCGCGTCGCGCAACTGAAGCTGAAGCCGGAGCGCTTCGCCGCCATCGAGCGCGAGATGCGCATGACACCCGGCCAGCCCTACGTGGTGGCGGATTTCGTCAAGCCCGGCATCGAGGAAATCGCCTCGTTTCTGCCGCCCGGCCTCGCCCGCCGGCTGATCGGCCTGAGCGCCCGGCGCGGCTGGCTCGACAAGGTCCATTTCGGCATGCAGGTGCGCAGCAATCGCCTCGGCGGGTATATGCGCTTGCGCCTGCTGGCCGGATTACGGCCCTGGCGTCCGCGCAGTTTCCGCTACCAGGAGGAGCAGGCCCGTATCGAGGATTGGCTGGACAGCGTAACAGGCGCCGCGGCTTTGGATACCGGCCTGGCGCGCGAGATCGTCGAATGCGCCCGTCTGATCAAGGGCTACGGCGATACCTTCAAGCGCGGCCTGGCCAACTATCTTGCGATCCGCGACCGCGTGATCCGGCCGGCATTGGCGGGGCAGATCGCACCGGCCCAGGCGGCCGATGCGATCATTCAGGCCCGCACGGCGGCGCTGGCCGACCCCGAAGGACAGGCATTGACCCAGACGCTGAACGCTTTCGAGGCGACACCAAAACTGCCGCATGCGGCCGAATGATCCGCTTGCATTTTCGAGGCTCTTCGATGTGAATTGCTGCTAGGTCGAGCCTTAACCCTCATAAAGTAGTGTCTTCCCAGAACGCTGCACCCCGACTTCAGTCTTTCCTGGCCGCTGTGCGATCGCCGCGTCTAAAGCAACTGATCGCCTACTGGTTCGATCGGCGAAGTGAAGCGGCTGTCACCAAACGCTCGGCCATCGACCCGCTCGATTTCCCTGCCCTGCTGCCGCGTATCTTCCTGTACGATTACGACCCCGTCGCACGTCGCTTCGTTCTTCGCCTGGCAGGCGAGGAAATCCGCAATCTGCTGCCGAACTCCACGCCCGGCACACCAATCGAGCAGATCATGCCGGCAGCCGAGCTTGACAATGTTCTCGCCCGCTATGGCCGCGTCTGCGAAGAACCGGCGATCATGCATGCCGCCGGCCGGGTCTTCCTGAAATTGGGCGGCAGCGGCGTCGGTGAGCGCGTGGTGCTGCCTTTGGCCGGCGAAGATGGCAAGGTACGGCAGATGATCGGCGCCACGATCTACGATATCGATCGCGCCCTTCCGGATGCCGGCATCCTTGACCATGGGGAGGTGGCGGTCAGTTTCCTTCCGCTGACCTAGAAGCGGAAGGATACGCTCAAGGCACCGAAACGGTCGGCGGAATCCTGGGTCTCGAATTCCTTGGTACGCAGGACATGCGTATAGGCGATGCGTACGCCTTTGACGATCACGGCGATGCCGAACTGCGCGTCGCCGACATATGTGCGCTTGTCCACGCTGCGGCTGTCGGCGAAGGTATTGCCATCCAGGAAGATGTTGCGCGCCACGGCGCGGCCATCGACGCCGGCGAAGAAATACCAGCCGACATCGTTCACCGGCTCGAAATAGCCTGAGCCCGGCAGGCTGGGAAAGATGCGCTGCACGCCGTAATCGAGCGGCAGGTTCTGGCCAAGCCGGAACATCATGCCCATGTTGCCATAAGTGAAGACGTTGCCCAGCGCACCGCCGGCATGCGGCGTAGCATCCAGATCCACTCCGGCCGGCAGGTGGAAGGCGGGCGAGCGCCAGCTGCGCTCATAGAACATCTGCACGGCCGGCTCGTTCTTGAGCTGGCTGTCCCAGCCCTGCGGCTCTGGCGAGCCGATGATGCTGTGCACGAATTTCTGCGACTGTTCGGCCAGCGAGGCCGGTCCGACCACGCCCAGGCTGACAATCACCTGATCCAGCACATGATCGGTGCGGCCGATCAATCCCAGCGAGCCATACAGCCAGCCGCCATAAGGCCGGTCGTCCAGCGGCGGATTGCTGACCTTGATGTCGCTGGGCGTGAACATGCTTTGGCCGAGCGCATATTCCACCCGCAGATCGGTATCGGCAGTGAAGATCGGCAAGCTGGTGGCAAGATCGCGGGCCCTGACCGGCTCGTCACCGCGCGGTGTCAGATAAGAGGCGCGGATGCCGTTGGTGTAGTGGCGGTCGACGTTGTAAAGCAGGTCATTCTCGACCACCAGGCTGAACACGCCGGCATCTCCGCTCGGCCTGGCCGGTGGATCGGCGCGATTCTGTCCGGCTTGTTCCGGCGGCTCCTGCTGAGCCTGCGATGTCTGCGCCTTCGCCGGAAGGGCGGCGACGATCGCAACACAAAGGAATAGCGGCTGGGCGAAGCGATAGGCGATCATGAAACCAGGTGGTGCGGGCTGGGGCGTGATGAAAACGAACTGTTGGCCGGCAATTATGGCACCAACTGGGCATGATCGCGCCGCCAATATGTCGATCCGCCTGCTTAGTCAAGTTCCGCCCTGCTCCCGCGCAGCCGCTTGATGCTGCCGCGTTTGCTTTTTCCTTCCAGCCGGCGCTGCTGCGAGGCCCTGGTCGGCTTGGTGGACCGCCGGACCTTGGGCGCCACGGCGGCGGCACGGATCAGATCGGCCAGCCGGATCAGGGCCTCCTCGCGGTTGCGGTCCTGGCTGCGGTGCTGCTGCGCCGTCAGCACCAGCACGCCGTCCTGGGTCAGGCGGCGGCCTGCCAGTTTTTCCAGCCGCTGGCGCACCGGCTCCGGCAGCGAGGGCGAATGCCGCACGTCGAAGCGCAATTGCACGGCCGTCGAGACCTTGTTGACATTCTGCCCGCCCGGCCCCGACGCGCGGATGAAGCTGAACGACAGCTCCTTCTCGTCCAGGCTGATGCGGTGATTGATGCGAATCATGACGTGAAGACTAGCCGAATTTGCCGCGCGGTATTCGTCGCCCTGAGGTTTTGGCTTCTCAGTCTCTTAGGCCGCCAACCGGTTTATTGCGAGCCAGATGCATATCATGGGTTACAAAGAGAACAAATGGGCAAATGTCGAGAATGCGGTCCGGGTAGCCAAAAGCCTGGCTGCCAACCATCTGCCGCCGCAGCCGGCCTATCGGGCGCAATCGGCGCTTAGCGCTTTCGGCCATCCGCCACCGCCCGCACAATAGCGTATGCAGCAACGCTGTCTCGTCGCGGCCAGACCACAGCTTGATCACCAGGAGAGCATGAGCGAGGCGATAATTTTTTGCGCGGCATGAAGGCATTGCCCGATCGCGCTGCACAGGAGCCATGTTGCGTACCGTGTCCGGGGGGTGAGAGGAAGCGTATGGAATTCGAGTCACTCGACATCGAGGGAAGCTATCGCATCCATCTGACGCCGCATCGCGACGACCGCGGCTTCTTTTCCAGAAGCTGGTGTTCGGATTCATTTCGCGCGCACTGGATCGATTTCGATCCGGTTCAGGCCAATTTTTCCTTCACCAATCTATGCGGCACGGTTCGCGGCATGCACTACCAGCGCAGGCCGCGACCGGACGCCAAGATCGTCCGCTGCACGAGAGGCCGGATTTTCCAGGTTGTCGCCGACATCCGACCTGGGTCGCCGACCTTTGGTCGATGGATCGCCACCGAATTGACCGAAAGCAATTTCATCATGGCCTATGTGCCGCCAGGCTGCGCGCAGGGCTTTCAGTCGCTCACGGACAATGTCCATGTCGAGTATTTCATGGGCGAGCGGTTCGACGAGACTTTATACGCGGGGTTTCGTTACGACGATCCGCTGATCGGCATCAAATGGCCGCTGCCGGTCAGCGTGGTTTCGACCCGGGACTTATCCTGGCCGCCGCTTCAGCAGACGGAAGCGGCCATGCGGCTCAAACCGCCGGCTGAGCCATGGGAGCTTCGGCAGTAGCAGCAACAGAGGGCCGCGCCCGCCAAAAATCGTAAAGCGCGGCAAGCCTGGGCCGCGCACGCCAGTGAAGCAGCCCCCTGTTCTCGCCGTAATCGAGCGGGCAGATCAGCGCGATATCCATGATCGAGAAGACACCCGGCCAGAACCCCTCCCCGGTCGCCTGATCTTCCAGCCAGTCCAGGCAACTTTCCAGCCGCGCCTCCTGGCGGCTCATGTAATGGGACTTGGCGCCGGTCATCCCTTCCGAACGGTAATGCCGCACATTCACCAGGGTATCGGCAAAAGAAGCGATCACGCTCAAGACCTTGAGGTCCTGCAGATGCCTGTCGGGCCGCGTCATCGTGGCGGCGAGAGGGATCGTGTCGGATGATGGCCGGCCGGCGTAACGGCTGAACAGGAAGTCGATGATGAGATCCGATCCGAACAGGATCTCGTCGCCGTCTTTCAGCACCGGAAGCGTCAGGCTGGGATTGAGCGGCCGCAATTCTTCGACCGGACGAATGCCGGGCCGGATATCGGCATCATTGCCGAGTTGCAATTCGTGGAGGACGATCCGCACCTTGCGGGCAAAGGGACTGCCGTTGCTGCTGTAGATCAGGGTCCTCATGGCTTGCGCTTCCCTTGCTTCGTTCGGAAATGATTTTTTCGGCGACCGCCGACTGCAGACGCCAGAGATAGCGGTCGCGAATGCCGAGGGTCCGCAGCCTGACGACTGTTTCGTGGAGATAGGCGGCACAGGGCCCCCATACGCCGGCGGCCTGAGCGATCATGTCTGCCGCTTCGTCGATGGATGTCGCGCCGACGTAAGACAGCCCCTGCGGATTGGCGACGAAGGTGATCGCCGGCACAGCGCCTTTTTCGGTGCGGACCGAAAGCCAGAGCGGATCATGGTTCAGCGGCTTGGGGCCCAGCTCGCGCCGCCACAGCGCCATCAGGCCGTCCCGCGAGGTGTCGGGCGCCAGCCGATAGACGACGCCGCGGCAACGGCCACCGGGCTCCAGCGCCAGCATCAGGCCAGGCTTGTCGGGCGTGCCGCGCCAGCGCGTCGATTTCAGACAACAGGATCTGTGCCAGCCTTCAACCGTGCCGATGCGCTGTTCGATGAAGGCGAAGCAAGGCTTCCAGATCAGCGAGCCATAGGCGAAGACCCGGATATCGTCGGCTGTCGGCGCATCCGCCAGCATGCGGGCAAGCGAGTCCTCATATTCGCGATCGCTCATGTACGCGATGCCGGGCGCCGGTCCCGGATCCTCGCCGGGCGTCTGAACCAGAGCGCATAACGCCGCCGTCAGACGCAGGGCACGGCGAGGCCGTCCCGCCGTCGCTGCCCTTTTCCTGGTTTTGCCTTGCCGCATCCGTCCGCCTCGTCCGTCGAGGCATGCTCATCGCAGGAGCGAGGCACAGCAAGAACAGCCCCGATTGGTCACCGCGTTCCGTCCGCCGACCTGGGGCACTCACCCCAACCGGCGGCCTGAGCCTTCGGCGACATACCGGCTTAAACGCTTAACTCATTGATTTTGTTTGGAACAAAATAGGAATAAGAACATTTTGGCATTTTTCAGGATCAATAGTAGAACAACGGCAACAGCACAGGAGAAGTCAATGGGCCAGCAGATGCAAACCGGTGTGATCGAACAGCTTCGGCAGCATATCAACCGCCTGACCGTGGGCGGCCGCATCCTGACCGGCAAGACCTGCAGCTTCGGCGAAGCGGCGCTGGACGGCGCCCTGCCCTGGGGCGGCTTGCCGACCGGCAGCCTGCATGAGCTGGTCGGTCATGCCCCGGCGATCGCAGGCTTTCTGAGCGCCTATCTCGGCCGCGTGCGGACCAGCCGCCCGATCCTGTGGATCACCCCCGAGCAGCAGCTATATGCCCCCGGCCTTGCCGCCTATGGCCTGGATCACCGCCGGCTGACCATCGCCTGGACGCGCCGGTCACAGGATCGCCTTTGGGCTTTCGAGGAGGCGCTGCGCACGCCCGGCTATGCCGCCGTCGTGGCCGAGATCGACAGCGCCGACCTCACCGCCACGCGACGGCTGCAGCTTGCCGCCGAAGCCGGCCATGGCCTCGGCCTGCTGATCCGGCGCGATGCGGCCCCTTCGGCGGCGCTGACCCGCTGGCGCATCGACCCGGCCCTGAGCGACGGGCGCAATCCGCGCTGGTCGGTGACGCTGGAACGCTGCCGTGGCGGACAGCCGGCTTCCTGGCTTTTGGATTGGGATCATGCGTCGCTTCATTTCCGTCTGGTTGCCGCATTGGCCGACCGATCGCTGGCAGCGGCAGCGGAGTGACATCGATCCGGACCGTCCGCTCGCCCTGACCACCAGAGCCAGCGGCGGCGTACGGCTCGTCGCCGTCGATGCCGTGGCGGCCGGCAATGGTCTTGCGCCGGGCATGACGCTCGCCGATGCGCGCGCGCTGGTCCCGGATTTGCTCACCGGCGCCGCCGATCCGGCCGCCGATGCTGCGGCCCTGGACAAGCTGGCCGCCTGGTGCAGCCGCTTCTCGCCCTGGGTGGCAGCCGATGGCGCGGACGGCCTGATCCTGGATATCAGCGGCGTGGCGCATCTGTTCGGCGGCGAAGGCAGAATGCTCAGTCTGATGCGGCAGAAACTTACGCATCTGGGATGCCATGTCCGGCTGGCTGCCGCCGATACGCCGGCCGCCGCCTGGGCCTGGGCGCATCATGGCCGCGGCGGCATCCTGCGGGGCTTTGCGCCGATCAACGACCTGCCGGTCGAGGCCATGCGCCTGCCGCTGGAGACCGGCGACGACTTGAAGCGCCTCGGCCTGCGGCTGATCGGCGATCTGGCGAAACTGCCGCGCGCACCGCTGGCGCGCCGCTTCGGGCAGGACCTGACCGCGCGGCTGGATGCCCTGTTTGGCCGCCGCGGCGAGCCGATCTCGCCGCGCCTGCCGCCGGCACCCTGGCGGGCGCGCGCCGATCTGCCGGAACCGATCATCAGCCGCGAAGCTATCGATCACGTTCTGCATCATCTGCTCGGCGCTCTGTGCAGATTGCTGGAACAGGACCAGCGCGGTGCGCGGCGCCTGCTGCTGCATGCCTATCGCGTCGACGGCGCGGTGCAGACCTTGGCGATCGGCACCAACCTGCCCAACCGCGATCCGCGGCATCTCTTCCGCCTGTTCCGCGACCGGCTGGATGGCATCGAGCCCGGCTTCGGCATCGAGACCATGCTGCTGGAGGCACCCGTCTGCGATGCCATGCCGGGAAAGCAGACCGATCTGCCGCAAACAAATGGCGGGCAGGCCACCGGCGTGGCGGAGATCATCGACCGCCTGCAGGCGCGGCTCGGATCGGCCGCCGTCTTCCGGCCGCAGCCGGTGGAAAGCCACTGGCCGGAACGCAGCCTGCGCCGGGCGCCGCCCTTCGCCCGCTGGCAGCCGGCAAAGCCGCCGGCCGCCTTGCGCCCGGTTGCGCTGCTGCCGCAGCCGGAGCCGGTCGAGATCGAGGCCGATGCGACAGGCTGGCCGAAAGCATTTCGCTGGCATCGCGTGCCGCGCCAGCTGGTGCGCCTGGAAGGGCCGGAACGCCTGGCGCCGGAATGGTGGCACGGCGGTCTGGCGCCGACGCATCGCGATTATTTCCGCGCCGAGGATGCAGAAGGCCGCCGCTACTGGCTGTTCCGCCAGGATCACGCCTGGTTTCTGCATGGGCTGTTCGGATGAGTTTGATCCGAGAGCTAAAGAGTAAAATGCCTTCTTACGCCGAACTGCACGTCACCACCAATTTCAGCTTCCTTGAAGGCGCCAGCCATCCGGAGGAGCTGGTGCGCCAGGCCATTGCGTCGGGGCTTTCGGCGATTGCGATCACCGACCGCAACAGCCTGGCCGGCGTGGTGCGCGCCCATACGGAAGCGCGCGGCACCGGTCTGCAACTGATCGTCGGCGCCAGACTCGACATGCTCGACGGCCCGTCCCTGCTCTGCCTGCCGCAGGACCGCACCGCCTATGGCCGGCTGTCCAAGCTGATCACCATCGGCCGCCGCCGCGTCGAGAAAGGCGCCTGCGAGCTTCGCTGGGCCGATCTGCTCGACCAGATCGAGGGCCAGCAGATCATCCTGCTGCCGTCCGAGCCGCCAGACGAGCAGCCGGACGAGGCCTTCACCGCGCGCCTGCAGGAACTGCAGGAGCATTGCGGCGACCGCCTGTCGCTGGCTGCCGCCTGCCGGCTGGATGGCGAGGACCGGCGCCGGCTGGCCGCGCTCGCGGCCTATGCCAAAAGGCATGGCGTCGCCCTCGTCGCCTGCAACGACGTACTCTATCACATACCCGGGCGCCGGGCCCTGCAGGATGTACTGACCTGCATCCGGCATGGCTGCAGCATCGACGAGGCCGGCTTCCGTCTGCAAGCCAATGCCGAACGGCATCTGAAATCTCCGGCAGTCATGGCTCGGCTGTTCCGCCGTTATCCCGAAGCGATCGCCCGCACGATGGAAATCGCGGCGCGTTGCCGCTTTTCGCTGGACGAATTGCGCTACGAATATCCGGAGGAGACCCGCGGCGACAGCGCCACGCCGCAGGAGGAACTGGTGCGGCTGACCTGGAAAATGGCCGCGCAGAAATACCCCGAGGGGATACCGGAAAAAATCCGCAAGCTGGTGGAATACGAACTTCGGCTGATCGGCGAGCTCGATTACGCCCCCTATTTCCTCACGGTATATGACATCGTCCGTTACGCGCGCAGCCAAAACATTCTGTGCCAGGGCCGCGGCTCGGCGGCGAATTCCGCCGTCTGCTTCTGCCTTGGCATCACCTCGGTCGACCCCACCCAGATCGACCTTCTTTTCGAGCGCTTCGTCTCGGCCGAGCGCCGCGAGCCGCCCGATATCGACGTCGATTTCGAGCATCAACGGCGCGAGGAGGTCATCCAGTATATCTATGAGAAATACGGCCGCGACCGCGCCGGGCTGACCGCCACGGTGATTCATTATCAGCCGAAAAGCGCCATCCGCGATGTCGGCAAGGCGATGGGCCTGTCGCCCGATACCGTCACCAAACTCTCCAAGACGCTCTGGGGCTGGGGTCGCGAGGGCGTCACCGAGCAGGACCTGCGCGAGATCGGCATCGATCCGGATACCGGCCGCATCGCGCTCGCCCTCAGCCTGGCGCGCGATCTGGTCGGCTTCCCGCGCCATCTGTCGCAGCATGTCGGCGGCTTCGTGATCAGCCGCGGCCCGCTGGCCGAACTGGTGCCGATCGAGAACGCGGCGATGGCGGAACGCACCGTCATCCAATGGGACAAGGACGATATCGACGCACTCGGCATAATGAAGGTGGATGTGCTGGCGCTCGGCATGCTGACCTGCATCCACAAGGCTTTCGACCTGATCGAGCGCCATGAGGGCAAGCGCTACGATCTTTCCAGCGTGCCGCAGGAGGACCCCAAGGTCTACGACATGATCTGCCAGGCCGATACGATCGGCGTCTTCCAGATCGAAAGCCGGGCGCAGATGTCGATGCTGCCGCGGCTCAAACCGCGCACATTCTACGACCTGGTGATCGAGGTCGCCATCGTGCGCCCCGGCCCGATCCAGGGCGACATGGTGCATCCCTATCTGAAACGGCGCGACCGAAAAGAGAAGATCGATTACGTCAAGCCGGAATTGCAGGCCGTGCTGGAAAAGACGCTCGGCGTGCCGCTGTTCCAGGAACAGGCGATGAAGATCGCCATCGTCGCCGGCGGCTTCACGCCTTCCGAGGCCGACAAGCTGCGCCGCGCCATGGCCACCTTCCGCCATGCCGGCACCATCCACCATTTCGAGGCCAAGCTGATCGACGGCATGGAGAGGAACGGCTATCCGCGCGATTTCGCCATCCGCTGCTTCAATCAGATCAAGGGTTTCGGCGATTACGGCTTCCCCGAAAGCCATGCGGCGGCCTTCGCCCAGCTCGCCTATATCTCGGCCTGGATCAAATGCCATCATCCGGCGATCTTCGCCGCCGCCCTGCTCAACAGCCAGCCGATGGGTTTCTACGCTCCGGCCCAGATCGTGCGCGATGCGCGCGAGCATCATGTCGAGCTGCGGCCGATCGACGTCAATCACAGCGACTGGGATTGCACGCTGGAACGTACGCCGACGCAGCGACTCGCCCTGCGGCTCGGCTTCCGCCAGGTGAAAGGCTGCCGCGAGGAGGCGATCCGCAAGCTGATGGCGGCGCGCGGCGCAGGCTTCGCCACCTTGCGCGATCTCTGGCGCCGCTCGGCATTGCCCTTGCGCATCCTCGAGATCATCGCCCGCGCCGATGCCTGTGCATCGCTCGGGCTCGATCGCCGCCAGGCGCTGTGGCAGATCCGCAGCTTCGGCGAAGCGCCGCTGCCGCTGTTCGACTACGTCGAGGCCGAGATCAAACCAGGCGATAATCAACCGCCCTTGGAGACCGGCAACGAGGAGGACGTGAATCTGCCGCGGCTCACCACCGGCGAGCAGGTGCTGCAGGATTACCGCGAAACCAGCCTGACCTTGCGGGCGCACCCGCTGCATCTCTTGCGGCCGATCCTGAAACAGCAGGGCATCGTGCCGGCACGCAGCCTGACCGAGCTACCCGAGCATAAACGGGTCAGGCTGGCCGGACTGGTGCTGGTGCGCCAGAGACCGGGCACGGCGAGCGGCGTCATTTTCGTCACCATCGAGGACGAGAGCGGCATCGCCAACCTGATCGTCTGGCCCAAGGTGATGGAACGCTATCGCCGTACGCTGCTCGGCGCCCGCCTGCTCGGCGTCGAGGGCAAGCTGCAGCGCGAGGGCATCGTCACCCACATCATCGTCGAAAGGCTCATCGATCACAGCGGATTGCTGTCGACCCTTGGCGACCTGCCAGATCCGGAATTGTTCGATCAGGCGGCCGCACCGGCCTCGCTGCCCTCGCCGTTTCGGCCCCTCAATGAAGTGCAGGTCGTGCTGCCGGAAGCGCGCAATTTCAGGTGACGGGCCTCGGCGGCCGGGTCTACGCCCGCGCGGTATCGAAGAAGGGGAAGATCGTCGCCCCTTCCGCCGCGCCGGAGACGTTGCTGCGGAAGATCGAGAACAGTTCGCGTCCCATGCCGCTGTGATGGCCGGAAACATCGCGCGTGATCGGCTGCCGCTCCGCCCAGACCTGCGCCGGCACCAACGCTTCGAGCGTCCCCCGTTCGGCATCCAGCCGCACGATGTCGCCGTCGCGCAAGCGCGCCAGCGGTCCGCCGGCTTCCGCTTCGGGCGTGACGTGAATCGCCGCCGGCACCTTCCCCGAGGCGCCCGACATCCTTCCGTCGGTAACCAGTGCCACCTTGTAGCCGCGATCCTGCAGCACGCCGAGGCTGGGCGTCAGCTTGTGCAGCTCGGGCATGCCATTGGCCTTCGGCCCCTGGAACAGCACCACGGCGATCATGTCGCGCTCCAGCTCGCCCGCCTTGAACGCCGCCGTCAGTTCGTCCTGGTCGAAGAACAGCCGCACCGGCGCCTCGACCACACGATGCTGCGGCTTCACCGCCGAGATCTTGATCACGGCCTCGCCGAGATTGCCGTGCAGAATGCGCAGGCCGCCATCGGGCGAGAAAGGCTCGGCGGCGGCACGCAGCACATTGGTATCGTGGCTCCTGGTGGCGCCGTCGCGCCAGACCAGTTGCCCGTCCTCCAGGCCGGGCTCGCGCGTATAGGCCGCAAGCCCCTCGCCCACCACCGTGCGCACGTCGTCGTGCAGAAGGCCGGCATCGCGCAACTCGCGGATCAGATAGGCCATGCCGCCGGCGGCCTGGAAATGGTTCACATCGGCGAGGCCGTTGGGATAGATGCGTGCCAGCAGGGGCACGACGGCCGAGAGTTCGGAGAAATCCTGCCAGGTGATGCGATGCCCGGCGGCAGCGGCCATCGCCACCAGATGCAGGGTATGATTGGTCGAGCCGCCGGTGGCGAGCAGCCCGACGATGCCGTTCGCCACCGCGCGCTCGTCCAGGATGCGGCCGATCGGCGTGTAGTCGTTGCCCAGCGCAGTGATCTCGGTAGCGCGTTTCGTTGCCGCAGCGGTCAAGGCCGAGCGCAACGGCGTGCCGGGATTGACGAAGGACGCGCCGGGCAGATGCAGACCCATGATCTCCATCAGCATCTGGTTGGAGTTTGCCGTGCCGTAGAAGGTGCAGGTGCCGGGCCCGTGATAGGATTTGCTCTCCGCCTCCAGCAATTCGGCGCGGCCGATTTTGCCCTCGGCATAAAGCTGACGCACCTTCGCCTTCTCGTCATTCGGCAGGCCGCTGGTCATCGGCCCGGCCGGCACGAAGATGCCCGGCAGATGGCCGAAGCTCAGCGCGCCGATGACGAGCCCTGGCACGATCTTGTCGCAGACGCCGAGATACAGCGCGGCATCGAACATGTTGTGCGACAGGGCGACGGCGGTGGCGAGCGCGATCACCTCGCGGCTGAACAGCGACAGCTCCATGCCGGTCTGACCCTGCGTGACGCCGTCGCACATCGCCGGCACGCCGCCGGCCACCTGCGCCACCGCGCCGGCTTCGCGCGCCGCCCGCTTGATCTCGGCGGGAAAGGTCTCGAAGGGCTGATGCGCCGAAAGCATATCGTTATAGGCCGTGACGATGCCGATATTGACCTCGCGGCCGTCCTTCAACGCCGCCTTGTCGTCGGCCGGACAGGCGGCAAAGCCATGCGCGAGATTGCCGCAGGACAGCGCGGCGCGGCGCGGCCCATTCACCGCTGCCCGTTCCAGGCGCTCCAGATAGGCAGCGCGGCTGGCTTCGGAACGCGCGCGGATCCGCTCGGTGACGGCAAGCAAGGTCTGATTGATCGGCATGAAACGCCCTCCTGTCCGGCGGCAAAACAATCGCCGCCGCATCCAAGACTAACTTATAGGGCTGTATGGAATTGGCGACCCCAACGGGAGTCGAACCCGTGTCTTCACCGTGAAAGGGTGACGTCCTAGGCCTCTAGACGATGGGGTCGGCCTGGCCGGGCGGCTTGAAAGCGGCGCGGCGGGGGCTGTGTACCGGGTCCGCCCCCACAAATCAAGCATCCCATGCCCTAAACCATCGCCCGATCCCGCTTTCTTTTGGGTTGACCGATTCGGCCTAAGCCGCTGGCGGAGCGGAGAAAAGGCGGCCCGGGCGGTTGCCCGCCCCCCCTCGCCTCCCTACCATTGTTGCCAGCGTTTAATGGAGTCCGCCCATGAGCCACGACCATCCCCACCATACGGACTGGAAACACGACGGCGTGCGGGTTATCCCCGCCGACAAGCTGGACCCGACCACGGCGGGCAAGACCGCCGGCATGAACCGCGCCACCGCTATCAACTTCGCCCGCGCCGGCGCGCAGAAGATCTGGGCCGGCACCGTGCATATCCATCCCGACGCCAAGACCGGCGCGCATCATCACGGCGATCTGGAAAGCGTGATCTATGTGGTGAAGGGCAAGGCGCGCATGCGCTGGGGCAACAATCTCGAATTCACCGCCGAGGCGGGTCCGGGGGATTTCATTTTCGTGCCGCCTTACGTGCCGCACCAGGAGATCAATGCCAGCACCGACGAGACGCTGGAATGCGTGCTGGTGCGCTCGGGCCAGGACCCGGTGGTGGTCAATCTCGACATCGAGCCGGTCGAAAAGCCCGAGTCGGTCTACTGGGTCGATCCGATCCACGCCCACCCGGACGAGAAAAAGTAACGCGCTTCAGCCCGCCGGCTGGGCCGCATCTTCCAGCACGAACTGAATCTGGCGTTCGCCGCGCCAGTAGCTGCTGCGCAGATGTCCGCCGACATGGATCGCCGCGCCGGTCTGGCGCGCCTGCAGCAAGGCCGGGCCAAGTTCGCCGTCCAGTGAGCGGAAGGCAATCGCCCGCAGCCTGGCGCCCTTGCCGTCGCCGCCGGTGATCAGGCAGCGCACATGCTTCTCGCCCACCACATCCGCCTGCACGACGCGGGCGGCAGCCAGGGCAAAGCGCGGCTCCGGGTTGCCCGAACCATACGGGCCGAGCTGCTCCAGCCGGTCGCAAAGATCGGCATTGCAGCCGCCGATACCGAGCACCCCATCGAAGCCGAGCGAGGCCGAGGCGCCCGCCCTGGCCACCGGCGCCGCCAGGCGCTCGTTCAGAAATGCCTTCAGGTCGTTCAGCTTGTCGGCTGCGACGGTCAGGCCGGCCGCCATGGCATGGCCGCCGCCATTGATCAGCAGCCCGGCCTGGCCCGCCGCCACAACGGCGGCGCCGAGATCGACGCCGGGGATCGAGCGGCCCGAGCCCTTGCCGATGCCGTTCTCGTCCAGGGCCACGATGAAGCTCGGCCGCCCGGCGGCCTCGCGGATGCGCGCGGCGACGATGCCGATCACGCCGGGATGCCAGCCGGGCCGCGCGATCAGCGCCAGCGGCGCGTCTTCCGGCAGATGCTCCAGTTCCTGCAGCGCTTCCGCCAGAACGGCGGCTTCGATCTCCTGGCGCTCGCGGTTATAGCGGTCCAGCTCGGCCGCGATCGCGGCAGCCTGGCGCGGATCGTCGGTCGACAGAAGCCGTGTGCCGAGATCGGCCTGGCCGACGCGGCCGCCGGCATTCACCCGCGGCCCCAGCAGGAAGCCGAGATGGTAGGCGCCGGGCGGCTCGTTGACGCCGGCAATGTCGGCCAGCGCGGCAAGGCCGGCATTGCCCCGGCCGCGCAGCACCTTGATGCCCTGCGTGACCAGCGCGCGGTTCAGGCCGGTCAGCGGCACGACGTCGCAGACCGTGCCCAGGGCGACCAGATCGAGCCATTGGATCAGGTCCGGCTCGGGCCGCTCGGCCGTATAGAAGCCGCGTTCGCGCAGGCGGCGATTGGTCGCGACGATCAGCAGGAAAGCCACGCCGACCGCGGCAAGCTGGCCGTAGCCCTCCGCCTCGTCGAGGCGGTTCGGGTTGATCACCGCCAGAGCCCTGGGCAATTCCGGCTCGGCCAGATGATGATCGACCACCACGACATCAAGGCCGATGGCCGCCGCATCTTCCAGCGGCGCAAAGGCCAGCGTGCCGCAATCGACAGTGACGACCAGCCTGATCCCTTCTCCGGCCAGCTTGCGCAGGGCCGGGGCATTGGGACCGTAACCTTCCTTCAGGCGATCCGGGATGTAAACGCGCAGCCGGCGGCCGATAGCTCTGAAAAAACGGTTCAGCAACGCGGTGGAAGTGGCGCCATCGACATCGTAATCGCCGAATACCGCAACCTTCTCGTCGTCAATGATGGCCTTCGCCAGGCGACCGGCGGCGGTGTCCATGTCACGGAAACGGGAGGGATCGGGCAACAGCCGCCGCAGGCTGGGATTGAGGTGATCCTCCAGCATGTCGGGATCGACGCCGCGGCCCGCCAGCACGCGGCCGAGGATTTCCGGCAGGCCGGCCTGCTGCGCCAGGGCCAGGGCCAGACGGTCGTTCAGATTGCGCAGGCGCCAGCGGCGTCCCTGTACCGAACGGGCCACGCCCAGAAACGGAGTGCTGTCGGTGCCCGGCATGACCTCTACGCCTGCTGAGGCGGAATCCGGATCACCGCTTCGATGCGCCGGATCGTGCCGGTCTGCGAGCGCATGACGATGGAATGCACCTTGTAGCCGCCCGGCACGCGCTTGACGCCCTGCAGCATCGAGCCGTCGGTCACGCCCGTGGCGGCGAAGATGACGTCGCCGGAGGCAAGGTCGTTCAGGCTGTATTTCCGATCCAGCTTGTCGATACCGAGCCGCCGCGCCCGCGTGCGCTCGGCGTCGTTGCGGAACATCAGCCGCGCCTGCATCTGTCCGCCGATGCAGCGCAGCGCGGCCGCAGCCAGCACGCCCTCCGGCGCGCCGCCGGAGCCCATGTAGATGTCGATGCCGGTTGCGCAATCGGTCGTGGCGATGATGCCGGCGACGTCACCGTCCGAAATCAGCGAAATCCGCGCGCCGGTGGCACGGACGGCGTTGATCAGCTCCATATGGCGCGGGCGGTCTAGAATGCAGACGGTCAGATCGGAAACCGCCACACCCTTGGCCGCGGCGACGCGCTGCAGATTGTCCGCCGCAGGCAGGTCCAGATCGACGACACCCTCGGGCAGGCCGCCGCCGACCGCGATCTTGTCCATGTAGATATCCGGCGCATTGAGAAAACAGCCGCTGTTGGCGAAAGCGATCACGGTGAGCGCGTTGTTGCCGCCCTTGGCGGTCAGCGACGTGCCTTCCAGCGGATCCAGCGCGATATCGATGGTCGGGCCGTTGCCGGTGCCGACCTTCTCGCCGATATAGAGCATCGGCGCCTCGTCGCGCTCGCCCTCGCCGATCACGATGGTGCCGTCGACATTCAGGCCGTTCAGCGCCTTGCGCATCGCATCGACGGCGGCCTGATCCGCGGCGATCTCATCGCCCAGGCCGACCAGCTTGGCGGCGGCAATCGCCGCGGCCTCGGTGACGCGCACGGCTTCGAGCGTCAGATTGCGCTCGACCGCCATGGACTGCTGCTTCGCGGGCTTGGCCTTGGTGCTGGTCTTCGCGGCTGCCATGGGCGACCTCAGAGCGGTTCGATCCGGATCAGCGTCGGCGGCTGCAGCACGGAGCGCAGCCTGGCGATGCGCTTCAGGGCGCGGGCCATGTCGGCTTCGCGCGCTTCGTGGCTGATCAGTACCACCGGGACCGGCTGGTTCTCGATCTCGGCGCGGCCGCGCTGGACCAGGCTTTCGATGGAGATGCGCTCGTCGCGCAGCACAGCGGAGACGTCCGCCAGCACGCCCGGCTGATCGCGCACGATGAGCCGGATATAGTAGCGCCCGATCCGGTCGGCCATCGCCGCCGCTTTCAGCGGCTGCAGCCGCGCGGCGGGCACGCCGAATGCCGGCGCGGACCGTCCGGCGGCGATATCGGCCAGATCCGCCACCACCGCCGAGGCGGTCGGCTTGCTGCCGGCGCCGCGGCCTTCGAACATCACCCGGCCGACATAATCGCCTTCGGCGGCGACGGCATTGAACACGCCATCGACATGGGCGATCGGCGTATCCGCCGCCACCATGCAGGGATGCACGCGCTGTTCGATGCCGCGCGGCGTGCGACGGGCGATCGCCAGCAGCTTGATGCGATAGCCGAACTCGCGGGCGAAGGCGATGTCGATGGCCGAGACGTCGCGGATGCCCTCGACATGCACCGCCTTGAAATCGACCTTGGTATTGAAGGCGATGGCGGTAAGCACGGCAAGCTTATGCGCGGCATCGACGCCGTCGATGTCGAAGCCGGGATCGGCCTCGGCATAGCCAAGCTTCTGCGCCTCGGCCAGCACCTCGGCGAAATCCCGGCCGGTCTCGCGCATTTCGGTGAGGATGTAATTGCAGGTGCCGTTGAGGATGCCGGTGATCTGATCGATGCGGTTGCCGGCCAGACCCTCGCGCAGCGCCTTCAGGATCGGAATGCCGCCGGCCACGGCGGCCTCGAATCCCAGCGGCGCGCCCTTGGCCTCGGCCAGAGCGGCGATCCTGGCGCCATGCATGGCCAGCATCGCCTTGTTGGCCGTGACCACGCCCCTGCCGGCCTTCAGCGCGGCCTCGACCAGCACGCGCGCCGGACCGTCCGATCCGCCGATCAATTCGACGACGACTTCGACCTCGGGATCATGGGCCAGTTCGACCGCATCGGCATACCAGCGCCAGTTCCCTTTCGGCATGTCGCGCTTCTTGCGCTTGTCGCGCGCCGAAACGGCGACGACCTTGATCGGCCGGCCGGCGCGGGCCGCCAGCACATCGGCATGCTCGTCCAGCAGGCGCACGACGCCGGCGCCGACCACGCCAAGACCGGCGATCCCCACCTTGAGCGGCGGGGCAACCCTTCCGATTCCCTTAACCATGGGCCGCGGCCTTGCCTGCGAAATCCGGCAGGTTCGAGGGCGACATCAGAAGCCGCTTGATGTTCTTCACCGCCTGGCGCGTGCGATGCTCGTTCTCGACGAAGGCCAGGCGCACGAAATTGTCGCCATGCTCGCCGAAGCCGATGCCCGGCGCGACGGCGACCTCGGCCTCGCGCAGCAGCAGCTTGGAGAACTCGACCGAGCCAAGATGTGCGTATCGCTCGGGGATCGGCGCCCAGCAGAACATCGACGCATTCGGCATCGGGATCGCCCAGCCGGCGGCATTCAGCCCCTTCACCAGCACGTCGCGGCGCGACTTGTAGGTCTGGCGGATTTCCTCGACGCAGTCCTGCGGGCCATTCAGCGCCGCCGTTGCCGCCACCTGGATCGGCGTGAAGGCGCCGTAATCGAGATAGGATTTCATGCGCGCCAGGGCGGCGATCAGCGCCGGATTGCCGGCACCGAAGCCGATGCGCCAGCCCGGCATGTTGTAGGTCTTGGACAGCGAGGTGAACTCGATGGCGACATCCTTGGCGCCCTTGACCTGCAGGATCGAGGGCGGCGGATTGCCGTCGAAGTAAATCTCGGAATAGGCCAGATCCGAGATCACCCACATGCTGCGCTTCTTGGCGAAGTCTACGATGGCCTCATAAAAGGCCAGATCGACCGTCATTGCCGTCGGGTTGGCCGGAAAGCTGACGATCAGCGCGATCGGCTTGGGCACGCTATGCTGATAGGCGCGCTCGAGCCCGGC
This sequence comes from Ferrovibrio sp., assembly GCF_036381655.1. GTDB lineage: Bacteria > Pseudomonadota > Alphaproteobacteria > Ferrovibrionales > Ferrovibrionaceae > Ferrovibrio. The sequence continues at coordinate 103,603 of NZ_DASVCJ010000082.1, forward strand.
GAAGAAATCGATGCCCGGGCCGATCTGCACGCTGCGCACATTGGCACCGGCGATGACGAAGCCGAAGGCATGCATCGGATAGCTGGGATTGGGCACCAGCACGGTATCGCCCGGCGCCGAGATCGCCATCGCCAGATTGGCGAGACCCTCCTTCGAGCCCAGCGTGACGATCGCCTCCTTCTCTGGGTCGAGTTCCACGCCGAAGCGGCGGCCATAGTAATTGGCCAGCGCCTTGCGCAGGCCCGGCACGCCGCGGCTGGAGGAATAGCGATGCGCGCGGGGGTTTTGCGCCGCCTCGACCAGCTTGGCGACGATATGCGGCGGGGTCGGATTGTCCGGATTGCCCATGCCGAAATCGATAATGTCTTCGCCGCGGGCCCGGGCCTGGGCCTTCATGCGGTTCACTTCCTCGAACACGTAGGGCGGCAGGCGCTTGATGCGGTAGAACTCGGTATCCATGGCTTTGTACGTCCGAAAACAGGGCCTCAGGTAAGCGAAAGCGCGGCAGCTCTTCGCCCCGCGCCCCGCCTTCTTTAGCCGAAATCTGGCTTGGCCGAAATCCGTTCAGTTCACAAGATAGATTTCAACCCGGCGGTTATAGTCCTCGGCGATCGGCATGGCCTCGTAATAGACCGGTGCCGAATCCGCCCCGGCGGTAGTTCGGATCTTGTCGGCGGCGACGCCGCGGCGGCGCAACTCGGCGGTTACCGCATTGGCGCGGCGCTCCGACAGGCTGTAATTGAGCTGCCGATGGCTGCTGGAATCCATGTTGCCGGTGCGGCTGGAGGCATAGCCGACGACACGCAGCGCGCCCTTGCCGCCCAGCCCCTTGTAATATTCCGCCACCTTGCGCAGCAGCGTCCGGTCGTCGCTGCCCAGCCTGGTGTCGCCATTGCCGAAGCGGATTACCGCCAGAAGCTGGCTGCTGCCCGGGGCCGGCAGGCCGCTGGCGGCGGCCGCCGTGGCCGTTCCGCCGGCGCTGCTGGGCTGCAGCGTTGCCTGGGCCAGATTCGGCGGCAGGGTCGTCGCCGAAGATTGTGCCAGCGCCTGGGAGAAAGTATCCGTGACGGCGGCGGCGCCCTGACGCGGCGCGCCATTGGCAGAGGATTGAACCGGCGCTGTCGGCGCCGGCGGCTGCAAGGTCACCGGCGGCTGCTGTTCGCCCTGGGCCGGGGCCGCAGCCGATGCCGCAGCCGGCGGCTGCAGCGTCTCCTGCTGAACCGGCGCCTGCGGCGCTGCCTGTGCCTGCGGCGCGGGCGTCTGCTGGGCCGGGGCCGCAGACGATGGCAGCGGCGTCACCGGCTGACGCGGCGCCGGCGGCGGAACATTGCTATCGGCCGGACGGGCCCGCAGTTCCTCGTCGGTATGACGGGCATTGGCGTTGTCCGCGGCCAGGGCGCCCACCGCCTGCTTGCGCTCGCCCGTGCTGGTCACCTCGACCGGGCGCGGCGGCACGCGGCTCAGATTGGGAAAGCGCGCCTGTGTCGCATCGGCCGAGGCCGCCTCTCCGGCCGGCGGGCTGGTGGTCGAAACCGGCGCCGGCTCGTCGCTGCCGAACCAGCCGGTGGGATCGGCCCACTCCATCGAGGAGCAGGCGCCAAGTCCCAACATGGTGGCGACGAGGATTGCCGCCGTCGCGCCGCGCCGCGCCGCGCTGCGCGCCTGGGCGGCGGGCCGCACGCTTGCGCCGGCGGAAGCCGAGCCAAATCCTGCCATGTGAAATCCCCCTGCAACCCTGAACATAATCTGCATCTGCTACTGTTTTGGCGCCCACCAACCGTCAGCCTTGCGGCGCGATTCCCTATCCCGTAACCTCAGTCAGCGCCGCAGAAATCTGGCCATTCCCCGGATTCGGGCGGCAGAGGAAACGGGCCCGAGAATAAGGACTGTCGGATGGCGAAGCAACCGGACAGTAACGTGAAGCTTCCTGACCCCGCCACCTGGGCCAAAAACTGGGCCCGGATCGCCGAGCAAAGCCAGAAGTTATTGACAGATTTCACCAATCGGCAAAGCGCCGAGGGTCTGCCGCGCCAATTGGATATCGATCCGCTCAATATCAGCAAGGCTTTTGCCGATATGGCGGCGCGGCTCATGGCCGAGCCGGACAAGCTGATCGAGGCCCAGATGAAGCTGTGGCGGGATTACGCCGCGCTCTGGGCCAATGCGGCCGACCGTTTCATGGGCAAGGAGGCGCCCCCGCTGGTCCAGCCGGAAAAGGGCGACAAGCGGTTCAAGGATCCCGCCTGGCAGGAAAGCGCCGTCTTCGACTACATCAAGCAATCCTACCTGCTGACCGCCCGCTGGATGCAGCAGACCGTCGGCGGCGTCGAGGGCGTCGATCCGAAAATCGCCAAGAAGGTCGATTTCTATACGCGCCAGTTCGTCGATGCGATGGCGCCGTCGAACTTCCTGCTGACCAATCCGGAAGTGCTGCGGACCACGGTCGAGAGCAACGGCGAGAATCTGGTGAAAGGCCTGCAGAACCTGCTGGACGACTTGGAGCGCGGCAAGGGCAGGCTGAATATCAAGATGGTCGATTCCAAGGCCTTCACGGTCGGCGGAAACATTGCGGTGACGCCGGGCAAGGTGATCTACCAGAACGACCTGATGCAGCTCATCCAGTACGAACCGGCGACCAAGGAGGTCTACAAGCGGCCGCTCCTCATCGTCCCGCCCTGGATCAACAAATTCTACATCCTCGACCTGAAGCCGGAGAATTCCTTCATCCGCTGGATGACCGAAAAAGGCTACACCGTCTTCGTCGTCTCCTGGAATCAGCCGGACGAGACGCTGATCGACAAGACCTTCGAGAGCTACATGCGCGAAGGCATTCTGGACGGGCTCGATGCGGTGAAGAAAGCCACCGGCGAGGAAGAGGTCACAGCAATCGGCTATTGCATCGGCGGCACGCTGATGGCGGCCACCCTGGCCTGGATGGCCGCCAAGGGCGACGATCGGATCAAGGCGGTCACCTTCTTCGCCGCCCAGGTCGATTTTTCGGAAGCCGGCGAACTGACCGTCTTCACCGACGAGGATACGCTGCATTACCTTGACGAGCTGATGAAGGAAAAAGGCTATCTCGATGGCGGCGAGATGGCGACCACCTTCAACATGCTGCGCTCGAACGACCTGATCTGGTCCTTCGTCGTCAACAATTATCTGCTCGGCAAGGAGCCCTTCCCCTTCGATCTGCTGTACTGGAATTCCGACTGCACGCGCATGCCGGCGAGGATGCACCAGTTCTATCTTCGCAACATGTACCAGAAGAACCTGCTGTCCCGGCCCGGGGCGCTGGAACTGGCGGGCGAGCAGCTGGACCTGCGCAAGATCAGGATACCGGTCTATATCCAGGCCAGCCGCGACGATCACATCGCGCCCTACCGCTCGGTGTACAAGGCGACGCAGCTTTACGGCGGTCCGGTGCGCTTCATCATGGCGGGCTCGGGCCATATCGCCGGCGTGATCAATCACCCGAACGCGAAGAAGTATCAGCACTGGCTGAACGAGACGAAGACCAATCCGCCCAACGTGGAAGACTGGATCAAGGATGCCACGGAATATCCCGGCTCGTGGTGGAGCGATTGGGACAAATGGCTATCGGAGAAATCCGGGCCGAAAGTTCCGGCGCGCAAGCCCGGCGACGGCAAGCTGAAGGTGATCGAGGACGCACCGGGCTCGTATGTGAAGAAACGGATCGTGGATTGAACCATCTCTCCCGCCATCCCGGCTGAATACTTGAAACAGGATCCCGGATCTGCGCTGCGCCCGGGGATGATCGCAAAAAGGCCCGACAATGCTCTTCCTGATCGATGTGACCTTCAATTTCTCCACGCTCGGCGACAGGGCCGAGCCGCTGGTCAAGGCCGAATGGAAGGTCGAGGAAGAGCTGCTGGAGAAAGGCCAGTTCGTCGGCATCTGGCGCAAGGCCAACAGCATGGGCACGATGTTCATTCTTGACCTGCCCAGTCACGCAGCCCTGAGCGATCAGATTCGCGCCATGCCGCTCTATCCCTTCTTCACCGATGTGAGGGTCACGCCGCTGATCGGGCATCCGAATTTTCCGCAATTCGCGCGCGGCGCCGCGACCCACGAGAAACCTGGCAGCAAGCCCGCCCCGGACAGCATCCTGCATCTGGTCGATGTACGCATCGAATACGCCCGCGCCGGCGACAAACTGCAAGAACTGGTGCAGGCGGAATGGCGCGCCTCCGAGCAGATGCTGGCCAAGCGCCAGCTGGTCGGCATCTGGCGCAAGGGCAATGCGCTCGGTACATATGTTTTATGGAACCTTCCCGATGCGGATGCGGTCTCGGCACAGTTGCGGTCGATGCCGCTCTATCCCTGCTTCACCGACATCACCGTGACGCCCCTGGTGCTGCATCCGAATTTCCCGCAATTCGCCCGGCCGGCCGAGCATCACGAAAAGCCAGTGTGACCTCATGAGCAAGACGCACCGCTACGAAGCCGAGATCGTCTGGACGGGCAACCAGGGCACCGGCACCTCAAGCTACAAAGCCTACAGCCGCGATCATGTGATCCGTGCCGCTGGCAAGCCGGATATCGCCGGCTCCTCCGATCCCGCCTTCCGGGGCGATCCGGCGCGCTACAATCCGGAGGACATGCTGGTCGCCTCGCTCTCGGCCTGCCACATGCTGTGGTACCTGCATCTCTGCGCCGCCAACAAGATCGTCGTGCAGGAATACCGCGATCCAGCCATCGGCGTGATGATCGAAACCGCCGACGGCAGCGGGCATTTCGAGAGCGTCACTTTACGGCCGCGCATCACCATTGCCGCCGGTGGCGACGTCGAATTGGCCAAACGCCTGCACGAAGAGGCGCATGCCAAATGCTTCATCGCCAATTCGGTGAACTTTCCCGTGCGCCACGAGGCGGAGATCACCGTGGCGGCGTGAAGCAGGCGTGGCTCAAGCGGCGCGCGCAGGCATAAGCGAGGCGATCGCCGAAGAAATATCCAGCCAAGGCAATGCCGCTGGCGCCGCTCAGCTATTCCGTCTCTGCCCCCGCAGGGTGGGCAATCCGATCCCGGTGCCATCGAAGCCGCCATCGACACACAGCACCTGGCCGGTGATATAGGTCGACTGATCGCCGCAGAGGAAATAGATCGCGTTGGCCAGTTCGCTTTCCAGGCCATAGCGGTTGAGCGGAATGTGGTCGTGATAGTCGGCGCGGATTTCGGGCGTATGCACGGCTTTCGCCATCGCGGTATCGACCGGCCCCGGCGCCACCGCGTTCACCCGGATGCCGTATTCGCCCAGTTCGGCCGCCTGCTGCTTGGTCAGATGCGCCAGCCCCGCCTTGCTGGTGCCGTAGGCGACGCGCAAGGTCGAGGCGCGCAGGCCCGAGATCGAGGTGATATTGACGACGGCGCCGCCGCCCTGATCGCGCATGATCGGCGCCACCGCCTGCACCATCAGGAAAGGTCCGGTCAGGTTGGTGGCCAGCACCTTCTGCCAGTCCTCCAGAGTGACTTCGAGAATCGGCTTGAAGACGGCGATGCCGGCATTGTTGACCAGCGCATCGATGCGGCCGAAATGCTGCCTGGCCTGCTGCACCGCCTTGTGCACGGCGGCGGGGTCGGACACGTCCGCCTCGATCGTCAGGATTTCGCCGGGCTTGTCCAGGTCTTTCGCCGCCGCCCGCAAGGTATCGCCCAGGATGTCGAGCATGACGACCCGCCAGCCGTCGTCCAGGAACTTGCCGGCCGTCGCCAGGCCCAAACCGCGCGCCGCGCCGGTAACGAAAGCGACCTTGTTCGTTGCACTCATACGCCGAATCTCCTCCCGCAAATATCGGCTGAAGCTATCTGCGGCATGGCCTGACGGCCAGCATCGGCGGCCATGATTCAGCGGCAGTGACCGAGCGTCCGGGATTGCAATCGTGAAATCCTGCCGGAGGGCACCCGGCGCGGGCTGACAGATTCATGTTTTTGCGGTATTCTTGCCTGAAACATACCGGATGTTGGGTCGCATCCGGCGGGCTAATATCGGGGGTGTTGTCAACCGCATGGGTCGGATGCTGGAAGCCGCGCCGCAACTGACGCTGGAAACGCTGCAGGCGCTCTATGCCTATTGGGCCGGCAAGCGCCAGGGCCGGCCGATGCCCGACCGTGCCGATATCGACCCGATCGAGATGAAACCCTGGCTGGGCAATCTGATGCTGGTCGAGCGCAAGGACGACGGCGACTACGTCTATCGTCTCTACGGTTCGACCTTCGTGAACCAGTTCAAGGTCGACATGACCGGCCGCAGCATCCGCGAACTGCCCGAGGCCCAGGCCGCCCTGCTGCGCGTCGAATACGACGCCGTGGTGCATAGCCGGATGCCGATGTCGCGGCGCTATACCGCCACCTTCGACTACACCTCCCGCGACAAGCGTTCGGCCTGGCAGGTAGAGCGGAGCTGGGAGCGCCTGGCGCTGCCGCTTACCGCAGGTGGCGAAGAGGTCCGCATGCTTCTCGTGGCCGCCTTCCCGCTGGAACCGGCTCCGGAAGACCGCCTTTCTTAAGCCTTTGAAAAGCAAAGACTTTATCCCAGCCCCAATTCACCCGATTTGACAAGGTAGGGCGCATCCCCCATGTTCCCCGGGCCGCGCCGGAACCGCCGTCGCCGTCAGATTGTTGAATTTTTGTTGGAAAACAGCCCCGTATGAAAGTCGTTGTCGTCGAAAGCCCGGCGAAGGCGAAGACCATCGAAAAATACCTTGGTCCAGGCCACAAAGTGCTGGCCTCCTTCGGTCATGTCCGCGATCTGCCGCCGAAAGACGGCTCGGTCGAGCCGGACAAGGACTTCACGATGCATTACGAGATGTCGGGCCGCGGCTCCGACTCGGTGCGCGCGATCGCCGGCGCCCTGAAAGAGGCCGATACGCTGATCCTCGCCACCGACCCGGACCGCGAGGGCGAGGCGATTTCCTGGCATGTGCTCGAGGCCCTGAATAACCGCAAGGCGGTCAAGGGCAAGACGGTCAAGCGGGTGGTGTTCAACGAGATCACCAAGACCGCCGTGCTGGATGCCATGGCGCATCCGCGCGACATCGACATGGACCTGGTGAACGCCCAGCAGGCGCGCCGCGCGCTGGACTATCTGGTCGGCTTCACCCTCTCCCCGGTGCTGTGGCGCAAGCTGCCCTCCGCCAAGTCGGCCGGCCGCGTGCAATCGGTCGCGCTGCGGCTGATCTGCGAGCGCGAGACCGAGATCGAGGCGTTCCGCCCGCGTGAATACTGGACCATCGCCGCCGAGTTCCTGAACGAGGCCGGCCAGAAGGTCGTCGCCCGCCTGGCCGAGCTGGGCGGCAAGAAGCTCGACAAGTTCGACATCGCCAACGAGGCCGCCGCCAAGGCCGCCGTCGCCCGGCTGCAGGATCTGCGCTACGCCGTTGCCGATGTGCAGATCAAGCCGGCCAAGCGCCATCCGGCGCCGCCCTTCACCACCTCGACCCTGCAGCAGGAAGCGGCGCGCAAGCTTGGCTTCTCGGCGCAGATGACCATGCAGATCGCCCAGCGGCTGTACGAAGGCGTCGATATCGGCGGCGAGACGGTCGGCCTGATCAGCTATATGCGCACCGACGGCGTCAGCATGGCGAACGAGGCGATCCGCGCCGCGCGCGACGTGATCGCCGAGGATTTCGGCCGCGAAGCCGTGCCGGAAAGCTGGCGCGTCTACAAGACCAAGCAGAAGAACGCCCAGGAAGCGCACGAAGCGATCCGCCCGACCGATTTCCGCCGGCGCCCCCGCTCCGTCGCCCGCTATCTCGACGACGTGCAGCTCAAGCTCTACGAGCTGATCTGGGTACGCGCGCTGGCCAGCCAGATGGAATCGGCCGAGCTGGAGCGCACTACGATCGACATCGCCGATCCGGCCAGGACCGGCGTCTTCCGCGCCACCGGCACCGTCGTGCTCTCGCCGGGCTTCCTCAAGCTCTATGAGGAAGGCATCGACGACAAGAGCGGCGATGACGAGGAAGGCGCCCGGCTGCCCAAGCTTGCCGTCGGCGACGCGCTCAAGCGCGACAGCATCACGCCGGAGCAGCATTTCACCGAGCCGCCGCCGCGCTATTCGGAAGCGAGCCTGGTGCGCAAGCTGGAAGAGCTCGGCATCGGCCGGCCTTCGACCTATGCCGCCATTCTCGAGGTGCTGAAGGCCCGCCGCTACGTCAAGCTGGAAAGCAAGCGTTTCCAGCCCGAGGATGCCGGCTGGCTGGCTTACGCCTTCCTGGTCTGCTTTTTCGAACAGTATTTCGCCTATGGCTTCACGGCGGGGCTGGAGGAAAAGCTCGACGAGATCGCCGAGCACAAGCTCGACTGGAAGCAGGTGCTGGAGGATTTCTGGCAGGATTTCAGCCTGCAGGAGCAGGCGAAGAATCCGACGATGCTGTCGGTGAAAGATGCGGTCATTCGCATCGACGACAAGATGGGCCGCCGCGGCGAAGTGCTGGAGGCGATCAACCGCCTGCTGGCGCCGCATTTCTTCCCCGAGCGCCAGGACGGCACCGATCCCCGCCTCTGCCCGGCCTGCAGCAAGGGCCAGCTCTCGATCAAGGCCGGCCGCACCGGCGCCTTCATCGGCTGCTCGGATTATCCCGAATGCAGCTATACGCGGCCGCTTTCCGCCAACGGCAACGGCCACGGCGAGATCGCCCTGTCCGGCCCGCAGGAACTGGGCGAAGACCCCGACAGCGGCCAGATGGTCACGCTGCGCCAGGGTCCGTTCGGGCCGTATGTGCAGCTCGGCGAGGCCGAAGGCGAAGGCAAGAAGAAGACCAAGCCCAAGCGCGCATCGCTGCCGCGCGGCATCGCCGCCGAGGACGTCACGCTGGAGCTGGCGCTCAAGCTGCTGACGCTGCCGCGCGTGGTCGGCCTGCATCCCTCCACCGGCAAGGAGATCGTCGCCGGGCTGGGCCGTTTCGGGCCGTATCTGCTGCATGACGGCGCCTATACCAAGCTGAAGGACGCCATGGAGGCGATCGAGATCGGCATCAATCATGCCGTCGAGAAGATCGCCGAAGCGGATAGCCGCCGCAAAGGTCCGCGCCAGCGCGCCGAACTGAAGGTGCTGCGCGAGGTCGGCAAACATCCGGATGACGGCGAGCCGATCAATGTGATCGACGGCCGTTACGGACCGTACCTCAAGCACGGCGCGACCAATGCGCCGCTGCCGCGCGATACCGACAGCGAGGGCGTGACCCTGGAGCAGGCCGTCGCGGCGATCGCCGCGCGCGCCAAGAAGGGCGGCGGCAAGAAGAAGGCGGCGCCGAAGAAAGCCGCGGCCGCCAAAGCCGCGGCCGACGGCAAGGCCGAAGCCAAGCCCAAGAAAGCCGCGGCCGCCAAGAAGAAAGCCGCCGCGCCGAAGAAGCCGGCAGCCAAGAAGGCGCCGGCCAAGAAATCGGCGGCAGCCTAGGCATCGTGGCGAAAAAGAAGAAGACCTCTGGTCAGCTTCCGTCCAAACAGGACATCCTGAATTTCGTTGCCGAGAACCCGGGCAAGGTCGGCAAGCGCGAGATCGCGCGCGCCTTCAATCTCGGTCCGGCCGACCGGATCGCCCTCAAGGGCCTGCTGAAGGAACTCAAGGCCGGGGGCGATCTCCGCCAGGGTCATGGCAAACGCATGGCGCCGAAGGATCAACTTCCCGAGGTGTGCCTGGTCGATCTGGTCCGCATCGACCGCGACGGCGACCTGATCGGCCGACCGGTCGAATGGGAGAGCAAGGACGAGCCGCCGCGCATCGTCTTCGCCCTCAGCAACCGCGCGCGGCGCGAGCTTGGCGATGTCGGCGTCGGCGACCGCGTGCTGGCCCGCATCCAGCCGGCCGGCCGCAACCGCTACCGCGCCCGGGTGATGAAGCGGCTCGAACGCGAGGAGCAGCCCGTCCTCGGCCTCTTCTCGATCAACGAAAACGGCGAGGCGCGCCTGGTGCCGACCGACAAGAAGGTGCGCCACGAATATGCCATCGCGCCCGAACATTACGGCGATGCCAAGCCGGGCCAGTTTGTCGTCGCCCAGCCGCTTGCCGGCCGCCGATTCGGCCTCAAGGCCGCCAGGATCACGGAGGTGGTCGGCAGCGCCAGCGATCCCAAGGCGCTCAGCCTCATCCCCATCTTCACCTTCGGCATCCCGACCCGCTTCGCCGATGCCGCGCTGAAGGAGGCGGAAAAGGCCAAACCCGTCCAGCTCGGCCGCCGCGAAGACCTGCGCAAGATCCCGTTGATCACCATCGACCCGGAAGATGCGCGCGATCACGACGATGCCGTCTTCGCCGAGCCGGACGACGATCCGGACAACAAGGGCGGCTGGCATGCCATCGTCGCCATCGCCGATGTGGCGCATTACGTCCGCCCCGGCAGCGCGCTGGATCACGACGCCCGCACGCGCGGCAACTCGACCTATTTTCCCGACCGCGTCGTGCCAATGCTGCCGGAGGCCCTGTCGGCCGATCTGTGCTCGCTGGTCGAAGGGAAGGATCGCGCCTGCTTCGCCGTGCATCTATGGTTCGATGCCGAGGGCAACAAGCGCCGGCATAAATTCGTGCGCGGGCTGATGCGCTGCGCCGCCGGCCTGAATTACCGGCAGGTGCAGCAGGCCATCGACGGCTATCCGGATCAGATCGCGGCCGAATTCCTCGAGCCGGTGCTCAAGCCGCTCTACGCCTGCCATGCCGCCCTGAACGCCGCCCGCGCGGCCCGGCAGCCGCTTGCGATCACCGCGCCGGAGCGGCGGGTCTTTCTCGGCAAGGATGGCCATATCGCCGCCATCAAGCCGCGCGAGCATCTGCTGAGCCATCAGGTGATCGAGGACTTCATGATCATGGCCAATGTCGCGGCGGCGGAAGAGCTGGAACGGCGCAACCAGCCCTGCATGTACCGCGTGCACGAGCCGCCTTCGGAAGAGAAGATCGACAGCCTGCGCAAGTTCCTCGCCAGCCTCGACTACCGCCTGGCCAAGGGTCAGGGCCTGAGGCCGATGCATTTCAACGCCATCCTCGAGAAGGCGCGCGGCAGCGAACACGAGCGACTGGTCAATGAAGTGGTGCTGCGCAGCCAGATGCAGGCCTATTACACGCCCGACAACCATGGCCATTTCGGCCTCAACCTGCCGCGCTACGCGCATTTCACCTCGCCGATCCGCCGCTATGCCGATCTGCTGGTGCACCGCGCCCTGATCCGCGGCCTCAAACTGGGCGATGACGGCCTGCCGCCGGAGGATGTGGAGAATTTCGAGCAGATTGCCGAGCATATCTCGCTGACCGAGCGCCGCTCGATGCAGGCCGAGCGCGATGCGCTCGATCGCTTCGTCGCCGCCTATATGATGGAGCATGTCGGCGCCACCTTCGAGGCGCGCATCGCCGGCGTCACCCGCTTCGGCCTGTTCGTCGAACTCGACGAGAATGGCGCCAGCGGTTTCGTGCCGATCTCGACTCTCGCCGACGATTTCTACGCCCATGACGAAGCGCATCGCACCCTGGTCGGCAAACGCACACGCAAGCGCTACCGGCTTGGCGATGCGGTCACGGTCCGGCTGGAGGAAGCGACGCCTGTCACCGGCGGCATGCGCTTCGAGATCGTGTCCGGCGAAGGCCGCGGGCTGAAGCATCGCGGCCGCGCCGTCGCCACGGCAAAGAAGACGCCGACCAACCGGCCGGGCTGGGCCAAGCATCGCAGCAGGAAAAAGAAATGATCCGGTCCGCGGCCATCGCCGCCATCTGCCTTGCGTCACTGCCAGCCGCCGCCTTCGACCTGGAAGGCCATCGCGGCGCGCGCGGTCTGGCGCCCGAGGACACCCTGCCCGCCTTCGCAACGGCCTTGTCGATCGGCGTCGCCACGCTGGAGTTGGACGTCAACCTCACCCGGGACGGCCATCTGCTGGTTGCGCATAACCGGCAGGTCGAACCCTCCCTGGCGCGCGAACCGGACGGTCAATGGCTGAGCGGGCCGGGGCCGCTGATCTGGCAGACGCCTCTGGCGACGCTGCGGCAGTTCGATGTCGGCCGCCTCAACCCGGCAGCCAAATACGGCAAGGGTTTCCCCGAGCAGAAGCCGGTCGACGGCACGCCCATCCCGCTGCTGGAAGAGGTTTTCGCCCTGGTGCGCAAGAGCGGCAACCAGACCGTCCGCTTCAACATCGAGACCAAGCTGGACCCGACCAGACCCGAGGAGAGCGCCTCGCCAGAACAGCTCACCGAGGCCCTGATCGAAGCGATTCGCGCCGGCGGCATGGCCGAGCGCAGCATGATCGAATCCTTCGACTGGCGGACGCTGCAAATCGCCGCCCGGCTGGCGCCCGAAATCCCGCGCGCGCATCTGACCCTGGAAGGTACCAGGAACGACAACGTGCAGCGCGGCCGGCCCGATGCCAGCCCCTGGCTGGCCGGTCTGGATGCCGACGACTACCCCTCCGCGCCGGCCCTGGTGAAGGCCGCGAACGGCCAGGTCTGGTCGCCGTTCTGGCGCAACGTCACCCCGGATCTGGTCGCCGAGGCGCATCGGCTCGGGCTTCGGGTGGTGCCCTGGACGGTCAATGACCCGGCGGTGATGGAACAGCTCATCGACATGAAGGTTGACGGTCTGATCAGCGATTATCCGGACCGCCTCCGGAATGTCATGCAGGCCCGCCGATTGCCGCTGCCACAGGCCACGCCGGTAAGCCCATAGAATGGCTTAGGCAAAATCGCCGCAGGCAACACTCGGGGCTTCCCATGCCTGAATTCCAGGGTTAAAACGGCGCCGCGCCGCCACGCTGGAGTACGGCGCCGGAACCAGGGACGGCCAGCATGATTTCTGCCTACCTGCCGCAGAGCGGCCAGCTACAACGCATCGACCTGACGATCGACTCGCCCCTTCCGGACGGGGTGGTGTGGATCGACCTGTTCGAACCGACCCAGGTCGAGGAGAAGGCCGTCGAGCGCCTGCTCGAGCTGGACATGCCGACGCGGGAAGAGATGCAGGAGATCGAGGCCTCCAGCCGGCTCTATCGCGAAGGCGATGCCAGCTACATGACGGCCAACGTGCTGTATCACGCGGAAACCCCGCTGCCGCAGACGACCCCCATCACCTTCATCCGCACGCCGCGCGCGGTGGTGACGCTCCGCTACGCCGACCCGCTGTCCTTCCGGCAATTCGTCGCGCGCGCCCAGCGCCAGCCCAGCCTGTCGGCCTCCTCCGATGCCGTGCTGTGCGGCATCCTCGATTCGGTGATCGACCGCGCCGCAGACGTGCTGGAAAATGCCGGCAAGGATCTCGATGGCGTCTCGCGCGCCATTTTCGGCTATGGCGGCTCGAAAGGCTACGAAGCCGCCGACGAGACGGACCTCGAGGAAGCCGTGCGCAAGCTTGGCCGCGTCGAGGATCTGACCTCGCGCATCCGCGACAGCCTGGTTTCGCTGACCCGGCTGATCGCCTTCCTCAATCTCAGCATGACCGAGCAGCGCGGCACCAAGGAAGCGCGCCAATGGCTCAAGACGCTGGCCCGCGACGTGCAGTCGCTCAGCGAGCAGGCCGCCTTCCTGGCGCATAAGGGCAATTTCCTGCTCGACGCCACGCTCGGGCTGATCAACATCCAGCAGACCAAGATCATCAAGATCTTCTCGGTGGCCGCGGTGGTCTTCCTGCCGCCGACCCTGATCGCCAGCATCTATGGCATGAATTTCAAGTTCCAGCCGGAGCTCGACTGGACCTTCGGCTATCCTTTGGCGTTGCTGCTGATGGTCGGCTCTGCTGTACTGCCGTATTGGTGGTTCAAACGGAAAGGCTGGCTGTAATGCCCTTGCTGATGGGCGAGCTGATCGAGCGTCCGGCGGGCGCGGCCATGCTGCGCGGCTGGCGCCGCCGCTGCCCGCAATGCGGCGAGGGCGGCATCTTCGCCGGCTACCTCGCGGTCAATCCGCAATGCCCGTCCTGCGGCCTGGCGCTGAGCGGCCATCGCGCCGACGATGCGCCGCCCTACTTCACCATCCTGATCGTCGGCCATATCATCGTGCCGCTGATGCTGCTGCTGGAGCAGCATCTCCATCCGGCCGAATGGGTTCATATGGCGCTCTGGCTGCCGCTCACCTTGCTGCTGTCGCTGTGGCTGCTGCCGCATATCAAGGGCAGTCTGATCGGCCTGCAATGGGCCAAGCGCATGCACGGCTTCGGCCCGGACCCCGACTAGACGGCGATGACGGAGGACGCAGAAGCCGGCGGCAAGCCCAAGCCGCAGCGCATCCGGGACGCCGCGACGCTGATTCTCTATCGCCGCCGGGCAGGCCGCCTGGAAGTGCTGATGGGCGAGCGCCACGGCGCCAGCGCATTCATGCCCAACCGTTTCGTCTTTCCGGGCGGCCGCCTCGACCCCGCCGATTACCGCATCCAGGCCGCCGCTCCGCTCAATCCGGTCAGCACCGCCCGGCTGACCCGCTGCCCGCGCACCGGCCCGCGCAAGGCGCTGGGGCTCGCCCTGGCCGCGATCCGCGAGACCTTCGAGGAAACCGGCCTGCGCCTCGCCGTGCCGAAACCGGTCGCCGCGGCGCCCTCGTCAAGCTGGGCCGCCTTCTGCGCCAAAGGTCATGCTCCCGACCCGGCGCCGCTCCTTTATATCTGCCGGGCGATAACGCCGCCCGGCCGGCCGCGCCGGTTCGATGCCCGCTTCTTCGCCGCGCCGGCCGAAGCCGCCCTGGGCGAGTTGCGGCCGTCGCAGGAACTCGACAAGCTGAACTGGCTGACGCCGGAAGACACCAAGGACCTGCTGCTGCCCAACATCACGCAATATGTGCTGGCCCATCTGGAAGGCTGGCTCAGGCCGGAAGCTGCGGAAGATCCGAACCAGCCGACCCCGTTCCATTATATGCGCCGCGGCGAGCGGCAGCTTGAATGGGTCTAGGCGGTCCGGTCAGGCCCAGGAACGCCGCCAGCCTCGTTCTGGTCCGCCGCACGGCGTCAGGTCCCGAGGTGCTGCTGGGACGGCGGGCCGCAAAACACCGCTTCCTGCCCCATGTCTACGCCTTTCCCGGCGGGCGGCTCGATTCGAGCGATAAGTCAGATACCCTCCTTAAACCGCTGGAAAATATCTGCCATCCCGGTTGCGGCCCCGAGATGATGCGGGCGCTGGCCGTCGCCGCCCTGCGCGAGACCTGGGAGGAAACCGGCATTGCGCTGGGCATTGTGGCCGGCGGCCGGCTGCAACCCGATGCCTCCGGCCTGCGCTATCTGTGCCGGGCGATCACCCCGTCCGACAGCCCGGTGCGGTTCCATGCCCGGTTTTTCCTGCAGGATGTGAGCGGCCAGGACCTCGCCCTGGGCGGCTCGGGCGAGTTGCTCGATCTCGGCTTCCGGCCGCTCGAGGCCGCCCTGCGCCTGCCGTTGGCCGATATCACCGAATTCGTCCTGCGCCTCGTCGGCCGCCTGGGGCCGGATTTCCGCCCCCAGCAATATGCCTTTTGGCGCTACCGCGCCGGCAAATCCATGATCCGCTGGGAAAAGCCCGGTATCGGTTGACATCGGGGTGCGAATCCCTATGCTGCGCCGCCAATCCCTGCCGTCCGAACCTGTGGAATTTGCGTCATGGCCAAGCCGACAACCCTGAAGATCAAATTGGTGAGCAGCGCCGATACCGGCTATTACTACGTCACCAAGAAGAACCCGCGCACCAAGACCGAGAAGCTGACGCTGAAGAAATACGATCCGGTGGCGCGCAAGCATGTCGAATTCAAGGAAGCCAAGATCAAGTAAGGCTTTCCGCCGGGCGCCCTGACGCCCGCGCACCGAACCAGCCCCGCCAGCGGCGGGGCTTTTTGTTTGCCGGCCTCTTGCCCTTGGGGCCGATATGTTCCTATTTCAGTCCTGCAATCATTTTCGCCGTTGTTGGACATCGTCGATAGGAACTCGCCTGCCGGACCGCCCCGCGCCATCCCGGATGGTCAATGCCGTCCCGGATGGTCAAATGCCGTCCCGGATGGCCAATTCCGGGCCAAGGCGGACCGTAGCGGGCCAGGCCGAGCCGAAACGGGCCCGGCGGGCCAAAACGGTCCGGAACGGTCTGAAACGGTCTGAAACGGTCTGAAACGGTCTCAAACGGCCAGAAACCGGGGGTTTGCCATCAATGAGCATTCCACAGCTTTCATATGGCCTTTTAGTCGGTCAGCCGCGCCGGTAAACGATCCGGTTCCGCCCGCCGTTCTTGGCTTCGTAAAGGGCGTCGTCGGCGCGCATGAGCAGGCTGTCCGCCGCATCGCCCGCGATCGCCGCCGTGCAGCCGATCGAGCAGGTCACGGTCAGCTCCCCCGCCTTGGTCGCAATGGGCTTGCCGCCGATCGACTGCTGCAGGCGGGTCGCCACCACCTCGGCGGCCTGGAGATCGGTATCCGGCATCAGCACGACGAATTCCTCGCCGCCATAGCGGCAGGCCATGTCGATGCCGCGGATGTTGCGCACGATGCGCTTGCCGATCTCGCGCAGCACCTCGTCGCCGATGGGATGGCCATAGGTGTCGTTGACCTGCTTGAAATAATCGAGGTCGAGGATCAGCACCGCCGTATCGTGCTGGCTCGCCCTCTGCGCCAGCAGCGTGGCCAGATGCGAGGACATGTAGCGGCGATTATAAAGACCGGTCAGCGAATCGGTCACCGCCATTTCCATGCTCTGCTGGTAATGCAGGCGGAGGCGATCCTGATAGCGCTTGCGCCGCACCTGGGCGCGCAGCCGGGCAATGAACTCGTTGCGGTCGATCGGCCGGATCACGTAATCTGTGACGCCGATCTCCAGTCCCTTGACCAGCTGCTTCTGATCGTCCGGCCCGACCAGCAGAAGGATCGGCAGGTTGCGCGTCTCCTCCGTGGTACGGAATTGCGAACACAGCCGCAGTCCATCGGGATTCTGCAAAGCCAGACTGACGATGACGGAATCGTAGTCCTTGGCGCGCGCGCGGCTCAGCGCCTCGCCGCCATCGGCCGTCATCTCGACCTGGAACTGGCCCTCGATCATGCGCTGCAGGCGCTGCTGATCGCGCGGGTTGTCTTCCACCACCAGCAACCTGGCGGAAGCGTAATCCTCCTCCAGGCGGGGCACCGGCGGGGAGATCACACCCAGCGACGCCGACGTGCGCTCGCGCATGCGCAGCTCGTCGAGCATCAGCTTCACCCGCAGCAGCGAACGCACGCGCGCGAACATCGACACATCGTCGACCGGCTTGGTGAGAAAATCATCGGCGCCGGCGCTCAATCCCTGGACCCGGTCCTCAGGATCGCCCAGCGCGGTGACCATGACGACGGGAATATGCGCGGTTGCCGGATCGGCCTTGAGACGGCGGCAGACCTCGAAGCCGTCCATCCCGGGCATCATCACATCGAGCAGGATCAGGTCGGGATTCTGACTGCCCGCCGCATCGAGCGCCTCGGGCCCGCTGGCGGCGGTGATGACCTCGTAATATTCGCTGGTCAGCTTGGCTTCCAGCACCTTGATGTTGGTGCGGATGTCATCGACGACCAAAATACGTGCGGTCATCGGGAAATCGGGTCAGTTTTTCGGCTCAAGGAATTGCTTGACGGTTTCGATGAATTTGCCGACGGAAATCGGTTTCGCGATATAGGCGTCGCAACCGCCTTCGCGCATCTTCTCCTCATCGCCCTTCATTGCGAAAGCCGTGACCGCCACCACCGGAATGGAGCGGAGATTGTCGTCTTCCTTG
The DNA here is from genome assembly GCF_036381655.1 of Ferrovibrio sp. GTDB lineage: Bacteria > Pseudomonadota > Alphaproteobacteria > Ferrovibrionales > Ferrovibrionaceae > Ferrovibrio. The sequence continues at coordinate 121,274 of NZ_DASVCJ010000082.1, forward strand.
ATCCACTTGATGACCTCCAGGCCGGAGACTTCAGGAAGCTGGATGTCCATCAGAATCAGGTCGGGCCGGTGCTGGCGGACCAGAGCCAGAGCCTCCATGCCATCCTTGGTTTGCAGAGTCTGGTAGCCATGGGCATCCAGCAGGTCGTGGAACAACTTCATGTTGAGCTCGTTGTCCTCGACGATCAAAACGGTCTTGCTCATGGGCGGCCTTCCCCGGATAGTAACGCGATCCTACGTTATATCTTTTCTCAGCTTATACAGGGTCTTGTAGCACCCCCGCCCAGCCCGGCCAAGCCGTTTGACGATGACATTCCCGCCCAAGACCGCGACCATCCCGGACAGCCAACCGCTTGTTCCCGCTACGGTAGCCGCCCAGATCGAGGCGCTGGCGCTCACTCCCGGGCGGCCGCTGCTGATCGCCGATGCCGACGAGGTGCTGTTCTATTTCATGCGCGGGCTGGAGCGCTTCCTCGACAGCCGGGACCTCTACTTCGATTGGCGGTCCTACGCCCTCTACGGCAACATCCGGCATCGCCGCGACGGCAGCGCCATGGCGGCGGAGGATTTGCATCCGCTGCTGCAGAGCTTTTTCGCCGAGGCCACCGAACTGCTCGAGCCGGTCGAAGGCGCCGCCGCGGCTCTGGCGCATCTGGCCGGCAAGACGCAGATCGTCGTTCTGAGCAATGTTCCCCTGACATCGAAGGATGCAAGGGCGCGCGCGCTGGTCCGGCACGGTATGGATTTTCCGCTGATCGCCAATAGCGGACCGAAGGGACCGGCGGTCGCCGCCCTGCTCGAACGGGTGCAGGCGCGAGCGGCCTTCATCGACGACATCCCCCACAATCACACCTCCGTGGCGAAATTGGCGCCCGTCATGCACCGGCTGCATTTTATTGCCGATCCGCGGCTTGCCGCCTTGCTTGGGCGGGCTCCGGACTGCCATCATCGGGTCGATACCTGGGACGAAATACGCGATCATGTCGCGGCGTTGTTGATTGAGGATTAGCGCATGCGTATCGGCGTCGATCTCGGCGGCACCAAGATCGAGGCAATCGCCCTGGCCGATGATGGCACCATCCGGGCGCGCCGCCGCGTCATGGCCCCGCGCGGCGATTACGACGCCACCATCCGCGCCATCCGCGACCTGATCCATGCCATCGAGACGGAAGCCGGCCAGCAGGGACCGGTCGGCATGGGGATTCCCGGCGTGATCTCGCCTGCCACCGGCCTCGTCAAGAACGCCAACTCGACCTGGCTGATCGGCCGTCCGCTCGACCGCGATCTTGCCGCGGCGACCGGGCGCCGCGTCCGGCTCGCCAACGACGCCGATTGCTTCGCGCTGTCGGAAGCCAGCGACGGCGCCGGCATGGGCAAGGCGGTGGTGTTCGGCGCCATTCTGGGCACCGGCGTCGGCGGCGGGCTGGTTGTCCACGGCCGGCCGCTGGGCGGTCCGAATGCCATCACCGGCGAATGGGGCCATAATCCCCTGCCCTGGTCGCAGCCAGATGAACGACCGGGCCCGCCCTGCTATTGCGGACAAAACGGCTGCCAGGAAACCTTCCTCTCCGGCACCGGTCTTTGCCTGGATTACGAGCGCTCGACCGGCCGCAGGCTGGACGGCGCCGAGATCGTTGCCGCCGCCGAAGCCGGCGACGTGCAGGCCGAACAGATCCTGCAGCGCTACGAGCACCGTCTGGCGCGCGGGCTGGCGGCGATCATCAACGTGCTCGACCCCGATGTCATCGTGCTGGGCGGCGGTCTGTCGAACCTGGCGCGGCTTTACGAGAATGTGCCCAAGCTGTGGGGGGCCTTCGTCTTCTCCGACGTGGTGGTCACGCCGCTGGTGAAGAACCGTCACGGCGACAGTTCCGGCGTGCGCGGCGCTGCCTGGCTATGGCCGCCGGGCACCAGCCCGACGGAGGCCTAGACCGGAATCCCGTTAGATCGAAGCATAGCCAGCGTTCCTGAGATAGTTTGCGCATTCCTGTGGCGGGAAGCGGTCCAGCAGGCTTCCGATACGTTGCCATGTTGCCTCGACACTGCGTTCAGCTGCCTTTCGGAG
>NZ_DASVCJ010000083.1:0-17745 GCF_036381655.1 Ferrovibrio sp.
CCGCGAGATCGTCGACGCGCTCGTGCGCCACGTCTTCGAGCACGCTGTCGTCCTTGGCGGGCCCGAGCAGATGGCAGCGGCGGCCGAGGCGGCGGTGCCAGGCGTCGTCGCGCTTCACCAGCGCATCGTGCGCCGCCTCGCCCGAGGTCAGCACATCGTCGTAGCCGGTGTGGGGTATGCCCATCTCGTCCATGCGCGCGATCGCGAGATAGGAGCGGCGCGGGGCGTTGGAGAGAACGAGGATGCGCTTGTTACGCCGCTTCAGTTCCGCGAGGCACTCGACCGCGCCGGGCCAGGCGCGGATGCCGTCATGGATCGTGCCCCAAAGATCGAGAATGTATCCGTCATAGCGGTCCGCCAGCGCGGCGAAGCCGGGCAGGATCGGAACGGATTCGACGGGTGCGGCAGCGCGCGAGTGCATGGGGCGAACCGAGGGCGCGCAGCATCGCCGTCCGCGGCCGCGACGCAAGCGGCGGGGACGGGGAGCGCGCTTATCTCGTCAATGGAGCCCGGGCGAACCGGGCGTCAGAAGCCTTCGCGTTCCATCCGCTTGCGCGCCAGCTTGCGTGCCCGGCGGACCGCCTCTGCCTTCTCCCGCGCCTTGCGCTCGGAGGGCTTCTCGTAGCTGCGGCGGAGCTTCATTTCGCGGAACAGGCCTTCGCGCTGCATCTTCTTCTTCAGCGCCTTCAGGGCCTGGTCGACGTTGTTGTCGCGCACCAATACTTGCACGTGGGTTCCATCCTTTCGATAGGGCAAAAAGAATCCGTTTCGGGGCCGGGCCCCGGCAAGTCGGGCCTTCTAGCATGGGCGCTGGCCTTTGTGAAGCGGCTTTCTGCCTCTTTGGCAAGAATAATACGCGACAATTTTGCCGGTTTGACGTGACAAAACAAGCCCCGGCCGCGGCTTGGCCGAATCCGGCGGCTGGCCTAGGTTACGCCCATGGCTATCTTGAAAATCGCCCGCATGGGGCATCCGGTGCTGGCCCGGCCGGCCGAGACGGTCGCCGATCCGACCAGCCCCGAGATCCGGGGCCTGATCGCCGACATGGTCGAAACCATGATCGATGCCCCCGGCCAGGGCCTGGCGGCGCCTCAGGTGCATATCCCGCTGCGGATCGCCGTTTTCCTCACCCCGCCGGACGGGCCGGAGCAGCAGCGCGAACTGGTGACGCTGGTCAATCCGCGCTGGGAGCCGCGCACGGAGGAAACGGATTATGCCTGGGAGGGCTGCCTGTCGGTGCCGGGCCTGCGCGGTCTGGTGCCGCGCTATACCCGCATCTTCTATGAGGGCATTCTGGCGGATGGCCGCAAGCTGAGCCGCGAGGTCGAGGGCTGGCATGCCCGGGTGGTGCAGCATGAACTGGACCATCTTGATGGCATCCTCTATCCGCAGCGCATGACGGACCTGAAGGACCTGATCTTCGACAGCGAATTCAGGCATCGTGCCGCGCAGGACAGCAAAACCGGCCAGCAGGAGCAGATCGAATGAAGGACGATGCCGATCTGATGGAGCAGAAGCGGACGCTGGCCTCGGCCATGCTGATGCATGTCCCGTTCGATGGCTGGTCGGCCAAAGCGCTGAACCAGGCCGCCAGGGATTGCGGCTTCGATGCCGGCACGATCGCCCGCGCCTTTCCCGATGGCGCGGCCGAAGCCCTCGATTTCTGGGTGGCGGAGACCGATGCCGCGATGCTGCGGGAGCTGGAAGCCCGCGATCTGGCGCGGCTGAAGGTGCGCGACCGCATCAAGACGGCGGTGATGACCCGGCTCGAACTGGCGGCGCCGCATCGCGAGGCGGTGCGCCGGGCCCTGAGCCTGGAAGCGCTGCCGCAGCATGCGCCGCGCGCGCTGAAGCAGCTTTACCGTACGGTCGATGCCATCTGGTATGCCGCCGGCGACACTGCCACCGACTTCAATTTCTACACCAAGCGCATGCTGCTGGCCGGCGTCTATGCCGCCACGCTGCTGCAATGGCTGGACGACAAGTCGGAAGGCTTCGCCTCGACGGCGGCCTTCCTCGATCGCCGGCTGGCGGATGTCATGCGTATCCAGCAGTTGCGCGGCAAGGCCGGCCAGCTGCTGGATCGGCTGCCGTTGCCGCTGCGCACGCCGCGGCGGATCTAGCTGGCGAAAAAACCGCTTAGACCGAGAGGCTGAGGCGGCGGCCCGCCTGGGTCGGCGTCTGCGCCGCATTGGCAAGGCCGCTGGCGCTGTAGTTCACCGCCGAGGTCTGCCGCTGCTCGGTCCGCTCCCGGTCCGCGGCACCGAGATCGGGGGCCGGCGCTGGATTTTCGTCGTTGCGGGCCGGCGGCCGGGGCTGCGCGGCATTCTGCGCCGTGTTCGGCTGGGCGACGGCATTGGCGGTCTGCGGCTGCACCGGCGCATTGGCGGGCGGCGTCTGCGATTGCTGCTGCGGGTTCTGCAGGAATTGCTGAATCGAACGGTTGTCCGAACCGGCATCCGTCAGCGGACGCGGCTGGAACTGCTGCAGAGCGCCAGCGCCGGAGGCGCCGATGCTGTCGATGGCCATGACAGTCACTCCGCCGACAGTGGCGCCTTCTGGCGGCGGCCGGCATGCCCGCCGTTCTCGGCAGGCCAGTGATCAGACTGTGATCAGTATAGGCTGGATCGACCCGACCGCCAAGCGGAACAGGGTAAATAAGTCGTTACTTTAAGTTGTGGGTTCAGAGTTGCGGTGCCTGACCCAGCGGGTAGAGCCGGTTCACATGCCCCATCTTGCGGCCCGGCCGCGCCTCGGCCTTGCCGTAGAGATGCAGCTTGGCGTTCGGCTCGGCCAGCAGGGCCGGCCAAGTCTTAACCTCGTCGCCGATCAGGTTCTCCATCACCGCGTCGCAGAGGCGTTCGGCGCTGCCCAGGGGCAGGCCGCAGATGGCGCGGATATGCTGCTCGAACTGCGAGGTCACGGCCGCATCCATGGTCCAATGGCCGGAATTATGCACCCGCGGCGCCATCTCGTTGACCAGCAGCCGATCGCCGCAATCGAACAGCTCGACCGCCAGGACGCCGACGTACTCCAGGCCCTCGGCCAGGCTGGCGGCGATGCGCTCGGCATCGTTGCGAAGCCTGTCGTCCAGCCGCGCCGGCGCATAGGTGCGCCACAGGATATGGTTGCGGTGGATATTCTGCACCGGCCCCCAGGACACGATGCGGCCATCCGCGCCGCGCGCCAGCACCACCGAGAGCTCGCGCCTGAAGCCGATGAAGCCCTCTGCGATCAGTTCATCCGAGCGCAGGGCGGCGAAAGCCGCGGCCGCCGCCTCGGCCTTGGCGATCTTCGCCTGCCCCTTGCCGTCATAACCCATGCGCCGGGTCTTCAGTACCAGCGGCAGGCCCAGTTCGGCGATCGCCTGATCGAGCTCGGCCGCCGAGCCGACTGCCCGGAACGGCGCGGTGGCGATGCCGCGCTGCTGGCAGAAGCGCTTTTCCAGCAGCCGGTCCTGGGTGATGCGCAGCGCCTCGATGCCCGGCCGCACCGGCACGGTGGCGGCCAGTTCTGCGACCGGCGCGACGGGGATATTCTCGAACTCGTAGGTCACGACGGCGCAGGACGCGGCGAAGCGCGCCAATGCCGCCCTGTCGGTGAAGTCGGCGCGGGTGACCTGCGCCGCCACCGCGCCGGCCGGCGGGTCGGCCTCCGGCGCATAGATATGGCAGCGATAGCCGAGCCGCGCCGCCGCCAGGGCCAGCATGCGGCCGAGCTGGCCGCCGCCGAGGATGCCGATCGTCGCGCCCGGCGGAACGGCCTGCATCTACTTGCCGTCCACGGGCTTCAGTTTCACGGCCTTGGTCTGCTTGGCCCGCCAGGCCTGCAGCCGTTTCGACAGGGCCGGATCGCCGAGCGCCAGGATGCTGGCCGCCAGCAGGGCGGCGTTGATCGCGCCGGCCTTGCCCACCGCCAGGGCGCCGACCGGGATGCCGGCCGGCATCTGCTGGATCGACAGCAGCGAGTCCAGCCCCTTCAGCGCCTTGCTTTCCACCGGCACGCCGAGCACCGGCAGATGTGTCATCGCCGCCGTCATGCCGGGCAGGTGGGCGGCGCCGCCGGCGCCGGCGATGATCACCTGGATGCCGCGTTCTGCCGCCGAACGGGCATAATCGTACAGCCGCGCCGGGGTGCGGTGCGCCGAGACGATGCGGTGCTCGGCCGGCACCTTCAGGGCCTTCAGGACATCGGCGGCGTGCGCCATCGTGGCCCAGTCGGATTGACTGCCCATGATGATCCCCACCAGCGGTTTGCGCCTCGCGGCCGCGGTCTTCGCCATGCCGTGCTCCTGTCAGGAAAGGCGCGGATTATAGGGAGCGGCCGCAGGCTGTAAAGCGGCCCGGACAGGGCGGCAGGGCTTTGATTCCAATGGGCTGGTCATAAACCGTCATCCATGCTTTGTTAACGCTCGGCAGGCTTAGTTACCGGATCGGGTGGAAAAGGGCAGGCGGCGCGGCCGGGCCGGGCGCGGCGCTTCAGCATGAGGTATGGCCAGGATCGAAGACCGTCGACCGGTGGGCATCGGCCCAGCCAGTATCCCCGGGACCGCGCCGGCCGGGGCGTCCGGCGGGACTGTGCGCGTTGCTCCGGCGACGGCGCCGCAGGCGGCCGGCGCGCCGGCACCGGTGGCCGAACCCGCCGCCACCGCCACCGTCATGGGCATCCCCGAAACCGAACTGACCCCGCGGGTGCGCGATGCGATCATGCGGCTGATGGGCGAGGTGGACCAGCTGCGCAACGAGCTGAACCGCACGCGGCACCGCCTGGCCGAGCTCGAGCGGCTCGCCGACCGCGATACGCTCACTCCGCTGTATAATCGCCGCGCCTTCGTGCGCGAATTGTCCCGCGCCATGGCCTATGTCGAACGCTACGGCCGGCCCTCGGCGCTGATCTATTTCGATCTCAATGGCCTGAAGGTGATCAACGACCAGCATGGCCACGCCGCCGGCGATGCGGCGCTGATCCAGGTCGGCCAGATCCTGCTCGACAATACCCGAGAGGTCGACGTCGTCGCCAGGCTCGGCGGCGACGAATACGGCGTGATCCTGAGCGAGACCGATGCCCAGCAGGCGCGCGAGAAGGCCGACCATCTGGCCGAGGCGATCCGCCGCCGGCCGCTGCACTGGGAAGGCAAGGTGCTGCCGCTCGATGCCGCCTATGGCGTCTATCCGCTCAAGCCCGGCGAGGATCCCGGCTCGGCTTTGGCCAATGCCGACCAGATGATGTACAGCCACAAGCTGGCCCGCCGCGCCGCCAGAGGCTGAGGCCGGCGCAATCCAGCGCCGATGCGCAATCCCATTGGCGTCCCACCGGAGGCCAATTCGGTCCGATCGGATGCCAATCGAGCTCCATTCGATCCTCCCATTGAGTCCAATTAAAGCCAATCGAGTCCCGTTCGCTTCCCGCCTAAGCGGTTGGCCTTCCGCGGCAAGGCCTTGATTCTCTGTCACTCTCTCTCGTCATTCCGGCCAAGCGGCGCGCTTTTCGCCGCGCCGCGCGAGCCGAAATCCCATTTCTGTTCACCATTTCTGTTCAATGGGACCCCCGGGTCTCGCCGGCGAACAGCCGTTCTCGCCCGGGATGACGGCCGGGGGAGGCGCCGGATTGCCTGTTCCGATCCACGAGGTCCAACAACAGCAGCCGTCGTCCCGCCGCAGGCGGGGACCCAGGAGCATAGATTCAGGCCCTTCACCCCCTCGGCTCCCGTCAATAAAGGGGCTCCTTAGGCGGGTGCGACTATTGAGGATATAACAAGAACAATATCGCTTGTAGTCAAGGTTATGTTGTCCTATGTTCTTATTTATGAGAACGTAGGACGTCATGACCGCCTGTTGCCGAATGAGCGCCAATGAAGAGACGCGATGGTCTGGCTCGATCCCGGCTGGAGGTGGGCCGAGCGGCTGGCTGGGCGGCTGGCTGGGCAGCGGAGATGACGCGGCCTCGCGTGCGCGCGGCGCCCGTCCTGGCCGCGCGCGTTTGCGGAAGGAGAATGCGACGGCAATCGCAGCCGCCACGCCGATGCGGCGCAAGGCATTTGCGCTCGATCAATGGGCGCTTCGCCGTCGCGGGCTAGAGTCCTGACCATGCTGGAGCCCAATCCCGCCGATATCGCCGCGCTGTTCGATCCGCCGCCCGACGCGGTATTGGAGACACACATATCCCGCATCTATCTCTGCGGCGACCGCGCCTGGAAGCTGAAGAAGGCGGTGACCCTGCCCTATGTCGATTTCGCCAGCTTGCAGCAGCGGCGCGCGGCTTGCGAACGGGAAGTCGCGCTCAACCGCCGCACGGCGCCCGAGCTGTATATCGGCGTCCGCGCCGTCTATCGCGGCGCCGATGGCCGGCTGGGCTTTGCCGAACACGGCCTGCCGCTGGAATGGCTGGTCGAGATGCAGCGCTTCGATCCGAGCCAGACGCTGGATCGCCTGGCTGCCCAGGACGGGCTGACGCCGGAAATGGTCGATATCCTGGTGGAGACGATTGCCGACTTCCATGCCAAGGCGGATAGATCGCCGCAGGACGGCCTATCGGCGCTGGCCAAGCCGTTTGCCATGAACGATGCGGCGTTCGCCGGCCTCGAGAAGGACGCCTTGCCGGCAACCGAGCTGGCCGCGCTGCGCGCCAGCCTGGCGGCCGAACAGCGCAAGCAGCGCCAGCTTCTGATCCGACGCGGCGCGGCGGGCCGCATCCGCCGCCTGCACGGCGACCTGCATCTGCGCAATATCGTCCTGATCGATGGCCGGCCGGTGCTGTTCGATTGCCTGGAATTCGACGAGGCGCTGGGCACCGGCGATACATTCTACGATTTCGCCTTTCTGCTGATGGACCTGCTCGCCGGCAATGCCCGGCATGGCGGGCGGCGCGATCTGGCCAATCGCGCATTGAATCATTATCTCGAACTGAGCGACGATTACGAAGGCGCCGTGCTGCTGCCGCTTTACGTCGCGCTGCGTGCCGCCATCCGCTGTCATGTCGCCGCGCTGAATCGCGATACCTGGTCCGAGGCACGGCGCTATCTGGCCCTGGCCCGCAGGGTGCTGCAACCGGTCAATCCGCAACTCATCGTCATCGGCGGCCTGTCCGGAACCGGCAAGTCGACCATCGCCCGGCGCGTCGCGCCGGCGCTCGGCATGCCATGCGGCGCCGTCATCCTGCGCAGCGATGTCATCCGCAAGCGGCAATTCGGCATTCCGGTCCTGCAGCGGCTGCCGAAGGAAGCCTACACGGCGGAGAGCGGCCGCCGCACCTATCAAGCCATGCTCGAGCGCGCGGGCGATCTGCTGCGCGGGGGCGCCACCGTCATCCTCGATGCCGTCTTCGGCCTGGAGGAGGAACGCCATGCCGCCGAAGCATTGGCGCAGGATTGCGGGGCGGGATTCTCCGGGCTCTGGCTCGAGGCGCCGCTCCATATCCTGACCAGCCGCGTCTCCGCCCGTGCCCGGGACGCCTCGGATGCCACTGCGGATGTCGTTCACTGGCAGAGCCAGACCCTGACGCCGCCGCAGGACTGGATCGGCATCGATGTCAGCGGCCCGCCGGATCCGATTGTCGCCGCGGTGGTGGCGCTGCTGACGCATCGCTGAAGCTGGCGTAAGATCGCCGCAGCAGCCGGAGCCGTCCGGCGATGCGAGGTGAAGCCGAATGCAGTTGGAAATTCCGGACAGTCTGATCGGACGCATGATCGTCAGCCTTTTGATCGGCGTGTCGCTGCCGGTCGTGCTGATCGGCATCCTTCTGATCCGCAGCGATGGCAATGAGCCGAATGGCATGTGCGAGCGCGTGCTCGGGCAGGGCGGCACCCTGCCGATCGACATGAGCCGCGGCGGCGACGTCTATTACAGCTGCGGACTGAATTGGGATTACGTCGCATTCAATATCGGTCTGCCTGCGCTCGGCTTCGCCATCCTGGCCTATCTCGTCCTGCGGCTGTGGCAGCGGAGCCGATAGCGCGACCGGTCTGCGGCCGGTCCGATGCGAAGAACCCCTGCCACTGTTTGAACACAGCATTGATTTCGCTGTTGGAGTAAAGAGGACTGCCCCGTCCTTGTCCCTATATCGCCGAGAGCAGGGTAGACAGTGAAAATTGAAGATCAGAGCCCGGGGCCGGTGCGGCGGATGACGCTGCGTCGGCTGCCCCTAGCACGCTATTATCGACTGCTTGGTCGTTTCCATACCTGGCGATGGCTGATGGCGCAGCCGCGGCGCTTCAGCGAGCGAGTCGCGGTTGTATTCGGCGCCAATTCGCAACCGTTGCCAGAAGCCTTCAGCCAACCGAGCCTGTTCGACGGCTTCCCGGCGGAAACGGCGGCGGAAAAACTGCGCCAGCAAGGCTTCTGCAGCGGCCTGCAATTGCCGCTGCCGCTGGTTCGGCAGATTTTCGATCACGCATCGATAACGCCTTGCGTCCGCCATTCGGAGGATCGCGAGCGTTTCCGCATCGGCGAGGTGCAGGATGGTTTCACTCCGTCCGGCGCGCCGGTCGGCACCGCCGACGTGGTTTTCCCCGGCTGCGATGCCGTCGATAGGGTGTCCTGCGATGCGACGCTGGTCGAGATCGCGCGGCTTTATCTGGGATACCGTCCGCAGCGGGTGGCGCGGCGATTATTCTGGAGTCCGGTGTCCAGCCTGCCGGACCAGGTGCGGCGGGAATGCGGCCAGACCATCGACTACCATTACGATATCGAGCCGCATAACTCCCTCTATGTCTTCTTCTACATCACCGGCGCGGACCACAATTCCGGCTCGCATGTCACCGTGGCGCGCTCGCACAAACCCAAGCCGCTGCCGATCATCTGGTCTTCGGCATTCCAGCCGGCAGCGCGCGTACTCGAGCGCTACGGTGCCGACAGTCCGGTGGTGATCGAAGGCGGGCCGGGCTACGGCTTCCTGGAAGATCCCGCCTGCTTCCACAAGGCGCTGCCGCCCACCGGCCACGACCGCCTCGTGCTGCAACTGAGATATTCCTGAGACGGCGCGTTGCCTCGGAGAAGAAAAAACCGCCCGGCCATCGCTGACCGGGCGGTTGTTCCGTTCGCAACGGGAGGACGTCTATTCCGCCGCCGCCCTCGCCGCCGGGGCGGCGTTGGTGCCCGGCTTCCAGCGCAGGATCGGCGCGCGGGCGGCGCGGGTTTCGTCCAGCCGTCGCCGCGGCGTCAGATACGGCGCGCCGCGGAACCACGGCGCCTGATCGCCCTGCAGCGCCTTCTCGGCCAGGCCGCGCAGCGTGCCGATGAAGGTGTCCAGGCTGTCCTTGCTCTCGCTTTCCGTCGGCTCGATCAGCATGGCGCCGTGCACCACCAGCGGGAAATACACCGTCATCGGGTGATAGCCCTCGTCGATCATCGCCTTGGCGAAGTCGAGCGTGGTTACGCCGGTCTCCTTGAGGAAGCGGTCGTCGAACAGGGCCTCGTGCATGCAGGGGCCGGGAAAGCTCGGCGTCATGATGTCCTTGAGGCTGGCCATGACGTAATTGGCCGAGAGCACGCTGTCCTCCGCCACCCGCCTCAGGCCGTCGGCGCCGTGGCTCATCATGTAGGCCAGCGCACGGATGAACATGCCCATCTGGCCGTGGAAGCTTTTCATCCGGCCGAACGACCTGGCGCCGTCATGCTCGACCAGCGCAAAGCCGTCCTTGCCATGCACTACATACGGCACCGGCATGAAATCCTTCAGCGCCTCCGACAGCACCACCGGCCCGGCGCCGGGGCCGCCGCCGCCATGCGGGGTCGAGAAGGTCTTGTGCAGGTTGATATGCATGGCGTCGATGCCGAGATCGCCCGGCCGCACCTTGCCGACGATGGCGTTGAAATTGGCGCCGTCGCAGTAGAAGAAGCCGCCGACGCCGTGGATCAGGTCGGCGACCTGGCGGATTTCGCGCTCGAACAGGCCGCAGGTATTCGGATTGGTCAGCATGATCGCCGCCACGTCGGGCCCGAGCTTGACCCGCAGGGCTTCGAGATCGACGCGGCCCTCGGCGGTGGCCGGGATCGGATCGACCACGTAGCCGCACATCGCCGCCGTGGCCGGATTGGTGCCGTGGGCGGATTCGGGCGCGAGGATGCGCTTGCGCACATCGCCGCGCGCCTTCAGGGCGGCGCGGATCGCCATCAGGCCGCACAGCTCGCCATGCGCGCCGGCGGCGGGCGACATCGCCACCGCCGGCATGCCGGTCAGCTTCTTCAGCCAGCCGGCAAGCGTGTCGATCAACTTAAGCGCGCCCTGCACGGTCGAGACGGGCTGCAGCGGGTGCAGATCGCCCAGGCCCGGCAGCCGCGCCATCTTCTCGTTGAGCCGTGGATTGTGCTTCATCGTGCAGGAGCCGAGCGGATACAGCCCGGCATCGATCGAATAGTTGCGCTGGCTCAGCCGCACGAAATGGCGGATCACCTGCGGCTCGCTCAAACCGGGCAGGCCGATCCTGCCGGTGCGCCGCAGGCCGCCGAGGCGATCCTTGACCTTGGGCGCGTCGGGCAGATCGACGCCGGTGCGGCCTTCCTCGCCGATCTCGAAGATCAGCGCCTCTTCCTGCAGCAGGCCGCGATTGCCGGTGATAGTGCCGGCCGCGGCGCTGTCGGCGGCCTGGCTCGGTGTGCTCGGGCGGCCCTGACGGTTCAGCATCACAGCACCTCCTTCAGCGCGCCAACCAGGGCATCCATGTCGCTTTCGGCATTGGTCTCGGTGGCGGTCACCAGCAGCACGTTCGCCAGCGCCGTTTCGGCCGGATAGAGCCGCGCCGCCGGCACGCCGCCGAGGATTTTCCTTGCCGCGAGCTGCTCGACGACATCGGCCGCCGGCTTGGGCAGCCTGAGGGCGAATTCGTTGTAGAAGGCCTGCGGGATGATCTCGACGCCCTTCACGCCGGCCAGCTTCTCGGCGAGCTGTACCGCCTTGGCGTGGTTGATCTCGGCCAGCCGCACCAGGCCGACCTCGCCGAGCAGGCTGAGATGGATGGTGAAGGCGAGCGCGCAGAGGCCCGAATTGGTGCAGATATTCGAGGTCGCCTTCTCGCGGCGGATATGCTGCTCGCGGGCAGACAGGGTCAGCACGAAACCGCGCCGGCCGTCCTGATCGACCGTCTCGCCGCAAAGCCGGCCCGGCATCTGCCGGACATATTTCTCCCGCGTGGCGAACAGGCCGACATAAGGCCCGCCGAAGCTGAGCGGCACGCCGAGGCCCTGGCCCTCGGCGACGACGATATCGGCGCCCATCGCGCCCGGCGGCGTGACGAGGCCGAGCGAGGTGACCTCGGCGATTGCGACGATCAGCAGCGCGCCTTTCGCCTGGCAGGCCTTGGCCAACGCCGACAGATCGCGCAGATGACCGAACACGCTCGGATTCTGCACCACGACGCAAGCCGTCTGGTCGTCGATCAGGCCGCTCAGGTCTTCCGTGCCATCGAGGTCGGCCGGCGCGGCGACGAGCGGCTGATCGGTCTGATCGAGCAGGGTGGCGATCACGTCGCGATAATGCGGATGCAGGCCGCCGGACAGCACGGCCTTGCTGCGCTTGGTGACGCGCTGCGCCATCAGCACCGCCTCGGCCGCGGCGGTGGCGCCGTCATACATGGAGGCGTTCGCCACTTCCATGCCGGTGATCATCGCCACTTGGGTCTGGAATTCGAACAGGTATTGCAGCGTGCCCTGGCTGATCTCCGGTTGATAGGGCGTGTAGGAGGTGAGGAATTCCGAACGCTGGATCAGGTGATCGGCCGCGGCCGGGATGTGATGGCGATAGGCGCCGGCGCCGAGGAAGAAGGGCACGTCCATCGGCGAGATGTTCTTCTTCGCCAGCGCGGCGAATTGGCGTTCGACCTCCAGTTCGCCCTGATGCGGCGGCAGATCGATCTGCGGATTGAGCGCGCCGGCCGGCACATCGCGGAACAGCGCGTCGATATCGGGCTCGCCGATCGCCGCCAGCATCTGGCGGCGGTCGGCTTCGGTCAGGCCAAGATAGCGCATGCGCCGCTCCTTACAGGGTCTTCAGGTAGGCGTCGTAGGCGGCCTGGTCCATCAGGGCATCGAGCGCGTCGGGGTCGCTGATCTTCATTTTGACGAACCAGCCCTCGGCCATCGGCGACTGATTGACCAGGGACGGATCGTCGATGATCGCTTGGTTCTTCTCCGTCACCTCGCCGCCGACCGGAGCGTAGACTTCCGAGGCGGCCTTGACCGATTCGACAACGGCGACCTCGTCGCCGGCATCGACCTTCTTGCCGGGTTCGGGCAGGTCGACGAAGACGATGTCGCCGAGCTGGCTCTGGGCGTATTCGGAAATGCCGACGGTCGCCACGGCGCCGTCGAGACGGATCCATTCATGGTCCTTGGTGTAGCGGATGGTCATGGAAGGTGTCTCCTCAGGCTTTCGCGTAGCGTTTGGTGATGAAGGGCAGGGTGGAAACCTTGGCCGGCAGGGCCTTGCCGCGCACGACGAGGCCGAGCGGCGTCTCGGGCTTGGCGTAAGCCGTCGCCACATAGCCCATGGCGATCGGCGCATCGACGCTGGGGCCGAAGCCGCCCGAGGTGATGACGCCGATTCTTTCGTTCCGGTCGCTCAGGATCTCGGTGCCCTCGCGCGCCGGCGCGCGGCCATCGGGGCGGATGCCGACGCGCTTGCGCGCCACGCCCTCGGCCAGCTGCTTCTGCACGATGGCGGCGCCCGGATAGCCGCCTTCCTCGCGGCGCCGCTTGGAGATCGTCCAGGCAAGGCCGGCTTCGATCGGCGTGGTCGTGGTGTCGATGTCGTGGCCGTAGAGGCAGAGGCCGGCTTCCAGGCGCAGGCTGTCGCGTGCGCCAAGGCCGATCGGCTTGACCTCCGGCTGCGCCAGCAGCCAGCGCGCCAGCTCTTCGGCCTGGCTGTCGGGCACCGAAATCTCGAAACCGTCCTCGCCGGTATAGCCGGAGCGGGTGACAAAGCCTTCGAACTTGCCCAGGGCCAACGTCGCGCCCATGCCGAAGCTCATCGCCGGCAGGGCGGAATTGAGCCGGGCGAGGACGGCGACCGCCTGCGGGCCCTGCAGGGCCAGCAGCGCGCGGTCTTGCAGATGCTCGACCTCGCAGCCTTTCAGGTTGCTGCGCATATGCGCGATGTCCTGCTCCTTGCAGGCGGCATTGACGATGACGAACAGGTCGCGGTCGCGCTTGTTCACCATCAGATCGTCGAGGATGCCGGCGGCATCGTTGGTGAAAACCGTATAGCGCATCCTGCCGACATCGAGCGCGATGAGATCGCCGGGCACCAGCGCCTCCAGCGCCTTGGCCGGATCGGCGCCGGCGATGCGCACCTGGCCCATATGCGAGACGTCGAACAGCCCGGCGGCGGCGCGGGTATGCTTGTGCTCGGTCAGGATGCCGGTCGGATACTGCACCGGCATCTCGTAGCCGGCGAAGGGCACCATGCGCGCGCCCAGTTCCCTATGCAGCGCATGCAGCGGCGTGGTCTTGAGGTTTTCGGCTGTATCGCCCAAGCAGCGGTCCCTTCATCGACAGAGTCAGAGTCGTCCAGGCGATGCTTTCGCCCGACGCCCCCTCTGTCCCGGGACCTGAGAGATTCGGGAAGGCTGGCCTCCCTTACTCCTTCGGTGTGACCGGGTTTGGACTCCCGATCCGCTTTCCAGAGTGTCGCCAGTCCCGAGCGGTCCTTTGGCCTGAGAGTTTCCGGGGCGGTTGCTCCTTCGGCGCGCCGGCCCCCGCATGCAGAACGGGTTTGGCGCCTCTCCCGCCGGGCTGAGTGCGACGCCGCGAGAATAGGCTGCGCCATGGTGAAGTCAATGCGATTCTCCCTGACGCAGCGGAATCGCGAAAAAGCTGCGATTGACAACCGCTTATCGGGCTTTAGGGTTATCCGCAGAACAGCAGGGTCCGGCGCCGTCTCGGCGACTCGCACGGCCCCGATCGGAGGAAGGCGCCATGAATCCGTTCTTCGTCGAACAGATGGCGATGTATTCGGCCTATCATCGCGACAGGCGCAACCGCGCCACGCATTTCATCGGCATTCCGGCCATCATCCTGGCGATATTCATTCCGCTGCACTGGCTGCCGCTGTTCACCGTCGGTGACAATACGGTGACACTGGCCGTGGCGCTGTGGCTGGCGACCGGCGCCTTTTATCTCTGGCTCGACCGGACCGTCGGCGGGCTGATGGTGCTGGTCGCTTTCGCCCTGATGCTGATCGCCAAGCAGATCGCCGCCCAAGGCGGCATGATCGGCTGGGGCGCCTTCGCCGTCCTGTTCGTCGGCGGTTGGATATTCCAGCTGGTCGGCCATGTCTTCGAAGGCCGCCGGCCGGCCTTGGCCGACAATCTGCTGCAGGCCCTGATCGGCCCGTGCTTTTTGGTCGCCGAAACGGTGTTCGCGCTCGGCCTGAAGCCCGAGCTGCATCAGGCGGTGGAGGCGCGCTGGAAGCAGTATTCCGTCGGCGCGATGCGCGAGCGGGCGGCGTAGCGATCAATATCCGATGATAAAAGAAGGCAGCATCTCCGATGACGCAGCGCTGGAAGAAACGGCCGGAAGGTTCGAATTGGGGCGAATTCGGGCCGGATGACAATCTCGGCCGCGTCAATTGGATCGATGCCGGGAAGGTCAGGCAGGGCATCGCCGAGGTGCGCGAGGGCAGAACCTTCTGCCTGTCGCTGCCGCTCGAATATCCCGGCGGCAACCTGCTCAACCCGCGCCGCTTCCCGCCGCAGCTCTTTGCCGTGGTGCGCGAAGGCCGGCCGAACATGGCGCTGCCGCTCGGACTGTTCGATCCGCGCGTGACCGACGTTTCCAGCGACGATGCGGCCTTGCTCTATCTGCAGTATTCGACGCAGTGGGACAGCTTCGCGCATATCGGCTCGATGTTCGACGCCGATGGCGACGGCAGGCCCGAGCGCGTCTTCTACAATGGCTGGCGCGGCGGCAGCGACATTCCCGATGTGGCCGATCGCGGCGTTGGCGAACCGAGGCTGGAGCGTTTTCCCAGCCAAGGCACGGAGGCGCTGGGCATCCATAATTTCGCCCGGCACGGCATGCAGGGCCGCGGCGTTCTGGTCAATCTGAAGGACGAGGTGGGCGAGGCGCGCGACTGGGTCGGCTACGACCGCCTGATGCGCGTCATGCAGGCGCAGAAGGTCGAGGTCGAGAAGGGCGACATGCTCTGCTTCTATACCGGCTTCGGCGACGTGGTGCTGAGCATGCAGAAGAAGCCGGACCTGCATCGCCTGGAGAATTCCTGCGCGGTGCTGGATGGCCGCGATGCCAAGCTGCTGCGCTGGATCAGCGACAGCGGCGTGAGCTGCCTGATCGCCGACAATTACGCGGTCGAAGGCCTGCCCGCCAAACCCGCCGACGGCAGCCATGCGATGCTGCCCCTGCATGAGCATTGCCTGTTCAAGCTCGGCGTGCCGCTGGGCGAGCTTTGGTATCTGTCGGAGCTGGCAGCGTACTTGAAGCAGCAGGGCCGTAGCCGCTTCCTGCTGACGGCGCCGCCCCTGCGCTTGACCGGCGCCGTCGGTTCGCCGGCCTCGCCGATTGCAACCGTTTGATTGAAGAGAATGCCGCGGCCGCACCTTGGCGCTGCAGCCGCTCCGCATCACGCGCCAAGTGCAGTGCACCTACAGCCAAGAGTAGCTGTGTTGCCACCTTAAATCGCAGTGTTATCGATTTTTTCGTTGCTTTTCATGTGTTTGGCTGTGCCTGATATACAATCATAAAATGAAATTCCTGCCGCGGCGACGCGGAAGGCGGCCAGCATGGGGGGCATCGACATGGCGATTTTATCTTTCCGTTCCAGCGTGACGGCGATCTTTGCGGCTGCGGCCTTGCTGCTGGCCGGCGGCGCGATGGCGCAGGACAAGCATGCGCCGAAAGCACAGGCCTGGGCGGAAAAGACCTTGCAGGCATGGATGAAGGATCCCATGGTGGTCGAGGCGATCAAGGCGCAGAACGCCAAGCATGCCAATCTGACCCAGGACAAGATCGACGCGCTCGACAAGCAATGGCGGGCGGAAACCAAGGCGGCCAGCAAGCCGCTGATCAACGAAGTAACGGGCAATGCGCTCTCCGCCTACCTGAAGAAGAAAGAGGCGGAGGCGAAGGGCCTGGTGACGGAAATTTTCGTCATGGACAACAAAGGCCTGAATGTCGGCCAGAGCGACATCACCTCCGATTATTGGCAGGGCGATGAAGCGAAATGGCAGAAGACCTTTCCGGTCGGCCCGAAGGCCATCTTCGTCGACAAGGTCGAGCAGGACGAATCGACGCAGAAGTTCCAGACGCAGGTCAGCATGTCGGTCGTCGATCCCGCCAATGGTGCGGTGATCGGTGCCGTGACGGTCGGTCTCGATGTCGAAATCTTGATGGATATGTGAGCGCGCAGACGCGCCGCGCAACCAGGAAGGAGAGATGGACCATGCAGAACGTATCGTCGATCTCGACGCAGGGCGGCACAGATTCGCGCAGCGGCGCGGCACGGCGCGGCCTTCGGCTGTCGCTGTCGCAGAAACTGGGGCTTCTGATCGCGGTGATTCTGTGCATCGGCATCGGGACGATGCTGCTGGTGCAATTGAAGCTGCGCCGCGAAGCCGCGCTGGAGGAGTTCCGCAGCAGCAATATCCAGGTCATCAGCCTGGTCGCGCAGCAGATTTCCGGCGCCCTGCGCTGGAACAAGCCGGAGACCATTACGCCGACGCTTGAAAGCGTTGCCGCCTTCGACGGCAGCGCGCTGGCCAATGCGGTGGTGTTCAATGCCGAGCGCAAGCCCGTGGTCAGCTTCGGATCGAAGCGTTTTGCCCATCATGAGGAACTGCCGCAGGCACTCACCGCCGAGCGCGAACAGGCGCTGAAGGCCGGCGAAGTGCAGGACTTTTCCGACGGCGAGGATCACTACATCATCCTGGCGCCGGTTCTGGCCGGCAAGGACAAGGAATATGTCGGTACGCTCGCGGTGGCGCTCAGTCTCGAGGTCCTGAATGCCACGGTCGCCGAGTCGATGCGGCATGGGCTGCTGCTCAGCGGCGGGTTGCTGGCGGCCCTGCTGATCGCGCTGGTGGCCGGAACGCAGATCCTAGTCAGCCGTCCGCTCCGCCGCCTGACGGCTGCGATCAGCGATTTGATGGCCGGCCGCCTGGATATCGCCGTTCCCAGCCTGGCGCGACGCGACGAGGTAGGCGACATTGCCCGCAGCCTCGATGTTTTCAAAGGACAGATCGCGCAGAACCAGGACCTGCAGCGCGAACGCGGCGAGGCGCAGGCACAGCAGCAGGCCGAACGCGAACGCGCCGAGGCCGAGCGGCAGCGGCAGGAGCAGGAACTCGACCGCTCGGTGGCGAAAATACTCGAAGCCGCGATCGGCGGCGATCTCGGCAACCGCATCGATACCGCGCAGCTCGAAGGCGCCGCGCAGAGGATCGGCGGCGGCATCAACCGCTTGCTGGACATCACCGACCGCTCGCTGCAGCAGATCAGCCGCATGCTGGCCGCTATGGCCGATGGCGATCTGTCGCAGCGGATCAAAGGCGATTTCGCCGGTATCTTCGCGCAGATCCAGGCCAACGCCAATGGCACGGCCGAGAAGCTGACCAGTATCGCTGGCCGGCTGATCCAGGCCAGCCGCACCGTGCGCGATGCCTCTGCCGAAATCTCGACCGGCAGCCAGGATCTGGCGAGCCGCACCGAGAGCCAGGCGGCGAGCATCGAGGAAACCGCCGCCTCGATGCACGAGATCACGGCAACGGTGAAGCAGAATGCCGATAACGCCCAGGCCGCC
>NZ_DASVCJ010000084.1:0-25963 GCF_036381655.1 Ferrovibrio sp.
GAAGAACTTCTCGAACTTGTCCGGCACGCCGTCGAATTCCTTGGCGTCAGGCGGCGCACCCGTGTTCTCGGTGATGTTCGGCCACTTCGGCGCGTATTCGGCGTTGAGCGCGAGCCATTTCTCGAGGCCGCTCTCGGTGTCCGGCTTGATCGCTTCGGCCGGGCATTCCGGTTCGCACACGCCGCAGTCGATGCATTCGTCGGGATGAATGACGAGCATGTTCTCGCCTTCATAGAAGCAATCGACCGGGCAGACCTCGACGCAATCCATGTATTTGCACTTGATGCACTGTTCGTTCACCACATAGGTCATCGGTACAATACCTTGCTGACGGCGGATCGCTGCCGGGCTCAGTTAGGGCGGCGGCGGCCCGTCGGGTAGCACAGGGGCCCAGGAGGGTCAATCTTTGCCGCCGCGACGGCCCGCCGCATGACGGTTTTATGAGGTCAGCCGTCCTGCTGCAGTTGCGACGCAGGCGGAGCTGGGATCTCCACATAACCGGATTGTGCTTCCGGCGCCGGACCGCGCCGCACCGGCAGGCTGAGGATGCGCACCACCCGCACGCCGCCGGCGAGCGGCAGGGTCAGCACGTCGCCGCTGCGCACCAGGGCATGCGGCTTGTCGACGACGCGGCCATTGATGCGGATGCGGCCTTTCTCCGCAAAGCTCTGGGCGATGCTGCGGCTTTTGCAGAAGCGGGCCATCCACAGCCATTTGTCGAGACGCAGGCCGCCGGCCGGGATGTCATCCATATCCATGCGGCCGATTATAATTGCCGCCGCGGCGGCGAAAAGCGTGCCGCCGCCGATCGGCCGGCGCGCCTAGCCGGGCCCGCCAGGCCGGGTGGTTTCGATCAGCCAGTCGATCACATGCCGCAAGGCCTCGATGCGGCTGGCGCCCTGATCGCGCGCCTGGCGGTAGATCGCGATCTGCTGTGCCGCCGAGGTGCCGCGGGCGAGGATCTGGCGCGCATGCGCCACTTCGCGCACGCAGCCCAGCGCCGCGGCATCCTCCTCGACGAGCTGCAGCAGATGCTCGACCACCTCGGCGAAGGGCACGATGCGCTTGGCCTCGATGTCGATCAGGCCGCCGGTGGTGCCGTTGCGCTGGGCGCGCCAGCGATTTTCCTCGATCAGCAGGCGCGTATGGTTGCGCCAGGTGCCGTTGAGTTCGGGCCGGCGCCGCAAGGCGCGCGCCAGGCAGCGATACAGCGCGGCGATGCACAGCGTATCCTCCAGATGGGTGCAGGAATCGGCGATGCGCAGCTCCAGC
The DNA here is from genome assembly GCF_036381655.1 of Ferrovibrio sp. Lineage (GTDB taxonomy): Bacteria > Pseudomonadota > Alphaproteobacteria > Ferrovibrionales > Ferrovibrionaceae > Ferrovibrio. Next base: position 1,273 of record NZ_DASVCJ010000084.1, read on the forward strand.
GTGGGAAAGCGCGGCGAGGGGCGGATCGACCACCAGATATGCGTGGCGTCCTCGATCACGCCGGCGGTCACCAGCGTATCGACGTAGTTGTTGTAGTCGGCGAGGTTGACGAAGAATTCCGGAATGCCGGTGCGCGGCAGCTCGTCATAGGCGGCCAGCCGGTAGCCCATCAGCCCGGTCGGATGCTTGCGCCAGAAGGGCGAGGAGGCGCTCAGGCCGAGCAGCACCGGCAGGAAGGGCAGGATGCGGTTCATCACGTCGAGGCGCAGATGCGGATCGGCGATCTCGACATGCACATGCATGCCGCAAAGCATGTTGCGCCGGGCGAGGAATTTCAGATCGTCGGCGATCTGGTAATAGCGCGGCTTGTCGGTCGGATTCTGCTCGGTCCATTCCGCCAGCGGATGCGTGCCGGCGGCGAACAGCGCGAGATCGAATTCGCCCGCCGCCTCGGCCAGCGCCTCGCGGCAGTGCCGCAAGGCCTGGCGCGCATCGTCGAGCGAATTGCAGATCGGCGTCGCCACCTCGATCTGCGACTGCAGAAGTTCGGTCTGCACCTGCTCGCCCAGCACGGCGGCGCAGCGCCGCATCAGCGTTTTCGGCATGTGCGGCACGGCATTGCGGGTCTTGCGGTCGGCGAGGAAGTATTCCTCCTCAATCCCGATCGGATAGCTGAACTGCATCGCCTTCCGGCTCCTTCCGGCCAGCTCGGATCCCGCGCAGTAGGCGGCGGTTGTAAGGCCGCATTATGGCGGCGGCTGCGGCGGCAAAAGGACCGGCAAAAGGGACTGTCGCTGGCGCCGCTGCCGCCGTTGCGATAGATTTGCAGATATGACCGACCGTCAACGCACCCTGATCCTGACCGGCGCCAGCCGCGGTATTGGCCACGCCACCGTGAAACGCTTCTCGGCCGCCGGCTGGCGGGTATTCACCGTCTCGCGGCAGCCGTTTTCCGAGCATTGCCCCTGGGAAGGCGGCGCCGACAGCCATGTGCAGATGGACCTGGCCGATATCGCCCATCTGCCGGAGGCGATCGAGGCGCTCAAGCAGCGCCTGCCCGACGGCAAGCTCGATGCGCTGGTCAACAATGCCGGCATCTCGCCGAAGGGCGCCGATGGCAGCCGCCTTGGCGTGCTGGACACCGGCTTCGACACGCTGATGCAGGTCTACAACGTCAATCTGTTCTCGGTCGCCCTGCTGGCCAGGGGCTTCTTCAACGAATTGAAGGCGGCGCAGGGCTCGATCGTCAACGTCACCTCGATCGCCGGCAGCCGCGTGCATCCCTTCGCCGGCATGGCCTATGCCACCTCGAAGGCGGCGCTGGCGGCGCTGACGCGGGAAATGGCCTGGGAATTCGGCCCGCACGGCATTCGCGTCAATGCCATCGCCCCGGGCGAGATCGACACCGCCATCCTCTCGCCCGGCACCGACGAGATCGTGCGCCGCGAAATCCCCATGCACCGGCTCGGCAAGCCCGAGGAGGTGGCGGCGACCATTTACTTCCTCTGCACGCCGACCTCCTCCTATGTGAATGGCGCCGAAATCCACATCAATGGCGGCCAACACGTCTGACCACCGCCGCAAGGCCGGAAACCGCTAAAATCCGCCGCCCGAAATGACACGGGCCAAGCATCGGGCCAGGAATTATGGCTCCGTTCCACAGGCGGGGCTTGTGAGGGCTGGATTGGCGGCGTAAGCTTAACACAGCCAAACGACGTACTTCCGGATAAAGCCACGTGCTGAATGGGAAACGTATCCTTCTGGTGATTTCGGGCGGCATTGCCGCCTACAAGTCGCTCGAGCTGATCCGCCGCCTGCGCGAGCGCGGCGCCGCCGTGCGCTGCGTGATGAGCAAGTCCGCCGGCCAGTTCGTCACGCCGCTGACGGTGGCGGCGCTGTCCGGCGACAAGGTCTATGGCGAGCTTTTCTCGCTGACCGACGAAGCCGAGATGGGCCATATCGAGCTGTCCCGCGATGCCGACCTGCTGGTGGTGGCGCCGGCCAGCGCCGATCTGCTCGCGCGCATGGCGGCCGGCCTTGCCGACGATCTGGCCGCCACTGTTTTGCTGGCGACCGACAAGCCGGTGCTGGCGGCGCCGGCGATGAATCTGCGCATGTGGCTGCATCCGGCGACCCAGCGCAACGTGGCGCAGCTCAAGGCCGACGGCATCCGCTTCGTCGGGCCGAATGACGGCGACATGGCCTGCGGCGAATACGGCCCCGGCCGCATGGCCGAGCCGGCCGAGATTCTCGCCGCCGTCGAAACCTTTTTCCGCGCCGCCGCCGTGCCGCAGGATCTCAAGGGCCGCAAGGTGATCGTCACCTCCGGCCCGACGCATGAGCCGATCGATCCGGTGCGCTATATCGCCAACCGCTCCTCCGGCAAGCAGGGCCATGCCATCGCCGCCGCCCTGGCGGCGCGCGGCGCCGAGGTCGTGCTGGTGAGCGGGCCGGTCAATCTGCCCGATCCGCCCGGCGTGAAGACCATCCATGTCGAATCGGCGCGCGACATGTTTTCTGCCTGCTTCCTCAACCTGCCGGCCGATGCCGCGATCTTCGCCGCCGCCGTGGCCGACTGGCGCGTCGCCGTCGAAGCGCCGCAGAAGCTGAAGAAGACCGGCGAATTGCCGCCGACATTGCAGCTTGCCGAGAACCCGGACATCCTGCGCGCGATCGCCACCACCGATGCCAGGCGCCGCCCGGCTTTGGTGATCGGCTTCGCCGCCGAGACCGAGAATGTCGTCGCCAATGCCAGGAAGAAGCTGGCGGCGAAGGGCTGCGACTGGATTCTCGCCAATGCGGTCGGCACCGGCACCGGCACGTTCGGCGGCGACCACAACACGCTCCATCTGGTGCGCAAGGACGGCAGCGGCGGCGAGGGCGGCGTCGAAGACTGGCCGCAGATGAGCAAGACCGCCGCCGCCGCGCGCCTGGCCGAGCGCATCGGCGCCTTCTTCAACCGGTCCGCTCCGGAGGCTGCGCCCGTGGTGAAGCTGCCGAAGCCGAAACTCAGTAAAGGACGCCGTGCATGACCCGTCCGGTCCCGCTGCATGTTCCGATCAGGCGATTGCCGCATGCCGAAGGCCTGCCGCTGCCGGCCTACGCCACGCCCGATGCCGCCGGCCTCGACCTGCTGGCGGCGATCGCCGAGCCGGTTACGCTCAAGCCGGGCGAGCGCCGCCTGGTGCCGACCGGCATCTCGATCGCCGTGCCGGCCGGTTTCGAGGCCCAGGTGCGGCCGCGTTCGGGGCTGGCCCTCAAGCACGGCATCAGCGTGCTGAACGCGCCGGGCACGGTGGATGCCGATTATCGCGGCGAGGTCGGCGTCATTCTGATCAATCACGGCGATCAGCCCTTCGTCATCCAGCGCGGCGAACGCATCGCGCAGCTGATCGTCGCCGCCTATAGCCGCGTGGAATGGATTGCCGTCGCCGAGCTGCCGCAGACGCAGCGCGGCGAGGGCGGTTTCGGTTCGACCGGCGTTGCGGCGCCGGCCAAGACAGCAGCAGGAGAATGAAGACATGTTGAAGTGCACAAGACGCACCATGCATGCCCTGGAAGCGGTCGTCGATATCGCCTTCCATGCCCGGCCGGAGCCGGTCCAGTCGAAGGACATTGCCGCCCGCCAGGGCGTGCCGCAGCGCTATCTCGAACAGGTCATGCAGCATCTGGTGCGCAACGGCGTCCTCAAGGGCGTACGCGGCCCGCGCGGCGGCTATACGCTGGCGCGCGAACGCCGCCGCATCACGGTGGGCGAGGTGGTGCGCATCGTCTCCGAGCTGGATGCCGATGGCGAGGAGAACTTTGTCGCCGGTTCCGATCTCGGCCGCCGCACCGTGCAGCCGATCTGGGAGGAATGCCAGAACGCGGTGATGGCCAAGGTCGACAAGATCACGCTGGAGGATCTGTGCAATCGCGCCGAGCGCGCGGGCCTTGCCGCCGAACTGGAGCCGGCCGGCGATTTCGCCATTTGACGTAACCGCGACGACGTCGCTCCCGCAGAGGCGGGAGCCCGGCCTTGCAAAAGACAAGCCGGATTGCCGCTGCTGCGGGAATGACGAACGAGCAGAGCCACCGGAGGACCCATGACGCAAGCCCGCCCGACCAGCACCCGCATCCCCAATCCGCCGCGCGGCCGCATCTATGATTCGATCGTCGATACGATCGGCGCCACGCCGCTGGTGCGCATCAACCGGCTGGCCAAGGAGGCCGGCGTCAAGGCCGAGCTGCTGGCCAAGCTGGAATTCTTCAATCCGCTCGCCTCGGTGAAGGACCGCATCGGCATCGCCATGATCGAGGCGCTGGAGAATAGCGGCAAGCTGAAGCCCGGCGCGGCCATCATCGAGCCGACCTCGGGCAATACCGGCATCGCGCTGGCCTTCGTCGCCGCGGCAAAGGGCTACCGGCTGATCCTGGTGATGCCGGACAGCATGTCGATGGAGCGGCGCAAGATGCTCAAGTTCCTCGGCGCCGAGCTCGAATTGACCCCGGCGGCGATGGGGATGAAGGGCGCGCTGGCCCGCGCCGACGAACTGCTGAAGGAAATCCCCGGCTCGGTGATGCCGCAGCAATTCGAGAATCCGGCCAATCCGGAAATCCACCGCAACACCACGGCGGAGGAAATCTGGGCCGATACCGGCGGCAAGGTCGATGTCGTCATCTCCGGCGTCGGCACCGGCGGCACGCTGACCGGCGTCGGCGGCGTGCTGAAAAAGCGCAAGCCCAGCCTGCGCATGGTCGCCGTCGAGCCGGAGGACAGCCCGGTGATTTCCGGCGGCAAGCCCGGCCCGCACAAGATCCAGGGCCTCGGCGCCGGCTTCATCCCCGGCAATCTCGATACCAGTCTGATCGACGAAGTGATCACCATCGGCAACGAAACCGCCTTCGAGACCTCGCGCAGGATGGCGCGGCTGGAAGGCATCCCGGCCGGCATCTCATCCGGCGCGGCGATTGCGGCCGGGCTGGAAGTGGCGGCGCGTCCGGGCATGGAAGGCAAGATCGTGGTGGTGGTCATCCCGTCCTTCGCCGAACGCTATCTGTCGACGCCGCTGTTCGACGGGCTCTGAGGCCGGACGTGTTCAGCAGGGACGAGCTGGAACGCTATGCCCGGCACGTGATCCTGCCGGAGGTCGGCGGCGCCGGCCAGCAGAAGCTGAAGGAAGCCCGCGTGCTGGTGATCGGCGCCGGCGGGCTGGGCTCGCCTGTGCTGCTTTATCTCGCCGCCGCCGGGATCGGCACGCTCGGCATCGTCGACGACGACACCGTCTCGCTGTCCAACCTGCAGCGCCAGGTGCTGCACACGACCGAGCGGCTGGGCCAGAAGAAGACGGAAAGCGCGGCGGTCGCGATCTCGGCGCTGAACCCGCATATCCGGGTGATCGAGCATACCGAGCGTCTGACGGCGGAGAATGCCGCGACGCTGATCGGCGGCTACGACATCGTCGCCGACGGCTCGGACAATTTCGACACCCGCTTCCTGGTCAACGATACCTGCTACCGGCTGAACAAGACCCTGGTCACGGCGGCGATCCTGCGCTTCGACGGACAGCTCTCGACCTTCAAGGCGCATCTGGGCGAGCCGCATCCCTGCTATCGCTGCGTCTTTCCCGCACCGCCGCCGCCGGGCAGCATTCCGGCCTGTTCGGAAGCCGGCGTGCTCGGCGCGCTGGGCGGCGTCATGGGCAGCCTGCAGGCGCTCGAGGTGATCAAGGAACTGCTCGGCCTCGGCGACAGCCTCTCGGGCCGCCTGCTGCTCTATGACGCTTTGCGCGGCGATTTCCGAACCGTCCGTCTGCGGCGCGACCCCCTGTGCCGCACCTGCGGCGCGAAAGCGGCTCCCGCGGGCCAGGCCGGCGGTTCGCAGTGAAGGCCGCCCGCCTGCCTTCGACGGCTGCATAACGCGGTAGGCGCGGCTTGCGGCTGCGCCTTGCGGTCGGCGCCGGACGCCTGCTTTGCGCATCTCGACGACGTCCTGCATCTCGCATAGCTTAGGTGGCGGGTAGCGTTTGCGGGAGCGCGGCAGGTGGCGGACATGGCAGAGGTTGACGGTCCGAACGGGCCGCCGGGCTGCTGGCCGGAATTCGCCGATGCCCGCTTCGGGCTGTTCCTGCGCTATTGGGCCGAGCGCCGCACCGGCCTAGCGATGCCGCGCCGGGCCATCGATCCGACCATCCTCAAGCCTTGCCTGCCGCATGTCTATCTCATGCGCTACGACGCGGCGGCCGACCTTTTCGTCTGCACCCTGTCGGGCGAGAAGATCAACGAAGCCTGGGGCACCAGCCTGATGCACAAGACGCCGCAGCAATTCATGGCGGCGCCGGCGGCGGCGCGGGCGCAGCGCATCTATCGCCGCATCGTCACCGAACCGGCGGTACATGTCGGCCATCGCCATAGGGGGGCGGCGGGCGAAACGGCGGCGAAGGCGGCCGATCGCCTGGTGGTGCCGCTCTGCGACGACGCCGGCCGGCCCTGGGGCCTGTTCGGCCTGTCGCTCTATCATTTCAACCCGGTCACCGAGGCGGAAGTCGCGCCGCATATCGGCCCGGAGGTGACCTATTATCCCTGCAAGGATCTGCCGCGCGATCCGCCGCCGGCGTCATTACCCCCAAGGGGGTAATCCGCTGGGCCGGAATGGCGGTTGTTGGTCGTTGTTGAGACGATCGGCCGTCACGCAGTCCCGCATGTCACCCCGGGCGAGCCGGCCGTCCACCGGCGAGATTCGGAGCCCCATCCTGCGGAAGGCCGCAGGTGCGGCGGAATGTCGCAGCATGAACTGCCGGACCGGCGGCGCCGGCCCAGGCGGCGGCGCCGGCGCGGCGGAAACGGAAAATAGCCGATGAAAAGCGTAAGGTTACAAAGGACTTGATTTGGCAGATGCAAACGATTCGCAACTTATCCGGGGCGCCTCCGCACCTTGACGGGAAAAGGGGGGATTTCTATGGTGCGCCCGCTTTGCGGGGGGCGGCTGCTTCTTACGCGCCGGAGCTTTGAGCCATGGCCGAACAGGAGAAACGTCCACCCCAGTCCGCCCGCGAGGGCGGAACCGCGGGCAGCGGATCGCCATCGCCGCATCCGCCTTCCGACACCGATGCAGAGGCGCTTTCGCGCCTGGGCCGCGACCTGGCGGCCGTGCAGGAGCGGCAGGCGGGCTCGCGCAGGGCGGCGGCGGAGCGCAGCGACCCGCGATCGATGCGCCAGGTTGGCAAGGCCTGGTCGCTGGCGATCGAGATGGTGGCGGCGGTCGGCGTATGCGTGTTCATCGGCTGGTGGGTTGACCGCTGGCTGGGCAGCGCGCCGTGGGGTCTGCTGGGATTCATTCTGCTGGGGATCGCAACGGCCATGTGGACCGCGATCCGTACAGCGATGCGGATGCAGGCGCAGCAGCAGGCGGACGACGCCGCGGCGGCGGCCGGCGAGAAGACGGAAGGGGATTGACTTTGGCCGAAGCGCATCACAGCCCGCTCGAGCAGTTCAAAGTGAAATGCCTCGCCTTTTGCGGCGATGGCGGTCAGCTCCATGCCTTCTCGTTCACCAACTCAGCGCTGTTCATGCTGCTGTCGGTGCTGGCGGTCACGCTGCTGATGGTCTACGGCATGCGCAGCCGCAGCCTGGTGCCGGGCCGGCTGCAATCGGTCGCCGAGCTGTCCTATGAATTCGTCGCCAACATGGTGCGCGACAATGTCGGCGGCAACGGCCGGGAATACTTCCCATTCATCTTCTCGCTGTTCATGTTCATCCTGTTCTGCAACATGCTCGGGATGATCCCCTACAGCTTCACGCCGACCAGCCACATCATCATCACCTTCGCGCTCGCGCTGGTCGTCTTCATCGGCGTCACCATCATCGCCATCGTGCGCAACGGCATCCATTTCTTCACGCATTTCATGCCGGACGGCGTGCCGATGTGGCTGGCCCCGCTGATCGTGCCCATCGAGGTGATCTCGTATCTGACCCGCCCGGTCAGCCTCAGCCTCCGTCTCGGCGCCAACATGCTGGCCGGCCATACCACGCTGATGGTCTTCGCCGGCTTCGTCGGCTCGATGATCGCGCTGGGCGGCATTCTCGCCGTCAGCGGCGTGCTGCCGCTGATCATGGTCACCGCGCTCACCGCGCTCGAATTCCTGATCGCCTTCCTGCAGGCCTATGTCTTCGCCATCCTGTCCTGCCTTTACCTGAGCGAAGCGGTCAACATGGAACACCACTGAAGTCCGCGTATCGGAATTTTCGTCAATCGAGTTCAAACCTAGAAAGGATGAGTATCATGGATCTTGCTGCAGCTAAGATGATCGGTGCCGGCATTGCGGCGATCGGCATGGGTGGCGCCGCCATCGGCGTGGGCCTGATCTTCGCGAACTTCCTCAACAGCGCGCTGCGCAATCCGGGCGCCGCCCCGAAGCTGTTCGGCAACCTGATGCTGGGCTTCGCGGTGACCGAAGCGCTCGGCATCTTCTCGCTGCTGATCGCGCTGCTGATCCTGTTCGTCTGAGTTAGATGCCTCAGCTCGAAACAGCCACTTTCCTGCCGCAGCTCGTCTGGCTGCTGATCACTTTCGTCGTCCTCTATCTGCTGATGGCGAAAGTGGCGCTGCCGCGGGTTTCGGCGGTCGTCGACGAGCGCAAGAAGCGCATCGATCAGGACCTCGAGGAAGCGGCACGGCTGAAGCGCGAGACCGAGAAGGCCATCGCCGAATACGAGCAGGCGCTGGCCCAGGCCCGCGCCAAGGCACAGGCGATCGCCGGCGAGACCCGGACGAAGATCTCCGCCGATGCCACCGAGGCGCGCGCCAAGGTGGAGGCGGAGATCGGCAGCCAGGTCAAGGCGGCCGAGGCCCGCATCCAGGCGGCCAAGGAACAGGCGCTCGCTTCGCTGAAGACGGTGGCCGGCCAGGCCGCCGCCGACGTGGTCGCGCGCCTGAGCGGCACTGCGCCGGCCGAGGCCGCGGTGAATGCCGCGGTCGACCATGTTCTCGCCAAGCGCGGCTGACGGAGGATAGCGCATGCTCCACGATCCGCATTTCTGGGAACTGGTCGCCTTCGTCGTCTTCTGCGGCATCGTCCTGTATCTGAAGGTGCCGGGCACGCTGGGCCGTCAGCTCGACGAGCGCGCGGCGCGCATCAAGCAGCAGCTTGACGAGGCCGAGCGGCTGCATCGCGAGGCGCAGCATCTCTTCGCCGAGTATCAGCGCAAGCAGCGCAACGCGCTGAAGGAAGCCGAGGAGATCATCGCCGCCGCCGAGTCGGAGGCCAAGCTGCTGGCCAAGCAGGCGCAGGCCGAACTGGCCGAAAGCCTGCAGCGCCGCCGCCGCCAGGCCGAGGACAAGATCGCCCAGGCCGAGAAGCTGGCCCTGCAGGATGTGCGCAACACCGCGGTCGAGGTGGCCATCGCCGCCGCCGGCCAGGTGCTGGCGGACTCGATGCAGGGCGCCGCCGCCGCGGCCCAGATCGACCGCGCCATCGGCGACGTCAAGGCCAAGCTGCACTGAGCCGCCGCGCCATCGCAAAAAATCGAAGGGGCCGCAGGTTTCTGCGGCCCTTTTCGTTGCTCGATCCGAAATGAAGCCCGGCTTCAATCCATCACGCGGCAATAGACACGGTAGAGCCGGATGATGTTGGCGTCCATGGCGCTGATGCGGATCGCCCAGTGCTCGCCCTCGGAAATGACCCAGTCGCGCTCGTTCTCGTTGGCCAGCTTGCCGAGCAGCTTCACTTCCTCGGCGTATTTGGCGAACGAGGCGATCACGGTGCTTTTGAGCTCCTGGGTCACATCCTCCATGTAGCAGATGATGAAGTTCAGGCTCTCCAGCTCGGATTGCAGGCCCTCGGGGGTCAGCAGATGCGGCTTGACCGGCTCGCGCTCCCACCAGACCTCGTAGGTGCGGCTTTCGGTCGGGCCGGTGAGCAGAAAGTCGGTGAACATGAGCTGTCCGCCCGGCTTCATGGCGGCGCGGATCTTGGCCAGCAGCAGGCGCTTGTCCTGCGCCGACATCAGGCCGTCCTTGGAGAGGACGACGTCGACGCTCTTGCGCTTGATCTGCAGCTCGTCCAGCGGCTGCGTCTTGATGTTGATATGCTGCTTCACGCCCTGGCTGCGGGCGAATTCGGTGGCGGCCCCGGCCAGGTCGGTATCCGGCTCGTAGGCGTCGATCCACAGGCCCTCGCGCGCCATCATCCGGCTCATGCCGCCCATGCCGCAGCCCAGTTCGGTGATCGACATGTTCGGATTGAGGCCGAGCGGCGAGATCAGCGGCCTCATCAGCTCTTCGCCGCCGGGCTGGTTGAAGCCGTCGCCGAACAGCTTCTGCACGATCTGCTGCCGCCGCGGCGTCCAGCGTTCGATGGTGGGCAGTTCCAGGACCGGCTTTTCCGGCTCGATGATGACCGGCTGCTGCTGCGGGCGCGTGGAATAGTCCTGCACCATGTGGCGCATGACATAGTCGTCGCCATGCCACCAGGCGCGCAGCTTGTCGCGCCAGGTCGGGTCTTGGCTCTGCTCCAGCTCCTTTACCACCAAACCACACCTGCATGCCGGTGAACCACGAGCCTGCAATGCGGGTGGTTTATTTTTCCTTGCCAGCTGCCGCCTTAAGGCTCGCCGGGCGAGTCTGGCCCAAGGTATGCCCATACGCAAGCGCCCGCATTTCTGCGGGCGCCTGGGAGGGTTTGATTTTTGGTAACGTTGGCTTCAGCGGCGTCCGGCGATGCGCTGCGGCAGCAAATCGCGCACCCGGCGGCGCGCTTCCGAATCGCGGATGCGGGCCGACTGGGCCGTGGTGATCAGCCGCGGCGCCGGCGGGTTGGCCAGCACGGTGACCGGGTCGGTCAGCAGGCTGTCGGCAAGCTGCTTGATCTCGGCCGGCAAGGTCGTGGCGAAGACCACGGTCTGACGCTCGCTCGGCGCCGCCTCGAAGACGGTGCGCAGCTCGTTGGTCACGCCCAGCTCCAGCATGCGGTCGGTCTCGTCCAGCACCATGATCTCGAGTTTGTTCAGTTCGAGCTGGCCGGCATTGAGCAGCTCGACCACGCGGCCCGGCGTGCCGATCAGGATGTCGATGCCGCGCGAGAGGGCCTGCGCCTGCGCCGCCTTGCCCGGGCCTTCGTAGACGGTGGCCTGGCTGAGCCGCACGAAGCGGCCATAGGCGCGGAAGCTTTCCTGGATATGCTGCACGCGCTCGCGCGAGGTGGTCAGGATCAGGGCGCGGGCCTTGCGGGCGCCGGCCGGATGGCGGTCGATCGACAGATGCTGCAGGATCGGCAGCGTGAATGCGACGGTCTTGCCGGCGCCGGCTTCCGCCTGACCCAGGAGATCGCGGCCTTGCAACAGATGCGGGATCGCTTTCGCCTGGATCGGCGTCGGCGCGACATGCTTTTCGGCGGTCAGCGCGCGCTGAATGGGTTCTACGAGATCGAGTTGCGAGAATTGGACAGCGTTCAACATCAGTCTTCAATCTTGGTTCACGCGGCCTGGCCGCCGGGATGACAACTCTCTCCTGTCCGGCAGCGCCGGAAGCGCGGCGGCGAACAAGGCGGCTGTCTCGGAAGCCAGAATGGCCGGAACATTGGGACAGCGGCGTCCGGCGGAGACCGCGAACCCGCGTGATACTAGCGGCGCATTATGGTTTTGCAAGTGCGAAACCTCTTGATGCGACAATCACGCGCAGCGGGTAAACTGTCTTCCAATCGGGTGCCTGCCTTCGCACTGTGATGTAGTCTTAATCTGATGTTTTTCAAGTAAATTTTGTACCAGTCCGTACGCGAATCGTGGTTTTTCGCAGCCCCGGGCCAAAAACTCTCGACAGCCGCGAATCGACCCTTCCAATACCACTGCGGGTGGTGCGGCGGCGGCAGGCGGGCTGCGGCGGCCGATTCCGGCGGCCGGCGAGTCGCCGGCCGGCGATACCCATCCCGGATATGTGAAACAGGCGCGGCGGCATTGCCAGATTTTGCCGCGATTCCGGTTGCAAAGCCCTGACCGGGCGGCTAAAACCCCGCCCTCGTATCGGGCGTTCCGGCTTTGGGACGGATGATCCGCTTCCCAGCGGGCTGCCGAGTTCGCCTTGAAGATCACTCCATACCTTCGGAGGTACTGAAATGCCCAAGTTGAAGACCAAGAGCGCCGCGAAAAAGCGCTTCAAGCTGACTGCCACAGGCAAGGTCAAGCGCGCCCATGCGGGCAAGCGTCACGGCATGATCAAGCGCACCAACAAGCAGATCCGCAACCATCGCGGCACCGCGATCGTGTTCGAGGGTGATGCGCGCAAGATCATCAAAAACTATCTGCCGAACGCCTGAGCCGAAGGAGTAGACCGCCATGGCACGTGTCAAACGGGGCGTTACCGCCCATGCCCGCCACAAGAAGGTCCTGAAGCTCGCCAAGGGCTATCGCGGCCGCAATTCCACCGTCTTTCGCGTCGCGATCGAGAAGGTCGAGAAGGGACTGCAATACGCGTTCCGCGACCGCCGCGCCAAGAAGCGCAATTTCCGTTCGCTGTGGATCCAGCGCATCAACGCCGCCGCCCGCGAGCAGGGCCTGACCTATGGCCGATTTATCAACGGCCTCGCGCTCGCCGGCGTCGAGATCGACCGCAAGGTGCTGGCCGATCTGGCGGTGCACGAGCCCGAGGCGTTCAACGCCCTGGTGGCGCAGGCGAAAGCCGCCCTGCCCGCCAAGGCGGCCTGACGGCCCTCGACTCGCCAACATTTAAGCGCGACCGTTTGCGAAGGGGGCCGTTACCCAACGGCCCCCTTTGTTTTTTATGGCGCGCAGCTGGGGTAAAGAGAAACGATGACTGAGATCACCACGCTGGCGGCCGATGCCGAACGCGCCATTGCCGCCGCCGAGAGCCTGGACGCGCTGGAAGAGGCGCGCATCGGCATCCTGGGCAAGAAGGGCTGGCTTTCCGCCGCGCTGAAGGAACTCGGCGGCTTGAGCCCGGACGAGCGCAAGGCGCGGGCGCAGCATCTGAACGAGGTGAAGGAGCGGCTGACGGCGGAGATCGAGACGCGCCGCAGCGTGCTGGCGGATGCCGCCATCGCCGCCCGGCTGAAGGCCGAAACGCTCGACATGACCCTGCCGCTCAACGAGAGCGCCGAGGCGCAGGGCCGCATCCATCCGGTCAGCCAGGTGATCGACGAGATCACCGAGATTTTCGCGGCGATGGGCTTCACGATCGCCGAAGGCCCCGATATCGAGGACGACTTCCACAATTTCACGGCGCTGAACATTCCGCCCGAGCATCCGGCGCGGCAGATGCAGGACACCTTCTATCTGCCGCCGCGCCAGAGCGACGGCGAGCAGATGGTGCTGCGCACGCATACCTCGCCGGTGCAGGTGCGCACGATGGAAAGCGGGCCGCCGCCCTATCGCATCGTCGTGCCGGGCCGCACCTATCGCAGCGACTACGACATGACCCATACGCCGATGTTCCATCAGATCGAGGGGCTGGTGATCGATCGCGCCACCCATATGGGCCATCTCAAGGGAACCCTGGTCGAGTTCTGCAAGGCCTTCTTCGAGACCGACAATGTGAAGATGCGTTTCCGGCCGAGCTATTTCCCCTTTACCGAGCCGTCGGCGGAAGTCGACATCAACTGCTCGCGCGAAGGCGGCGTGCTGCGCGTCGGCGAAGGCAACGACTGGCTCGAAATCCTGGGCTGCGGCATGGTCAACCCGCGCGTGCTGCAATATTGCGGCATCGATCCGAATGAATGGCAGGGCTTCGCCTGGGGCATGGGCATCGACCGCATCGCCATGTTGAAATACGGCATTCCCGACCTGCGCGGCTTCTTCGACGCCGATCTGCGCTGGCTGAAGCATTACGGTTTCGTGCCGCTCGACCTGCCGACCCTGGGTCAGGGGGTGGCGCGATGAAATTCACGCTCGCCTGGCTGAAAAGCCATCTCGATACGGCCGCGACGCTGGAGCAGATCACCGAAAAGCTGACCGCCATCGGTCTCGAGGTCGAGGGCGTCACCGACCGCGCCGCGCTGTATGCGCCCTTCGTCGTCGCCGAAGTCAAGAAGGCCGAGCAGCATCCCAATGCCGACAAGCTGCGGGTTTGCGAGGTCTTCACCGGCAAGGAAACCTTCCAGGTCGTCTGCGGCGCGCCGAATGCCCGCGCCGGCATGAAGGGCGTCTTCGCCCCCGTCGGCTCCACCATTCCCGGCACGCAGATGCTGCTGAAGGCCGCCACCATCCGCGGCGTCGCCTCCAACGGCATGCTCTGCTCGGAACGCGAAATGGGCCTGACGGACGAGCATACCGGCATCATCGACCTGCCGCAGGATGCGCCGACCGGCGCGCCGTTTGCCTCCGTCATGGGCCTCGACGATCCCGTGATCGAGATCAAGCTGACGCCGAACAGGGGGGATTGTCTGGGCGTGCGCGGCATTGCCCGCGACCTCGCTGCCGCCGGCCTCGGCACCCTCAAGCCGCTCGATACCTCTGCCGTCGCCGGCGCCTTCAAGAGCCCGATCGGCGTGCATTGCGTCTTCCCGCCCGAGGAGGCCAGGGCCTGCGCCATCTTCGTCGGCCGTCATGTGAAGGGCGTGAAGAACGGCCCGTCGCCGCTCTGGCTGCAGCAGCGGCTGAAGGCGATCGGCCTGCGCCCGATTTCGGCCCTGGTCGATATCACCAACTTCATCACCTACGATCTCGGCCGGCCGCTGCACGTCTTCGATGCCGACAAGGTCAAGGGCGACATCGTCGCGCGGTTCGCCAAGCCGGGCGAGAAACTGCTGGCGCTGGACGGCCGCGAATATGCGCTCGACGGGACGATGACGGTGATCGCCGATGCGGCCGGGCCGGAAAGCATCGCCGGCATCATGGGCGGCGAGCATTCCGGCTGCACGCCGGAGACGACCAACGTCTTCATCGAATGCGCCTGGTTCGATCCGGTGCGCACTGCGGCGACCGGCCGCAAGCTCGGCATCCATTCCGATGCGCGGCATCGCTTCGAGCGCACCGTCGATCCCGGCTTCGTGCGGTCCGGCATGGAAGTCGCCACCCGCATGGTGCTGGCGCTGTGCGGCGGCTCGCCCTCCGAGGTCGTCGTCGCCGGCGAGGAGCCGGACTGGAAGAAGACCGTTGCGCTGCGCCCGTCGCGGCTCAAGGGCCTGGTCGGCTTCGACCTGCCCGTCGAGCGCCAGGTCGAAATCCTGCAATCGCTCGGCTTCGCGGTCGAGCGGACCGGCGCGACGCTCTCGGTGCGGCCGCCCTCCTGGCGGCCGGATATCGACGGCGAGGCCGATCTGGTCGAGGAGATCGCGCGGCTGCACGGCTTCGACGCCATCCCGGCTGAGCCGCTGCCGCAGCTGCGCGCCGTGCCGCTGCCCGCCGTCAGCCTGGCGCAGCGCCGCGTGCGCCTCGCCCGCCGCGCCCTGGCGGCGCGCGGACTGGTCGAGGCGGTGACCTATTCGTTCATCAGGCGCACCGACGCGGCGCTGTTCGGCGGCGGCCAGCCCGAGCTGATCCTGGTCAATCCGATCAGCGCCGACATGGATGCGATGCGGCCCTCGATCCTGCCGGGCCTGATCGCGGCGGCGAAGCGCAACATGGATCGCGGCAACGCCGATGTCGCGCTGTTCGAGGTCGGGCCGCAATACGCGGCGCCGAATGCCGACGGCCAGATGACGGCGGCCAGCGGCATCCGCCGCGGCCAGAGCGGCCCCCGGCATTGGCGCGACCGGCCGCGCCCGGTCGATGCCTATGACGCCAAGGCGGACGCCCTGGCCGCGCTGGCTGCGCTCGGCCTGCCGGTCGAGCAGCTCATGGTGATGGACGGCGCGCCGGACTGGTATCATCCCGGCCGCTCGGGCACCCTGCGGCTCGGGCCGAAGACCGTTCTGGCCAATTTCGGCGAACTGCATCCGCGCATCCTGCAGGCGATGGACGTGAAAGGCCCGCTGGTCGCCTTCGAGATCTTCCTCGACCGCGCCCCGCAGCCGCGCGCCGCCAAGGGCGGCGGCCGCACCAAGCCGGCGCTGAAGCTGTCGGAATTCCAGGCGGTCGAGCGCGACTTCGCCTTCATCGTCGATGCCGCCCTGCCGGCAGAGACCCTGCTGAAGGCCGTGCGCGGCGCCGACAAGGTGCTGATCGCCCGCGTCGGCGTTTTCGACGTCTTCGCCGGCCAGGGCATTCCCGAGGGCAAGAAGTCGCTGGCGCTCACCGTGCGGCTCGAGCCGCAGCAGCAGACGCTCACCGATGCCGAGATAGATTCCGTGGCGCAGAAGATCGTCGCCGCGGCCGGCAGGGCCTGCGGCGCCGTCCTGCGTGGCTAGGTGAGGCGGCGGCATGCTCATCCTCGGCATCCATTCCGGATGGCGGGATGCTGGCGCCGCCCTGTTCGACGAGTATCGCCCATTGGCCGTGGTGCCGCTGGCGCGCGTCAGCGGCATCGGCCATGACGGCGGCCGCCTGCCGGCCGAAGCGGTCGAACTGTGCCTGGAGATCGCCGGCGCCCTGCGCAGCGATGTCGGCGGGCTGGCGCTGTCGCATGGCGTTTTTCCCGGCCGCTATTTCAGCGGCCTGCCGCTGAAGCGCCGGCTCGGCCGCGGCCTTGGCCGCCTGATCGGCCGCGATGCGCCGATCAGCCTGGCGGAGGAATGCCGGCGCAGCGGCGCGGCTGCGGCGGAGGCGATGCTGGATGCGCCCGGCCTGCTCGGCGATCTCGGCCTCAACCGGCATATCCCGGTGCGCTTCCATGCCGCGCCGGCGGCGCAGGGCCTGCTGCCGCTGTTTCAGACCGATTGGCAGGAAGCGCTGATCTTCGGCGCCGATAGCAGGACGGACGGCGCGGCCTATAGCGCGCGTATCCTGGAAGGCGGCCGGCTGGCGGATCTCCATGGCGACGAGCCGGCCTCGGCCGGCCCCGATCCGCTCGGGCGGCTGATCGCGCTGGCCGTCGAGGGGCTTGGCCTGCCCGATGCCGAGGCCTTGTTCGCGCTCGCGGCCTATGGCGAGCCGATCCTGGCGCAGGCGCTGCTGGCGCATGTCAAGCTCGACGACGAGGGACATATCCGGACCGATTTCAGCCGCGAGGGCGGTGCCGCGAAATGGCTGCGCGGCCTGGCGGAAGGCCATCCGCCGGCTTTCGTCGCGGCATCGCTGCAGAAGATGCTGCAGGACGCGCTCGGCCAGGCGATCGAGCGCCTGCTGCAGCGCCATGAAATGAGCCGCCTGGCGCTGGGCGGCGATCTGTTCGCCAATCCGCGGCTTGCGCACGCCCTGATGATGCGCCATGGCGCCGAGCGCATCATGCTGCATCCGGACGCGGCGGAGGCCGGCCTGCTCGGCGGCGTGCTGCATTTTCTTCTGCAGCGCGACGGCGTGGACGAATGGCTGCGCCGTCGCGCGCCGCTGCCGCCGATTCCGTCCGGCCGCGACTATGGCGCCGATATCGACCCGGTGCTCGGCAATGCCGGCTGTCGCATGGTCAGTCAGGAGCCCTGGCCGGCCGCCGCGGCTTTGCTCAATATCGGCAGAAGCGTCGCCTTCTACGGCCGCCAGGCTTTCGGCGCCCGCGGCGTGCCGGCCCGCCTGGTTCTGTTTTCCGGCGCCGCCGCGGGCATGGCCAGTGAAGTCTGCCAGCGGCTGAACCGGCCCGAGGCGACGATGCCGCTGGTGCTGACCCCGCGCCGGCAGGCCGCGGAGGTCTTCAGGCCGCCCTATGCCGACCGTCTGCCCGACAGCCTCGCGCAAGCCGTCGCCGCGCCGCTCGCCGCCCGCTGGCGCGCGCGCCTGCCCGCCGCGATGGCGCCGGATTTCCTGTGCCGGCCCTATCCGGTCGATCCCGATCTGGAGCCGCAATTCAGCGATCTGCTGGAGGCCTATGCCGCGCAATCCGGGCTGCCGGCCCTGCTCGGCCTGCCGATCCAGGTCGGCCGCAGCGCGCCGCTCGATGCGCCGGCCGATGCGCTGCGGCTGCTGGCCGAAAACCGCGTCGATTACATCGTCACCGAACACGCGGTGTGGGAGCGCGGGGAGTAGGTCCGATAGGCGACTATAAGCGAGGCGGGGCGACGGACTACCGCGTTTCCACCACGCTGCGCGCGCCGGTCCATTCATCCACGCTTTCATGGAAGCTGCGGATGCTGGCCTCGAAGCGGCCATAGACCATCGTCTTGTTGGCGCCGGAGGCCATGCCGATCTGCGCCTGCTCGGCGATGAACAGGTCTTCCGCCTGGAATACGCCGCCTTCGATCAGTTCCAGCGAGCGCCGCCAGTGATCGTCTTCCTTGGCATCGCGCGGCGCATGCGGCGTCAGCATGGTATGGCAGTACAGCGTCTGGTCGGCGGCTTCCGGATACATGGTCAGCATGCTGGTGTAATCCGGGCTGAGCACGAGAATGGTGTTGGGGAAGATCGCATAGGCGAATGTGCAATGCCGCCGGCCGTCCCAGGCGGCTTCCGGCAGATCGGCGAGTTCGACGAATTCCTGCCGTGCCAGCAGGCTGCGCTGATGCGGCCCGAGCCGGTCCATCACCGCCATCTTGTCCATGAAGAAAGGCGCGATGGTGCTCTGATGCAGCCGCACGACATGGTAGCTTTCCAGGAAGGCATCCATGATCAGCTTCCAGTTCGCCTTGCGGCGCGCCAGCCGGCGCGCATAGACATGCATGCCGCCGAAGCCGTGGGCGGCGAGATCGCCGTCGATGCCGGCGAGGAAGCCGTCGATATCCATCGTCGCGTCCGGGTCGATCATGCCGAAGATGACGCCCTCGCGCACGGCGAGCGGAATCCGCGTCAGGCCATAGGCGGCGCGATCCAGTCCGGGGAAGGCGTCCTCCAGCGGCACATGCTTCAGCCGGCCGTCGAGGTCGTAGACCCAGTTGTGATACCGGCAGGTGAAATTCGTCCTGTGCAGCACCTCGCCGCCCTCGCCCTCCTTGGCGTTGCACAGCCTTGTGCCGCGATGGCGGCAGACATTGAGGAAGCCGCGGATCTGCCGGTCGCGTCCGCGCACCAGCAGCAGCGGCTGGCCGAGCACGTCGAGCACCAGCGTATCGCCCGGCCTGGGCAGCAATGCCGCATGGCCCAGCACCAGCGGGGCGCGGAAGAACAGGCGCTCGCGTTCCAGCGCGAAATGCTCCGGCCTCCAATAGACATCGGGCGTCATGTGAAACACCTCCGCCGGCAGGACGTCTCCATCGTCCTGCATGAGCGCGAGCAGCCGGCGGCATTGCGCCAGATGCGGAGCGTAATCCATGACCTTCCTCCCGCTGATTCGGCCTAGCCAAGCACAGAGCGGGCGAAAGGCAAGCGGTAAAACGCCTTTCCCTTGCGGTAAGACATGCGGGCGGAACCGGCAGGCCGCACTATCTTGTCGGCATGGCCGGCCGCTTCCCCCTGCATCGCCGTGATTTCCTCGCCGTCAGCGCGACCCTGGCCGGCGGGGCATCGCTGTCCCGGCTGGCCTGGGCCCAGACGGGGGCCCAGACGGAAACGCAGGCCGGGACGCGGGCGCCCGCGAAAGCCGCCGCCCCGCTCGAAAGCCGTGTCTGGATCTGTCCGTCGGCCCGCTATGTCGTCACCCTGGATGGACCGGCGCTGGCGATCGATTGCTTCGCGCCGGATGCGCCGCACGGCCCGGCAGTGAAGATCGCCGACGATGCCGATGGGCCGATGGTGGCGGTCGGATCGCGCCGCAGCGCCGTCTCCTGGCGGCTTGCATCCTGGGACGAACCGGATAGCTTCGCGCAGCGGCTTGTGCTGCAGGCCGAGGATGAACCGCTCGACGCCGAGGTGCAGCTTGCCTATGACGCGGCGAGCGGCATCCTGTCGCGGCGGACGCTGCTGCGGCATCGCGGCGGGCCGGACGAGGTCGATATCCGCGCCACGCTCGGCTTCGCCTTCAGCCTGCACGAGCCGGTCGAACAGATCGTCCATTTGACCGGCCGCTGGATGGAGGAATTCGGAATCCGGCGCATCCGGCCCGGCGCCGCCGCGATCAGCCTGGAAAGCCGCGCCGGCAAGACCGGTTTCGCCGAGCAGCCCTATGTCGCCCTGCGCGCCGGGGCGGCGACCTATCTGTGCCAGATCCTGTGGTCGGGCAACTGGTCGCTCGATGTGATTCCGCATGCGGCGGGCGCCACCCTGCTCGGCGGCTTCAGCAACTGGCGCTTCCGCCACCGCCTGCGCGCCGGCGACAGTCTCGCTCTGCCGGAGGTGCTGTTCGGCCGCTTCGAGGGCGGGCTCGATGCCGCCACCCGGCGGCTGCACGATTACCGCCGCGCCCATCGGCCCGATCCCGACCGCATCATCCCGGTGCAATATAACAGCTGGTATCCCTATCCCGGCGAGCCGACCGCCACCGCCCTGCTGCCGCTGGTGCCGCAGGTCAAGGCCCTGGGCTGCGAGGCTTTCGTGGTCGATGCCGGCTGGTACCGCACCGACGAAGGGGAATCGGAAGCCGGCTGGGACCAGCGCACCGGCGACTGGCATGTCAGCCGCCTGCGCTTTCCGAATGGCCTGCGCGAACTGGCGGAGCGCTGCCGCGATGCGGGCCTGCTGTTCGGGCTGTGGTTCGAGCCCGAGGTGATCGCGCCGGCCTCGGCGATCCGCAGCGCGCATCCGGAATGGCTGCATCATATCGACGGCCATCTGCCGCCGGCGGATCAGCGCGCCGTGCTCCATCTCGGCGTGCCGGCGGCGCGCCGGCATGTCTTCGATCGCGTCACGCGGCTGCTGCGCCTCATCGGCGTCGACTGGCTGAAATGGGATTTCAACGCCTCGATCGGCGCGGGCGGCTGGGCGCCGACCCTGCCGAAGGACCTGATCTCCGAGGCGCCGCTGGTATCGCATTACAAGGGGCTGTATCAGCTGCTCGACGATATCCGCGCGGCCTTTCCGGACCTGATCATCGAGATGTGCGCCGGCGGCGGCGGGCGCATGGATGGCGGCATCCTCTCGCATGCGCATCTCAACTGGATCAGCGACCAGCCGGTCGCCGTGAAGAAGCTGGCGATCCATTTCGGCACGCGGCTGGCGCATCCGCCGGTGGTCTGCAACGACTGGCTGATCGACTGGCCGGGCGGCGCGGCGGGGGCGGACGAGCGCGCCGCCATGATCGATCCGCGCGGCGATCTCGCCTTCCGCCTGCGCGCCGCCATGCTGGGCAGCTTCGGCATCAGCGCGCCGATCAACCGCTGGCTGGCGGCGGATACCGAGCTGGCCGCCGCGCATATCGCGCTCTACAAGGCCAGGCTGCGCGCCATCATCCATCATGGCGATCAGTATGCGCTGACCCCGGCGCCCGGCTTCGATGGCAGTGCCGCCGGTCCGGAGGATGGCTGGGCGGCGATGTGGTATGCCGCCAAGGACGGGCTGTCGGGCGCTCTGTTCGCCTTCCGCCTGGCCGGCGGGCAGGCCAGGCGCCGCTTTGCCCTGCCGGGCCTGCAGGCGGCGCGGCGCTACCGGGTGACCTTCTTCCCCGACCACGCGTCCGAGGCCGGCGGCGCAGAGCTTGCGGCGGGCCTGGACCTGGCGCTGTCCGCGCCATTCCGCTCGGAGCTATGCATGGTGGAGGCGCTCCCTGGCTGATCATTGCGTGGCGGGGATAGGCGCAGGGCGACTGGGAGGTTGATTATTTACCCATTTTGTACGTATTATGTACTCATAATTCGACGTTAACGCCCTGAATAAGGAGGGTTGTGTTTTGAATTGTGCAGAACGAGAAATGAACGCTATCCGCCCCGAACCGGCCCGAATCCGCCTCCAATCGACCTGAATCCGACCGGAATCGGCCTGAACCCGACTCAAAGCGGACGGAACCGGCCCGGATGCGACCGGCGCGGATGACCGCAAGGCTTTGCCGAAACCGCTGACGGAACGGGACGAGAGGAGGCCGGCAATGCCCGAACCTTCGGCCAAGTTCCTGACAGCGCGTGCAGAATCCCGCCGCCCGGGCCGCGTTGCCGCGCCTGCCGGCCAGTGCTACAACCCCCGCCGATGAACGCACCCCAGACACCCCTATCCGCTGCCGCCGCAGCCGCCATTCCGGCCGGGTTCAAGCCGCTGAAGTTCATGGGCTTCATGGCGGTGAACGGGCCGCTTTATGGCTATCTGCACGCGGAGGATGGCCTGCCGGTGATGGGCTTCCGCGTGGAAGAGCGCCATTGCAACCCGATGATGGTCTGCCATGGCGGCATGCTGATGACCTTCGCAGACATGCTGCTGGGCTTCACCTGCTCGGTCGCCGCCGGCGGCAGGAAATTCATGCCGACGGTGAACCTGGCCGGCGATTATGTCGGCCCGGCCAAGCTCGGCAGCTGGGTGGAAGGCAGAGGCCGCCTGCTGCGCCAGACGCGCAATCTCGGCTTTGCCGATTGCCTGATCACCGCCGATGGCGCGCCATGCCTGCGCGCATCCGGCATCATGAAGATTCCGGCGCAGGAGAGCCGCGAGGCGGATGTCCTGAGCCTGTTCGGTTGAGGCAGTTCCAGTGGCCACCGATCCCAAGCTGATCCGCAACTTCTCGATCATCGCCCATATCGACCACGGCAAGTCGACCCTGGCCGACCGCCTGATCGAAACCTGCGGCGGGCTGGAAAAGCGCGAGATGAGCGAGCAGATCCTCGACAGCATGGATATCGAGAAGGAGCGCGGCATCACCATCAAGGCGCAGACGGTGCGGCTGAACTACAAGGCCAAGGACGGCAATACCTACGTCCTGAACCTGATGGACACGCCCGGCCATGTCGACTTCGCCTACGAGGTCAGCCGCTCGCTGGCCGCCTGCGAAGGCTCGCTGCTGGTGGTCGACGCCTCGCAGGGCGTCGAGGCGCAGACGCTTGCCAATGTCTATCAGGCGCTGGACGCCAATCACGAGATCGTGCCGGTGCTCAACAAGATCGATCTGCCGGCCGCCGAGCCCGACCGGGTGAAGCAGCAGATCGAGGATGTCATCGGCCTGGATGCCTCGGACGCGGTCGAGATTTCGGCCAAGACCGGGCTTGGCGTCGACAAGGTGCTGGAGGCGCTGGTCACCCGGCTGCCGCCGCCCAAGGGCGATCGCAACGCGCCGCTCAAGGCGCTGCTGGTCGATAGCTGGTACGATGCCTATCTCGGCGTCGTCGTGCTGTTCCGCGTCGTCGACGGCGTGATCAGGAAGGGCATGAAGATCAAGTTCATGTCCTCCGGCGCCGTGCATCCGGTCGAGCGCGTCGGCGTCACCACGCCGAAGAAGGTCCTGGTCGACGAGCTCGGCCCCGGCGAGATGGGCTGGTTCACCGCCGCCATCAAGGAAGTGGCCGATACCTCCGTGGGCGATACCATCACCGAGGAGAAGCGGCCGGCCGCCGAGGCGCTGCCCGGCTTCAAGCCCTCGATCCCGGTGGTGTTCTGCGGCCTGTATCCGGTCGATGCCGGCGCCTTCACCGAGCTGCGCGACAGCCTCGCCAAGCTGCGCCTGAACGATGCCAGCTTCCATTTCGAGATGGAAAGCTCGGCGGCTCTGGGCTTCGGCTTCCGCTGCGGCTTCCTCGGCCTTCTGCATCTGGAGATCATCCAGGAGCGGCTGGAGCGCGAATTCCATCTCGACCTGATCACCACGGCGCCGAGCGTGGTCTATCACGTGCACATGACCGACGGCACGGTGCAGGACGTGCACAATCCCGCCGACATGCCCGATCCTATGAAGATCGACCATATCGACGAGCCGTGGATCAAGGCCACCATCATGGTGCCGGACGAACATCTCGGCAGCATCCTGAAGCTGTGCGAGGACAAGCGCGGCCGCCAGATCGAGCTGACCTATGCCGGCAACCGCGCCATGGTGGTCTACCGCCTGCCGCTCAACGAGGTGGTATTCGATTTCTACGACCGGCTGAAATCGGTCAGCCGCGGCTATGCCAGTTTCGATTACCAGATGGACGGCTACGAGCCGGGCCAGCTGGTGAAGATGACGATCCTGGTGAACGGCGAGCAGGTCGATGCGCTCGCCACCATCGTGCACCAGAGCCGCGCCGAAGCGCGCGGCCGCCAGCTGTGCGAGCGGCTGAAGGAACTGATCCCGCGCCAGATGTTCAAGATCGCCATCCAGGCCGCGATCGGCGGGCGCATCATCGCCCGCGAGGATATCTCGGCCCTGCGCAAGGACGTGCTGGCGAAATGCTACGGCGGCGACATCACCCGCAAGCGCAAGCTGCTGGAGAAGCAGAAGGAAGGCAAGAAGCGCATGCGCAATGTCGGCAATGTGGAGATTCCGCAGGAAGCCTTCATCGCCGCGCTCAAGATGCCCGAGCAGTAGGGCGGGCGCTCCGGACCAGGGTGTCCCCGACCAGAATGCGCCGGGTCAGGGCGGCCCTTACGACAGCGCGCCGAAGCGCGGCCGCGGCCGCGAGGCGCGCTTGCGGAAGACGATCAGCAGGATGATGCCCAGCCCGCCGAGCACGGCCGCCGCCGGCCAGGTCAGGATGGTGACGATCCCGGGATCCCAGAGCTGCGGGAACAGGTAGCGCTGGATCACGGCCTGGGCGAGGTTGAGGCTGCCCGGATGCAGGCGGTACCACAATTCGCCCAGGGCGGCGAATTGCAGGCTGCCGCTCTGCAGCCAGCGCAGGCAGTCGCCGCCGAAGGCCAGCAGCGCCAGCGCGATCGAAAGCCAGCCCAAGAGGCGTCCCAGCAGCATGGCGGATCCCTGCGATTCGCGTGTGGAGGCAACAGCTTAACCGCAGGCCGGGGCGCATTGCAAATTCGT
>NZ_DASVCJ010000085.1:0-3410 GCF_036381655.1 Ferrovibrio sp.
GCGGCCGATGCACGGGCCAGGCTCGGCATGCCGCTCGGGCCGCTGGACGGCCGGATTCTCAGCATCAAGGACCTCTTCGACGTACCGGGCGAGGTCACCACCGCCGGCTCGACGATCCTGCGCGATCAGGCGCCGGCGAAAACGGAAGCGCCGGCGATCGCCCGGCTCAGGGCGGCCGGCGCGGTGATCGTCGGCAAGGCCAATATGACGGAATTCGCCTTCTCCGGTATCGGCATCAACCCGCATTACGGCACGCCCGGCAATCCGGCCGACCGCAGCCGCGTGCCGGGCGGCTCGAGTTCGGGCGGCGCGGTTTCGGTGGCGGATGGCATGGCCGAGATCACCATCGGCACGGATACCGGCGGCTCGACCCGCATCCCGGCGGCCCTGTGCGGCATCGTCGGCCTCAAGCCCAGCCAGTATCGCGTGCCGACGGCGGGTGCGTTTCCGCTGTCCTATGCCCTGGACAGCATCGGACCGATGGCGAAAAGCGTGGCCGATTGCGCTCTGGCCGATGCGATCATGGCCAACGAGGCGCCGGAAGAACTGGTGCCGGCGCCGCTGGCCGGCCTGCGTTTCGGCCTGCCGAAGGGGCCGCTGCTGGACGGGCTCGACCCGGCGGTGAGCAAGGCTTTCGATATGGCGCTGACCAGCCTGGGCCGGGCCGGCCTGCGCGTCAGCGACGAGGCGCTTACGCCGCTGCTCGAGCGGATGGCTGCGGTCAATGCCAAGGGCGGCTTCGCCGCGATCGAGGCCTGCCATATCCACCGCGCCTGGCTGGATGCCCGCGCGGCGGATTTCGATCCCCGGGTGCGCGGGCGCATCGAATGCGGCCGGGCGGCAACGGCGATCGACTATATCGAGATGCAGCACCAGCGGGCGGCACTGATCAAGGCGATGGATGCGTGGCTCGCCGACCTCGATGCCCTGGTGCTGCCGACCACGCCGATCCAGGCGCCCAAGATCGCCGAACTGGAGGCCAGCGAGGAGGCGTTTACCAAGGCCAACATGCAGGTGCTGCGCAACACTGCAGTGATGAATTTCTTCGATCTCTGCGCCATTTCCCTGCCGCTGCCGGTCTCTGGCCTGCCGGTCGGCCTGATGCTGGTGGCGCGCAACGGCCAGGATCGCCGGCTCCTGCGCATCGCCGCGGCCGTGGAAAACGCTCTAAAGGGCTGAAACGGCGAATAATTCCGGCATTGACCAGGCCCGGCGGGCGGCGTATCGTTCATAGTATGAACAAGCCTGCCGGCAAGCCGCCCGAGCCCGCCGCCGATGCCGCCACCATGGCGGCGCTGCTGGACGCGATCAGTAGCGGCGACGAGCATACCCAGCGCAGCCTGGCCGGCCGGCTGGATATCGCGCTCGGACTGGCCAATGCGCTGCTCAAGCGCTGCGTGTCCAAAGGGTTGATCAAGATCCAGAGCGCCCCGGCGCGCCGCTACGCCTATTACCTGACGCCCAAAGGCTTCGCCGAGAAAAGCCGCCTGGTGGCGGAATATCTGACCGTCTCGCTTGATTTCTTCCGGCATGCGCGCGGCCAGTATGAAGAGGCTTTCGCCCGGCAGGCCGCGGCCGGCGTCACCTCGGTCGCCATCGCCGGCAGCGGCGAACTGGCCGAGATCGCGCTGCTGTCGGCTTCGGCCTGCGGTCTGCGCGTCGCCGCCGTGATCGCGCCGGGTAAGAATGTCGGCCAGTTCCATGGCCGGCCGGTGGTCGCCGATCTGGCCGCGGCCCTGGCTTTGGGCGCCGAGGTGGTGGCCGTGGCCGACAATGCCACGCCGCAGGCAACCTATGACCGGCTGATCGGCGGTCTGCCGGCCGACCGGCTGCTGGCACCGCCGCTTCTGCATGTCATGACCGCCAAGCCGGGAACCCGGGACGAAGCCGCATGATCGCCTGGTTTGCCGTCCATACCCAGCCGCACAAGGAAGCTCTGGCCGCGCAGCATCTGCGGAACCAGAATTTCGAGGTTTACCTGCCGCGCTATCAGAAAATGCGCCGGCATGCCGGCAAGGCGGAGATCGTGGCCGCGCCGCTGTTTCCCCGCTATCTGTTCGCCGGCATCGATCTGGAAACCCAGCGCTGGCGTTCGGTGAACGGCACGCGCGGCGTGGTCGGCCTAGTCATGCTCGGCGGCGGCGACAAGCCGATCCCGGTGCCGGAGCCTGTGATCGCGGAAATCCGCGCCCGCGAAGGCGAGGACGGCTTCATCCGGCTGAACCCGCCGCAATTCCGCCGCGGCCAGACCCTGCGCATCGTCGACGGCCCGATGGCGGATACCCAGGCCCTGTTCGAGGAAGCGGTCGACGGCAACCGCGCCATCCTGCTGGTCTCGCTGCTCGGCCGGCTGGTACGCACCAAGATGCCGCTGAAACTGGTGGAAGCGGCCTGAGCCGGCCCCTAGCCAGCCAGCCGATTCGGGCCTATAAGGCGCCCGCCATGAGTAACGCCCCCGCTCCCAAGACGGCGCCGAAGATCGGTCTGGTCAGCCTCGGCTGCCCCAAGGCCCTGGTCGATTCCGAACGCATCGTCACCAAGCTGCGCGCCGAAGGCTATGCGATCTCCGGCTCCTACGATGCCGCCGATGTGGTGCTGGTGAATACCTGCGGCTTCCTCGACAGTGCCAAACAGGAATCGCTCGAGGCGATCGGCGAGGCGATGCGCGAGAATGGCCGCGTCATCGTCACCGGCTGCATGGGCGTCGAGGCCGACAGGATCCGCGGCCTGTTTCCCGACGTGTTGGCGGTGACCGGCCCGCAGCAATATGAAAGCGTGGTCGAGGCCGTACACGAAGCGGCGCCGCCGGCGCATGATCCCTTCATCGACCTGGTGCCGCCGCAGGGCATCAAGCTCACCCCGCGCCATTACGCTTATCTGAAGATTTCGGAAGGCTGCAACCATAGCTGCAGCTTCTGCATCATCCCGTCCATGCGCGGCAAGCTCGCCAGCCGTCAGGCCAATGACGTACTCTACGAGGCCGAGCGGCTGGTCAAGGCCGGGGTGAAGGAATTGCTGGTGATCTCGCAGGATACATCGGCCTACGGTGTCGATCTCCGCCATGCCGAAAGCCGCTGGCGCGAGCGCCAGGTGAAGGCGCGCATGACCGAGCTGTGCGAGGCGATGGGCAGCTTAGGCGCCTGGGTGCGGCTGCATTACGTCTACCCCTATCCGCATGTCGACGAGGTGATCCCGCTGATGGCGGAGGGCAAGCTGTTGCCTTATCTCGACATCCCGTTCCAGCACGGCGCGCCGAAGGTGCTGAAAAGCATGCGCCGGCCGGGCAACCAGGAGAAGGTGCTGCAGCGCATCGCCAAATGGCGCGAGATCTGCCCGGACTTGGCGATCCGCTCCACCTTCATCGTCGGCTTCCCCGGCGAGACGGAGGAGGATTTCGAATTCCTGCTGGA
>NZ_DASVCJ010000086.1:0-18722 GCF_036381655.1 Ferrovibrio sp.
TGCGCGAAGCTCAGCGATGAGCTTGGAGCGCCGGTTCTTTAGGTCGGTGATCTTCACTTGCTTGCCTTTCTGTCTGGCCCCCAGAACTCGCCGGCAAATTGTGGCGAGCGCTGGGGGCGCTGAGATGCAGCGTCTCACGACGCTGCGGGTGAGCGGGGCGTCTCACGACGCTCCGGATCAAGCGTCCGACTCCGTTGTGAGCGGACGATCTGCGATGGTGATCGCCAATTTTTTGAGGGAGGTCACGATATCTTCTTCAGTGTCGCCGGAGCCGCTCTTGGCTCGGTGAATAGCCTTCAGCACGGTGACACCGAGATCGACCGCTGCGAACGCCTCATCGGGCGCCCCGCCGTCATTTCCGGGATGATCGACGCGCCAACGCCATTCGCCGCGCTCGCGCCAGAAGATCAAGACGTAACCGTTGAACGCGGCGGCGATCACTTCAGGAGGTGGGTTCTTAAACCGCATGACTGGCCCCGCAATCTTGGCGAGCAACCCGGCTGCGATCTCGTTCGCGCGCTCAACCTGCATGCCGAAGTCGACCAGCTTCCTGGTAATGGCGAGTTGCGCAATGTCGGCGAAGCTGAATTCGGCCCAGCCTTCTCCGGTGGTGCCGGACAGGCGAACCTGTTTGCGCTGGATCCACAATCGAAGCGCCTTCGGGGAGGTATCGATCGCGTATACCGCGTCTGAAAACCTAAGCTTGGGTTGCTGTAAGGGGCTCATCGAATCGCCTCGTCTGAGTACTTTTAAAAAGTACTCGACGGAGCAATTTTAGTCAACAGCATTCAGTTTTCGAAACTGTCGATTAGAAATATCAATTATGTTCAGAAAATCGATCAAAGGCGCATGTGAAGCGGGTTTTCTGGCCATTTTGGCTAATCGGCAGAAATTTCCGGGGAAAGAAAATCTCTGAATGACCCCGTGCGCGGCTTCCGGGCGGTCAGCTGCCAGCGATTTTCGCGACCAACTCGATCAGTCGCGGCACGTCTGGGCACCATGGCTGGCGGGCGAGTCTGCACACCTCCAGCGCGTCGTCATTGCCGTCTAGCAGCGCGCGCCACCAAGTCTGGACATCACCCTGCCCAATCTCCCTACTGGCCGCCCTGCGCCCCAGCTCGCTAGCCGCATACCTTGCATCGTCGAAGTCGATCGCTCCGCGGTAAAGCTGCTGCAGCCTCTCTGCGATCTCCAGGTCATTGTACAGGCGTTCCATACGCTCCAGCTTGCGCTTTCTGAGGTCTGCTGCCTGGGCGTGCTTTTCGGCGATCTCGAGGAACTCGGCAACGGTCGGCAGGAACCGCAGGGTTCGCCGCACCTCCTTGGCCGCCAGGTAAAGCACCTCGTCGCTAAAGCCGGCCGCTTCCTCGATGAGGCTGCCCAAGTATGCGTCGGCATGGTCGGGCTGGCGCTGTGGGAACGCGGCCAGCATGCTTGCGAGTACCGCGAGCTGGTACCGTGACGTCGCCGGCTGCGCGCGGCGTTCCAACTCGGTGCGCAACGCCGGGATTGCTTCGCGCGGCACCATCGCTGCCAGGGGCGCCCCTGCGTGCCAAGCATCAAGTGCCACCAGATGGCGCTCGAGCTCACTCGGGGCTGGCGCTGGCGCCGGAACGCGTCCGGGAGGGATCGGAGGGGCGGCGGGCTGCACCTTGGCAAGCTGATTAGCCATCGTGATATTCCTCGTCTGGGATTAGGGAGGCGTGCAGCGCCACGGCATCGGCCAGGATGCCGCCTCGCCTGCCTTGCTGCCGTGCCTGCGCCGGAGCCTGCGTCGGCTCGTCAAGCCAGCATTGGTCATTGAGCCAGGTCGCCGGGTGTTTCGTGAATCTTGCTTCCTGCCCTTCCCGCTCGGCTGCGTATCGCCGTGCGCCCTCCAGCAGGGTTTCGGGGGGTGCAGCCTTGGCTGCCTTCTGGTAGGCCGTCCATGCCCTCCCCCTTGCCACTCGCTTCGGGTATGTCGCCCACCATTCGGCAAAGCCGGCAGATAGAGAATCTCTCTTAGGCGGGATCATAGGTGGATTCATAGGAGGATTCGGGTAGGGCCCACCCGACTGTTTCTGAGTGCCGGCCCTACTGTTTTCGAGTGCCGGCCCTACTGTTTCGGGAATAAACGGTGGCGTCGGCCCTACTGTTTTTTGCTCGGTATCAGTAGCGTCGGCCCTACTGTTTTCCTCCTCAATCAGTAGCGTCGGCCCTACTGTTTCGGCGATATAGACCGGCCGATAAACGGTAGTGTTTTTCCGGCCGCCGCCTCGCTCGGCGGTAAAGTATCCGGCGCCGACAAGACGGCGCAGGCAGTCGATCACGGACGTTCGATGCATGCCGGTGCGCTCGGCGAGCGTGTCGAGACTCGGATAGGCCCCGCCCTCGTCAGTGGCGAAATCGAGCAGCACGAAGGCAACGGCTGCATCGCCCTTCGACAGCCGTTTGTCGGGAAGTACCCGCTGCATCATGTGCCATTTATCCAGCAGGTTTGCCATGCGCGTTACTGCGCGTTGGCGCCTGTTTGCATCCTCGGCAGCGCCTCCAGCCAGGCCCGAAGATCGGCGGCCAAAATGATGGTCTTGGCGCCGTCTTTCCGGGCCACCAAGGCGCCGCTCTTGATGTGGCGGTACAGGGCGCGGCGGCTGCGGCGGGAAGCCTCTGCGGCCTCGTCGACGGTGTATGCAAGGGGTTCGGACATGGCGTTCCTTCTGGGGTGACGCATGGCGTGCATGGATGTGCCCCTATGAGCACATTTAAAATGTACTCATAGGAGCATTTATAGTCAACGAAATTTTAAGACGGATGTCGCTCCCGACGTTCGCTGCCTCTCCACAAGACGCGGCAGCAGGTCGACCACGTCCCCAGGCCGCTTTCGGAGTTCACGGGAATCCGCAGCTAGGCCGGCCGCGTAGCCGATTCGAACAAGCTGTTGCTGGGCTGGCGAGAGGCCCTCCAGTGCCCGGCCGAGGCATCCAGGTGTGACGGGTTTTTTTCGGCGGCTCATGCGAGCCCCCCGGCCTTCGCGGCGATGGCGAGGTCACGTTTTTCGGCGGGAGTCAGATAGGTATTGGCGCCGCAAGGCAACGAGACGCCCCGCGCCACAAGGGCGCGCATGACTTGGAACAGCACGTCCTCGGCAATCTTGCCGCGCTGCACGAGGCACTCCAGCGAGTAGGTGGGGCTTCCGTCGCTGTCGAGAACATGCCGCCAGTCAACCATGGCCCGGGCCACCGTTACCGCGCCTAGAATGCCGGGATCCGACGTTGGCTGAATGCAGCCAAGCAGCATTTCCCGCGCTTCGATCTCCCTGTCCGCGGCCCGCCGCTCGGGCTCCCGGTCACAGGCGGTATCTGATTTGCGCCAAGCGGCGTCGATCGCCTTCAGGCAGTCAACAACCGGGTCAGGTTTTGATAGGGTAGCCTTAGCCATTGCCATGCGCCTCCTGTGCGCTGGTTTGGTCAGGCCTCGGCGGGTGTCTCTAGCACTCGTCGGGGCCGCTATTTCCGGGAAACCGCCCGGCCGGCTATCTGCGCTGTCTTGCGCCGATCTTGATCACCTTTCCGCCCTTCGCCTGTGGGGTGTCGATATACCTCGCCCATTCCGTCATCATCTGCCGGCGCCGGTCGAACAGGTCGGAGCGCCGGTAGGCGGCTTCAACCTTGTCGGGGATGGCATGCGCAAGGGCCTGCTCGGCAACCTCGCGCGGGTAAGTCGTCCGCTCGGCCGCCCAATCGCGGAACGTGCTGCGGAAACCATGCACGGTAAGATCATCGCGCCCCATGCGCTCCAGCAGCTTGAGCATGGCCATGTTGCTCAATGGCGCATCCTTGTTCCGACCAACGAACAGGTATCCGTTGCGGGCAGCTTCCGGGGTTTGCCGTAGCAGCTCGATCGCGCGGGGCGCCAGCGGCACGCGATGCTCCCGGCTGGCTTTGATTCGATCGGCCGGCACGATCCAGACGCCGGCCTTAAGGTCGATCTCGCCCCAGGTGGCGCCAATCGTCTCGCCAGTGCGCGCCGCCGTCAGGATGGTGAATTCCAGCGCCCGGGCGGCCTCTCCGGGCTGCCTTCGCAGCTCGGCGACAAACTCCCCGATCTCGGCATAGGGCAGCGCCGCATGATGCTGTACGCGCCGCACCCTGGGCTTGGCTGGCAACAGGTTTTCCAGGAGGCCGCGCCAGCGCGCCGGGTTGTCGCCAGTGCGCAGGCCGCGCGCGGTCGCCCAGTCCAGCACTGACTCAATTCGCCCGCGCAGGCGGCTGGCCGTCTCTGTCTTGGTCGCCCAAAGCGGCTCAACCGCATTGAGGACCATCGCGGTATCGACCGCCCGGACGGGCACCTTGCCGAACTTCGGGAAGGCGTACAGCCGCAGGGTGGAATCCCATTGCGCGGCATGCTTAGCCGATCTCCAGCCGGCGGCGTGCGCCGACACATACCGGCCGGCAGCCTCTTCGAACGTCACCGCCTTCGCCCTCTCGGCCATTCTGGCGGCCTTGGCAGCGCGCGCTGCCTCTATAGGGTCTATCCCCTCGCGCTTCGCCAGGCGAAGCTGGCGGGCCTTCTCGCGGGCATCCTGCAGCGTCACGTCCGGCCAGCGGCCCAACCCCATGTCGCGGGGCGTCATTCGGCCGTCGATGCGATAGCGGAAGATCCATGAACGGGTGCCGCCTTCAGTGACCCGGAGATACAGCCCCCAGCCGTCGGCATGCAGGCCCGGCTTCTTGCGCGGCACGTCGACTGCGGCCAGCCGTTTTTCCTTCCGCTTTGCCATCAACCAGCCCATCCTTTCGGCTGGCATTGTGCGGCACACGACGGCACACGTCAAGCTTGTGTTGCCAAAAGCCCGCGTAGAATGCGGCTATTCTAGCGGTGTTTTGTCATGCGGTGGCACAGGCTGGCACGGTGTACGGAGGACACCCCATCCGCCAGCGGCTGGCGAATGCGCCCTCAGGCAACCGCGGCAAGATCGCCAACCCGCACGCAGTTGCGGCCGGCCTGCTTGGCCTCGTACAGCGCGCCATCGGCACGAGCCAGCAATTGTTCGGCCTTTTCGCCTCTCTGCAGAACCGCGACGCCGATGCTGACGGTTGCGGGAATGCTCCGGCCTTCGAAGGCAAATCGCGCACCGATGATCGTCTGCCGGATCGTCTCGGCGATCCGCTGCGCATTGGCAAGATCGCAGTTGCGGAGCACAACCAGAAACTCTTCGCCGCCCCAGCGGCTGATGATGTCAGACGAGCGCAAACTGGCCCGCATCGCATTGGCCACCCCGAGCAGGACGCGGTCTCCTGCCAGATGCCCGAATTCGTCATTGATCAGCTTGAAGCGATCGACATCGAGCATCAAGACGGTCAATGGCTGATTCAGCCGGTCGGCGTCGCGGATGGCCTGCTCCATCAGGATTTCATAGGCATGGCGCGTCGCCAATCCGGTCAGCCGGTCGGTCGTCGCCATCGATTCCAGGCGCCGCTGATAGCGGCCGACCGTCAGCCATACCGCGAGAAGGACGAGCACCGTCACGATCGCACAAACGAAAATATTGAGGTAAAGCGCCTGGCGAATGCCCGCGAGATCGCTATCGGCGTCCTTCTCGACGATCAGATACCAATTCAATTCGGGAATGAAGCGGATGTTGAGCAGCCGCGCTGCATCATTGTAGACATATTCCAGCGATCGGACCCTGTCGTGCGACCAGAGGGGCAGCGTCCGCGCAAGGTCCCCGCGAGAGCGGACGTTCTGTTCCGGAACGTTGTCGCCTTTGCCGACCAGAACGATCCTGCCGGCGTGATCGACGAAATAGACGGTGCGTCCGAACCGCTCCTGATACTGGTCGATCAGGCTGCGCACGGCATTGACGGTCAGGCCGATGCCGATGGCGCCCATGAAGTTGCCGTCGTAATCGCGGACACGATAATTGATGAAGATCGTCATCGCATCCTTGTTGGCCATATCCGGATCGACATTGATCTCGTATGGCGCCGTCATCTTGCGGACGCGGAAATACCACTCGTCGCGAGGCTCGGTTTCGGCAATCGATTTGAGAATGCCATCGGCGTGATAATAGATATGCGTCTTGTCGGAAACGAAGAAGGCGGTAAAGGCGTGGTAGCGCCGTTTGATCTCGCCCAGATACTGAACCATGCGTTCCGGTTCGAGTTCGCCGGCAAGAGCCCAGTTGCGCACGAAGGTATCGCTGGCCATCACCGATGAAATCAGGATCGGCTGGATCAGGTCCTTTTGGATCTCGGAATAGATGTTGTCCGAGGTAAGCGGCAATTCATTCTGGATGATGGCGTCGCGCAGCGATTGACGGGATACGAAGTAGCTGGCCAGCGACGTCAGCAGAAAACCGCCGATCAGCAACCCGCTAACCAGCAGCGCCAATAGCCGCTTGTCGATCAACACCCGCTTCATCTGCCGCTGCATTTCCAGCCCCGCCGGTAGCCTCCCCGCCCGCGACAGACATACTCGTATTTCGGGTGCATAGTACAGAACTAAACTAGGAAAATGATATCCACAGAATGGTTTTCCCGGAATACCGGAAGGGGCCCCGGGTGCCTGGGCGGAACCGGGACGGACAGGAAGGGTTCTCCCGCCATGACGATACGGATCGGGATATCCGGCTGGACCTACGGGCCGTGGCGCGGCGTGTTTTATCCGGAAAAATTGCCGCATAGGGCGGAAATGGCATATGCCGCCGCCACCTTCCCCGCCATAGAAGTCAACGGGACATTTTACGGTCTGCAGCAGCCGAAGAGCTTCCTGCGTTGGCGGGCGGAATCGCCTCCCGATTTCATATTCACGCTCAAGGCACCCCGCTATATCACGCATATTCTCCGCTTGGGTGACGCCAAAGGCGCCGTCGCCAACTTCTTCGCCTCCGGGCCGCTGGCTCTGGGGCCCAAGCTGGGCCCGATCCTCTGGCAATTGCCGCCCAGCTTCCGGTTCAGCGCCGACCGTCTTGCGGCGTTTCTCGAACTTCTGCCGCACGACACTGCCGCAGCGACAAAGCTTGCGGCGCAGCACGATCGCCCGATCAAAGGCGGCGCCTACCTTACTGCGGAAGAAAACCTGCCCGTGCGGCACGCCCTGGAAATCCGTCACGATAGTTTCCGCACGCCGAAATTCATTGAGCTGCTGCGCGCGCACGATGCGGCGCTCGTCGTGGCCGATGCCGTGGAGTGGCCCTGCTTTCAGGATGTGACGTCCGACTTCATCTATGCCCGCCTGCATGGCTCGGAGGAGCTCTATGCGAGCCGCTATACGACAGAGGCCCTCGATAATTGGGCCCGCCGCTTCCGCTCCTGGGCAAATGGCCGCGAACCGCGAGACGCCAAGCGCATTGGCGGCCGATCGCCGCAACGGCACAAACGCGACGTTTTCGTGTTTTTCGACAACGACGCCAAGGTGCATGCACCGTTTGACGCCATAAGGTTGGCGAAACGGCTCGGTGTCGTCATCAGGCGTCCGGGCAAGGATTTCCGGCCGCCGAAGCAGAACGCCATGTGAATTGCGCTGGATCAATGTGGAGGCAAGCGGGAGTTCATAATTTCCTCGTCCCAGCGATCAGACCCGCGATCGCACCGAAGCGCGTACTGACGACGTTCATCACGACCATCCACCAGCCGGGAACGAAAAATCGTGACAACACAGGGGATGCTGAAGCGATGACCTGGAAAACCATCCGCCTGGAGCTGGCACGGAACCGGGAATTTCCCGAAGGCAGTGCCAGCTACGGCTATGAACTGAAGGCTCCGCTAAACCCGGAGGGCCATCTCGACATACAGGCCTGGCGAAGCAATCGGGCCGCCTGCAAGGTGCGCCGGTTTTGGCATGGCGAAGACGACCAGGAAGGCGAACTGATCCACACGCGCAACGGCTGGGCATTTTCATACGAGCCGGGCGAAGACGATGACGAAGCGCTGTTCAAGCTCGACCGGCATGTCTTCCGGCAGGGCGAATATGTCACCGTCAAAGAGCCCGGCGGCGAGGACCACACTTTCAAAGTGGCCGAGATCCGCTGAGGGCAGCGCGACGAAAATGAGGGCTGGGGGGAAAGAAAAAGGGCGATGATGCGCCGGCGGGTCACTGCATCCCGCATTACGGGCGGCGATCATCGTGCGGCCAGTACCGGCCGCTTTCAATCAGATAAGAACCTGTTTTCGGCTTTTCAAGCCAGGCCGGTAATTCCCCAGTAATTTCATTAACTTGTCTCAAATCTAACACAGTCATGCCACAATGGGCCGGCCCGGCCCTTTCAAATGAGGCTTGGCGATCAATATTACGTTAATCTTTTGCCATCCAAAGTTGGATTCGTCTGTCGATGGGGGAACGTCAGGATGACAGGCCCTAATATCGGGCTGGTGCTTGATCCGGATCTGGGACGACTGCCGCAACCGGCCAAGGGACTCCTTGCCTACTGGAATGAGCATTGCCCGGCGGGGGGATTGCCTGATCGGAGCGTTTTCGATCCCCTCTCCCTCCGGCCGTATCTGGGCAATTTGCTGATTGTCGATGTCGAGGCCACGGCTGGCGCGGCCGCCTCGGGGCAATCGGAGCGGCGCTTTCGCTATCGCCTCATCGGCACGGACGTGGCCGCCATGAGCGGGCGCGACATGACCGGCCGCTATTTCGAGGATGTCTACGATCCCGTCGCCTTGGCCGAGATGCGGCATTGCTTTGGCTGGGTCGTCGACCACCGACGGCCCGCTCGCATTTTCGGCACATTCCGGCACGCCAACCGGGCCTTCCTCGGCTTTGACGGTATGTTCCTGCCCGTCGCGACGGATCGCGGCAGCATAGTCGCGCAAGTAATCGGCTATATCATTTCGAACAAAAGCTAGACCGATAGGCCGAAGACTTCCTGCGGCTCGGCAACGCCACGCAGGTTATGCAAACCGAGCGAGACGAGCCGCGACATGACGGCCTCGCCCGCCGCCTCGGCAAAGGACCGCGACGCCAGCAGGTTGCGGTCCAGCACGCCGCAGAGATGCTCCAGGCGCGATACCTCGTTCACGGCAGGACCGATCAGGGTGAAGTCGAGCCGCGCCCCCGTTCCCACATTGCCGTACATCACCGTGCCGCGATGCAGAGCGATATCCAAATCGAGCACCGGCAGACCGGTGCGGATGCGTTCGGCATTCAGCAGCTTGATCGCCGCGAGCGCATCCTCCGCCGCTTTCAGCGCAGCGCAGCAGACCGGTGCCGGATCCTGGCCGGAAGCAAGCTGGAAGCTGGCCAGCAGGCCGTCGCCGAGGAATTTCAGGACCTGCCCTCCTTGCGTCTCGATCGCCGGGCCGAGACAATCGAAATAGCCGTTCAAGGTCTCGATCAACGGCTCAATCGCCAGGCGGTCGGCGACACCGGTAAAGCCGCGCAGATCGGCCCAGAGAATGATCGCATCGATCTTCTGCGCCATGCCGCGGCGGATCTCGCCCGACAGAACATGGCTGGCCGCATCGCTGCCGATATA
Source organism: Ferrovibrio sp. (assembly GCF_036381655.1). GTDB lineage: Bacteria > Pseudomonadota > Alphaproteobacteria > Ferrovibrionales > Ferrovibrionaceae > Ferrovibrio. The sequence continues at coordinate 9,461 of NZ_DASVCJ010000086.1, forward strand.
CGAAGCCGTAATGTCGCGCGCGAGCTGAGCCAACACAGTCGACTTGATCGCCAGGGCCAGCAGCGCGACCAGCCGGCGCAGACGGTCGATCTCGGCCGGCAGAAAGCCGCCCGGATGCACCGAGGCAAGCGAGCAGATCATGCCGATGCCGGCCTGCCGGTCCTCCAATACCGAATTGCTCAAGTCCCAGCCAAAGCTGTGCGCGAACGCCACCCAATCGGTGTAGCCCGCGGCGGCGAATTCCTCGAGCACCGGAAAGTCGCGTTTCGCCTGCGGCCCGACCAAAGGGCGCCGCATCTCGTCCAGGTCATTGTTCAGCATGTAGTGGAACGGACTCTCAAGCCAGTTCTGCGGCTCCTCTCCAGGCTCGCGATGCGGCATTGCCTGACTCTCGACGGGCTTCTGGCCGTCGGTCCAGGTCAGACCGTAAGCCCGAACGAGGGGATGCAAGGTTGCCGTCCCGACGAAGGCACGCCCGATCCTCACACCGGCATCATTGAGCCGGGTGCAGAAACCGTCGATCAGTTGTTCGACCGGCAGGCCATCCAGTCCGGATTGGACCAGCCAGCTTGCCAGCGGCCTGTCGGAAACAGGCAGAAGTTCGCTATCGAAAGCAGCCATGATTCATTCCACTATGGCCGAAACAGGCGTCTCCTGCGCCGGCTGTTTCACCTTATCACGACGCAATGGCTGCATCAGCATCCGGTCGAGCCGCAGCTCGCGCGGGTCACGGAAAATCGGCAAACCGATCGTCATCGCCTGGTGGCCGTCCCTCGGCTGAGCGCGGTATGTCGAAAACAGCCGGTCCCACCAAGGCAGGTTGAAACCGAAATTGCTGTCCGTTTCGTCGCGATGCCAGGAATGATGTATGCGGTGCATATCCGGGGTCACGACGATCAGCCTCAGGACACGATCCAACGCCGGCGGCAGCACGATATTGGCGTGATTGAACATGGAGGTCGCGTTCAACAGCACCTCGAACAGAAGGACAGCGAGTGCCGGGGCGCCAAGCAGCAAAACCGCGCCGACTTTGAGCCCCATGGAAAGCAGGATTTCCACGGTATGGAATCTTGCTCCAGTTGTAACGTCGATATCCAGATCGGCATGGTGCATGCGATGCAGACGCCATAACGGCCCTATCTTATGGAACGCCACATGCTGAGCGTAGATAAGAAGGTCGAGGGCCAGAACACTCACGGCGACGGCAACGCCGGCAGGAACGGCAACCATATTGAACAGGCCGATCCCCGACTGCTCCGCCCAGACCGCCACCCCGACGGCCGCCGCCGGAGAGACCAGGCGCAACGCCAGTGTATTCAAAGCCGCCATGCCAAGATTGCTGGGCCAGCGCCGCCAGCGGCCGAGGGCGAGCCGACGCCGCGGCGCCAGCCACTCCCATGCCATGAGAATGGCCAGCAATCCGAAATAGATGGTCAGGCGAATGGCCGGCTCATGACTAAGAATCGCCGCGGTCATAAAGCCAATCTAGCGCAGCCCAAGGCCAAACCATACGGCCAGGCTCCGGCGATATTGTCAGGCTGCATCCCGTGCCGATGGAGGATTCGGTGCGTCATCTTCGCCCGTCGGCGGCGAACCCTCCGGTGGCCCGGGTTCATCGGGACCGGAGGCGCCGGCCTCTTCGGCGCGCGGGTCCATATCCGAAGTGACCGGAACCGTGGCCGGCATCGGCACGAAATCGGCCTTCTGGGTATCCGCCGGCACCGAGCGCTGACGCATCCGATAGATCGTGAACAGCGCCATCGAGGCGTGGATCGCAGCGGTAAAGCCGAACAGGCCGGCCGCGCCAACCGTCTCCATGGCGGTGGATGCCAGCAATGGCCCGATCACCGAACCCGCCCCGTTGATCATCAGCAGGCCACCGGCTACCGAGACGAAATCGACACCCGTGGTGACGTCATTCGTGTGCGCCACGCTCAGGGCATAGACGGGAAAGGCAAAGACACCGAACAGGAAGCCGGCCGCGATGGTCAGATTGGGCATTGCCAGACCGGCGGCAACAATCGCCAGGCCGGCGGCCGAAGCGGCAGCGCAAGCGATCAAAATGGTGATCCGGCGGTCCACCCGATCCGACAGGCGGCCGAACGGCCATTGCGACAACGCCCCGCCGATCACGGTCGCGCTCATGAACAGCGCAACGTCGCTGACGGCGAAGCCGGATTGCAGAACGAATGCTGGCGCCAGCGCCCAAAAGGCGCCATTGGTCAGGCCGACCACGGCACAGCCTGCCGCTCCCACCGGTGAAATCCGGAACAGCTTGCCGAAGGATAAACGGTCGGCTGTGATCACCGTCGGCTGCGGCGACCGTGTCAGTGCGACGGGAACCGCGGCAATCGAAACCAGAATCGACGCGATCGTATACAAGGGAAAGCGCGACGGATCGTCGGTCAGCATCAAAACCTGTCCAAGCGTGATGACGCTGTAGTTGACGGTCGTATAGGTGGTGAATATCAGGCCACGGTTCTGGCTGGTGGCGCGCTCATTGAGCCAGCTCTCGATGATCAGATACAGGCTGGCGAGGCAAAATCCCGTGATGGCGCGCAATATCCACCATACCGACGGGACAACAATCAGCGCATGTGCCAGCGGTGCGACCGAAGCGACCGACACCATGGCGGTGAATACGCGGATGTGGCCGACGCGCCGGATCAGCTTCGGTGTGACCACGCAGCCGGCGACGAAGCCGATGTAATAGCTTGCACCAAGGACACCGATAGCCAGGGAACCGAAGTCTTCCAGGCTGGCACGTACCGGCAGAAGCGTGCTCTGCAAACCGTTGCCGGTGAGCAGCAGGGCCACGCTGAGCAGGAGCGCACTGACCGGAGCAATGGCAGCCATCGCATCTTCTCTCTCGCGGCGCTGCGAACCTCATTCGCCCTCACCGACATTCTTTCGTCATCCGTTCAGATAATGCCGAACAACAAGCAACGAGCAAATGATGTTCGAATCAAAATGCGAAAAAATTTGAGTGAGACGGGACGCGATCATTGGCAATAAAACAAAATTCGTGTCGCAGGCTGATGAGAATAAACCACTAATTTATATAGATTTCACGCTGCATTTCTCGCACTCGCAACGACGTAATGGGATTAAAAGGTTGACATCGATGGGCATGATCTAAATACTCCCGGCGCCAATAACACATATCAATCGCTGCGAATGACGCAGAATACTTCTGCGATTTCATTTGCATTTCTGTTGTCTTTGCCCTGCGCAAACTCGCTCCCGGCGGCGGTCGCGGCCTACTGGTCGGTTCGGCGTCGACAAATCATCACCACCGAGAAGATGGAGGCGCCAATGTCAAACAAAAACAAATCGGGGATTCATTCCGCCCTGCCCGAACTTGCCGAAAAGGCAAGGCGCGGCGAACTCGGCCGACGCGATTTCCTGCGTACCGCGGCACTGCTCGGAGCCTCTGCTGCCACCGCCAATTCCCTGCTCGGCATCGCGCTGACGCCGCGCAATGCCTTTGCCGCGGAAACGCCGAAGATGGGCGGCAATCTGCGCGTATCCATGAACGTGATGGATATGTCCGATCCGGCGATCTTCGACTGGTCGCAGAAGGGCAATCAGGCCCGCCATATCATCGAACCCCTGGTTCAGGTCGACAAGAACAACATCGCAAGGCCGCATCTGGCCGAGAAGTGGGAAGCTTCGGAGGATCTGAAGACCTGGACCTTCCACCTGCGCAAGGGCGTGAAATGGTCCAATGGCGATGATTTCGGCGCCGACGACGTGATCGCCACCTTCAAGCGCTGGCTCGACCCGGCGACGGGTTCCTCGAATATCGGCCGCTTCGCCTCGATGACCACGACGGTCGATACCGGCAAGAAGGGCAAGGACGGCAAGCCGGTCAAGAAAACCTCGATGACGGAAGGCGCGCTGGAAAAGGTGGACGCACATACGGTGCGCTTCCATCTCAACACGCCGGACCTGAGCCTGCCCGAGAGCATGGCGGATTATCCCGCCCTCATCACGCATCGGCACTTTGCCGAAGACGGCGCCAATTTCCTCAAGAAGCCGATCGGCACCGGAGCGTTCGCCTTGAAGGAGTTCGCCGTCGGCGAACGCTGTGTGCTGACCAAGCGCAAGGACGCCAAATACTGGGGCGGCGACGTCTATCTCGACCAGATCACCTACATCGATCATGGCGACGATCCGGCAGCGCAGCTTGCGGCCTTTGCATCCGATCAGGTCGACACCAATTACGAAACCGGCGTCGATCAGGTCCCTGCCATCAAGGCGCTGCCGAACATTGAACTCTATGAGACCATCACGGCGCAGACCGGCATCGCGCGCTTCAAGGTGACCGAGAAGCCGTTCGACAACATCAAGGTGCGGCAGGCGATCCAGGCCTGCATCGACCATGATCGCCTGAAAGCCCTGCTCTACGGCGAATACGGTGCCCCGGCCGAAGATCATCATGTCTCGCCGGTGCATCCGGAATACGCCAAGCTGCCGAAGCAAAAGCAGGATTATGCCAAGGCGAAGAAGCTGCTGGCCGAAGCCGGCCATGCGAATGGGCTGCAGATCCGCATCGACTGCGTCGCCAATCCGACCTGGGAGCAGAATGCCTGCAAGGCCATCGCCGAGATGGTGCGGCCGGCCGGCATCGACATGCAGATCAACGTCATGCCTGGCGGCACCTATTGGGACCGCTGGCTGACGACCCCGTTCGGCTTCACCAACTGGACGCATCGCCCGCTCGGGGTCCAGGTCCTCAACCTGGCCTACCGCACCGGCGTGCCGTGGAACGAAACGTCATATTCGAACCCGGAATTCGACCGCCTGCTGGATGAGGCCGGCACGAAGCTCGATCCAAATGAACGGCGCAAGGATATGGCCAAGCTCGAGCAGATCCTGCAGCACGACGCCGTCTTCGTGCAGTCCCTATGGCGCTCGGTTTTCGTTGCCGCCAATAAGCGCGTCCGCGGCATCTATGCCCATGTCGCCTTGGAGCACCATTTCAACAAGGTCTGGCTCGCCTGACCCAGCAATGTTGAAGCGGGCCGGCCATGCCGGCCCGCCTTTGCGCCCCACTAACAAACCGGGAGCGCCAATAAAAACGACAACAGGGATAGTGTCATGACATTCGTAAGCAGAGGCGCCCCTACGTGCTGACGTTCATTCTCCGTCGGCTGGCCTTTACTGTGTTGACGATGCTGGTGGTCTCGCTGCTGGTATTCCTGCTGCTCGAGCTCAATCCCGGCTCGGTCGCGGTGAAGGTTCTCGGCCCCTATTCCACGGAAGAGCAGCGCCAGATCTGGATGGCAGCGCATGGTTATCTGCAGCCGCTGTGGCAGCGCTATGCCATATGGCTGCAGCATATGGTCACCGGCGATTTCGGCGACAGCATCCGCTTCAAGGTTCCGGTCGCCGAAATATTGTGGCCGCGGCTATGGAATACGGCCATCTTGGCCTTCTGGACCTTCGCCATTCTGGTGCCGCTCTCGCTGATCCTCGGCGTGCTGTCGGGCATGCGGGAGGGATCGCCGCTCGATCGCGCCATTTCGATCGCCAGCATCATCACGACATCGATTCCGGAATTCGCCAGCGCCGTCTTTTTGGCGGCCATCTTCGTGTTCTGGCTCGGCGTGCTGCCCGGCACTTCGGCCATGTCCGGCGGTTTCGATTGGGCGCAGCTGGTACTGCCGGTCATGGTCCTGGTGCTTTACGACATCGGTTATGTGACCCGCATGACGCGCGCCTCGATGGCCGAGGTGATGACCGCGCCCTATATCCGGACGGCATTCTTGAAAGGCATCCCGTTCCACCGCGTGATCCTGCGCCATGGACTGCGCAATGCGCTGATCCCGCCTTTCACCGTGATCATGCTGCAGATCAACTGGCTGCTGTCCGGTGTCGTCGTGGTGGAGTTTTTCTTCGCCTACAAAGGCTTCGGCGCGCTTCTGCTGGAGGCCTCGCTCAACCAGGACATCTATCTCATCCAGGCCTGCGCCATGGTGGCGGTTTTGGTGGCGGTGACGACGCAGACCCTGGCCGATATCGGCTACACCTACCTCAATCCCCGGATCAGGTTGCAGTGAGGCCCGCATGAGCATGACCGATCAGGCCGCCACGCCCCTGCTTCCCGCCAGGCTGCGGCGTTTCCTCCGCGCTATCGCGCTGCTGCGGGAAAGCCCGGTCGCGATGATCGGAACCGGCCTTATCCTCTTCTGGGTTCTGGTGGCGATCCTGGCGCCGTTGCTGGCGCCTTTCGATCCCAATGCGACGCTGCAACCCTTCGCCAAGCCCGGTACGGCTTATGCCGCGGGCCACGGCACCTTCTGGCTTGGAACCGACCATCTGGGACGGGACATCCTGTCGCGGATCATTTGGGGGTCGCGAACCGTGCTGCTCTATGGCTTCGTTGCGACGGCCTGCGCCTATGCCGTCGGCATCGCCATGGGGCTGGCGGCCGGCTACTGCCGCGGCTGGCTGGACGAGCTTCTGTCGCGTGCCAGCGACATCATCCTCTCCTTCCCGATCCTGGTGCTGTATGTCGTGATCATCGCGACGATCGGGGCGTCCGGCCTCAATATCGTGCTGGCGGTGACCTTCGCTTCGGCACCGGCCATCATGCGCATCGTGCGCGGTCTGGTTCTGGAAATCCGCGAGCGCGACTACGTCGCCGCCGCCAAGATGCGCGGCGAAAACGCCGTCTACATCATGTTCGTCGAAATCCTGCCCAATGCGCGCGGGCCGCTGATCGTCGATGCCTGCCTGCGCATGGGCTATGTGACGATCACCATCGGCGCGCTGGGCTTTCTCGGTCTCGGTCTGCCGCCACCGGATCCCGACTGGGGTGGCATGATCAACGAGGCCCGCTCCATGGCCCTCGCCTTCCCGCATATGACGGTACTGCCCTGCATCGCCATTTCTTCGCTTGTACTCGGCCTGAACCTGCTGGCCGACGGCTTGAGGGAGATTTCGCTTCGTGACTGAAACGACAGCCGCCAAAACTTCACAGGATTCACCCGTCCTCGACCTGCAGGACCTGCGGATTTCCTATTTCACCCGTTCCGGCGAGATCAACGTGGTGCCGGGCCTGGACCTGAAGCTCTATCCCGGCGAGGCGATCGGCCTGGTCGGGGAAAGCGGCTGCGGCAAATCCACCATCGGCTATGCCATCATGCGCTATCTCGGCAAGGCCGGCCGCATCACCGGCGGCAAGGTGATTTTCGAGGGCCAGGACCTCTACGCCCTCGACGAGGATGCCTTGCGGCGCCTGCGCGGCAACCGCATGGCCATGGTCTATCAGGACCCGATGTCCAGCCTCAATCCCACCATGACCGTCGGCGCCCAGCTGATGGAAATACCGATCTACCATTTCGGCGCCTCGAAATCCGATGCCCATGCCCGGGCCATCGCGATGCTGGAGGAAGTCAACCTGCCCGACCCGGAAGCGATGATGCGCCGCTATCCGCATCAATTGTCGGGCGGGCAGCAGCAGCGCGTCGTGATCGCGATGGCCCTGATGGCCGAGCCGTCCCTGCTGATCATGGACGAGCCGACCACCGGCCTTGACGTGACCGTGGAAGCCGCCGTGCTCGATCTGATCGCCGCACTGCGCCGCAAGCATAAGACGTCGATCATCTTCATCAGCCACAACCTCGGCACCGTGGTCAGGATCTGCGATCGCATCGGCGTTTTGTATGCCGGCGAACTGGTCGAGGAAGGCCCGATCCGGGATGTCTTCAACGATCCCCGGCACCCCTATACGCGCGGCCTTCTGAGCTGCATTCCGACGCTCGATGCGGACAAGAATTCGGCGCCGCTGGTGCCGATCAAGGGCACCGTCTCCGTTCCGCGGCAGCGGCCGCCCGGCTGCGTCTTCGCCCGCCGCTGCGAGTATCTGCAGGACGGGCTCTGCACCCAGGACACCATCTGCATGGGCTACGCGCCGCAATCGCGCAAGCACCGGGTCCGTTGCGCACGGCAGCACAGCCTGCCGCCGCTGGAGCGCAGCGGCGCGAGCGAGGCCATCGACGTTGAAGCCATGCCGCATAACGAGGCGATCCTGGCGATCAACGGCCTCAAGAAATACTACGACCAGTCGGCCGGTCTGGGCCTGATCGGCGGCAACAATGTTCAGGTCAAGGCGATCGACGGGATCAATCTGCGGGCCAGGCGCGGCGAGACCCTGGCCATCGTCGGCGAATCCGGCTGCGGCAAGTCCACGCTGGCAAAGATCCTGACCGGCCTGGAACTTGCCACCAGCGGCAAGGTGACGCTGGACGAAGTCGACCTCACCGAGCTTGGCGTCGGCAAACGCCCCGACGACGTGATCCGCCGCCTGCAGATGGTGTTCCAGAATCCGGACTCGACCCTCAATCCGAGTCATACGATTGGCTATGCGATCGAGCGGCCGCTGCGCCAGTTCGCCAAACTGCAGGGCGACAAGCTGAAGAAGAAGGTGAAATCCCTGCTCAAGGCGGTAAACCTGCCGGCGGAATTTGCCGAGCGCAAACCGCGCCAGCTCTCCGGCGGCCAGAAGCAGCGCGTGGCGATTGCCCGCGCCCTGGCCGGCAGCCCGGAAGTGATCATCGCCGACGAGCCGGTTTCCGCGCTCGATGTCTCGGTGCAGGCTGCCATCATCAATCTTCTCGCGGAGCTGCAGAGCGAGCGGCAGACGACATTGCTGTTCATCAGCCATGACCTGTCGGTGGTGCGTTATCTCGCCGACCGGGTGGCGGTGATGTATCTCGGCAAGATCATGGAGGCCGGGCGCGTCGAAGACGTCTTCGCCCCGCCCTACCATCCCTATACCGAAGCCCTGCTCTCCGCCGTTCCCGTCCCGGATCCGAACGTGCGGTCGAAACGCATCGTGCTGCAGGGCAAGCCGCCAAGCGTCATGGATCGCCCCAAGGGCTGTCCTTTCGCCACGCGATGCCACCGGAAAATCGGCGCGATTTGCGACGAGGTGGAGCCTGTCGAACAGCGCTTCAGCAGCGGCCACCGCATCGCCTGCCACCTGCCGGAAGCCGAACTGGCCGGCATGGAGCCCGTCCTCACCACCGATGCGGCGGCGGAATAAGGCCTTCAGGCCCGCCTGATATCCGGCAAGAGACCTGCGGACTACCGGTCGCTGTGATGCGCCTTCGCCTGCATGCCCGCCGCGCGGATCTGGCTGAGTGAGGCACGCGGGGTCAGCGCCTCAGGGTCGAGCTTGATCTCGATGATCGCCGGCTTGTTGCTGGCCTGGGCGCGCTGGAAGGCGGCTGGGAAATCCTCGGTCCGCTCC
>NZ_DASVCJ010000087.1:0-10380 GCF_036381655.1 Ferrovibrio sp.
AAAAACCGAAACGTCCCCTGAGCCAGGCGCAGCCTGGCGCACCATCGAAAGGCAACGTTCCATGGCGAAGATCGGCCAACTGAAAAAGTCCCTGGAGGCGGCGACACCGCACCTGATCGTCGGCAGCATCCGCACGCTCGCGCATTCGGTGCAGCTCCACCTGGAGCCGAGCGGTCGCGATGCTGAAGGCGCGCCGGCCTACATCGTGTATGCCATCACCGCGCAGGGCGAGGCGGTCAACATCGGTGCGGCGTGGAAGAAGCAGCACAACGGCCGCGAATATTTCAGCATGTCGCTGGACGATCCGAGCTGGCAAGCGCCGTTGAGCTGCGCCGCGTTCCCCGCCGATAAGGCCGGCGAGTGGGATGTGATCTGGAACCGGCCCGAGCGAGCTGCAGTATGAGCGGCGTCGTGATGAGCCTGGAAGGCTACAGCGACGATGAGCTGCGGCAGCTGCTGCGGCTCATCCAGTCGGTGAAGGCCGCCGCGATGCTCGACCTGCAGAAGCGATTTCTGCAGGACGCGGAGCGGTGGCTGCACACCGAAATCGGCCAGCGCGCTCAGGCTGGCGCGGGGAGGCGCACGGCATGAAGCTGCAGCTTGAAACGACAAGCCACGAGTTCCATGACGCTCACCTGGCGCTGGACAAATGCCGGCGCTCTTCGGAGTCGGTGAAGGTGAGCCGTCAGACGCTCGGTCGCCTGCTGCGAGATCATTCCAAAATGGTCTCGCGATTGCAGGGCGATGTGACGGAGCCGGGCGAGTGATCGCCCGGCCGCTCTATGTCGCAGAGAAGGTGCCCGCCAAGTTTGTTGGCGGGCGCTTTCATACCTGGGAATGGCGCGTTGTCCTGGTCGACCAGGCCGGCCGGCATCCTACAGGTAAATCAACCGATGGCATGGGCTGGCGCTATCGGACGCAGCGCGAGGCCCTGGAAGCTGCGCGCAGCATGAATGGCATCCTGGCGCAGTCGCGGGTGCCGGCATGAATACCCCGAAGGAGCGGTTTGGTACGGCTCGCGAGGCCCCCAACACCCGATGGGAACGGTTCGACCGTAGGGCCTCAGGCCGCCGCTCCGCTGCGGGGTATGTTCCCACAAAGTTCCATTCCTCGATCGAGGGGGGAGAGTACCCCCCCACCCTCTAATAGGGGGGGTACGGGATACATTTTATGGATCGGGAACCGGCCAATCTGCCAGGAATTCCAATGCCCAAGGGCTGGATATGGCTCTGCAAGCAACTGGATACCGTCCAGGAGGCTTGGAATTACATCCTGCACCAGGCTGCCGCCGACGATCTGGAGCGCTGCCGGCAGGAAGCGGCGGACTTGTCCGACGACGGCGAGGGCCTGGCGCCGTACCGCGTTGGCGGTGAGCTGCTCCAGGTGCGATCTACAGGCGCCAGGGGCGGCTTTCGCTGGGTCGCCGGCAATGATGATTTCCTGCTGATGTTCAAGCCTGGCGGCGCGGGCTGGTCGATCACCGTCCGCTACCTGGCTGCCGGCTTGTGGGAATACGGCATCGACGATCTCGTCGAGCGCGTCAAAGCGATCCTCGACAAGCTCGGGGAACCAAATGATGACGATTATCGTCGGCTGACTCGCGCGGATATCGCCTATGATTTCTATGCGCCAGGCTTCGCGGAATCTGCCACCGTCAGACTGGCAGAGGGTGTTCTGATGCCGGCTAAGTGTAAGGCGCGCACCGTCACGCTGCCGCATCTCGATAAGGTCACGACATTCAGTCGCGGCGGCAGGATCGAAACGCTCACGCTCGGCAGCAAATCGACGCTGCAAGTCGAGCTGTACAACAAGACGCTGGAAATCACCGAAGCCAGCGGCAAGGAGTGGATGTATCCGATCTGGGAGGAAAATGGCCTGCCTGGCGCGGTGCGCTCTGACGTGTGGCGTTTGGAAATTCGCTTCGCCAAGGAGTGGCTGCAAAATCGCGGCATCCGTCGCCTCTCCGAATTCATTGAATGGCAATACGCTCTAGTGCGCGAGGCGGTCCAATCGCGCCGGCTGACGGTGCCGACGAATGACAGCAATCGGGCGCGCTGGCCGCTGCATCCGTTCTGGAATGTCGTGCAAGAGCTGACGCCGGTTCCGTTCCTGGCGCCGCGCGGGCGGCGGGTTACGGCCCGTGCCGATGCGATCAAGGCGCAGCTTATAAAAATGGTCGGCGGGATCAGCCATAGTTTTTACGCAATCGATAATCGCGGCGAGGATGAAATCAGCGATGTGTTGGCGCTGGATCGGCTCTATGCCGCTGCGAAGGAATTCGCACTCAAAGACCCAGAGCAGCAACGCAAGCTGAAACGCGCCAGCGAGCGTTACAGGTTTATCGAGGAGGCACGATGAGTAAGAAAATTATAGGGCATGCAAAATGTCCGATCTGCAAATCGGGACCGCATCCGGTAAAGGTGAGCGATAGCGGCTATCTCTATATGGTCTGCCCGCCGCCCGCCGATGGCGGTTGCCAAAGCCAGATTTTCCCACGTTCGGCGCACAGCAATAGGCTGCTGGCGCAGAGCATCACCAAGTGGTCAATCCCGAAAGAGGAGCGGAGCGAATGGCTGGGCGATCAACCGTCACCGGACAGCGAAGAGGTCCAGGGCGAACTGGAGGAGGCAATCGAGGAAGAGGAGATCGAGGTCGAGCCGGCGCCGGAACCGCCGACGCCGCGACCGCAACAGCGCTCGGCTTCGAGGCCGGCGCCGAAGTCGCAGCCCGCGCGCAAGCCGCCGCAGCGCAAGCCGACGGCGAAGAAGGAAGACGGGGTGAAGATGCCATGGGAATGGTAGACGAGAAACAGCAGCTCCGCGATGAAGCGGCGGCGATGACGCCAGAGCCGGAGTCTGTCGAGGCACCATCTGATCAGCCGGCTAGGCCCGATGAGCTGCAGGCCGCCGTTGCTGGCGCAGTCAATGTGATCGGCGTCTATGCCTGTGCCCGCTATCGCGTGACGCCGCTTGAGCCGGACGAGTGCCGGATGATGAGCGGCGCGTTGCTCAATGTCGCGCGGGTCTATGGTTTGCTCGATCGCGCCGATCCGAAGATCATGGCGTGGCTGACGCTCGGCGGTGTCGGCATGACGATCATGGCCAATCGTCGTCCGCTGCCGCAGCCGGAGCCGGAGCATGCTGATCAGTCAGCAGCGGCCTAGCGTCGAGCTGTATTTCGGCAAGAGCGGGGAGGGGAAAACCTTCCTCGCTCTTTCTCATATCGGCCCGCAGCCGGCGATCCTTTACGATATCAACGAGCAGGAAGTTTTGACCCGCAACGCGGTGATTTGCTCGTCACCGATTGATCTGGTCAAAGCGCTGGATCGCGGCGAGCGGCGCATCTGCTGGCGCGGCTTCGGCGTGATGGGGCCGGTCGCGGCATTTGAGTGGGCGAATAAATGCGCGCGGGTCTATGGTAACCGGGTGCTGCTTTGGGACGATGTGGATCGCATGATGCCGATCTACCCGGTGCCGGTGCATGCCGATTGGATCATCAACGCCGGTCGGCATCGCCGCCTGACGATCAAGGCGAGCGCGCGCCGGCCTGCCAACATGCCGCGCAATCTCACGGCTGCGGCGACCAAGGTTTACAGCTATCGGATCCATGGCCGGCGCGATCTGCGCTATCTGGCCGATGAATGGTTTGACGATCTGGCGGCCAGGCTGCCGGCCCTGCGGCGCGGCCAGGCGCTGGTCTGGACCGAGCGCGACGGCGCTTTCGAGAAAAAAATCTACTAGGGCCATTTTTCCGGCCTCGGCCCGTATACGTAGGTACGTATACGGGTTTGAAGCCTATTCCAGCCCCGCTGTAACCATCCTCCCCGTGGGGGCCTTCGTGCCCTTTGTTGATGCTCGAAAAGGAGAGGTCAGATGACCAAGGGCATGCTGATGACCGCCGCCATCGTGATCGGTGCGCTGGTGGTTTACGACAAGTTCGTGAAGGGCCGCATCTAAGCGGCCCTGATCGGGTGGGCAAGGAGAGGGAAGAGGGATCATGGCAAATAAATCCTTCCGGGAGATGGGCCCGGATTTTCAGTACAGCGCTGGCGGCAGCACCTTCATCGACATTCCCCGCTGGGGCGTGCTCTATGAAATGATGCTGCGGCTGTCGTTCCGCATCACAACTGGCGGCACGCTGCCGGCTGGAGCCAAATTCAACACGCTGGCGCGCATCATTCGTGGCTTGTCGTTGAAGGTGAATGGCAAGGATACCATCGTAGATCTGCCAGGCTCCTCTCTGTGCGCGCTGGCTTACAACACCTACAAGCGGTTGCCCTACGGCATGTCGGCGGCTTTGCCGTCGGCGACCGGCACGGCTTACGATTATGTGATCTATCTGCCGGTCACGCTGTATCTGCCGCATGCGGTGCGGCCCGATGACACCGGCCTCAATCTGGGCAGCCCGCGCATTCCGGGCGTGCCCGCGCAGCTCAAAATCAACTGGGCCGCTGCCGATTGCTCCGACTTCTATGTGACGCCCAACGGCGCTGTGCTGTCGAATGTCACCTGCGAAGTCTCGGGGCTCTATGAAAGCGACCCGGAGCCGCTGTTCCGCGACGGGCCATCAGCCGGCAAGCCGCGCTTCTGGATGACGCGCGTGTTGGATCAGCGCATCGTCGATGTGACGCAGAGCAATTCGGCCTATCCGGTCATCATCGACGAGAAGACCGGCGTGTTCTATCGCTCGCTGCATATCGAGACCCTGGCCGACGATGCGGGTGTCGATACCGTGTTGGCCAATGGCAAGATGGAGCTCAAGGTCGGCAGTGACGTGTATGGCTCGCTCAATGCGGGTCACCTCAAGGATTACATGGCGCGCTTCCTTGGCGTCGATCCGCAGGTCGGCGTCTATTGGTGGAACTTCGATCTGTTCCGATCGGCGATCACCGCGATCAACACGGGCGGCATCCCGGCTGATCTGGTGCTCTACATGAACGTCACCAAGCAGGGCGCCAATACCTGCCAGATCGCCGTTACCCGCGAGGGCCTGCGCAACCTCGCCGTTTGATCGGAGTCGGCCATGTCCCTTTTGGACATTCTGGACAAGGGCGTCGAGGCGGCCGGCAGCATCTTCACCGCGAAAGCGAATGCAGATGCTGCCGCCATGACGGCCAATCAGCAGGGTGAATTCGCCATCCTGCAGGCGCAGCAGCAGGCCAACCAGCAGGCATTGCAGGCGCAGACGACGCAGCGTGTCGCGATGTATGTCGCGCTCGCTTTCGTCGGCCTGGTCGCCTTCATGATGCTGGAGAAGAAAGCGCGGTAACATGTCGGGCATTCCTGGCTTGAATTTTACCTCGACCCGGCAATCGACTTCCGTCGCCACGGCCACGTCGATCGCCTTCAACCCGTCCACGGTGATCAACTTCGGCGGCGGCGATGTCTCGGCCAACCCGAGCGGCAGTGCGACCGGCTATCCATCCGCACCGGCCAATGCGTCTGGCAACGATGGTTATCCATCCGGCCTCAGCAGCGTGCTTGGTGGCGGTTACACGCCGCAGGTAACGCCAACCGGAGCGACGCCATCGCTTGGCACCACCACGCCGGCGCAGCAGAGCAATGGCATGCTGCCGTTGCTGCTGGCGGGCGGTGCCGGTTTGCTCTTGTTGACGATGGACAAGTGAGGTTGCGATGAGCTTCCTTGGCGGCCTGTTCGGCGGTTCGCAATCGACGACGGTGCAGAATTCGTCGACGATCTATTTCACGCCGGAAGTCACCATCAATAATGACGATAGCCGGCTGCAGCAATTGGTCGACACGATGGCCGCCAACGGATCGGCGCAGACCGAGGCCGTGCAGCAGCAGGTGTTGGTGACCGCGCTGCAGGCGCAAGCCACGCTTGAGGCCGCCAAGGCGCAGCAGACTTCGGCGGAGACGACGGCAAATGCTCTGTCGGCTGGTTTGACGCGCGCGGCCATCATCGGCGCGCTTGCGACCCTGGCGGTCAACATCGGACCGAAACTCCTGAAGGCCTGAGCTATGGCGATTGTCTCGAATGACCTGATCGAAATTCCGCTCGATGTCGCCGGTAAGCAGATCATCACCGGTCTGTGGGATTTCTTCAATTTCATCGACGCGCGCCGCGCCGATGGATCGCAGGACAGCGATACGCTGGTTTATGTCGCCTTCGGCAAGAACAACAACCGGCTGGTGCCGCTGACGATCAACAATTACGCGCGCGGGGGTGTGTTCGATCAGATCACCGTTCGCTGGGACGCGCGCCCGGGTGTGAGGGCGAAGTTTTATGTTGCCGCTTCGGTGATGGGCGACGGCGGCCGCCAGATCGTCGAGGTCTATGCGCCGCCCGCCAAGCAACTGGTGACCACCTCGGTTGGAACGACGATTGCCGATGGCAAAGTTAACGTGACCAATGTGGCTACGCCGATTGCGCCGGCAAACTCGCTGCGCCAGTCGCTCACGCTGATGAACCTTGGCGCGACCGATGTCTATGTCGGTGGCGCGGCGGTGGTGGCGGGATCGGCGGTCAAGCTGGCGCCTGGTGCAACGATTACGCTCGATAAGACCACGGCGGCGATCTATGGCATCACGGCGGCCGGCGCCGCTGATATCGGTTATCTGAGCGAGGAAAGCTGATGAGCGTTCTAACTCCATCGGCGCCGCAGCCGCCGTTTGATGTTAATGTCAAGTCGCATGTTGCGGCGGGGTCGTCGTTTTTTTCGTCCGCGTCCGTTTCAACGTCCGCAGTGCAAGCGGTGTCGCCGGCATCCAACACGAATGGAATTCTCCTTGTCGCTATTCGCATAGTCTCCGGCGGCGCAACCGCGATGCTCTTTCGCGGCACAAGTGCACCGTCGTCCTGGAATGACATCAGCAAGGCGCTGGTCGCGATTGCTAACTCCGCCGGCGTCGTTTTCTTCCAGGACTTGGTGATACCCAGCGGGCAAGGCCTGTGGTTTATCGGCTCGGGTGCGGTCAATTATTGCAACGTCGAATATGAATTTCTCTGAGGGGGGGGGCTTGTGACGCGCGATGAAGTGATTGCAATCGCTGTTGCTATGGGAACGGACAAGGAGACGGCGGAGGCCAATTACGATGCAGCTTTCCCGCCACAGCCTGCGCCGGGGCCGACTGATATCATCGGCAATGGTGTCGAGCGCCGGGCCGATGGCACCTATCAGATCACCATTTACGGCGATGGCTCGCGCCAGGAGGTCAAGCTGTGAGCTTGGGGGCGTGGATCGGGGCGGGGTTGCTCGGCGTGGCGGCATGGCTCGGCTTTGCGAAGTCGGCCCAGGCCGCCGCGCCGGCAGGCGATCTGCCACCGTCCGATCCGGTGGTGCAAGATTCCGCGCCGGTCGCTGCCGGCCCGCTGGCTTATCTCGCCATCGTGCGCCAGCTCAATGACGAACTATATGGCGGCTTTTTCGATCCGGCGCTCGTCATGGGCGTGATGCAGCAGGAAAGCGCCTTCAACCCGATGGCCTATCGCTACGAGGCCTCGCGCGGCGAGGCGAGCTATGGGCTGATGCAGTTGCTTTACTCGACGGCGCGGGATCGCGGCTTCTCTGGCGATCCGGCCGGCTTGTACGATCCGGCCACCAATATCGCGCTCGGCATGGCGCAGCTCAAGTGGAGCTTCGACTATCTGGCGTCGCGGCTTGGCACGGTCACCGAGGCGCAATGGCTGTCCAGCTACAATGCCGGGGTCGGCTATGTGCTGCGCGGCGGCAACCGTTACGGCTATGTCGCCAGCGTGCAGAGCTATCGCGACGCCTGGCGGGGCGTGGCGTGATGAGCGCTGAGCTGATATCGGCTCTGGCGGCCATCGGCACCGTGGCTTTCGGCCTGGGCGGCATCATCTACCGCCTGGGCGCGATCCATGCAGACCTGCGCGGCCTGGTGCGGATTGTGCGGGACCATGAGCATCGGCTCCGCGCCATCGAGGCGGGGGAGTGACATGTGGGGGATCATCAGCAAGCTGCTCGGGCTGGGTGAGACGGTTATCGACCGGGTGATCCCCGACCGCAACAAGGCCCGCGACCAGGCGCAAGAGCGCGCGCTGAAACAGATCGACGCGACCAGCGAGGGCGAGCGCGCCGGCAACAAGCTGACGCCGCGCGCCGTGATCCTCTACGCCATGGCTTTCAGCGTGGTTTATGGCGTCGTGATACAGCCCTTCGCCAAGGCGTTCGGCCTTGACCTTCCCATCGTAGATTATGCTGCGCCTCTGCGGATATTGCTCGGGCTGCTCGGTTTGGACTTCGCGGCGTGAGCATCGAGATTGCCATCGGGCTGCCGGCCTACAACACGGCGGAAGAGGTCTATGCCGCCAAGCCGTGGCTGCAGGCCGGCAGCGTCGTTGCCGATGGCGGCTATTGGCGCGGCGTCGATAGCCGCGATGGCGCGTCCGGCATCGTCGGCCGGCTTGGTGATCAGGCGTTGGCGCAGCTCGCCGGCAACGGCTTCACCACCGGCAATCAGGGTTTCAGCCTGTTCGATCAGACCAAGCAGGGCGACTACTACGGCCCGATCGAGACCAGCTCGCCGGTCGATGCCAGCCTGCTAGGCGGCGGCCTGGTCCCGCTGCCGGGCTTCGGCGCCCTCGGCAACGGCAAGTACAACTGGTTGCTCTGGGCTCTGGTCGCTGCCGGCCTGGTGCTGATCCTGTCCAAGGCTCCGCCGGCGTCGCCGCTGCGCCTGGCGCGCCGCTGATCGCAATTTGGCGGTGATGCGGCGCACCTGTCGGGCGGATAGGCCCACAGAGGCCGAAATTTGCCCGTCTGAGAGCCCGGCGCGGAACAGCCGGCAGATTTCCCGGTCGCGGTCGATCAGGCTCTGGCGGCGCGTTATGGCGGCGTGCTGGCGTCGATGCTCGGCATCCTCCATGGCCTGGGCCGTGCGGGCGCGCAGATCGAACCAATGCGCCAGCTCGCGGTAGACAGCGGCCATCTTGAACAAGCTGGCCGCGTCTAGCCTGTGGATGATCTCTTCCGGGACGTGCATCCGGGGTATGAAAGCGGCGGTTTATGAACGCTTTCTGAACCGCCGCCAGCGCCGTCTTAATTTTCCATAATATACAGTCTTTCCAGACTGAATGTCCGCCTGTGCCGGAACCGTTCGCGCATTGGCAGGCGAGGTGCCATGCGGCGAAATTCCGACGCCGAACATCGCTGTGACGATCATGAAAATCATCGCAGCGAAAGTGTTTTTTAGACCGTAGATGCCGCCCAGCATATGCACCAATAACTTGCGAACGTGCGGCTGTTTCTCCTGCCAAATGAACAGGTGCATTAAGGCTTCGTCTTGAGAAACGCCTGCGTAATAGGCAAGCCGCAACATCACGCCGCGGCTGGGCCAAGCCTTCTTCTGCCGCCAGTTGGAAACGGTCGCGCGAGTGACGCCGAGCATAGCTGCGAGCTGGCTCTCTGAGGTGAGGCGCTGCTCTTTAATCGCCATATCAATGTAATCATCAATATCCGGCTCATCGCGCATGTCGAGTTCGGTTTCTGCGTCGCCGTAGCGGGGCAGCTCGACCCGGGGTCCAGTCTCGATAAACGTGAAATCTTCGCTCTCAACGACGCGCTTGTGCGGCATGGCCGACTCCTAGGGATGATGGCCGAGTATCGCAATGTCACTTGACAGTTGCAATCCGCCTCTTTTGTGTGTAAATCGTCAATTGACACTAGGGATGGTGTCAGGGGAGGCGGCCCCCGGACTTTACTCCTCCAGGGTTGCCGGAATAGCCGCCGCTAGGGCCGCTTCCCCGCCTTTGTTCAACTGAGGCAGGTGAGGGGTCACCATGGCGAAGAAGAAAGCGGCCAAGCGCCGCAAAACCACCAAGCGGAAAACGGCCCGGCGCAGCACGCGCCGCCGCACGACCCGGCGCAAATCGACGCACCGTCGCAAGCGCCGCGCCTCGCTCTTTCCGATGTGAGGCGGCGATGACGGATCAGCAACCGCTGCCGCTGCCGGCGCTGCGCCAGATGGCCGATCAGCTCCTTGATCATCCGAGCGAAGAGCTAGTGCAGGTCCCGGTCGGGGTGCTGCGCGAGCTGCTGGATGCGGCGATCACCAGGGCGGCCGCAGCACCGCAGGCCGGCCTGAGCGATGTGCTGAATGACGCGCCCGAGCTGGATGCTGGCGTGCCGGTGGCTTTCGTTCCGGCGCCGAATTTCTGACGAGCTTTGCCGCCGCTCGCTTCCGGGACGTTGCCTGCGGCGGATTTCAGGGAGGGGAGGGCCGGCGCACCACGCCAGCCCTTCCAGCCCCTCCCAGAAAAAACCGAAACGTCCCCTGAGCCAGGCGCAGCCTGGCGCACCATCGAAAGGCAACGTTCCATGGCGAAGATCGGCCAACTGAAAAAGTCCCTGGAGGCGGCGACACCGCACCTGATCGTCGGCAGCATCCGCACGCTCGC